>NZ_JBAZQA010000011.1:0-104088 GCF_041645475.1 Methanoregula sp. | reverse complement strand
CCAGGGGGCCGTCGACATAGACGCGTCTCAAAACTGCTGCTGCCCGGGTAAACCACCAGTCGGGGTCTTCGGGGGGCATCTCTTTGTGTACCCCGGTCTTTGCAAAGGCAGCCCATGCGGGGGGAACGATCTCCTTCCGCTTCTTGAGCTCCTCGGCGGTCCGTCTGATGATATGGTCCGCGGGGACGTCATATACTGTTGTCATCTAATACCTCACTGTTGATAATGAAATAACAGTCTTTACATATATGTGAAGAGGGTTCTTATACGTTTCCAAGGGTAGAACCTTCGACGGATACTCAAAAAGGGAACGGGGATGTGGGTTTCTGCATTGTTCCGGACAAGTGAATGTACGGGTCCTGCAAACTTGGTCGTTTCCTGGATAGTGAAACCGGAGATGGTGCCGGATCCGGAATGATCCGTTGGATCACTTCTTTGGTGCGTTTCTCTTCTTCTCGGCAAGTACCATGGTCCGGCCCCGGACTTCGACCAGTGTGGCTTTTGCAGCTTCAGCCACTGCATCCGGATCCACTTCCGTGTTCTGGAGCCACTTCACCTTGATCATCTTGCGTGTCTTGAGTTGGGCTACGATCTCTTCGATCATGGTCTCGGAGCAGCCCTGCTTGCCAATCCAGACCGTCGGCTTGAGGTCCTGCATTGAATTATCAGTTGGTTTTTGCATCTGGTCTCACCACACGGTATCGTGTTGTTCTTTTGCAGGTTCTGCAGGTGACAACAACGTTGCCCCGGTGCACCCGCACCCGCATGTTTCGTCCCGGTACAAGGTAGGCATAGCAGTGATGGCAGTACTGGCGGCGGAGTTCCCGGTCGATCCGGATCCGCTGCCGCATGGCAATCTTCCGTGCGAGTTCTACGTAACGGTTGCTCCGTTCCGGGTGCACGGCGTATGCCAGCCGGGCCTGCTCGAAGAGCACCCCGATACGTTCCCGGGCAATCCGTTTGCCGGCCGGATTCTTGGATCGCACCTTCATGCTACTATCACCGGGATCTTTGTGTGCATACTATCAGTGTCATGGATATAAAAAGCGCCTGTCGCCCGGTACTCTGTACTTGCGGGGAAATGCTGTTCGGACGTACCGATCTGTTTTTAGCGGATGATGACTTTCCGCCCCACAATCGTAAGCCGGTCTTCACAGAAGAGCCGGACCGCTTCCGGGAAACAGATGTGCTCCTGTACGAGAATGCGATTGGCCAGTGAATCCTCGTCGTCATCATCCAGCACCGGGACAATTCCCTGGAGGATGATCGGACCCCCGTCAAGGCTCTCGTCAACGAAGTGGACCGTGCAGCCGGCGATTTTAACGCCATACTCCACGGCCTGCCGCTGGGCATGAAGCCCGGTGAAACTGGGCAGGAGCGCCGGGTGGATGTTCACCATTTTGCCTGGAAACGCCCGGACAATTGACGTACCGAGAATCCGCATGTAGCCCGCCAGGACAAAGAGATCCGCGTTGACTTCCTGCATGGCAGAAAGGAGGGCACGTTCGTAGACTTCACGTGACGGAAACGAGGTATAATCGATGACAATGCGGGGGATCCCTGCCTTCTCTGCCCGCTCAATAGCGTACGCTTTCGGGTTGTCGGTGATCAGGGCTACGCAGTCAGCCGGGATCTGGCAAGCCTGGATTGCATCAATCATGGCCTGGAAATTCGAACCCCGTCCCGATGCAAGTACCGCAATCCGTTTTTTCATACAAATCCCTCTGCACTCAATTTCATACCTGCCGTCCTACTTATTCCCGCCTGATGACCCATCCCCGGCACTGGTCATGGGACGAATAACTATCTTGACCTTAACGATCCGGCGGCCGTGCATCTGGAGGACAACGAGCGTTATCTTACCGTCATCGATCTCCACTTTCTCGCCCGGGTGAAGGGGTAGGTGCCCGAGCCGGTCGATGACAAGCCCGCCCACGGTCTCGTAGGAATCGTCCGTGGGAAGGGAAAGACCCCGACGTTCATTGACATCCTCGACCCACATCTTGGCGTCCACGACAATGACCCCCGGTGCAAGCTCCTGAACCTCGGGCTCATCCTTGTCGTACTCGTCGAGAATATCCCCGACAAGTTCCTCAAGGATATCCTCGACCGTGACAATCCCGACAAAACTGCTGTACTCGTCTACAACAATCGCCATCTGGACCCGGTGGACCTGGAGTTCCTTTAACAGGTCGTCGATCTTCTTGGTATCGGGAACGAACGTGGGGTCGTACATGACCTCCTTGACGGTGGAATCTTTCCGGTGGGAGACCATTGCCGAGAATACATCCTTGACATTGATGATACCGGTGATGTTGTCGATCTGGTCGTGGTATACCGGGATGCGGGAGAACCCGGTCTCGTTGAAGGTGCGGATGGCCTCTTCGAATGTGATCGAATCCTCCATGACAATGACATCCACCCGGGGGGTCATGATCTCGCGGGCGGTTGTGTCCCCGAATTCGAGTACCGAGTAGAGCATGTCCTGCTCGCCCTGCTCGATGGTCCCCTCTTCCTTCCCCACATCGATCCATTCCTTGATCTCCTCCTCGGTTACGGTCGGCTCGGCTGTATCCTTCCCGATACCCAGCGTCGGGCTGACCCGCTCGACCAGCCAGATGATCGGTGAACATATTTTTGACAGGAACAGGACGACAGGAGCAATCGTAAGGGCAAAGGTGTCAGGAGCCCGGGTTGCATAGATCTTTGGTCCGATCTCGCCAAAGACCAGGAGGATGATCGTCACAACACCGGTTGCGATCCCGACCCCGATATCCCCGAACATCTGGATTGCTATCGCCGTTGCTATCGCAGCTGCAGCAATGTTGACAATCGTGTTGCCTATGAGGATCGTGATGAGGAAGTGTTCAGGGTGTTCCTTAAGAGCAAGGAGGGCATGCGATCCCACCCGGTTCTCGTTATCGAGTGTCCTCACTTTTGCCCGGGTCATCGACATGAGGGCAACTTCTGAGCTTGAGAAAAAAGCCGAGAGGAGGACACAGAGTATAAAAAGAAAGATTTCAAGAGCGTTCTGTATCATTGTATTTCACAACGTGCGGGTGCACGCAATATCTTCGACTGAAAGTGTACCAGTATATTCGGGAACGGATTTAATAAACCCAGCGTTCATTCCATGGATTCGTGCATGAATCTGCAGTCCCGGGCAAGCACCGCAATTTTCTCATCGGATGTGAGTGGGTGGCCGAAGTTCAGGTCCTCGATCTCGAGGGTCAGGCTGCCGTTATACCTGCAATCCCTGAGCGCCCCCATGACGGAGGCCATGACCGGGCTCCGGTCAAGCGGCAGGTGCAGGGTCTTTCCTTCAACCCGGCTGATGTGAACATTTGCCAGCCGGTCATGACAGAGCTCGATATACGTAAGCGGCTCATCCGGGGACTTTGCAAGGGCATGGGAAACATCGAGGGTAAAAAACAGCCAGGGCTCGTCATCGAGAAGCTCCCGCATCCGCCCGGGTGTGCAGAGGAGGGAATTGACCGCAGGTTCCATATTCTCCATGCTGATCTTAAGGGAGTTCCGGAGGGCGGTGTTCCTGACCGTTTCCATGTAGCGATCGAACCGGGCAAAGTCCGCGTTACCGGGTGGCCGCTTGGCGGTCCTCCGTCCCGGGTGGAGCGTGAGCACCCGGGCACCCAGCTCTTCGGCGATTGCAATGGACCGGACCGCATAGCCGAGCGAGACTTCGGCCACTTCCGGGTTGATGGAACAGGGGTTGAGGTCCAGGATCGGGGCATGGACTGTTAAGGGAGAGATCTCCGGGTGTTCAGCCCGGCAGGCCAGCACCTCCTGTGTCGGGAGGTCGCGGAGCCAGAAGTGCGGGGTCTCGAGCCAGAACTCCATTGCATCCAGACCGGATCGGGAGATGAACGTGAAGATCTCCGGGACCGTGTACTCGTGGAAAAACATGCTTGCAACGGAGTAGGAGACCATGGTAGTACTACTTGATATGCGGTTTTCACCTAATAATTGTTGATGGACTGGTTCAATACCCCGGAGGATCTGTCGGGAAAGAAAGCCGGACCCCTGCTGGTCTCCGAGCTCTCGGCTCTCATATCCGGTCTCCTGGACGATCCCCGGCTGCAGGATATCCGGGTCCGGGGCGAGATCACCAACTACAAACACCACGGAAGGGGACACCGCTACTTTTCCCTGTCGGAGAAAGGCGGCGGCAGCACGGCGGCGGTCATCAAGTGCGTGATGTGGCGCTCGGATGCCGACCGGCTCCCGTTCGACCCGGAGGAGGGCATGGAAGTGGTTGTGTCCGGGTCGGTAACCCTGTACGCCCCGCACGGGGCATACCAGCTGCAGGTCAAAGGCATGGAGAAGGCGGGGCTTGGCGAGAAGTACCTGCTCGTTGAGAAGTGGAAGAAGGAACTTGCGGCCGAGGGACTCTTTTCTCTGGATCGCAAGCGGGACCTCCCCAGGTTCCCCAACCGGGTGGGGGTTGTCACTTCCGAGACCGGGGCGGTCATCCACGACATCAGGAATGTCCTGGAACGGCGGTACCCGGTTGAGATCATCATCTCCCCGACAGCCGTGCAGGGTGAAACGGCCCATACCGAGATCGCCCTGGCCATCCGGCGAGTTGCCGGGCTTGTCGATGTGGTTATCGTTGCCCGGGGCGGCGGGAGTTTCGAGGACCTGTTCCCGTTCAACAACCCGGCGGTTGTCCGGGCAATTGCAGCCAGCCCGGTGCCGGTCGTGAGCGCCATCGGCCACGAAGTCGATGTCACGCTGGCCGATCTTGCTGCGGATGTCCGGGCACCGACACCCTCTGCGGCGGCCGAGCTGGTTGTCCCGGACCGGAATGCCCTTCTCCTCGGTTTGCAGGAGCAGAAAGCCCGGCTTGGGACTGCCCTCCTGGGGCGCCTGGCCCGGGCCCGGGAAGAGGTTATGGCGTTCCGTGACCGGCTCCGCCCGGAGCGGTTCGTGCGGACTATCGCGGAACGGACGCAGAATACCGCGGATCTCGCGGAACGGCTGGAGCGGGCCTGTTCAACCCGGATCGAGCGGGAACGCCTCCTCCTTGCGGAGATGAAGGCCGCTCTTGTCGGGAGGAGCCCGCTTGCGGTCCTTGCCCGGGGCTACTGCGTTGCAGAAAAGGATGGAAAACTCGTAAAAAGTACCGGGGCGCTGTCAAAGGATGACCGGCTGAAACTCCGGTTTTATGACGGGAGCAGCCAGGCAATTGTGGAGCGTGTGGATCATGACAGAAACGTATGAAACAAAGATCGAGCAGCTGAGAATCATTATCGGAAAGATCGAAGACGGGAACACGAGCCTGGATGAGAGCATGAAACTCTACGAGCAGGGCGCAGTGCTGGTAAAACAGTGCGAGACCCTGCTCGCCGAGGCTGAACTTAAAATCACGACCCTCAGCCGGGACGCATAGCGGCCAGGGTAACGGTCATCTCGTTTCCGAGTACCAGGTTTCTCACCAGATCCCGTGGCAGGGTCAGCGCCACGGCATCCGACTGAATGCCAATCGTGCGCCCGCAGACGAATGTGCTCTTCCTCCAGACCATATCCGTGGGATGATCCAGCGTCATCTGCGATGAGCCAAACGATCTGATCTCGGCTAAAACCCCGTTGCATTCGAGCCGGGTTTTGAGGATCGTGTCATCATGCGCGAGCATGCTTTTGAATTCCGGGGAGAGCCCGGCACATCCCCTGTCGGCACCAATGCCAATGATGCAGTTGCCACTGGCGGTAAGGTGATCCTCGCAGGTCACTTCAAACGTTGTCGGGTGTGTGCCAAGGACAAGCGGGTGTCCCCGGCACCGGATGATCTCGGTCGCCTCCATGCTTTATCATGTGAGGGTTTCCATTCATATTCAATGTTTATCACCCTTGCCTGCCCTGAGTGCAACGATGAGACCGAACACGAAGTAGTTGCCGAATCCCGCGATCTTCTCGTCCGGTGCACCACCTGCGGTCACCACCAGCATGTTCCAAAGGAACGCGAACCGCGGGTTCTCATGATCAAGACGATAGTATCCCGCGAAGGAACCTCACGGGTCTGCGGGATCGAACTCGCTGCTGAAGATGAATGCACTATCACCGATCACCTTGTGGCCGAATGCGGGGACGATGCATTCGGGGTCGAGGTCACCTCCATTGAATGCGGGGACAAGCGCCCCGAGCGGGCAAAAGCCTCGGATATCACCGCACTCTGGACCAGGACCATCGAGCAGGTCGTGGTCAAGATCTCGATTCACGATGGCAGGAAGACCATTCCCGTGTACATGGAATGCGACGGGGAATCGCCGTTTGTTGTCGGAGATATGTACGTTGCTTCGGGAAAACGCTTCAAGATCTCCCATCTCAAACTCCGGGACGGTCCTCTGATGCGAAAAGAGGGCTGGAAGACCGTGGGCCACCGCATAAAGCGGATCTACGGTGTCCGGTTATAGATATTTTTTCAGCACGCTTTCCAGCTGTTCAGAATGGACAACGCCTTCGAACCGCTCCATTACCATCCCGTCTTTGATGACAAGGATGGTCGGGGTGGCTGTCAGCTGGTATTCTTTGATATACTGCGGATTTTTCACGGCGTCGATCTCCTCTATTTTAAGATTCAGGGCTTTTCCTACTTCCGCGTTGATGGGAGCCTGTTCCATGCACCCCATGCAGCCCGGCTGGTAAAAACAGAGTACCTTCAGTGCCATGAATCTGAATGGGCAGAGTGACGTTAAAAAAGGATTGGTTGATCCGGATCAGGTCCGGGCATTGATTGCTGCAACGGTGATGTCGATCTTCGGGCAACCGAAATCAACGGTGGCACCAGCCTCGCTCTTTCCGGTGATCTCTGCAACCCGGAAGTTGGGTGAGGTAGTGTTGCTGAGTTCCTCGCGATTGTCTGAGACGCCCATTGCCAGCATATCCCCGACCCTGATCTTGCTCAGGTTGACATTATTGCGGCTGAGCTGATCCGGTGTCCAGAGCTGGGTCATGGAAGCTTCGACCGGTAAACTGATGGTCTTTTTGTCGTTGGTTTTCATGCCGACAACGCCGGCGCTGACCGCTTCATACTCCTTTGGGAAGAATGCAAACTGGTTGTTCCAGCCATTCGCGACCGTAAATACCTGGACCGGATACACCGAATCGGTATATGACTGGTTTGCCGTGATGGAGAGCTGTTTGGAGTAGATCATGCCGCTGCCTTGGGCAATTGCTTTCTCGAACACCTGCTGGTTGGTAGTGATGATCGGACTTCCGGACGCATCATAAAGCGTGTAATCAAGCGTGACTGCATCCCCGGTTTTGGTAACTGCGAGGCTGTTGATCCAACTGGATCCCATCGACGATACTACCATGAGTACAACAAACAGTACCCCGACAACTATGGCGATAATTTTATTCCATTTTTTTCCTGTGGCTTCTTTTCGCTTCTTTTCACCCATGCTTTCTGTGCCTCCCTACTACATCGGAACCCCGGTGTCATAAACTATTCCGCTTTAATCCGGAATCCGGGCAATATTTATTAACTACTGGCCATAACTTTTGGTTAACTTACACCGTAACAGCGCGGGCACATCCGAAAAAGGCGGGAAACGTCATGGTAGGGAGATGCTATCCCTTTGAGTCTGTGTGGCGCGAGATGGAAGTGGTGCGGGCAGAGATCGATAACCTGTTCCGGGCCACGTCATCCGGTCACCGGCTCCTCCCGTCCGGGGGTGTTGGCTACCGCTTCCTGCACTCAGCGGCAAGTTCCGGGTCGATGTGCGGGAACACGAGGACGAAGTGACCGCTGGTGCGGTTCTCCCGTGTATTACGACGGAGAATGTCTCGCTTCAGCTTGTCAACCCCCGGGCGCTGGAGATCTCCTGCGAGAGACTTGATGAAAAGGAAGAGATGGCCAAAGGATACGATGTCCGGGAACGAATGTCAGGGTCCATGTGCCGGATAATAGCACTGCCCACTGACGTTGCCGAAGAGAACTCCAAAGCCTTGTTCAGGAATGGGGAGCTCGAAGTTCATCTCCGGAAGACGACCGTGCCGGCCCGAACCTGTATCGAGACAGAATCGGGCCTGCCTGCCCTCTCAAACTGCCATTTTTTTCTGACCGATCCCTTTTATTGTCAGGCACCACTATCTCTACTGATGGATAAAAAGAAGGTCAAGGATTATATGACCTATGATGTCGTCAGCGTAGATCTCAATGGTACCGCAAAGGACGTCATCGAGAAGATCCAAAAGACCCACCACGACGGGTTCCCGGTGGTGAACGGTTCAGTGGTTGTCGGGTATGTTTCTGCCCGGGACCTGTTGTTCGTCCAGGCAACAACCCCCGTAGGCCAGGTTATGTCCGACAACCTGATCGTTGCTGATCCCGATATGGATATCAACGATGCAGCCCGGGTGATCTTCCGTTCCGGCATCCAGAAACTCCCGGTTGTTGACGAGAAGAACCACCTGCTTGGAATCATCTCCAATTCTGACGTGATACGGTCGCAGATCGAGCATGTCTCCCCGGAAAAGGTCTTCAATTTCATCACAACCCTCAAAAAACTCTATGGGGTTGATCCCACTCTCGACCGGGGAACGGTGCCGGTCAAGGACCTTCTCCCCACCCAGTCCAAGATCTACGAGGATGAACTTGAAGGTCGGATCTACGAGATCAAGAAGGGCCTTGCAGAACCGATCATTGTGGTGAGGCGGCCCAAGCGGATCATCCTTGTCGACGGCCATCACCGGGCGGTTGCGGCAAAGCGGATGGGAATTACGGCTCTCGACGCTTATATCATCGAGATCAAGGAAGATATCGAACTCGGGATGGAGCGGACAGCACACGCGATGAACTTAAAAACGCTCGACGATATTCAGGTTCTCGATTATGCCCGCCATCCGCTGGTTGCAATCACTCACCGGCTCGTAAAAAGAGGCTGATTTTATCAGGGAATCAGTGGAGGTGCCGGGGGTTATGATCCCTCGCACCGCACATCGAATTTTTCATTGAGCACATGCTCTTTTACAATCGTTCCGTCCGTGACCACGACTTCAGGCCATAGTCGGGTCTTGGAGTGGACCACAACGTGGTCCCGCAGAACTACCCGGGGACCTATCACCGTGTCGTTCTCGATACTGCAGTGCTCGCCGATGTGCGTATCATTGTCCATGATACTTCCCGAGACGGTACTGTTGGCCCCGATGACCACCCGGTTGTAAAGAGAGGATGAAAAGACTTTCACGTTGTTTCTTAAGATGCACTTCTCGCCAATGGTCGTATAGGGGCCGATGAGGACATTGTCGCCAATGGTTGTGCCGGAACCGATTGCAACCGGGCCGATGACCTTGGTATTCTTCCCGAGCGTGATCGATCCGCCGAGCTGGACCGGGCCATGGACCTGGGCCCCGTGCATCGAGAGATCACCGATGATATCCGTGAACTCTATCTCCTGAAGCTTCCACCGCTCGGCCTGCCTGAGCGAATGCGGGCTTCCCACGTCAGTCCAGTTCCCCCGGGCAAGCCAGCCCTTGAGAGCATGCCCGTCGTTCATCAGCTTGGGGAAGAGGTCACGGGCAAAATCGTACTTGGTATCTGCGGGAATATGATTGAAAATTTCCGGGCTGCAGACATACATCCCGGTGCTTGCAAGGTTCGAGAAGATTTCCCCGGGTGCGGGTTTCTCCTTGAACCGCCGAATCTCGTACCCGACATCGATCTCGGCGATACCGTATTCTCCCGGGTCGTCGATGGAGATCAGGCCGATGCTGACCATGGCTTTCTCTTTCTGGTGAGCCCGGAAAAATTCAAGGACATTGAGATCGGTGACATGGTCCCCGCCAACGATCAGGAAATCCTGGTCGTCGAGGTATTTCTGGGCATTCTTCACGCTGCCGGCAGTGCCGAGTTTCGTGCTCTCGTGAACATAGGTGATCTCGGCGCCGAACAGTGAACCATCTCCGAGCGCTTCCTCAATGGCCTTTCCCATGTAGCCGAGGGTCAGGACCACTTCGCGGAACCCCATGTTGGTGAGGTGTGAGACGAGGTGCTGGATTGACGGGCGGTTGACAATAGGGATGCAGGGCTTTGGCCGTTCAAATGTGAGTGGGCGGAGGCGGGTGCCTTCACCCCCGCACATAATACACACCTTCATACCACAGATATCGGGCTGGATGCTTTTTAATGGTAATGATTTTTACGGTTCTCCGGTGTTTTTATCTCCTGCGGGACAGAGTTGTACATCAGGAGAATCGTTGTCATGCCAGAGGAAGAGTACCGGATCATTCCGGCAGTAAAGGGTCGGGTCCAGTGTCTCGATGCCAAGAAAGAGCCCGTTGAGAACTGCAGTTTCTGCGTGCACTGCAGGGAGTTTTTAGTTGGGGGAAGGTTTGTGAAATCCCCGTCGCTTGCCTACTGCACGAAATGCCGGATCACCGAGAAGGTGGATCTCACCAAAGTTGAGGCTGTGAAATGTGCTGACCGCCAGCGCGGGGGATTCCACAGCATAACGAATATCATCAGCTGATCGCGGGCTGAACACCGGCAGCACCTCTGTTTTTCACGGTGGTTTTATCGTTACGGCAGGTCAACCAACCGTACTCCATGCGTTACCGCTATCTCTTTGGCCCGGTAAGTTCACGCCGGCTTGGACGATCGCTCGGGGTTGATCTCATCCCCCTGAAAACCTGTAACTACGACTGCGTGTACTGCGAGTGCGGCAAAACAACCCATGCAACAAAAGTGCGGCAGGAGTTCATCCCGACGGAGGATGTCCTGTCTGAACTCTCGCATTTCCTCTCCACATCCCCGGCCCTTGATTTCATCACATTCGCAGGTTCCGGCGAACCCACGCTCTCCCGGGGAATCGGCAGGATCGTCCGTTTCCTCAAAGACCGGTTCCCTGCATACCGTATCGCGATCCTCACGAATGGCAGTCTCCTCACCGATCCCGCGGTCAGGACGGAGCTGCTGCCGGCCGATGTCGTGCTGCCTACGTTCTCGACCGCAATCAGCGAGACCTTCCAGGCCATGCACCGGCCCATAACGGGGACTGATCCTGCTCTCGTTCTTGACGGGCTCATCCGCTTCCGGCAGGAGTACCGGGGCGAGATCTGGCAGGAGGTCTTCATTATTCCGGGCCTCAACACGACGGACCGGGAGCTGGCCGGGCTGCGGGATGCAATCCGCGTCATCCATCCCGATCGCGTCCAGCTCAATACCCTGGACCGCCCGGGCACGGATGATCAGGTCCGGCCGGCATCCCCGGACGAGCTTGCCCGGATTGCCCGGGTACTTGGGTTTGCCGGCACGGAACTGGTCAAATCCACCTGCTATGAGGACTTCGGCTCACGGTAATCCGAAAACCCGGCCGGGCAGATGACGACGCGTCTCCTCCGGTACACACCCCTTTTTCCGGTGCCGGATTCATGCGCCCGTTACGAGCGCTTCGACAGCATCCATATCCACGTGCTTTTCAAAGATCTCAGCCAGCAGATCGTACGGGTCCGCAGCAGCGGCAATCGGAGTGAAGGGAAGTCCTTTTCTGGCATGGAGATACGAGAGCAGCGCGTTTGCCGCTGAAGGATTCAGGAAGAGCCCGTGCAGGTAGGTTCCAAAGACAAGGCCGTCATCGCTGGCAAGGCCATCGCCCTGCAGGGCTTCGCGGCTTGTTTTCGGGGTTGTTGTTCCCATGTGGATTTCGTACCCGGAAACCTCTCCGACTGATGAAAGGATCGGGGGTATATCGCAGGCGGTCCGGGTCACCTGGGTTGTCTTCTTGTCATAGGAAACAAAGTGCGTGATGCAATCGAGCAGACCAAGACCTTCATACGTTCCTTTGACCGATTCGAACCCAGCATCGAAAATGGTGGTGCCAAGCATCTGGTACCCCCCGCATATGCCGATGATCGGTACGTTCTGCTGCCGGGCCATCTGCAGTTTACGGGCCATGCCGGACTCCTTGAGTGCCTGCAAATCCTCGATCGTGTTCTTGGTGCCCGGAAGGATCACGCAGTCGTACCCCTCAAGGGATTCAGATGGCTGGACATACTCGACCGAGGCATGCTGTTCGAGAAGTTCGAAATCAGTGAAATTTGAGATCCGGGGAAGCCGGATGACTGCTATCCGTACCTTTGAATCACCGGGTTTCTTGTCCCCGAGCGAGAGCGAATCCTCGCTCGGGAGCGGGAGAGAGAAATAAGGCACAACGCCCAGCACCGGGACCCCGCAGAGGTCTTCGATCTGTTTAATACCGGGGGTGAAGATTGCCGGGTCCCCCCGGAACTTGTTGATGATGATACCCTTAACGAGCGGGCGAACATCGGCCGGCAGGAGGGAGATCGTGCCCCAGACCTGGGCAAAGACCCCGCCCCGTTCGATGTCGGCAACAAGGATGAGCGGGATCTTCAGGCGCTTTGCAAGCAGGGTGTTGGCTATGTCCCGGTCATAGAGGTTGAGCTCGGCCGCTCCTCCGGCTCCTTCAACCACGACCTGCCCATAGGCGGACTCGAGGCGCCGGTAGGATTCAAGGGCCTTCTCCAGCAGCATCGGGGTTTCCTGATAATAATTGCCAATCGGGACATCCTTCCAGGGCCTGCCGTTGAGAACGATCTGGGAGGTAGAATCTCCCTTGGGCTTGAGGAGTACCGGGTTCATGTCCGTGTGGGGCAGGACTTTTGAGGCAAATGCCTGCATGGCCTGCGCCATCCCGATCTCGCCCCCATCCGGCGTGACATATGAGTTCAGGCTCATGTTCTGGGACTTGAATGGGGCTACCGTAATCCCCCTGCGCACAAGGCAGCGGCAGATGGCAGCGGCGGTCACACTCTTGCCTACATGGGAGGAAGTTCCGACTACAAAAAGCGACATGGCGTCAGTACTAGTGTATACCCGGACCATTAAAACAGATGCCTTTTTTTCCGTGAGCTCCTCCCAACCAACCCCCGGGATACAAATTTTTTACAAGAAATGGCTGAATGGAACGGACGCGAAGAAAAGACTCCGGATTCTTCCCGGGCAATGCCAAGACATAAATAAAGAGAAACTTAAAAATAGTGGTAATGATTGGTGGGATTTGCCCGACGTGTGGGCTACCTAATGAATTATGCATCTGTGAGGAGGTAGCAAAGGAACAGCAGCGGATCAATGTCAAGGTCAATAAACGCCGGTACGGGAAAGAAGTTACCGTTATCGAGGGCCTTGATCCGACTGATATCGATCTCGAAGACCTTTCAAAATACATGAAAGGGAAACTGGCCTGTGGCGGAACGGTCAAAGGTAATTCCATTGAATTGCAGGGAAACCACCGCGACCGGGTCAAGGAACTCCTTTCTCTCAAAGGCTACAGCACGGAAAATATTTCCTGATCTTTTTTTGGCGGTTCTGCCCGGATTTTCCCTTTGGGGTCTCCTTCGTTGAAACATGGTTCACAAATGATTGGTTACACCGTCAGGTAATTTCGTTTCTTTTGGTTCAGATAAAAAACCGGAACGTGATCCAGGCAATTATTACCATGAGTGCGGAATATTTGAGACCCGCGATAACCCGTCCCTCACCCATCTGCCCGGCAACCAGTCCCGAGAAGAATCCCTGCAGGATTGCAGCATGGGAGAAGAGCCGTTTGTATACGAAGATATCAATTGCTCCCATGAATCCCGATGCCCCGGCTGCAACCGCGGCAGATCCTGCGGTTGCCATCGTAGTGAGGAAGGAGGATACCAGGATTGCTATGACAAACAGGAATACCATGAACGAGACGAGCACGATTATCACGTAGATGAGCATGTTGTTGCTGCGCTCGGTCTGGAGGTTGACCACTTCGAATGTATCCTTTGCCGCTGCCCGCAGCACTTCGCTCACATCGCCGCCGGCTTTGCTTGCGTTTGCGATCAGGTCAACCGAGCGATCGGCCATCTTTGTACCCAGACCTTTCCCGAAGCGGTACAACGCCTCAACGAAGTTCACGCCCCAGGACATCTCGTTGTCCAGTTTCCTGATATGGGGGGTGAGCGTGCCGTATTCTGCGCTGGCAACGAGATGGACTGCGTTTGGCAGCGTCATGCCGGAATCGTTCATGCCGGCGAGGTCCCGGAAAAAGTTCGGCAGGGCGTTCTCCAGGTTCCTGACCCGGATCTGCTCTCTGAAGTCCAGGAGTGCCACGGGAATGATCGCGACAAGCACGGCAAAGACCGCGAAATCATCGACCGTTGTTGTGCTGAAGAGGACATACATGCCGTGCGCTTTTACCAGGTAGAAAAAACCCCCGATGAAGATGATGAGCGCAAGGGGGATGCAGATGATGAGGATATTGACGGGCTTTTCCGTAAGCACGCGGAGGGGGTGCCTGAGGAACCGTCCTATCCCCTCGCGGCTCTTTCGTTCGTGTTCGAGTTTCCGGGTGATCTCGCTGAACTCCGCCTCCACGGTCTCCATCTCATTGCTCTTCATAGGTGGCGAACTCGCTTTCCCGTGGCTTTTGAGATGGGTGAGGAGATCCGTAAATCCCATGATCAGGCCTCCGGTGTCATGGTGCTGATCATGACAACGAATGCAATGCTTCCCAGTGGTATCATGATGTAGACGATGGCATACAGGAACAGCGGGCGGTTATCCCCGGACAGGACCGACATGATGGACTGGAGGATGATGAGAAACAATGTCCCGGCAACCATCGCCGTTACGTACGACTCTGCGATAAGCGAGAGAAATTCAAGGAACTGTTTCTGTGTCTGGCGGTTTTCAAGGGCGTACTGGTCTGCTTTTGTCCGGAAGTAGTCCGTGAGGTTGCCTCCGCTCGAGATGCTGCCCATGGCCCCCTGCAAAAACTCCTTCATCCGCTTGCTCGGGGTGCTTGCCGATACGAGCCGGATGGCATCGATGAGATCGCGGCCGAATATGTCGATCTCCCGGGCAACATACCGGGCTTCAACAGCGCATTCCCCGTAGATCGGGCTGTCGCCCAATAAGCGGAATATTTCCGCCGGGGTGATTCCCGCTGTGGACATGGATGTCACGTAGTTGATCGCATACGGCAGGCTTGCATCGATGTTCCTGCGCCGGTTGCCGGCCTCGATGCCCGGGTACATGAGGAAGACCGCGTACGTGAGCCCGCCAAAGACGAGCAGGGAGAAGATGGTGACAACAACGGTCCCGATAACAAGGCTGTAGGGCATGAGCGCAAGAACCGGTTCCGGGACCGCGCCTTTGTACTTGATGAGCAGGGGCAGTTTGAGCAGGTAGGTGAAAAGGCCGATGAAGACTGCCGCAAGGAGCCCGACAAGGACGGAACTGACCATTGCGGTCGAGATGTACACTTCAAACGGTGTCTTGGACCGGGAAGAGATGAGGTCGTTCCTGAGCTGGGCATACTCCTCCCTCCGGCCTTTCATCCGGTTGCTTAAGAGGTTGAAACAGAACCGCTCGTAGCTATTCATAGAGGTCTTTCCTCACGTTCTCGATGACTGCTTCCGGGTCACGGTGGTAGGAGATGAGGATCTTGGCAACATCCTTGTAGTGCCGGATCTTCTTGATCCGCATCCATTCGAGCACTTCCTGCCGCCGCTTGAGTTCCTCCCGCATACGGCTCTCATCCCAGCCTTTTGCCTCCATGATCTCTTCGAGAAGGTAGGACTTCCCGGAATAGGTGTGCTCATCGGTGGCAGAACGCCACTTGAAGACCTCGTTTGTGATGAGTTCGTTTGTTCTTGGATCAATATCCAGGATCTCAACGATCTGCTTGTTCCGTCGGATCCGCTTGCCGCCGACCCGCGCCTGCACCTGCACGCAGATGAAATCCAGGGCCGAGAGCATGTTCCTTGGCACGTCCATGGGCGGGTTCTCGATACGGTGCACGACACTGGCAACGGAATCGGCGTGCGTGGTCGAGTAGGTGACATGGCCGGTGCTCATGGCCTGGAAGAGGGTCTGGCACTCCTTGCCTCGGACTTCGCCCACGATGATATACTCGGGGCGCTGGCGCATTGCAGCCCGGAGGAGCTCGTACATATTGATCTCCCCTCTGCCTGCCGTATCGAACGAGTCCCGGGTAACGCTCGGGATCCAGTTCGGGTGCGGGAGCTTGAGTTCCCGGGTATCTTCGAGGGACACGATCTTCGCCATCGGGGGAATGAACAGGGAGATGGCGTTGAGGGCCGTGGTCTTGCCGGATGCGGTTCCCCCGGCAAAGATGGCGGATTTGCCGTTTTCTACCGCAAGCCAGATGTAGGCAATGGAGAGCGGGGCAAAGGTGTGCCATTCGATGAGGTCCGTTGGCGTGATCGGTTCGTCCTTGAATTTGCGGATCGTGAACGTTGACCCGTGGGCGGTCACTTCCGTCCCGAGCGTCATCTGGATACGGGAACCGTCCTGCATGGTGGCATCCAGGATCGGTTCTGCAATCGAGATGTACTTGCCCGCCCGCTGGGCAAGCTTGGTCACGAACGAGTCTAGGTCTTCTGCGGTATTGTACGCGAGCGTTGTCTTCATGGACTCGTAACTGGAGTGGAAGGCAAATATCGGGGTATGGACGCCGTCGCAGGATATATCCTCGATGTACTTGTCGTGCATGATCGCATCGATCAGACCATCGCCAAGGAAATCCTTGAACATGTTATAATGAATTTTTTCCCGCTGTAATGGCGAGAGTTTGATCCCATAATCGTGGATGATGTCCACTGTTGCCGTCCGGAGCCGGTTCTTCGCCTCGTCCTTTGTGATATCCTTGGTGTTGATATCGAGGGTCTCGAAGAGCCGCTCTTTGAGTTCTTTGAGGAGATCTTTTTCCGGGTCGGTCAATGCCGGTTCAAGGACATGGTAGGTGTACTCGTGGGTGGAGTGGTCGTATGTGATCCGGATGTAGGCATATGGCTCGTTGACCGGGTAGGTCTCCAGATCCTCGATGCCCGGACGGTCCTGAAATGCCAGGTCAACCAGCGGTCCGTGTTTTGCAGGGTCATATTCTTCCTGCTCTGACCGGATAGCCTTGAAGAGCGCTCCGATGCTGAACCCTTTTTGGACGGGTAAGGGCGTTTCTGTGTCAGTGAAGAAGTCCTTCTCGACATCGAGATCCTTGAAACTGACGCTTGAGAAGTTTTTCTTCCAGATCTCATGAAACTCCGGAGGCAGGGTGCTCAGACCGGATCCCTCGTACGAGCTGATACGCCCGTGCAGCTGGAGTTCATCGATCCTGAACCTTGCACCCCTGGGGAGGATCAGGCCGGAGATGTCCGAGATCTGGTCAACGGAGATGATCTTTTCCTCTTCATCGGATCCTCCGGTTGCCGGGACGGGTTCTTCTGCGGCTACCTTTTTCCCTGTCTTGATTTTTTGCAGTATCTCCTGATTGTTGTCTCCGGTGACCGGTCCTGCTGCTGAGGATACCGGCTGAGCTGATATCCTGGTTGCGGCTGCCGGGGGAACTCGATCCTGTGTCTCTGCCGGTATGGTTGTGACTGCTGCATCAGGATCCGATACCGGTATTTCAATGGATGAACCGGATGCCAAAATGGTATCAGTATCAGGGATGTCGTCAAGAAGGTCATCGAGACTCATCACAACCTGCCCGCGAGGCTCATCCTCCGGCAGCGGGGGTGCTGGCACGGGAATTTCTGCAGGGGCCGGTTGAGAGGCGTGTTCAGGTTTTCCGGCCTTGCCCAGTTTTTTCAGGAGTGCAGAAAAGTCGCCGGCCTGATCAGGCAGATCCGGCACAGGTGAACCGGATGCAGGGAGCGGGTCCGGCTCCCCTTTCTTTGCCCTGCCAATCTTCTTCATGAGCGAGTTCACCTCGTCAAATGAATCGTCGTTGTCTTTCTTCATCCAGGACCATCCCGCGCCAACCGCATGAAATCCGGTTTCCCCCGGCAGGAGGGGTTTTCGTATGATTAAATGATAATTTGCCTGCGAGTATATCTATTCTCTGCCAGATCCGGGTAACCGGAACCGATGTCTGGATGATTGGTTAAATCTGCCTCTATTCGCGCAGCATTTCAGGAAGAACGTTCTGAAAGGATGCTGGCAAGCACAACCCGGATAAGCCCGAGCTGGGCATCAGATGTTGTGAAGAGACAGAGGTACAGGTCCCCGCAGGGTGTGATGATGAATTTGCTTGTGGCAGTCTCGAGGATCAACTGGCCGGGGTCCCCCACCCCCATCTCCTGTGCAATTCTCGTTCCGGCCCGCATGAAATCCTCTGCTGATACGGCCACGAGTTCGAAATCTGCATCGCCTGCGGACTGGACCGGGAAACCATCGAAAAAGGCAGAAACTGCGATCACACCGGGAATGCTCATGAGTTTATTCAATGCATTTTCATTGAGCAGTGCAGGGATTTTTTCAGAACGTGTCGGGAGGTCTTTCTCGTTTGCAGCCCCCTCCAGCCCCTGGGCTGTGCAGAGAATGTGTTCGAACCTTGCGATCTGGAGAGCAAGGGAAAATTCAGCATCATCGTATTCCCTCACCCGCAGTTCAAGGAGGTGCATCTCCTCGAGAGGGGGCACCTGGATATAGGCAAGGGCAGCATTGCCGGAAAACACCTGGTCGCCGGTCCGGAAATAGGCGGCAGCCTGTCTCCCGTTATCGATGAGAATGAACCCGTATCCCTGTTCAGTCTCGATCTGGCAGGCTCCGCGGAACGTACTGAGTTTCCGGATAAATGATTCCTCTTTGGGATCTGTCACGATCCCCTTGTCGGTACCGGCAGGAAAATTCATAGAACCGGGTTCACAGTGCAGCCACTATGCGTTCTTTGTTCTTCTTCAGTTCGTACCGGATCCGCCCTACATTGGAACTCTTGTCCGCAACAATGGCGATCAGTTCATCCGGTGAGAGCGGGGAGAGGAGGATCGGCCCTTTTTCCAGCTCAACGATCATCTGCAGCAGTTCGCCTTTCCCGAGCGTGCTTCCCATCACTTCAGAGGTCCCAAGGCCGGTTGATGCCATGGCTCCCAGTGCGTCGATATCTACTTTGCCGGAGACGGCGCTCTCGATGACAAAACCGTCTCTTCCCACTACCACGGCAGCGGTTACCCCTTCCACTTTCAGGAATTCCTCAAGTAACGGTTTGAGCATTATTCCACCCGTTGATAAACCACTCTCTCTCTTTCATTTCTTATTAAAAGATTGATCTCTCCCTGCATCCCGTTTAATTCCTCCAGGCTCCCGGGTTTCCGTGAACAATTTGTCGCCGATTCGTACGGGGAAACCCTGTACGGAAAAACGGTTCTTCACCAACCTCGTGAATGGAAGCCCGCTGACGTGTCAAAGAAAGTATTTAGGGAAAAGTAGCCAAGATAAAAGACCATGCAGCTTCCGAGAGGGACATTTCGTGAGATAAAAAAACACGAGAAGATCCGTCTCATCCTTGAGGCGCTCGGACACGAGCGGTTTTGTGGGATTTGCACGCTCTCGTATCCTGCCGGGAAAGGGACCCTGGTCTTCCGGCATGGGGACTGTATCCTTGCAAAGGTCATGGCCCTGTACGGCGATGCAGGTCTTCTGGACCTTCTCCCGTTCCTGGACGAGACCGGGGATGCTGCCATTACCCTGCTCGATGAAGCCCAGCTCCGGCTGGCTCTTGAATTCAACAAAAAGGCCCTCGTAAAGAAACCCGGCATACTGGCAGTGGCCCGTATCGCAAAATCCCATCATCTCTCTGTATCCTTGGCTGATGCGAACCCTCCCGCAGGAACGGGATCACCTTCAGGAACGGAAACGGTCATTCTCCGGTCACACACTCCCAAAAAAATGGTTTCCGCTCAGCCTCACACGCCCCATAACGCCTCCCGCTCTGCCCCGCGTAATACCCTGCAGGATGAGCACGATATAGCAGATGGTGGATTGGATGGTACAGGTTCCGGCTCCACCAGCTTTGATCAGGACATGGAGACGCTTGACTCCCTGGATCTTGAAAATGTCACCAACAAGATTCGCGGTGACTGCAGAACTCTCGTAAAACAGCTCGATCTTGAACATCTCCTGGAGCGCTGAAACGCCCGGGAACAGGTACGATTATCATGAGCCTTCTTCCATTCCCTGACACCTGGCTGCTGCCCGCAGCGGTTATTGCCGTACTGGGTATCCTTGTCCTTGTCGTTGTTCTCCGAATTCGTCGCAGGTCTGTTCCGGCCAGGACTGCTGCTCCCGGTCCAACACCGGGCCGGAAGTTCGCCTACCAGCCGGAATCAAAAACGGTCCTGCACATTCCTGCGGCCCGGAAGTCTGTACCGGTACGAAAAGAACCCGAGCCTCCCGTGGCACGTCAGATCGATCTCGTCAGCGGGAAACGGGATCTTTCCGACAGCCTCGCCGCCCTCGCAACAAAGTATTCCCTTGATTCGGTCACTCTTGCCACCTGTGACGGTCTCGTTATTGCCTCCACCAGCCCGGATGGTGCAGAGATCGATGCAGCCCGCTTTGCAGAAATTTATGTGAGCAGCCCCCTGTTCGAGACCCCCGGTGCAGTGATCATCGGTATTGCCCACGAAGGTTCCGACATTATCGGGATAATTCGGGCGAATAATGAGATATCGGACGAAATCTGCGGGAATATTGAATCTGACACAAAAGTTATTTTAAACTCATGGATATAACACGAATATCAGAGAGCCTATCCATAACCTGAACGGGAGATTTTCACCACATCAGGGGGGCCAATGGTCAAGGTTTACACAATCGCTTCCGGAAAAGGGGGAACCGGTAAGACCACGGTCTCCGTCAATCTCGGGACCATGCTTGCCGAGCTTGGGAAGGTGACCTACTTAATGGATGCGGATATCGGGATGGCGAACGTGGGTCTCCTCCTCGGGCTGCAGGACGCTCCCGTTACCCTGCATGAGGTCCTGGCCGGCAAGGGCAACATCGCTGACGCCATCTACGAAGGGCCGGCCGGCCTCAAGGTGATCCCGAGCGGGATCTCGCTCCAGGGATTCCAGGAGGCCGATCCCGACCGGATCCGGGAAGTCTTGACCGAACTCGTCAAACGCTGCGAGTTCCTCCTGATCGATGCCCCGGCCGGGATCAGCAAGGACGGGGTTGTACCGCTGGCGGTTGCCGATGAGGTGATCCTTGTCGTCAACCCGGAGCTCTCCTCGATTGTCGATGCCCTCAAGACCAAGATCCTCACCGAAGTTGTCGGGGGGCACATCAAGGGTGCGATCATCAACCGGGTTGACCCGGATAAGACCGAGGTCATAACCCGCAAGATGGAGAAAGTGCTCGGGGTACGTGTGCTCGGGATCATACCGGAAGATCCCAATATACGGCGTTCCTCCTCCTCAAAGATCCCCATCGTCATCAGGTATCCCGCGTCCCCGGCTGCAAAAGCCATACGGAGGATTGCGTCCGATATGATTGGCGTTGCTTACAAGGAAGAAGAGACGGTTGTCGTCAAAGAAGGGTTCATAGACCGGTTCACAAAAGCCCTTTTTAAGAAAAAGCAGAAGTCCTGATTCCTCTCGTTTTCATACAGGGTCCCTATCTGCCCCTGGTACCTGCCCTGGAGATACGCAGAGTAACGGGCGTTCACACCCGGGATCCTCAAAATCCTTCTCGCATAAGTGCCCCTCTGCTCAGGGCCCCGGTACGAGCGGGGCAAGGCCGGGATGTTTTTCGTCTCTGATCATCCGTTAATGGCAGGATGCAAAACAGGGCATTCCTTTGTAAGCCAGATGAAGTGAAATGATTGATCTGGTGCACTCGCTCGTGTTTCAGCTTTCTTGTGAATGCATGTCTGCATCACCATGTGCGGCAGTTTTTTTAATCGCAATCGATCTCCGGCAAAAAATTTTCAATCACCCCCTCAGCCCCTGCCTGGAATTTTTTAATCGACCTTTGGCTGATCAACCGGACAACGCACCCCGGAGAAAATGATTTGCTGTTGGATAATTATCCTACAAACGGATAATTATCCTACTGTAGGCAGGTTTACCAACACCTTATGATCGCGATTGAAAAAATTTCAGCAGACCCTGATTGAAAAAACGGACCCGGTGAAACGCACATGAACGCGAGTTAACTGTACCAAAAATGCGGTATGATGTCTTCCTGCATCAGGGCCCCGGTATGGTATGCCGGTAACCGGATTTAAAAAACGGCGAGGGGAGGGTCAGTTTTTCTTTATTGCCATCTTGATCTGGTCGAGCGTCTTCTCCTTGATGTGCATCAGCACACCCAGGAGTTCGTTGTGATCGTCCTTGATCGGCCGCACAATGACGCTGACCTTCCGGCTCTTGTTGGTCCGGGTGACCATGGCGGTATTGAACTCGTGCATGACCACGAGCATCTGTTTTATTACTTCCGGCACGGGATCCTTGAGCTCCTCGCTGGTCTGATCATTCACGAGCATCATCGTCTCTCTCCAGTGATGCATCAGGATCTGGTCCTCAGGGATGTCCAGCAGCCGGGGCGTATAGGGATTGAAAAAGACAATCTTTCCCCGGGTATCGAGAATCATAATGGCATCCAGGGCCGCCATGATTTTCTTGGGATCCCCCACCGGGAAGGCGTCCAGGAACTTTTTCCGGAAGGCATGGTTGTACAGGGCGAGCTCCACGTTGGATCCCAGTTCCTTGTCCGTGAACGGCTTGAGGATGTACCCGAGAGGCTGGGCTCCCTTGGCACGTTCGAGCAGGGCCTCATCGTACAGGGCGGTCAAGAAGATGATCGGGTTATGGAAGAGCTGGAAGATGAACCTTGCCGCGTTCACCCCGTCCATCTGCCCGTTGAGATTGATGTCCATGATGACGAGATCCGGTTCCAGCTCCGCAGCCTTCCGGATCGCCTCCTCCCCCGAGCCCACTTTCCCGACAACCGCGTACCCCTTGCGTTCCAGCATTGTTGTTATCAGGTTGGCGATGATGTCATCATCTTCGACTATGAGGATCCGGGGAATAGGTGGCATGGGTCAACCTTGAATTCTGATCATATTTGTTTAAACTTGGTATATAAAATATTTAAAACAGGGTATGCGGGGGTTATTTGCTGGTAATGGTAAAGACGCAGTGTTCGTCCCCTTTTGACCGGCACATGACTTCGCGGGCCTGCACCCTGATCCCAAAGGAACCTTCAATGATCCCGGCCAGGAGACCGGCCGTGCAGTAACAGACGTTCTTGCCGGTAGTGCCGAACGATTCCGACTCCACCGTGTGTTCAAGTGTCATGGTCCTGGTCTTCGTGCCCTCGTCCCACTCCGTTCTGATGATCCTGAACCAGCCCATCTGGGAGTAGAAGGTAAAGGCCATGTCCGCAAGCGTGCCCGGACTGGTTATTCCCATCTTCTTGTAATGCTCGACATTCTCCTTTCCCATGTCCAGGTATGCCCGGTAATTCACGCCGCTTGCCGGTGCCTCCCCCATGGTCTTTTTCAAAGAGGTGGTCATTGAGGTGAAGATGAAGCGGGGCATCATGACAACCGGCTCGTCGATGAGCCGGATTGAGCCGGCAAGGGGTTTGTGCTCGATGAACTCGGTGATCGCCGAGTCGCCCCGGACAACTGCCTCGGCCTTGAATTTCCAGCTGGGTTCAACCTGGTCGATGACAAACTCGCAGTACTCGTCGCCCCTGGCATGGCAGGTCTTCTCGATACAGAACCAGTTCCTGCCGGTCACTGCCTTGAGAACCCCCTCTATCCAGCCCTGGTGAATGCCGCAGACCGGCATGTTCCAGGCTTTCATAACCTCGGATTCGAAGGTGTGCCGGGTGCGCAGCACGATCCTCCTCTCGCCCGCTTCCACGAGTTCGAACGGGGCTCCCCATCCCTGCTGGTGCTGGAGCTTGAAGACGAGCATCAAAAACTCGGGCGGCGTTAAGTCCATGCCCAGTTTTTTTAGGAACCTGTCCAGGCCGATTGATCCGGCACCCACCGAGCGGAAGAGTTTGCGCACCGCTTTTACGGCAAGTTTCCGGTCAAGGTTTGTCTCGTACATCTCGTAGATTGATTTGATCAGGTAGTTGGGGTTACCCGCCGTCCTGACACCGAACACGGAATAAACGCCATCGAGCGGATCCAGTTCTATATACGGAGCAATCGTCTTTTCCCCGCGGATAAGCGCTTCGAAATCCTCGCGTCCGATCTTCATGGAGCAATGATCTGTCCTGATCCGATATAAAAGGTACCGGCCTTTTTCCTGTAATGCGACCTATTTAGCGTTGGATCGGAAAAAAACGGATGATATGCAGATTAAATGGTAACGACCAGGATCGCGTGGGTGGCATCGAACGTTATGCGGGACGAGAAGATCGCGCCCTGGCGGTCCTGCACGATACAGTCGTAATTCCCATGCACGAGGCGGAACCGGGCCTTCCCGCCATCGGTAGTGACATCGCTTGCCACGACCTGCCCCTCCTTCCGGATCGAGATCCGGTACCCGTCCCTTGGCTCGTTGTTCTGCATGACTTTGAGGGTGAGGACACCCACTCCCCCGGCCTTCCGGCCTACCTCGGGGATATCCTCTGTCAGGTTCACACGGATGTGCGACTTCTCGAAGATCCTGCATCCCATGACCAGGGCGGTGACCAGATCGGATCCAACCCCGTTTACCACAAACTGCTCCCGGCCGGTCAGGTGCACAACGGCCTTGTCCCCGTAGAGCTCCCCTTTCTCATCCGCATAGACTGCCCCCTCCGGCTCGCCGTCCAGGAGTGCAAGGTAAAACGCCTGCTCCCCGTCTTTTGCAACCGCTATACCACTCACCCGGCCGGCACCGGCAACGCGGAGCAGCCCGGGCAGGGGATAGGTACCGAGAACCGGTGAACCGCATATTATCTGATCGAGCTGGGGTTGTATCTTCAAGACGTTCCACCTCAAGGTGCGGGTGCCGGTCAAACGATCGTCACCCTCACGGTCTCACGAGGAATATTCGTATGCCGCTTATGTTATAGTTATGCGGGTTTCCGGGCCTCCCGCTCATCGCCATACATAAGTGTTCCAAAAAAAAACGGTATACGGGACATATGGAAATATTTTACCCGATGGTGATCTCGGCGGTTGCGGTCCTCGCCACCCTGATCTATACCTCGTACCTGGATATCAGAGACCGGCGGGTGCCCTTCATCCACTGGCTCCCCATGCTTGCTGTCGGCGTTGTCTGTACCGGCTGGCTCATCTGGCAGACAACGGCAAACTTAAGCCTCCTGTTCGGGTACTTAGCCCTTGTTGCAAGTTTCCTGTTCGCAGATTATCTTGACAACCGGGGCAGGACCGACTCCCTCGGTCTTACCGGGTATTACAAAAAATCTGCACTCTGGTACTACCTTGCCGTCGTTCTTGTCCTCCCGGTCCTCTCGTGGTTTGTCCTTGCGCCGTCCGTCAATTTCCAGCTGGTTCCCTGGTACGCGATGTTTGCCGGGATTTTTCTTTACGTCAGCTACCGGGAATACAAGGGTACTCCCCCGGTGAAGGCCCGCAAGGGAAAACAGAAACCCGAGACCAATATCTCCGAGGCCATTGAACGCTGGTACTTCGTGCTGATCATCCTGATCTTCGCGATAACAGGGATACTCCAGTTCCTCACAAAGGGTGGCTGGGGCTCGCCGGCGCTCCTCCTCCTCCTCCCCGCCGTCTTCTGCGGGGTCTTCTATGTCTTTGGGAGGATGCACCTCTTTGGCGGAGCAGATGCCTGGGCGCTCATCTTCATTTCGCTTGCGGTTCCCACGTTCCCCTTCACCCCGCTTCTCGGAAATCCCCCGCTGGGGTTCCTTGCGTTCTCGGTGCTGGTCAATGCCCTTATCCTCAACCTTGCGGCCCCGCTCGGCATCTTTGTCATCAACGCCATCCGGGGCAACAGGGCCCCCGTAAGCTACCGCTTTTTCGGGTTTCCCGTGCAGGGCGATACGATCCAGGACTCCTGGGGATTTGTCATGGAAGAGTTCGAGGAGACGGACGGTAAGGTGAACCGGAAGTTCATCGGGTTTTTTGACTCCCTCCGCCGGATGTATGCCGGGACGGACCGGGTATACACCAAGGATCTCCGCGAACACCCGGAAGAGTTCAAAAAAGAACTCGCGCTCTACAAAAAAGCCGGCACGGTCTGGATCTCCTACGCGGTGCCTTTCATCATCCCGATCACGGCCGGGTTCATCACCGCGGTGGTTTTCGGGGACATCCTCTTTGCAATCATGAAACTCTTTACCTGAGGGAATTGTCATGCTGAACCTGAAATTTGCAGACGGGCTTATACCGGTAATCGTGCAGGATGCACGGAGCCGGGAAGTGCTCATGATGGCGTACGCGAACGATGAGGCAGTCCGGCTCACGCAGGAGACCGGGTTTGCCCACTACTACAGCCGGAGCAGGAAGAAACTCTGGAAGAAAGGCGAGGAGAGCGGCCACTTCCAGAAAGTCCTGCGGGTGCTTGCCGATTGCGACGAGGACTGTCTCATCTACGAGGTGGAACAGACCGGTGCAGCCTGCCACACGGGCTACATGTCCTGCTTCTTCCGGACGCTTGACGGGCAGATTGTCGGGACCAAAGTGTTTGATCCCGAAAAAGTGTACAAGAAACCGGGTCATTGAACCGGGCTCCCTTTTTTACGGTTGTTCTCCCTGCCGGTACGTTTTTCCGATACTCCCATTAAGCTGCGGGTTGCATAGGAACCTGAGTGGGTGATAACCATGACAGTACCCCCCGATGAACCTATTACGGTTGTGCGGATCCATTACGTAAAAGAAGGCTTCGAACCTCAGTTCGAGGCAGAATTAAAAAAACTCATGGAAGTGTTCGGTGCCATTCCGGCAAACCTCGGGATAACGATATTCCGGCCGGGAAAGCGCAACGACGGGGTGTACCGGGTGGTGTACAAGTTCGCATCGAGAGTCGAGCTCGAGCGGTGGCATACATCGCCGGCATATCATGCCTGGCTTGAGACCGAGCGGACCCTCACGATTGCCCCGCCCCACATGGAGGTTCTCACGGGCCTTGAGACCTGGTTCACCCTTCCCGGGCAGCACGTGGTAAAACCCCCGAAACGATACCGCCAGGCTATCGTGACCTGGATCGCGGTCTTCCCGCTCACCTTCATCATCGCGGTCCTGATCAATCCCTTCGTGGAATCGCAGGCGCTGATCGTCCAGAAGCTTATTGGTGCTACCATCCTTGTACCCGTCCTTGCCTGGCTTGCAATGCCGGCGCTCTCGAGGCTGTTTGCCTGCTGGCTGTACGAGCCCGAGGAACCGGTGGTACACGGCGAGCAGGAACCGTTCCGCTGACCCGTGCCCAGGATGGATTACCCGTCTTCAGCAGTAATGATCCCGGCCGGGCAGAGGCCGGCAGCCTCCCGTGCACATGCCCCGAGATCTTCCGGGATAAACCCGTCTGCCCGGTCATTGCTGAACCGGAACGGTTCTGCGATCTCTGAAAATCCGTCGCACGGGTTCTGGTAAAAGACTTCCGGGCAGCTGTTCCAGCAGGCCCCGCAGGAAAGACAGTACGAACGATCGATCGTTACATGCATGATCCAAGGAACTCTTGCGCTCCCGCCATAAAAACCTGAATCCGTGGCAGAAGGGTACTTTTCCAAAGGAAATGTATCGGAAATGCGCCGGACCGGTTTCCTAACTTTTCACGGCCCAAAAAAAACTCCGGCAGGTGCAGTATCCTTTATCATTTCTCCCCTGCAAATGTGAGTCAGGAGAGATCAGGCTGGAAGAGAAAGAGAAGATCGAGATGCCCCCGCTGAGGCCGTACGAAATGCCGGATGTACCGGCGGTTCCCCTGGACATTGCACCGGAGCCCTCCGAGTACCCGATTGCCGTAGAGGACGTGACCCGTGACGAGAGCCGCGAATGGGCAGAGCCGGTCGAGATGCCGCCGCTGCGGGACGACGAACTCCCGGACACGGTCGTCACCGTTATCCGGGCAGACCCGGATGCCCTGCTGGACGACCCGTCCTGGGGAATGGGGAGACCCGCACCCGAGATTGTTATCCGGAAGGGCCGGCTCCTTCACCCGTGGGATGACGAGCCGGAAGACGACGCCCCATAAAAAAGCGCGCTCACGTTTCCTGCCAGACCGCTAGCGACTTCTCTTTCAAAGGCCGGGCCGGCGCCGGAAGCGGCAGGTCAAACGTCTTTTCCACAAGGTCGAGCAGGCAGAAGAACGCGGCAGCTTCGACCGGGTCGCTGAAGAGAGCAAGCTCCGCGTCCGTCCTTTTCTCAAGCAGGTCTGTCATGTACTTCCCGTATGCCTGCTCGTGGATCTTCAGCGCCCGGGTGGTATACTTCCACCGCAGGATAAGCCCGTCGAGTTCTTTTCGCTTCATGCTATCACTCAAGGATCCGATTGCCCCTGCCCATCAGGAGGTGGCAGGCGGGATGTGAAAGTGCTGCAAACAGATATGCATAAACTGTCCCGGAACAGAAAATAGGGTAACAAGCCCGCAAATTACGGGCGGGAAAGACGTGTGTCTGGATGAAGAAACCGGTGCAGGACTCGGCATTTACCGGCCTTGAAGCAGCTGTTGTTCTCATTGCCTTTGTCGTTGTCGCTGCCGTCTTCTCGTACGTTGTGCTCAACACGGGTTTCTTTGTCACCCAGAAGAGCCAGGAAGTCATTTACTCTGCCGTGAACCAGGCAGATTCCGTGCTCGGGCCAATCGGCGGGGTGTACGGCGTTACGGACCCGGTCTCCGGGCAGCTGGTGAAGATCAACTTCTCCTGCCGGGTTGCATTCGGGACAACAAAAGTTGATTTCGGGCGCGTGACTGTCGTCTATACCAATGCCACGGTGTTTGAGACGCTGCAAATGGACCCGGACACCTACAACCCGGCGGGATGCCAGGCCAACTCGGGGACATGGGCGGTGTACGAGCGGATCAACTCCCCCGCACCCGACAACCAGCTCACATCCGGCGCCGAGTTCATGATCAGTGCGTGCCCTTCACAGCCCCCGGTGAATGACGATACCATCCACCTTGAGATCCGGCCGGCGGACGGGGTTGCCCTGGATATCACCCGGTCGGTCTCGAACCTCGCGGGTACGGTGCATCGCCTTCACTGATCCCACAGACAAAAGAAGAGTGCCATCGGAATCAGATAGTCCCGTCCTGGATCTGGATGATGAGGGCGCCGAGTTCCTCGACAATCCCCTGGAGGTCAGAGCCGCTTCGTATGACCGGGGAACCTTTTGAGAGCTCCCCGAGATTGAGATCAATGGCCTGTCCCCGGACAATGAACCGGAAGATCCGGTTTGGCCGCAGGGCAAAGAAGAGAATACCGATAATACCCAGGATGCAGAATACAATTCCCATGAGGAGGGGGATGCTGCTGCCCTGGCTGATCGCAGAGCCGGCAAGGCCTGCACCAAGGCCGGCTATGAGAGCGATCACCGAGCCTGCGAGGAGGGTGAAGTTATACCGGACTGCCTGGATCACATCCAGCCCCCGAATCTCGCTGATGGCGATCTGCTGGAAGAGCGAGCCCTGGTCCAGCACAAAGAAATTGTTAACCGAAGAATAGATGATCAGCCGCTTGTTGGTCACGGACAGGTTGATCTTTGCCTTGACCGGGGAGTACATCCTGAACCCGGCATATTCCTTGATGAGCCGTTCCTGCTGTGCGAAACCTATAAAATTCTGAATATCGGCCATGCTCTTTCAACCCGTAATGGGTGGTTGGCTGTTGTGCGTATTACGGCTTTCCCTTCTTCCCTGTCGCCGGGTACCGGACGGCCAGGCCCGGTGGATACGGCTGCGGGGCCACGCGTTTCCTGTCCCACTGGAAAGTTCATATATCCAGCCGTAGACGCTAACCATAGGAAAACGTATGGAAGATATTGAGACCCCTGTCTGTACTCACGACAATACCCCCATGAAACGGGTATGGGCCGACGGCCGCGGCAATGCGTTGTACCAGTGTCCGACCTGCGGGCGGAAGACCGACGTAAAGGCGAACGGGAACCGGCGCTGACGCTGCTCGTGGGAAGCGGTGGAACCCCCACCTGTACACCTGCTTCCTGTACCCTCCCTCAAGAGCTCCGGCGGTTAACCTGCAGACCGGAATTGGCAGGAGTAGTGTTAACGTGACTGCGATAGTGTTTGTTGTGTATGACGGCCTGACGCTGCTGGATCTCGCCGGGGCATACGATCCCGTTACCCGGCTCCGGACCATGGGTTTTGTTCCTGACCTTAAGTACGAGGTCTGCGGCCAGGCAAAAACCGCCCGGACCTCTGAAGGGCTCGTCCTCATCCCGGATTCGATCCGCCGGGATCTCTCGCAGTTCGATTATGTGGTAATCCCCGGGGGAAACGGGGTTATGGAACTCATGAACAACCCGGGGTTCTTAAGCTGGATCCGGGTTGCGTCCGGGCGGACAACCGTTGTTGCGTTCTGCGGGGGAGCGCTGCTTGCCGGGGCTGCGGGAATGCTCTATGACCGGAAAGCCACGACCCATCCCGCGCTCCTGACAACTCTCCGGCCGTTTGCAAAGGAAGTCCTGGCCGAACGGATCGTGGAGGACGGAAATATCATCACTGCCGGCGGGGTGACCTCGGGGATTGATCTTGGACTATTCCTGTGCGAAAAAATTGCAGGCAGGGACGTGCGGGAGAAGATCCGGATGCAGATGGACTACCACGCTTACCCGTATCCCTGATCCGGAAACCAGTCCCTCATTTTTGTGATGGGAGAGATGCACGTATGAACCTTGAACCTATCCCGGGTAATAACGAACACCTATGAAAAAAACCGGTATCTTTTTTGTCCTCCTCATCGTGGTTTCCGGTTTTGTTGTCAGTACCGGCTGTACATCGTCAGATTCCTCCGATAGCATTCCCGCAATCACCCCGTCTGCACCGACCCCGGTTGCGAATACAACGACAAAAACGATTGCACCGGTGAACGTAACAACCCGGGTGATTCCTGTTGTCAAGAAAAACACCACTATCGTGACCCCGACAGCCAGCCCCGATCCGGTGGACGTGTCAGAGATCCGGTTTGTCCGCTATGCTGACAACGACTTCAGCCTGGATTACCCGTCAGCATGGACGGTGTCAGACTCTCTCTATGCCTCGTATAACTGTATCAGTACTGCAACGAAGCGGTGTTACCAGAAAGAGCTCAAAACCATAGGCCCGTTTGATTTCTCTGATAACGAACAGCTCAAAAAATCCTCGCGGATCGTAACCTTCACGAGTGCGGACAAGAAGCAGAACGTTGTGGCGTTCACCTCAGATTTTCTGGATACTTTCAATGGGAATTATGTGCTGAACCCGTCCCAGGAGTGGTGTAAAGAGCTGGTGACCGTCAATTATCCAGATGTTCCGGGTACCGTTGTGAGCGATTATACCTACACGAAGAGCGGGAACACGATGACTTCGAGTCATACCGTCACCATGCCGAAGGGATCTGCTGCGTATCCGTTAGCGTATACAATGAAGAATTTCGTCACCCTTCACCACAATTACCGGTTTGCCTACATCTCGGATACGGCAAATCTCAGGAAATACCAGAACCTGCGGGACCGGATCCTCTCCTCAATAACGCTGAATGATCTGGCATAACCGGTCCCGTTTTTCCTTCATCTTGCAGAAGCGTGCCGGAAAAAACAATGGTTCTTTTATAATAACAGATTTCATTTTCTGTAGGATATGGGCCGGTCTTGGCGGAACCTTGAGATCCGGCCCGTTGTTGTACGGTATACCTGCTTATGCAGCTCCCATGAACGAGGCCCCATGAAACTTCTCTCGCAGATCGATGAGATCCCCCCGGCAAGAACCCTGGCAATTGCTACCCTCCAGTGGTTCATCATCCTGATGCCATCGGCCCTGATCTACGGGATGATGATCGCGCCCATGCTGTATGCCGACCCGGCCCTCCAGATGCAGGTCATCCAGGCTGTCTTTGTCGTGAGCGGTATCTTCCAGATCCTCCAGGTGTTCATCGGCCATCGCCTGCCCATCGGTGTTGGTCCCACGGCCATCATCATCATCGGCGTGGGTGCCGGGCTTGCCTACACCACGAATGCAATCTTCACTGCTATGGCCATCTGCGGTCTCGCCATCTGCGGTCTTGCGGCTGTCAAGGCCCACCATTTCTTAAAAAAGATCTTCACGTTCAACATCATCGTGACCGTGCTGCTGATGGGCTGTTTTGCCGTTACTCCCATGATCCTCGGCCTGATTATCCCGAAATCCGCGGCTGCGAACCCGACCGATTACCTTGCCTTTGCCATCCTCTTCACGCTCTTCATTCTCGGCCTTTCCGGGTTTCTCAAAGGGATGGCAAAACAGCTCCTGCTGCCGCTTGCCATGATCCTCGGCGTGGTCCTGTATGTCGTGATCTTCCCCTTCCATGTCCCGGCCATCAGCAGCGCCCCGTTCGGGCTGTTCACCGGGATCATCCCGACAGGATTCGATTTCAGCCTCCCGCTTCTCGTCGCCTTCCTGTTCTGTTTTTTTACGGTCCTGGTCATCGATTTCTCCGCGGTTGAGTCCATGGAACTCTCCCTCAAGCCCGAGGGGATGGACCGCCGGTTCCGCTCCGGCATGGCCATAACGGGGCTCTCCAGTGTTGCGGCCGGGCTTCTTGGGACCATCGGCTGTGCGAACTCCAACTTCTCGATGAACGTTGTCCTTGCGAGCCGGCAGGCTTCCCGGTACCCGCTTGCGATTGCCGGCATCCTCTTTGTGATCATCGGGTTTTCCCCGGTGATCGTCTCGACCCTGATGGCGATTCCCACGATCGTTATCGCGTGCCTCTTCATCTACCTGCTCGGGGGGATGTTTGCAGCAACGCTCAGCCTTGCCAAGGAACGGAGCGGGGGCATCGGGTATAATTCCGGTCTTGTGATAGGCATTGCCCTCATCTTTGCCACCCTCATCGCATTCCTCCCGGTCACCACAAAGACCTTAATGAACACCCAGATCGAACCGGTCCTTGCCAACTCTTTTATTGTCGGGATCTTCTCCGCTCTTGTTATCGAGCATCTCTTCTTCCGTGGCCAGGCTGAACAGGAGATTCATCGTGAGGAAGAGATGGAGACTGTTGAAGAGGACACCCGGGTGCAACACGGGAACGGTCCCTTGTGAATGCGGTACCGGTTCCTGATCTTCTCCCCTCATTGATCCCTGGATCCTTGTGCAGGGTGTGTCGTGGAACCAGGGTCGGGTATTCAATTTGTACCCGGGCTTCTGGCTGATCTGTCCTTGTGATGAGAGAAAAATGCCTGCGGTTCACGGGATGGCTGACCCGTCCGGGAAATGATTAAAGGGTGGGTTTCAGAGTCCTTGGCAGCCCACACAGGTTGCCGTACTGGTTGATGCTGTATAAGGAAAGGATGGCTTCATCGGTCAGGCTTTTTTCCCCGATACCGATCCTGCTCAACTTGTCACGGATTATTTTGATCTTCTTTTCAGTATTCTGCATAGGGTTGATGCTTACTTGGCGGGTGATACGATAAAGCGATGTATTGGGATTCCGGGTTTTTTTGGCCTGCTCCAGCCCCGGAACCCGGTCTCTTGCCTGTGCCCCCTATTCCTTGGAGCTTCCTCCAATCCCCCGGTGGCGGGCCGTGCCTGCGAACCTGGTTCATCGCCGGCCGGTTTCACCGGGCTCCCGTTCCCTCATCATCGTGACCGCAGATCAACCGGCTTTGCAGAACCCTAAATTTTACCGAAGCAGGATAGCGACCAAAAAGACCGCCGAACAATATCTCCTGACCTGTCATTGGGCCGGTTGTTCACCGATCCTGTCCTGCCAGCGCCAGACCAGCCAGGCTGCGATGGCAATAACTATCCCCCCGATAATGAATTCCTCGGGACGACTCCACCCGATAAATGCCAGATGCATTTTTTTCATCCCCCGAATGATGGTTTTATCCAGACCAAGCCCGATAACAATTCCGGAAACCATGCAAAGGACCAGTGCAACGGCTTTCATGATATTTTTGAGAATACGATAAAACCTGGCACTTCTCTTCATGGTGGAATGGCCATGTGCAAGATACACAAGAAAACCCGCACCGATCAGGATTACCAGAATACCTTCTGATGTATTGGCAAGCTCGCCGTTGATGAGGGTGATGAAATAATCCGCGGATAATTTATTCCCGAATGGTCCCATGAGCGGGTAAAGCCAGTTTTCCATCTCAAGCCACATGAGATCAAGAATGCTGTGGGAGAAAATCCCCACCGATAGTGCCAGAAAAACCGGTGATTTCCAGTATTTCCAGACTATAATCCCGATAACCAGGATTATCAGGAAAAAGAGGAGGGTGTGACAATAGATCCTCCCATAGCCGAGGGTTGATGCAAATATGATATGCCCGAGAGGTTTATCGATCAGATCCGGAAGAACCGCACCTATAGAACAGGGTATGATCCACCGGCGATCGCAAAGGATTTCCGCAAGCAGAAATCCAAGGATAATGCCGGTAATCAAGTGAAAGAAAAAATACATGGGATACGTGAGTGGTATGTAAGGTCAAGGATAAAAATGATCACAATGTCATTTTTCCCTCATGGGATCTTAAAAATAAGTCTGTTCTTAAAAAAATGCATGTGCGGATATGCATTGTATTTCTCCCTTGGGGGGTTAGCGGGTGAGTGCGGTTGTTCTCACTGAACCGTCCCTATGATTCCTTCAACCATTTTTAGTCAGTCTCAATTCAGTCAACCAGGTTCTCGCTGACAGACTTAATCCGGTTTTTTTGTGATCCGGATTTGAATCCCGTTCATGTGCATTTCTGCAGAACGAATGAACACATTCATTACCGGCCCGGCAGATACTGGATCGATGAAAGGGAATCTGCTCTGTTTTTTCTGCATGGTACTGGTTTTCGGGTTCGTATTCTCAGCAGCATGTACCTCCTCCCCCTCCCCGGGAGGGCCTGTTGTTGCCACCCTGTCAGTAACCCCCTCTGCTGCAACTGCTCCCCTGGTGCCGACACTCACTCCTGCCGCGACGCCGTCACAATCTCCCCCGGTAACAACGAGTCCCGCCGGCAGGGCAATTGCGAGCCTCCCGGTCTCGACAAATACGCAGGTGCCGCAAACCACGGTAAAAGAAACGTCGGACGATCCCCAGATCCTTGCTCTCGAATTCACGAAAAATTATTTCAACGCGGATATTCCTGACTGCGGCATGAGGGCCGTGTTGCCACAGGTTGCAGCGGATCCCGGGTACGGCATCCAGCCCCCGAAATCCTACCTTGTCGCCATTCCCAAGGATCTGATGCTCGCTTTCATCACGGCGAATATCAAGGATTATGCCCCGGAACCCACAACGGTGGAACGCTATGTCACCCATTACCTGGATCCCAACCTGCTCGGCGGTACCAGTTGCAGCGGTGTGCCTGCACAGCCTGCGTGGAATGTTGTCAGGATCGATCTGACGATCATACCAAGGAATGCCCGGCCGGCAAACTATGATATCGGTATCGATGTCCGGTCGCAAGGGAGAACTGCTGCACAGATCACGATGAACCGGAACCTGACCCTGGATACGCCGGTCAGCTATGAACTGTACGTCCCGTTAAAGACGGCAGAGATGGACCGGTTCGACAGTATTGCAATGAATTTCACGAAGCAGTCGTGAACAGAATCCTTTATTTTTCTTTCGGCTTTTTTTTTAACCTTGCACGGAACTCCGGGCAATGGCCCCTTTCCCTCCCGTGATGCAAAGGCGGGACAACCGGCCCGGTACGGGTCCGGGACCGGCTGCGGGATGCCGGTTTTTCACGGGAGAGAATTGCCCGGCTCCGCTCTCAACGGGCTATGCAAAAAGGCAGAGTATTGCACTCTTCATGGTTCATTGCCGGAACGCTGGCGAAAAGGAAAAAGGGGGCGATCAGATGCCCGGAGATCACCGGTTCTTTCTGGCAATACCCAGGACAACGCACAGGACTCCTATCCCGAGAACGGGTATGAATGGCGGAAGAGGCGTCTGTGTTGGCGAGGCCGGGACATTGACGATAACAACCACCGGTTCGGGGGCCGGTGTCGGGGTGGCTGAGAACACCGCCGGGATGCTGGTTACTGCGGGAATCGATACCCCGGTCCCGCTGCTCTCGACCTCGGACATTGAATGGCATGTGCCGTCATAATAATACGGGTACCCTTCCGGGCAGCAGTGTCCGTCACTTGTGGAGTATTGCTTGAATCCGTACCGGCAGGTATGGCAGGAACCGTCGTAATAGTTGGGCGTGTCACCCGAACAACAGTAACCGGAGTAACTGTCGTACACGCTGCCGTAATCGCACTGGTGGCATGTTCCGTCATAATAATACGGGTACCCTTCCGGGCAGCAGTGCCCGCTGCTCATGGAGGTTTGTTTGTACCCGTCCCGGCAGGCATGGCAGGTACCGTCGTAATAGTGGGGGGAATCGCCCGGACAACAGGTGCCGGAGTAACTGTCGTACACGCTGCCGTAATCGCACTGGTGGCACGAACCTCCGTAAACATACGGGAAGCCTTCGGGGCAGCACATGCCGTTGCTCGTGCTGTAGGTATAGTATCCCGGGTCGCACGACCCGGCAACCGGAGCCACCGCTGCAAGGAGAAGAAGGATGGATCCGATCGCCAGCATGAACCGGGTTGTTGTCAAACGTGATGCACTCATAGCGACACCGTTCGTGGTTCGTAATGATTCAACTGGGGGGCGATAAACGTTTGGATTTGCAGGCGGGGCCCCCCGAACTTCCGGAGCGGGTCGGAATTTTCTCCTGAACAAATGTGAATGAGCAGCATTTATTAGATGACAGTTCACCAGTTCTGGTATGCAGGATGCGGGCTGCAGGGAACAGTATCCCCTGTCGATTGTCGTTGTGTCAAATCTTGTACCGGTTTTGATCTATGTCACTGGCGTCATCCTCCTTTCCCGGTTCAGCCTCTTCTGGGTCATGGCGTATGTGGTTTTTATTCTTCTCCTGGAGTTCCGGCTCATCAGCGGACACTGCGTGGACTGTTACTATTACGGCAGGACCTGTGCGTTTGGCAAAGGCCGGCTGAGCGCCCGGTTTTTTGCACGGGGCAACCCGAAGAATTTCAGCGCTATGAACCTGACCTGGAAAGATCTTGTCCCGGATTTCCTGCTGTTCCTGATCCCCGTTCTTGCAGGAATCGTTCTCCTCGTGCAGAAATTTTCCTGGACCGTTGTCGCCCTCATCATTGCTCTCTTACTTCTGGGTTTCCTCGGGAATGCCCTGGTGCGGGGACGGCTGGCCTGCAGGTATTGTAAGCAACGGGAGATCGGGTGTCCGGCTGAGAAACTGTTCGAGAAAACCGGTAAACCGTAATCCCCCCACCCCCCACTCATTTGCGGGAAAGACTGTTCGGAACTCACGAGGTGTTTATGGGAGGGGAAATCGTTCGGATCCCGGCACAGAGATCGTATATATTAGTAATTATAAATCGCACATCGGGAATAACCGGGGTTTGTCCCGAAAACAAGAAGGACGGGTTCACCAAGCGTCGAACTTTGTGTTGAACCCGGTCCTGCCCGTAGGCATGTGATCATTATCTTTCATTCTTATGAAGATTTTCCCATGCCTCCGAGCGTAGCGTATTGAAACAGGAGGTAAGAAAAATGAAACTACGCGAAGTAAGCGTCGTAATGCTGGCCTTGCTGCTGGCAGCGATGGCGATGGTACCGATGGTGAGTGCGGGGGAGATATCACAATCGGACAAAGTACAGATGGCTGAACTGAATGCATTTGCTGCCAGCGAGAACAGCAAACCGCTGCCGCAGTTACAGTATGACAAAAGCCCGCTAATGGTCAGCGTCACAGGAGAATTTCAGGTTAATGTAAATGCTCAAAATTCCCCGGTCAGGTCCCGTATCGCAACATCTGCAACACCGGAGGTTTCGCAACTCCCCTTTGGTGCTATAGTCTATGATTCCGGGAGCATAACGACCGTGTTCGATCCGACCGGGAAACAGTTGTTCGCGGTCGATGATGCCACGACGCCCCTGGTCAGTACACCGGACGGATCCCTGCCGGCAACATCGGTCTTCGAGATCCCGGACAATTCTCTGATCATGGAAAATCAAAACACCATCAACGTGTTTTATGACAATAAGCGCATTCTGACCGTTATGGGAAATCCGGCGGGAGCCCGGAAGAAAACCGTATCGAAAATGAAGACATACTCACCGGGTACATTGTCCCCACAATGGATTGAATACGGTGAAACTGCACCTATATCCAGCATTGGACAGTTTTCAGCACGATATAATGTTCCCAAGAAACCTACGTTGACAAAAAATTTTACAACTGGCCATCCTTCTCTTGACGGATCACAAAGCACTATCTGGAATGGCCTTCAAGACAGAAATGGCACATATCTGCTCCAGCCAGTTCTTGAATGGTATATAAGACATAATGCCGGTGATCCTTATCCGTATGAGGCAAACTGGAGTATTGCCACGTGGTGGATTTCTCCATGGGAGTTTAATAATAATGGGTTTCACTCAACCCGACGGTATGGAATCCCTTCTACCGGAGAATTAGTTTCGACGGGAGACCTTATGCAGGGCAACATGTACTATAATGCAGGGTCGTGGTCTGGAGCGATTACGGATTTGACTTTAGGTATCAGTTCATCTCTCCAGCTTAACACCACGCAGTCTTCAAATCTGACGTACCGGAACCTCCGGGCATACACGGTACTGGAGGGATGGGATCCCACAATAATTGGAATGAGCACAACAAATTTTAATTCTAATTATATCCCCGGCAATATAACATTCGGCAATATCATCATTAATGACCGGGACGGGAACAGTGTAATTCCATCAGGTATGCCTGGTTATATCAATTCGGCAACATGGGATGTGACTTCCTACGGATTATCGGTAACGAATACATCCTGGCCTACATCTATTAAACTGAATACGGGGAATATATAATATTATTTTTTTATAAGCGGGATCTGTATGAAAATTTTTGTTCTCTCCATTCTCGTGCTCTTTTTTACCCTCACTGGGATTGCCTATGCTGAAACACCAGCGTACGGAAACTGGACCGAAATAACCAATAATGCTGATTTCGGTCCAAAGGGATATTTTGGGAGTTGCTCGTTTGATAACCAACTCTGGGTTATCGGTGGATCTGATGATCGTGGCAATTTTACAAATGATGTCTGGTCATCATTTGATGGAAAGAATTGGAATCTGATCACCAGTAACGCGAGTTTCAGTCCGCGTGTTTCATTTGGAGTCGCGGAATTCAACAATCGTCTCTGGGTGATTGGCGGGGCTTCAAAGGAAAGTGGAATGAATGACATATGGTCGTCCCGGGATGGGAAAAACTGGGATCTGGTCACCACTAATGCAAATTTTACTCCGCGAAGTGACATGGGCGTCACCGTATTCGATAACCGGCTCTGGGTGATTGGGGGTTATGACAGTAAGGCGATTAATGATGTCTGGTCGTCCCGGGATGGAAAAGACTGGATTCTTGTTACCAGCAATGCAAATTTTTCCCCGCGCTACTCCCCGGGCGTTGCCGTATTCGATAACCGGCTCTGGGTGATTGGCGGGGCTGAAACAAATGAGGTGTGGTCATCCCAGAATGGAAAAAACTGGATCCTGGTTAATGGGAGTGCTCCCTTCAAAAAGATGGAGTTTACGCCGGTCGCGGTCCTTGACAATAAACTCTGGATCGTTGGAGGTGGTTCGTATTCGCCGACCCATCAAACCAGTCATCCCCGTGAGACTGCATATGATGAGATCTGGTCGTCACCGGACGGAAACAACTGGACACTTGAAACAGAACACGCCGGGTTTGGTCCGCGATTTCTTCACGGGGTAATTGTTTTCAAGAACGGGATATGGGTAATCGGAGGAATGGGCACTAATTTTAAAGATGTCTGGTATATGCCGTCATTGCGTCCTCAACAGACCCCAGAAGCATCATCCCCACTCATTACGTCAACCCGGCCGGGTCTCCCACAAACAACGGCGAAGGCGGGTAGCAGTCCCCTTCCGATATGTGTCAGTCTCTGCATTGCAGCAGGTGTATATCTGGATTTAGCACGGCGCAATTGAAATGTTTGAGGTTCCCGGTCAACCCTCCCACCCCCAATTTTCTAAATGCTCCCATACGTCCCCGGATTTCCCCCTGAAGATCCTTTTCTTTCTCGTTTTTACAGGCTGAAAACCAGATAATCCCAGAAACCTTCAATTTTTTGCAGGATTTCCAAAAAACGCCCAATTCGTGCCCGGAATAATCTCTTCACCGGTGCGGTCCTGTGGCCGTTCTGAGTATAAACAGACCTCCCGCGACAGATGCAGGAACCCGCAAAAATCACCCTGCAAAAATTCGCCCGTATTCGCGTTGCAGCAGCCGTCCCGGCCAAAAATTACCTGCACGTTGTGGGAAATTTCAGGTCCGCGCAAAGCCCGCTATTTTGCAGGTCTGAACCCCCTGATTATCGGGTATTTTTTGAAAATATCCGTAATCCAACGACTTTTCGAGCCGCGTGGACACCATTTCCTGTGGAACCGGAAAATCGGGTCACAGGATGGGGAAACTGGGCGCTATAATGGCCCGGATTGGGGGTGAGTGAGCAGGTCCTTGGAGTGGGTGACCCCCATCTCTCTTCCAGGGCCCCCCTCTAGCCACCCCCTCTGGTTCGGAACCGGGGCTGGAGTGACGGGAGGGTTAGCCGATGTGAGGTGGTTGGGTTTTGGGAAAAGCGGGGTATGGACTGGGAGTTTCTTACCTCTTGATTGATCCCCTCTATCCCTCACAGCAAAAGGATGATGAATTACAAGCACTAACAATCAGCAAAGGATCGTTACCCGTGACCTCGTTTTATCAGGTAAAAGGAAAAGATGCGGTCAGGGTATTTGTCAATGCCGGGGGAACGGTTCGCCACGGAAAAGGTGATCATGTGAATATCAAAATGCCGAACGGGCAACTGATCACGATTCCAGTATCCGGTGATGTGAAGATCGGGCTTTTGAAAGCTGCTATCAGAAAGGCAGGATTGACCGAAGAGGAATTCGCACAATTATTGTGAGGAAGAGATCATGGAATATACCATTTTAATCCACAAGGCAGAAGAGGGGGGTTTCTGGGCAGAAGTGCCGGCGCTTTCCGGCTGTTTCTCGCAGGGTGAGACGATTGAAGAGACGATCGGAAACACCAAGGAGGCAATTGAACTTCATATCTCCTGCCTGAAAGAAGACGGGGAAGAGATACCTGCGGATAATGAATTTATCATCAGCCGCATACGGGTTGAGACCGTAGCTGTGTAACATAATTCTCTTTTCATCGTTTCGTCCCTGGTATTAGTTCGGTTCAAGGGGGGGATCCCACACGGACCTCACCCCCTTCCAACGTATGTGAGGCATTTGGTACCTCCAATCCGGATCCCGACTGTATGAGAATGCTTCAAATCTCTTATGAAAACAAAAATTCTGGAAGTTTGAGCAGAACGGACCGGAAGCCATTTCCGGATAGTATTGAGGACCGGATATCTCCGTTGGTTCTTCCGGAATATTCCGGATCTGAATATCAGAATAAATTTCGGGTTTTTTTCAACAAATCCGGGCGCGAGCCGATGATCCCCCGGACATCAATAATGAGCAGCTCATTTTCCGTGTCTCATTAAAACAGAAGTATGAGGATATGCCAATCCATTCTATTTCCACAAAACTGTTCGGTGCTCACTATGTGTTTATGTGATGGGAAATCGTTCGGATCCCGGCACAGAGATCGTATATATTAGTAATTATAAATCGCTCATTGGGAATAACCGGTGGTTGTCCCGAAAACATAAGGCCGGGTTCACCAAGCGTCGAACTTTGTGTAGAACCCGATCCTGCCCGTAGGCATGTGATCATTATCTTTCATTCTTATGAAGATTTTCCCATGCCTCCGAGCGTAGCGTATCGAAACAGGAGGTAAGAAAAAATGAAACTACGCAACGTAACCGTCGTAATGCTGGCCTTGCTGCTGGCAGCGATGGCGATGGTACCGATGGTGAGTGCGGCGGATTCAGCAAGTGATTCAAATACTCAGGATCCTTTGGGACAGACCGCAACAGAACATCACACAATTTCATCCGATTACATGAAGGATGCAAAACCTGCCCCGTGGCTATCGGAATCTGAGATGATGACTACGGTTATCTCTCAAAAAACGCTTGGTAAATTCGGTAACAGCGAGAAAACGGATATCATTACTCTTCCGATTGAGTTCCTGAATGCCAAAACCTCATTTACTGTCACAAAAGAGAATCCGGATATTTCTATCGAAAAAGATCTGACTGCTTCGACTGAAAATATTGTTCTCATCCGTCTGCCTAAAGAGATGTACAAGCAGTTTGTTCAAAACGCTCATGATGGGAAAATCTCCCTGCCGGGTCCCTATTTCTTCAGGCATTACGAAAACCTCACAGATCTGAATTCTCACATGAAACGCGATGGTGACACTCTTCGGATTCTTCCCAGTGATAAATATCCCCTGCAGGATAATCCCGGCGTACCAAACGGAGAAATGATAAAACCGTCGTCTCCCATGACACAATTCACAAAATCTGGTGCAGGATTGATCCCCACGAAGAATTCTGTATGGAATGGAACATTGCCTCACCTGTTTGGTGCATGGGAAAAAGCGAACCGGACATATCCCACCCGAAATTATGATTATTGCATTGGACAGATCAGACCCGTCAGCTGGACCCTTCTCGGTGCTGGAAACGACCAATTTGAACTTTTCCAGGAGAGGGAATATAAATTCAATTCTAATGAAGCGATTGAGATCGTAGTTGCACACCGAGACAGAAGCGGCAATGGAATTTTGGAATTATTCCCTACCACCTGGAGAAGCGGTGCCAGTGTACAGCTCCCCCAAAGTGGTTATGTTCAGTTTCCAGGATACGTGGCTATAAACATTAATAATCTTCCTCACTCATTCGGCTACCATGTCCAGTTTGCTTCAGGTTTTTATTATATCGATTTCGAAGATATGGAAACGTTAGATTTCATAAAACGATACATTGTAACTTCTGCACAAGGTACTTCTTCATTTACCGATTTGGCTGGGAGTAGCGAATATAAAAGGGAAACAGATCCCACAACAAATACCTTCGAGGCAACAACAACTGCCAGGGATGAATGGGCACGAAAGGTGAATGACGCAGATTTCCAATATGCAACAAATGTCTGGACAACAATCCCCCCAACAATCGATCAACACGTTAGTGTCAGTACGAATACAGATAATGGACGGTATACAACTACCTCTCACGCGGCTTATCCTTGAGAAGGAATTAACCTTTTTTTTTGGGTATTCATTTTATCCGAGAAGTGAGATTACCAAAAAGGATTAGCTGAAATTATCCCGGATAGAGACAGAATCTCAAAGAATAATGAATTGAGAAAAGGAGTGGGAAAAGATGAATCTGCCAATATCGAAATCAACACTTATTATGATTATCAGTGTGCTTTTAATCTTGGGAATCGTGGGTACTTATCTCACTTGCGGGATTTTATTTCCTTCAAAAGAGGTGTTACTAAATACTTCCTTTGCTGGAGATCACCCGCCTCAGGAAAAGAAAATGATTGATATTCATTACGTAATAGAGGAAAATAACCTCAGTTTTGTCCATAATATGATAATTATTCACCTGACTTCTGATGAACTAAAAGAATTCCCGGATCTTGAGTGTGCTATGCATGGTGAAAATGATAATCCCGTTTTCCAGCGTTATGGTACCTGGGTTGTATCCGATTTTGATGGGAACATGAGCGACTATCTCCGGTTTCATAATCTACCCTGTAAGAACAAGACGCTCCTCGAATGTTATCCCAATCCGCCGCTCTACGAATATCACGGACAATACTACGTTATTCACGCAGAATCAATTGGATCTCATACCCTCGCCGGATGCGAACGGGGGAATTATAACTGCACCAATTAACCTGGGAATTTTCAGGTATGAACTTAAAAAGGCCCGGGGGGATCAGGGAATGTCAGAAAAAACAGAAGTGAGAAGGGGCCGCGTTTCGCAATCGCACCATACAGGATCACCATGGGGGAGTACTACCATCTGGATTTGATTCCGGGCCTGATTCGAGCCTCGATTGCAGGAAATGGGAGCCCAGGGACCGGTCAGTTACGGGCACTTTTTTGGGGCGTTATCTCAAATCCCGCCATATCGCGCCGGAATACCCGACGGGCTGTTTTAATGCGGGAAAAACCTGGGAGTACATAACCGTTCCCGCGGCCGTTCTCCTGCTCCACGACAGTTTGTCTGCGCAGGAACCCGCAAAACTCACCCTGTGAAATTTCGCCCGTATTCGCGTTACAGCAGCAGTCCCGGCCAAAATTTACCTGGACGTTGTGGGAAATTACAGGGCCGTGCAAAGCCCGCTATTTTGCAGGTCTGAAACCCCTGATAATCAGGTATTTTTTTGAAAATATCCGTAATCCAACGACTTTTTGAGTCGCGTGGACATCATTTCCTGTGGAACCGGAAAATCGGGTCACAGGATGGGGAAACTGGGCGCTATAATGGCCCGGATTGGGGGGTGAGAGGGCGGGTCTCGTGGGGGGTTCACTCCCTACCCCCCCACCATTATTTTTTAAAATCGATCCGACCCCCCACCCCCGGGAAGAGGGGGGTTCGGTGCCCGGACCCCCTCCGGAGAGCCCCGGGGCAACGGAGCCCGTATAAGGCCCGGTTGTACCTCTTTTACATCACCCCCTTTTTGGCAGAGGCAATAATTCGAAAAAACACGGTAATTCTTCCGGAACAATTCGCCATTCTCCGGCGGGAATCGGTGAGGTAATATATAGCAATGATCCAAGGGCGGGTAGCGAGAGCGAACGTGCTCCGGATGGGGGCGGGGACCGGGCAACCGGGGGTCCACCCCCCTTCATGATCGCGGAAAATTTCCATCCTCTCTCATTTTCGGGAAGCCCGGCAAAATGCAGCTCACGCCGGGAAGTCCACGCGAAGTCATGGTAATCCGCATGCAGATCCGGGGGGTTTACTCATATTTGATGGGGGGTGGACATTTAATTTCCCAAAGGGGAATGGTCACCAATAAAAATAAAACCCGAGACAGGGGGATAATCCCGCGCACTTTTTCTTTACGCCGGCAGGTAATAGATTCCCTGCATCGCGGATTAATCCTATTTACGTTTTCTCGTTGTAAGCTTTACACATTTTTTTATCAAGCACGCCAGTTTGATGATGAGGACAGAAAATATAAATACCGTAATTATAAATCGCTCATTGGGAATAACCGGTGGTTGTCCCGAAAACAAGAAGGACGGGTTCACCAAGCGTCGAACTTTGTGTAGAACCCGGTCCTGCCCGTAGGCATGTGATCATTATCTTTCATTCTTATGAAGATTTTCCCATGCCTCCGAGCGTAGCGTTTAAAAAAAACGGAGTTGAAAACGAATGAAACTACGCAATGTAAGTGTCGCCCTGCTGGCCCTCTTGCTGGCATCGATGGCGATGGTACCGGTTGTGAGTGCGGCGGATTCCCAAAGAATATCCGCTGGTCAGGACCTCATAGAGGCAAATTATATCCCGGTAGATACTGCGCGGGAACAGGCAACGATAACGATGCTGAACATGATCCAGTCCGGGGCACTGGATGAAAACTGGATCGGTGCAAAAATCAATCCGACTCCTCAGGAAATATTCGATATAAATGGTGATCGACTGTTCTACCTGTTTTCAGTTCAGAAAAATGGGAAACGTGTTGGAGAGATTTACGCAGCTGCGAGCAAGACTCTTGGGGGGTCTGTAATTACAATTGGATCCATTAATGAACCGGATACTGCAAAAAAATTGCTGGAATTTTCTAAAAAAGCGGTGAAGGAAAATTATCCGGGATATCTAGTGCTATCTGAAAAAACCGTATGCTTTGATTATCCAGTCATTGGCTCAATGATGACATTAAAAAACCAAAAAACCGGGGAGAAGAAAGAGATAATTATTGATTCGAGAGACGGATCTGAAAAAAAGATGAATTCACAGGTTTCGTCATATTACGATCAATATTCTACTGAAAATATGAAAAAGAATATTGCGACATGGGATTCGCAGAATGTTGTAATGAATGAACAAAAAAAGGGACTGCTTGCAGTAAATCCAGAGATCTTGTCAAAATATTCTGATTTTGATATCGTAAAAATAACTACCGCGTTTGCGGAATCTAGAACAAATGAGACCGCCTCAAGAACCTCTCTTGATCCGGATGGCATGAAGGTTCTTCCCACATTAACGCACTCCACTCAATATTTCGATGACTGGTGTGCTGTTGCAACTGCCCAAATGATATCGTCGAAATACATGACACCTTCTCTGACACCGGATCACCCCAGTCCTTGGAGTCAGTATCATATTGGAGAAAAGATGGGAGCATATTTCCCAAATGGGTCCCCGGGTACAGGAACCGATCCAAACAAAGAACTGAGATATTACTCAGTTTCGATAGATAATGGCGGTCTGGGTAAATTGAGTTCTATAGACACCTATTCCCCTTATACAACATGGGAAAATGCCAAAGAAGAAATTGATAATCTAAGACCCCTGAAGATAGGACGAGTACTTCCTACCGCGCATGCACGTGCCTGCAACGGCTGGCTTGTAGACGGGGGAAACCGGTATCTGTTATTCTATGATCCACAGTACACGGGTTCGATTTATTGGGAATTTGTGTCTCAAGGATTCACGTACGGTAATTTTATCTATGTCAGATAATGTTCAATCAATTTTTACGGGTTGATTACATGATTACAATGGTATGATTCTAACGATATGAATGAGGAGATTGTCCGAAAATGATCCAAAATATCTGCCAAAGAAAAATTGTGATGATCCTTTTCCTGTCCCTGCTTTTCATCATTCCTGTATACGGTCAGATACCTGATTCTATACAGGGTCCCATCCCGATCTGGTCGAACCAGACCGGAGTCCATGATATACAGGTCCAATGTTCCAGCGATGGGAGGTATGTTGTTACCGGTTCTGATACGGGAATTCTGAGAATGTATAACCAGGAAGGAAAGACCCTCTGGTCTTTCAAGCGGGACGATCAGATGGTGAGGTCAGTTTCGATATCCGGCAACGGGGATTATGTTGGTGCAGTTTTTCTCAATCCTGAAGGGCCGTCATACTATGCAGGGGGAGCAATCTTCGTTTTTAACCGGACCGGAAGTGTTCTCTGGAATTATACCTGTGATTATACCGTTGAACATGTTGCAATTTCGGATAACGGTAACACTATCTATGCTTCAGGAACCCCGAACCTGTATTCGTTCGACCGTAACGGAACCCTCATCGGACAGAACGAGTCAGACGGAAGAACCTGGGTATTGAGAGCGGCGGGCGATGGGTCTTACGCGGTAGCTGGAGGTACGATTATGGAGAAAGTTCACATAGCGGGATCCAACCTTTGGGCAAACCAGATATCTGTTTTTGAGAGAAACGGAACAATTTCCTGGAGATATCCAACACGACAGAGCATAAACAGCATTGGAATTTCTTCAGACATGACAACTATTGTAACCGCTGCGCGTTATCAGTTCTCTTCATTCAGCTGCAACGGGACGCTGATGTGGCAGCTGAACAGCGACCCTGACATTTCGAGCATTGCGGTATCATCTGACGGGGGTTATACTGCAGCAGGTACACAATTCTATGTTGCGTTATACGACCGGGCCGGGGCCGTCCTCTGGAAATATAAACACTCCCCGGAAATCCGCAGTGCAGGGATCTCTGACGATGGCAACGTAATCGTTGCCGGTGGTTCGACGGGCGTTTATGTTCTTAACCGGACGGGGGCGTTACTCTGGCATTATGGGACTCCGAAATCTGTATCCCATGTGTCAGTTGCACGGAACGGCGAGTATTTCGCAGTCAGTACCCCCGATACGACATATTTCTTCAACCGGTGGGGAAATGCAACAGTTCCCGAACCTGAAGGTACCCCTGCGGTCTCTTACGGGGGAGCTGAACATAATCTGACGTTGGGAAACACGGTTCAGGGGACCACGCAGTCATCTCCGGTGTCATCGGTTGTCCCGGTTGTGGCCCTGATGATTTGTACCGGGTTTCTCTGGAGATTTATCGGAAAACGGGATGATTGACGAAATGATTGCGAATACCGGTTGTCCCGAGGACTACAACAAAATCGGGCCGTTCTCTATTATGACATGCATCATTGTATGCATCGCGATAGGGATGTACGTATACTGCAACAGAAGAAGTCTCCGTTAGAACCGAGTGGATAAAATGCGGTTGAGATTATGACAAAACCCAATAGTGATCTGATATTCTGGGTTCTTTTATTGATATTGATCTCTGTTTCGCCAGTACAGGGACATTCATCGAATTCAGCTCAATCTTCCACTCCCCTATGGTCCGAATATTCCGGCAGCCATGAAGTCGATTGCTCTGACGACGGTGCATATGTTGTTGCAGGTTCCGACAACGGAACTCTCCGGATGTATGACCGGACAGGAAAAGTACTCTGGACTTTCAGACGGGATGAAAAAATTGTCCGGTCTGTCGCGATCTCCGGCAATGGGGAATATGTCGGCGCGATTTTCCTTGTTCCGGATGTCCCGAGTTATTATTCTGCTACGGAAATTCTTTATTTTAACCGGACTGGTTCTCTTCTCTGGGAGTATTCCAGGGATTATACCATTGAACACATTGCGATTTCGGATGACGGTAATACTCTGTACGCTTCCGGAAGCCCGAGGCTTTATTCGTTCGACCGTAACGGCAAACTCCTCGGGACAACTACTTCGCAAGGCAGGATATGGGCTCTAGAAAGTGCGGCTGATGGATCCTATGCAGTTGCAGGATCAGCACTATCCAGTAACAAGATGTACGTTTTTGACAGAAGCGGGTCGCCCCTATGGAATTATTCGGCCAGGCATGGTATCTTCTGTATTCAAATCTCTCCTGATGGTGAAACGATCGTGGGTGCAGGGTATTCCCATCTGTATTCGTTCAATAGAAATGGAACCCTGAAGTGGCAATATGACACCAGTTCTGATTTTCGGGATATTGCATTATCTCCCGATGGGGAGTATATCGCCGGTGGTGCCCAGTATTATTTCTGGTTGTTCAACCGGACTGGTTCTCTCGTATGGCAAAAAACAGACAAGGATTATTTTGATGCAGTTGGGTTCTCCCATGATGGTCAACGTATCATCGCAGGAACCTCCCATGGTATAAAGGTTTATGACCGGCATTCGAGGCTTATCTGGAATTATTCAACCCCCAAACAGATCCTCGAACTATCAACCTCGAAGAACGCGGATTATTTTGTGGCAGGATCTTCAGACTCGGTTTATTTCTTCAATGACCGGGGGGATGCCATTGTTGCCGGGGTTCCTTCCGGTCCGGTGCCGGCATTGTCATCGTCCTTAGTCACTGCAACCGAGTCCCCAGAGCCGGAGACTGCCAAAAAATCGGCCAGTACTCTGCTCTTGATTTGTGTCAGTGTTTGCATCGCGATAGGGATGTATGTGTACTGCACCAAGAGAAATCTCCGTTAGATCCAGGTGGATAAAATGCGGTTGATATTATGACAAAACCCAAAAATAACCTGATAATCTGCTTTTTTTTATTGACATTGCTATCTATCATACCTGCTCAGGGGTATTCATCAGATCCTATACCCGACGCATCACCAATCTGGTCTGACAAGTTGGGACACTTTAATGTCCTTGTCGCAGGTTCCGATGATGGAAGGACCATCGTGGCTGGATCCGATCTTGGAATCATCCGGCTGTATGATCAGACCGGGAAAACTCTCTGGACGTACAATGTTACGGGAAAGGCCATGAATACTGTAGCGATATCCGGGAACGGGGAGAATGTTGTGGCCGGGTTCATGGATCCTTATCAACCCAATGGACTTGGCTGGGGTGAAATAATCTATTTCAACCGATCCGGAAGTATTCTCTGGAGATACAGCACCAATGCAAGTGTTCAGCGTGTTGCAATTTCCGATAACGGAAACCTGGTTTTTGCTTCAGGGGATTCAAAACTGTACTTCTTTGACAGGAACGGAACCCGGACCGGCACGTTCGATACCCTTGCTGCAGTCTGGTCTGCCGCAATTGACAGCGACGGTACAAGAGGTGTTGCCGGGGGAGCATACCCGGGAAATGCAATCTACTTGATGGCGCCCGACGGGACTTTGGTTCTGAATTACACGATCGGGTCTGATTCGCGGGGTATCCATGATGTTGACATATCCCGAACTGGGAATTTCATTGCCGGCGTGGATGACAATCACGTCATCCTCCTGGATCATGAGGGAAACCTTCTCTGGGATTATAACCGGTCTACTTCTTATGCACGGGTGGCTCTCTCCTCTGACGGGGAATACACAGCTGCCACTTCACAGTATTATATCCGGTATTTCAACCGGACCGGCAGCCTCCTGTGGGAGTATTACGTTCCCGCGTATGTGAATGATATCGCGGTTTCTGGAAGCGGGGACCGGGTGTTCGCCGGAACATCCACCGGTTTGTACTTATTCAATAGGAGTGGGCATCCGGTCTGGAAAAACAACCTCACCGCCTCTTCCCTATCTGTGGCAAAGGATGGGGGATATTACATAGCCGGAGATGCCACAACGGTTTATTATTTCAACCGCGAGGGGGCATCGGCATCCCCCGTTCCGGCAGCAATCCCTGCATCGATTGCGAACCCGCACGAAAACACACACATGCAGGGGAAGCCCCTGACGGACACTACCCCCTCATTGACACTGTCCGCAGCGATCCCGCTCATTGCACTGGTGCTCGTGGGAATTGTGGCATTCCGGTGGAAAAAGCAACGGTAACCGGTATCGACTCCCTACCGGATATTATCTCTGGAAATTCCCTGCCCGGAAAAGCTGGCAGGGAGCAGGGGGGTTATCCGGCAACCCCCCCTCCATTCTTTTTTTAAAACGCAGGGACCCCCCACCCAAATATGAGGGGGGTCCCCGGCTAACCCCCCTCCCATCCGGCCCGGATCAATTGCCCCACTCATTTTTGGGAACCCTGGAAGTTATTCCCCTTACGTCAGAACTTCTGCGGAAAAGAGCTGGAAACCATCTCAGAAAACCGGCCCCTACTCATGGTTGTGGCGGGGGGTCCCCCGCATACCCCCCCGGCATATTTTTTTCAAATCGTGGGAACCCCCCTCCCTCTTCCTGAGTAACCGGGGGTCCACCCCCCTCCGGTCCGGAAGGATCAGATTAGGATCCGATCGCTGTTTCGGATTCCTGTAGTCTCATGAGTCTTGTTGAAAAAAATTACCGCGTCGATGATTTTTGTTTCAACCATGTCAGGATCTCCGGTCTTCCCGTCATGCCCGGACGATCTCAATGAGGCGATTGATGATCCGCTCCATAACTTCATCCTTCAGGTGCCCCGCTACATACTGGATGATTCTCTTATCCGCAGTAAATATCCGGGCTGGCCTTACATTGCTCTCCTGCCGGAGCGATCCGGCGGAGAAATCCTCATCGCCAATAAGAATTGCAGAATTATCTGATACCAGCCGGCTCGTGATCTGACTGAGGATAACATCATCGCCATCCGGTGTGGCAAGAACGAGCGCCGGGCGTTTCTTGGCACTGCTCAGATCGGAAAACGGGAACAGGACGACAACGATGTCGCCTTTCACAGGTTCGCCCATGCTTCATCTTCCTCATGACGCAGCCAGTCTTTCTTTAAGGAAGATTCGCTGGCGAGTGCAGTGTCAGTTGCCTGTTTTCGGTGATCGATCTCAAGAACATGAATAATCAGGACGTCATCATGGATCGAGAGCAGCGCACGAACATCCCTTCGGACCCGGAGCGAGTACACCGGATGATCCGGGTTTGATGCCTTCATTTTTTTGATGAACTGGTACGGGTCATTGCAAATCCCGTGAATCGCATTGATCACCTTCCGGGCAATCTCGGGAGGTAAGTTTTCCAGGTCCCGGTCTGCACGATGGGTGTACTTTATCCGGTACGGATTCATCCTGCACCGTATTTCTTCCGGATAACCTCTTCAGGGATAAGGTTTCCCGCTTTGATATCTTCGAGACCTTCTTCTAAGCCTTTGATAGCATCAGCACTGAGCGGTTCATCGTCAACGGTAAGATTCACCAGGCGCTCGATAACGTCATTGTACGATTCCTTCGGGTGACGCTTCAGGTTGTTCAGCTGGGTTTTGAGATCTTCCCGGATGTAAATGGAACTTGCAGCCTGCATAGTAGCACCTAGAGGTGGCTATGGATATTAAACCCTGTTCTTGGGATTGCCCCGATGTGGATCCCTGTCAGGTATGGGGCCAAGCGTGTTGTGGTGATGGGGTGGTGGATGAGTGTTAAGTAAGATCGTTTCTGTTTTTCCAATGGTGATACATTTAAGATGTTTACCGATAAATGGGTGATTCTGAGCGAATCTTTATGCTATCTATCTTGTTATATTAGAAATAGAATGTTACAGAAGGATTGTGTGAAAAAATGAAAGACGTTTCTGATGTTTTCAGGGAAAATTTGTCATTTATCTTAGACGTGCTCGATTCGGGTAATTTAAGATCGTGTTTTATTGCATCATCAAATTTGACGTTATATTCAGTAATGTCTGATTATGATGATGGCGTCATGATTACTGAAGTATTTCAAGGGGTCTTCTCAGAAATTGGTCCGTTATTTGATGAATATCTGATTGAAGAAACTGATGGGAAAAAACTAATTGATGAAATGAAAAAACATATGAAAAATATTATAAAATGTTATAATGACAAAAATAAAGATAATTTATATTCTGCATTGAAAAATTTGAGATATGTTGCAACCAAATTTCAAATACAATGTGTAAAGTCGGCGAAAAGAAAAAATACGGTAAGTGAGTCCCTCTGAACGGTGTAAATATGGATTGGGATACATATTCGCTTGAAAAACCAAAATATCCACCTCAACACACACATAAGTGTGATGTGATTTCTCCGATATCGAGGAATCGTCCTTCCGTTTTATTAAAAGATACGGCAACCACCTCAAAATTAATGGAAGATAATCTCCGAGTAAATTCTTGGAGGAATGCATCCCCACTTGAATCGTATTCTCACCTTTTATCTGATCGATCTATTGCTACTGAATTAGATGAAGTAAAAAAACAAAACGACAGTGTGTTAAGAGTTGTGTCCTCTTTGCAAAAAAAAGTTGATTTTTTAGAGGCTCAACTTAAAAAACAAGATCAAATAATTGAAATTAATTCAACTCAAGAAGAAGAAATAGAAGAATTTAGATCATTATTTGGATTACCACCTCTATCGAAAAAGGTTGAAGATATATCATTCCGCGATTTAGAGGGGATTTTAAATAATTTATCCAGAGATGGGGAAGATTCTGTTGAGGTTATCCGATCAATTAGAGGGTGATCATGTCGGACGCTCGTGTTTATTTTGATACCAGCATCTGGTACTCATATATGGTTAAAGATAAGCACACAGAAAAAGCTAAGAAATTGTTTGCATACGCAGAAGAAAATAAAATTAAAATTGCTGTCTCTCATTTGGTCTTATTAGAGCTTTTTGACATAATTCGAAAGCGAACTATTGAAAATAGTGAATACAACGGTCTATCTGATGATAGAAAAAAACAGTTAATACAAAATTATGAAGATACACGTCAAGAAATAGCGGAAAAAATATCAAAGTTATGGAAAGCAGAAAAAATCGAAATTAAAGATCCAGACAATAAAATTGTTGATCACTATAAAAATATTTATAAATATTTGGTTCAAAGTTTTGGAGATATTGGTCAGAAAGATTGGTGCTTTGATTGCAAATGCAAAATGCCTCAAATTAAATATAAATATCAAGGAACTGGACATTTGGATATACAACACGCACTTATTGCAAGAGATTTTCAAATAAAGCAATTTGTTACATTCGATAAAGGATTTTCTGAAATTATAAAAAATAAAGAGTTTGAATCATTAAAGATTGAAATTTACTAATTTCTTCTTTTTTTATAACTTGCGATCGGGGTGTTTACAATTTAATAAAATTGTCTAATTAACACATATTTGGGAGTTCCACATAATGCTAATATTATAACTAGCATAATTTTTTTGAATTTCACGTTCTGGAAATAATATACATCCTCCTCCTCCCCCTCACCCTTATAAACCTGACCGTATTATATCTACCTTATCAACGATCTCAGTACCGTTGATCAGGATAACCGGCGAAGGCGGCTTGTAAGGCGCCGTGCCGGTTGCGGGAAAGAGCGGGCGCCCGCTTTGTTCCCAATAGAATAGCATAGCATAGGCATAGCATAGAAGACCATACCATAGAAGACCATACCAAGAGGATATCATATGATTTTAGTTCCAGATACGAGCGTCCTTATCGACGGACGCATCACAGCAATGATAAAGGCCGGTGAATACAAGGGTGCAACAATAATCGTCCCGGAAGCAGTGATTGCAGAACTGGAGGCCCAGGCAAACAACGGACGCGAGATAGGGTTCTCGGGCTTGAACGAACTGCAGCAGCTGTGCAAAATGGCCGAAGAGAAAATAATTGAACTCAAATTCTCCGGTATCCGCCCCACGCTTGAACAGGTAAAACTCGCAAGCGGCGGCGAGATCGATGCTATGATCAGGAGCATCGCGATAGAGAACTCTGCACGGTTCATCACAAGCGACAACGTGCAGGCCGAGGTGGCACGGGCAAAGGGACTCGATGTCATCTACTTAAAAGCCCAGGTAACCGATTTTGTCCCGCTGGCAATCGACCAGTTCTTTGACGAGCACACGATTGCCGTGTACCTCAAGGAGCGCATCTCGCCCCGGGCCAAGAAGGGAACCATCAACGACATGAAACTCGTGAAGATCCGCGATGCCCCGACAAGCGAGTACGAGCTCCGGATGATGGCCCAGGAGATCCTTGAGCGGGCCAAGCGCGACCCCGATGGATTCATCGAAGTCGAGAAGCGCGGCATCACGATAGTCCAGATAGGATCCATGCGGATCGCCATTGCACGGCGGCCGTTCTCCGACGGCATGGAAATAACCGCAGTCCGCCCCATCGTGGACGTGTCGCTTGCCGACTACACCAAGTCCGATATCATCACAAAGAGGATCACGAGCGACAAGCGGGGCATGATCATCGTTGGCTCGCCCGGCTCCGGCAAGACCACGCTCGCCCAGAGCCTTGCCACCTACCTCTCGGACAGCGGCTTTGTGGTCAAGACCATGGAAGCTCCCCGCGAGCTCCAGGTCCCGGACCAGATCACCCAGTACACAATGCTTGACGGGAGCATGTCCAACACGGCGGACGTTCTCCTGCTCGTCCGGCCCGACTTCGTCATCTTCGACGAACTCCGGAAGAGCGAGGACTTCTCCGTCTTTGCCGACATGCGCCTTGCCGGCCTCGGCATGGTCGGAGTCATCCACGCAAACGGCGTGCAGGACGCGGTCCAGCGCTTCTCCGACCGGGTGGACTTCTCGGTCCTCCCGCAGATCGTCAACACCATCATCTTCTTAAAACAGGGCGTGATCACGAAGGTCTACGATGTCGGCTTCACCATCAAGGTGCCCGAAGGCATGGCAAACGAGCTGCACCTCCGGCCCGTCACCACCATCACCGACCACGAGACCGGTGAACTCGTTGTCGACATATTCCGGTACGATGGCGAGACCATCGTCATGCCGATCTTAACCCCGCAGGCTCCTGCCCCGGCACCGGTGGCAAAGCCCGCCGCTGCCACCGGCAGGATCCAGCACATCGGCCAGCCCGTTGCCCCGACCCCGGCAGCCGCCCGCCCGCCAGCACCGGCTCCCGAGCCCGTGGCAAAGGAGAGCGACGAGCGGCCCGGCTGGAAACTCACCGAGAAAGAGATCCAGCGCGAGATCGGACGCTACACCGAGGGCTTTGTCGACGTCCAGATGGTCTCCGACACAAAAGCCATCGTGTACATCGATGACAAGGATGTTCCCGCAGCCATAGGAAAGGGCGGCAAGAACATATCCGGTATCGTCAACAAGCTCGGCATCGGCATTGATATCAAGCCCCGCTCCGAGTTCGACCGGCAGCAGGCAGTGCCGGCCAAGGCCGAGGAAGATATCAACCTTGGCGGCGGCATCCGGATCCACACCGACAAGAAGCAGCTCACGATCCTTGCCCCCACTGAGAGCGGCAAGATAGTCGACGTCTTTGCCGGCAAAGAGTACCTCTTCACGGCTACCGTGAACGAGCAGGGCGAGATCCACCTTGCCAAGAATTCCAGCATTGCGCAGGAGATGATCCGGCGCTACACGAACAACGAGGTCATCAAGTTAAGGCCGGTATAATTTTTCTGGATGGTGCATGTCAGTGAGCCAGTTCGATTTAGCCGCGTTTGAAGAAGAAGCGCACGAGAGATGGGCCCATGCGTTTGAGTCCAACCCCTCGAAACTCGAAAAGTATTACCTGAATGTCGCGTTCCCCTACCCGAGCGGTGCCATGCACGTAGGGCACGGCCGGACCTACATTGTGCCGGACGTGATTGCACGGTTCTGGCGGATGCGGGGCCGGCAGGTGCTCTTCCCGATGGCGTTCCACGTCACGGGCGCTCCTGTGGTCGGTATCTCCAAAAGGATCGCAAAGAAAGACGAGAAGACCATCAAGCTCTACCGTGATCTCTACCGCGTTCCGCAGAACGTGCTCGAGGAGTTTGTCGACCCGCTGACCATTGTCAAGCACTTTGCTGCCGAGTACCAGCGGGTCATGACCGACTGCGGCCTCTCGATTGACTGGCGCCGCCGGTTCATCACGGTCGACCCGGCCTACAGCAAGTTCATTGAATGGCAGTGGAAGCACCTCTACGAGGCAGGCCATGTCATCAAGGGCGCCCACCCGGTGCGGTACTGCACAGTGGATGAGAACCCGGTCGGCGACCACGATCTTCTCGAAGGTGACAAGGCCGAAGTTATCAAGTTCACGATGGTCATGTTCCGGTTCGACGATGCCTTCATCCCGTGCGCAACACTCCGCCCCGAGACCATCCATGGTGTCACCAACCTCTGGGCCAATCCTGAGGTTACCTACGTCAGGGCCATTGTGGATGGCAAGCCCTGGATCGTATCAAAGGAAGCTGCCGAGAAGATTGCCCTCCAGGACCACACGGTCGACATCAGGGAAGAGATCAAGGGAAGCGACCTTGTCGATAAGAAGGTCAGCCACCCGCTCTGCGGTGAAGTGCCGATCCTCCCGGCCCCGTTCGTTGACCCCGACATGGCAAGCGGTATGGTCATGAGCGTCCCCGCCCATGCCCCGTTCGACTACATAGCCCTCCGCGACCTCCAGCAGGCCGGGAAATACAAGGATATCAGGCCCATTCCCTTGATCAAGGTGGAAGGCTACGGAGAAGTCCCGGCCCAGTATGCGGTCGAGAAGGCCGGCATCCTCAACCAGATGGACAGCCGGATGGACACGCTCACGCAGGAGATCTACTCCGCCGAGTTCTCGAAAGGCAAGCTCTTCGAGAAGTACGGCGGAAAACCCGTGCGGGTTGCCCGCGATGAAGTCGCTGCCCTCATGACCGGGAAGTACGACTCGGTCGTGATGTACGAGTTCGATGTCCGCCCCGTGGTCTGCCGGTGCGGCAACCGGGTGAAGGTCAAGATCCTCCACGACCAGTGGTTCCTGAAGTACAGCGACCCCGCGTGGAAACAGGAAGTCTCCGATCACCTAAAGGACATGGCGCTCGTGCCCCCCGAAGTCCGGCTCGAGTTCGATCGCACGGTTGACTGGCTCAAGGACTGGGCCTGCACCCGGCGTGTCGGGCTTGGCACCCGCTTCCCGTGGGATCCCCAGCAGCTCATCGAGCCGCTCTCGGACTCGACCGTGTACATGGCGTACTACACCATTGCCCATAAGATCCGGGAGATCGATTCAAAACTCCTCACCCCCGAGGTCTTCGATTATATCTTCCTCGGAAAGAAGTCGCCCGACCTCCCCGAGAAGAAGAAACTCGATGCCATGCGGGAAGAGTTCCTGTACTGGTACCCGTACGACTTCCGCTTCTCGGCAAAGGATCTCATCTCGAACCACTTAACCTTCCAGATCTTCCACCACACAACGGTCTTTGCGGGCCACAAGGAACTGCTCCCGAAGGGCATGGTAGTCTTTGGGATGGGTCTCTTAAACGGCGCCAAGATGTCGTCCTCCAAGGGGAATGTCTTCCTGCTCGAGGACGCGGTCAAGGAGTTCGGCGGCGATACTGTCCGCATGTTCCTGATGGGCAGCGCCGAGCCTTGGCAGGACTTTGACTGGAGAAACGAACTCGTCCTCTCCACCAAGAAGCAGATCGAGCGGTTCTACAACACCGTCATGGAGATCAAGGACGCAACCGGCGAGCCGCACGACATCGACCGCTGGCTGGCAAGCCGGCTCCAGGCCCACATCACCCGGACAACGGAAGCCCTTGACAAGTTCCAGACCCGGCAGGCCCTCCAGGAGGCTTACTTCGGGATCGAGACCGACCTGAAATGGTACCGCAGGCGCCTCCCGAAGGACTGCGACGGCAGCAGGGAACTCCATACCCTCTGTTCGGTCTGGACCCGGCTCCTTGCCCCGTTCATCCCCTTCACAACCGAGCACCTCTGGAAGGAACTTGCCGGTGAAGGCCTTGCATCGTTTGCCCCGTGGCCGGTTGCCGACAAAAAGCAGGTCAACGAGAAAGTCGAGCTTGCCGAGGAACTCCTCTCCCGGACGGTTGAGGATATCGAGTCGATCAGGAAACTGATCCAGATCACGCCAAAAGCGATCACGATCGCCCTTGCTCCTGAATGGAAGCACCAGATCTTCCGCACCATTGCGGCAGCGGAGGACAGGAACACGGTTGTCAAGGAGATCATGAAAGACGAGAACATGAGGAAACGCGGCAAGGATGCAACTGATGCAACAAAGCAGTGCACCACCCTCGTTCACCGCCTCCCCCCGCATGTGATCGAGCCCCTCTTGAGGGAGCCCATAAGCGAGAAGGCAGTTTTCGAATCGGCCAGAACATTCCTCGAACAGGAGTTCGGGGTGCCGGTCCACATCGTGGAAGCAGAAGGAAGCGGCCATGTCAAGGCCCTCACCTCCCTGCCGTTCAAGCCGTCGATCATCATTGAATAATTCTCTTTCTCTTTTTCCGGTTATTCCTGTAATCCGTAAATCCCCGGGCGACCTTTAGTGAACCCTCCGGGCCTCCGGGGAATTTTGTATAATAACCGGAGAAAATTATCCGGATTCTTTTCGGTATAATTATAATTGAATAATCATGAATCTGAACAATTCATAAAGGGAGCGTTGTTCATTGTCATCAGCATGTGTGAGAGGAGGAACGAGTGGCTCTGCAGGCCGCATGATCGTGTTTTGCAGTGTGTTCTCTGTTCTCTTCATCGTTCTCCTTCCCGTACTGGTCGGGCAGGTATCGGCTGCTTCCGTCCCGATGATAACCGGGCTCTCTCCCTCCGGCGGCCCGGTCAAGGGAGGTACGGTTGTTACCATAACGGGATCCGGGTTTACCGGCACAAAGGATGTCCTGTTCGGGGGGAAATCCGTGACCGGCATAAACATCATCAATGACAGCCAGCTCACGGTCATAACGCCGCAACATCCCGAAGAGCGGGTTCTCATCTCGATCCTCACCGCGGAAGGAGTTCCTGGCCACATGGAACCATTTACCCAGTTCCAGTATGCCTATGAAGAATCTCCTCTCCCGAGACTGTCCACAATCTCGCCCTCATCCGGCTCAACCCGCGGAGGAACCGTCAGATTGACGGGATCCGGGTTTACCGGTACAAAAGAGGTCCTGTTCGGAAATCAGTCCGGGGTAGTTCTCGACATTGTGGATGACAGCCATCTCTCCCTGTTCGCCCCGTTTTCCTGGTATCCCGGATCCGTCCCGGTAACCGTCAGAAATGCCCACGGGTCTGCGGGATCCCTGGATCCCGTTATCCTGTATACCTATGAGTATCCCCTTCCGGAACTGACCAATATCTCCCCCTCCTCAGGTTCCGTTGCCGGGGGAACTGCTGTTACCATAACAGGATCCGGGTTTACCGGCATAACGAATGTCCAGTTCGGGGAGAACTCCGCCACCGGCCTGAACGTTATCAATAACTGGGAGCTTACTATCCTCACGCCTCCCTCTTCTGATGGGATCGTGGCTGTATCTGTCAGTAATCCCGCCGGCACCGGAAGATCTTCTGGCGCTGCCACCATGTTCCATTATGAAGTTCCGGTCCCGAAACTGACCGGCATCTCGCCCCCGGCCGGCTCCATGGACGGAGGAACGGTAGTCACCCTCACCGGGTCCGGGTTTAACGGAACGCGATCCGTCCTGCTTGGGGGAAAACCCGTAACCGTCCTGAACATTGTCAATGACAGCCAGCTCACCATTCTCACGCCCCCCTCTTCTCTTGGATCATTCCCGATCTCAATTACCAATGCCTACGGGGAGGGCGGCTCGCTTGGACCCTCTACGCTGTTCCAGTATGTCATCAATCCCGTCCCGACCGCAGTTCCCGTCAGGACTGCCCCATCGGATCCGGGATATTCCGGCGGATTGAATGTCAGCCCGTCAGTATCTATCCCGGCAACCTCTCCGGTGCCGGCTTCAGCCCCTGCCGCATCCGGGACACCGAAGACACCGGGGTTCGAAGCGGTTTTTTGTTTTTCTGCTCTTTGCGCAATAATCCTGCTCGGAAAAACCAGACCCTGAGGTTTCCCCTGCTTTCATGCCCCCCGGCCCGGCATCCGGTTTGGAGGTTGCCGCAGGAAGTTGCGGTGTTGTCTGCAACCTGCCCGCTGTTCCCGGTTCCGGTATTTGTGAATCCCGCATAATTCATCTGCGGGTATAGGAAGGGGATTTAAAACCTGCCGGGTGCATGGCGGACTTTTTTTGGATTCATTTCGGCAAATATATGAAACAAAGAAATGATTTCTTGTCAGTGACCGTAAAGGGGTAAGAAGGTGTCGGGAGCTGTGGAAAAACCGGTTAAACTGGATCGGACCAGATACCCGCAGCCGGCTTCCGGCTGAAGGGGATGCCTGTGCAATCGGGATCGATGATGAACACCGGGGAAAATACGGTTTCTGTGCACCCGTCATTGATGCAGAGAAGAGCAACGAAGCGCTGCGGATGGTAGCGCTGATCCGGAACCACACCGGTTCCGGTTTCCTGGCATTCACTGCAGAGTAACCCGTGGTCAACCAGAGTAAATGACACCCCGTTATGCACTGATCCGGAAAACCCATTTTATTACTCACCGGTACCGGCCGTCCTGGCCTTACCGGATGAGGCACTCGCGTCCGGTGCCTGCATGCCTGGTGGCAGAATCCGCTCTGGGATCGCAGAATCAGGATATTATTCGACCGGATCTCCATTATACCCATGGGATGTAAGGATCGTCTGGACCCTTCCGACCCATCCGCGGTCATCAGGAGCCGTGGATCCCGCTATGCGGGCATGGAGCCGGGAATTGTGGTTGGCGGATTCCGGCGAACCCGCGCATTGCAGTCTTGTTGGGGATGGCAGGCATTCGATCTCGTTCTTCCAGATCTCCTGAAGCCTCGCATCTCCGGTCCTGAGCTCCCGGGAACCGATCACCCTGCCCCGGACTTCCCCGCTCTCCCTGTGATAAATGAGCATGCGGTAACAGGTGAAGGTCCGGCAGATCCCGGGACGGGTCGGGTAGATGGCACAGGTATACCCCCGCCCCCCGGGATCCTTTTTCTGGAAGATACAGAAAGGAGAAGTGACCTGTGGGTTACCCTTTCCCGGCTCACTGAATTCCTCTTCGATCTCATCGGCAAACTCCGGCAGTACATGGGCCTGGAAGAGCTCATCGGTTGTTTTGTCACGACAGAAATAATCCTGGCCACTCACCTGACGCTCGATCCTGATGAGCTTCCCAAAGCTCATGCAGCACCTTCCGCAGAAGTTACACTCAAAGATTGCCATGCCGGTTATCGATCTCATCCAGAATAGATTATAACGATTATGGATTGATTCCGCTGATACCCTGTAAGGGGCAGTTACTATTCTTGACCGATGTTTTCACTCAGAACAACATCAACGGATTATTCTTAAATTCCATAAAGGTAAATTCTGATGCAGTGATGTATCTGGATTAACAGGCGATATTTTTTTATCGGCTTGTCCGGTATAAATGCCGCGCAGGGGATACGGTACCCCGCCCCATTTACCTGCTGCCTGGGACGCATGCCTGGTCCATCACATCCAAGATACCCAGGGATCCGCCGTGACCCGGATGCAAAAAAACGGAAGTAACGTATGAAAACACCCGTTTCCTTATCCCCCGACAATACCGATCTCCCGGTCATCGACCAGCTGCTGGCCGGCAATGAGCGGTTCCGGCAGAACGAATTCCAGGAACAATACACCCGGTATTCCACGATCGCAAGGCAGCAGCACCCGAAGGTTCTCTGGATCGGGTGTTCGGACTCCCGGATCCAAAGCGGCCATATCACCCATGCCCAGCCGGGCATGCTCTTCATCCATCGCAATATCGGCAATATCATACCGGTGTAGGACTGGAATTTTGCATCGGTACTCGAATATGCGATCAACCACCTGGATATCCGGGACATTGTCATCTGCGGGCACTCCGACTGCGGGGCGATAAAAGCCCTGGATAGCGAGATGGACAGCCCGTTCATCCAGATCTGGCTGAACAATGCGATGGAGGCAAAAGAGCGAATCGATGCACAGCTGGCCCCCCCGGTTACCCCGGAAGAGTGCAAAGAACGCCTGCGCCGGATCGAACAGGAGAATGTCCGGCTCCAGATCGAGCACCTGAAGAAGTACCCTCTGGTGAAGAAAGCCCTGGCTGTAAAGGGCCTCAGTATCCACGGGCTTTATTATGATCTTGAAACGGGCGTTCTGAATAAAATCCTGTAACCCGGGGGGAAACGATCCTGGGAGCCGTTTTCTTCCACAAACAAGATATGCCGGTGGAAGAAACCCTACGAACAGAATTATGAGAGTCGTGTGGATTCAGCTGATAGCAGCAGGGATCATATTCGCGGCATGTGCCGTTGGAACCGCGGCAGGAACCAGCATTGGCACCGACTGGACTGAACGACCGCCCACTGACAGTCCGTTCTCGGGAGTCCAGATCTCGGTTGATGGGGGTACGGTTTTTGCAGGGGGTAACCAGATGCTGGTCCGGACCTGGGATGACAAATCCCATTATGGCGGGAGATCCGGGTTTATTGCCATGATGAGTCCTGACGGCAATTATGTAATCGCTGCTGCAGGGGAGACCATTACCCTGTTAAACAACAAGGGTGAGCCGCTCTGGACGCGGACAATGGGATACCCGGTCTGTGCCGTTGCCGTGTCCCGCGACGGGACCATCATCATTTCTGCTGATGACAAAGGGAATTATGTTTCCTGGGCGAAAAACGGGGATTTCTATGGTCGGAATACGGATGACCGCGCCAAGAAGATTGCAGTCTCCCGGGCCGGGGATCTCATCGTGGCAGCCACGGACGGGGGCCTCCGGTATTACGACGGTGCAATGAACCTCAAGTGGGCCGACAGGAAGAACGGGAGCATCGATACCTACATTGCCATCTCATCCGACGGGTCAACGATCATCACTGCGGGAGGGACGCGCCTCTCCTCCCATACCTCAACCGGGGAACTCAACTGGATGAATGATGTAACAAAAGAGGCGATTATCGATATGGCCTCGACCGAAGACTGCTCGGCGATTATCCTCGGGGCACAGGATAGTGCCGTAACCGCAGTTGACCGGTACGGGAAAACCCACTGGACGTATTCAACCGGCGGCAAGTGGCCGAATGCTGTGGGGGTATCGCGGGATGCTTCGGTGATTGGTGTCGGCGCCAACGACGGGATGCTCTACGTGCTCGATCACGGGGGTTCGGTCATCACGAAGAAGGATCTCGGGGCAATCATCCAGCCCCGGTCGCTTGCCGTAAGCCGTGACGGGACACGGATCGCGGTTGCCGACCAGTTTCACCTGAACGGTCTTGAGATTCTTGGGGAACCGACCGTGGAGGGCATGGTAACCTATACCCAGACACCTCTCAATCCCGTATCGTGGTATACCCGGGAAACCACCCGGACCCCGGTACCCACGGTGAGCCCGGTCCTGACGCTGCCAGCGGTCGCGGATACTCCCGTGACTGCCCCCCCAACCCAGAAATCGCCGGCCGGTCAGTACCTGCCTGTCTTTGCCCTCATCGGTGCGTGTATGATAATCCTGGCGCGGCAGAGGGAATAATATCCAATGCCTTTTTTCTCTCTGTTCAGGTTGAAAATCATTGTTCCGGAACTTTGGGCTTTCCTTTCGGATCTCCAACCCACTCATTCCCGGCAATGGACATCTGATCAGACAGATTTGGCCCGGATGTGAAAAATTCCTGAAACAGAGGAATCGACAGGAACCCGTTATGTCCGCCGGTTGAATTCTGCAATCGTATCGATCACCTTGTACTGGTCCCCGGAATAGAACTGGACCGTCACTTCAACCCTCTCGGAATTACGGGTGCCGGCGAGAGTTACTTCGGTCATCTTCTGGCCGGGGATGATATCTTTTGTTATCACCTGCCCATCGGCCCGGCGCAGCGTGACCTCAATGTCGTTCACCAGATCCCGTGAAGGGCCGGTAACGGTGACGGTGACATCCCCTGATATGGCATCCTTGTCCACCTGGAAGGAGAGATCGTACGCGGCCGGGAGCGTCTGGGTGGGCCCGGGGACGGTTGAACTGCTCGTGCCGCTGACTGTTGTTGTTTTTGTTGTTTTCCCCGCGGAACTCGCGGTCGTTGCGGCCGGTTTTACGGAAGAGAATCCTGAACTGGTGCTTGTCCCAGCCGATCCGGAGAGCATGGGCAGGACTACAAAGATTACTACTGCGATAAGTATGACCGCTCCAATCACCCCGGCAAGCACCAGGGTATTTTTCGGCAGGGGCGTTTTCTCTCCCGGGGCTTTCGGTGCCGGTTGCACCGGTGCATGTGCCGCAACAACGGTTTCAGGTAATGGCGGAACCGGTGCCGGATGACGGGAAACGGGAACATTCCGCGGAGCACCACAATTCTCGCAGAATTTGGCTCCTGATGGAACGGGTTTCTCACAATTCCAGCACACCGGCAACAATTCGATCTTTGCCCCGCACGTCTCACAGAACCGGGCCCCGGGTGGCAGTGGCCCGTGGCAGTTCGGGCAATGGGAAGGTCCCTGCAAGGAAGGAGGATTGTTCGTCATAATGAATTCCGGTTGACAGATGCTTTGAGCAGGATCGTAATAATCCTGATGCTATGAGGTGCGTTTTTTTCAGGTGAAGCGGCTAGAAAAGATGCCGGCGATCCATACCATGGTATCCAAAAAAAAGGAAAAAGATTTTCGGGAATAGCAATGCGGGGACTCTGGTGTCAGATCTCCTTGAACACCACGTCTCCCTCATGCACCCGGTGAACCACCCTGATGCCGATATCCAGTCCCTGGTCCGCTTCACGGATCGGAACGTGATCAAGCTCCATAGATGTCACGGTCTGGTACACGTCTTCATGCGGTCCGTAGATGTGAATCCGGTCGCCTTTCTCTAAGTGTTTGTCGAGAACAACTGCGGCGACACTAATCTTTGGGTAATAGTGGGTTACCCTTCCTATCATGGTCTCCATGGTCATCTCCCTCCCACTACATGACTACTATCCGGTCCAGAGCATAAAACTTGCCCCGCCCGGGAAGTCCTGATCCGGATTAATGGGTATGGGGATTGTCTGGGAGGGACTGCATCAGGGAATAGAAATATTCCGGCCTGCGGGTAGTATAAAGCTGGTACCATGCCACGAGTGTGCTCTCGTTCATCACATCCAGTCTCCGGAAGATATGGTATGCAAAATCCACCGGCGCAAGCCCGCTCGCCGTTATCAGGTTGTTATCCGTGACTGCCGGTTCGTTTACGTAATATGCGTCCCCTTTGTATTTCGGGCAGAACAGCCTGAGCGCTTCAAGGTCGTTGCTCGTATGGGATCGGCGGTCCAGCAGGCCGGCCTGTGCAAGCGCGAGCGTGGCCCCGCAGATTGCCCCGACAACCATACCGCCGGCAAGCAGACGCTCGGTCGTATCAATGATCTCTTGTTGGGCTGGATCGAGCCAGGTCTCCGCTCCCGGCAGGAGGAGCAGGTCGCCGGCTTCCGGGTGAATCTCATCAACGAGAATGTCAGGAGTCAGGGGCAGCCCGCCCATGGTAGTTACCGTCTCGGGCGTTCTGCCGCACCGTGTTACTGTATAGTGCAGGCCGGGTGTTTTTAAAAACCGGCCTGAATGGAGCTCGGCAGTAACGTGTGCCGGCTCCCAGTCGGCCATGGTATCCAGGATGTAAAGATAAATGACAGGAATAACCGATCCTCCAAGTGCTTCTGACCTATGTTTTCCCTTCAAGGTACTTAAAACCGGAACGTCTGCAATTCACGCCATACAAACCCGATGAACCTGCGTGACCTCCCACCCTGCTCCCGGTATGTCTTTATGACGGGGACTCATCCTACCCTAAAAAGCAGGAAAAGTCCCAAGGTCTTCGGGTTTTCTTCAGCAGGGGAGATCTTTATTTTTCAGATTAAAATAAAAAGACCTTTTACCTGTGGTGACAGACAGTCCGGCACTATTCCTCTGGGGGACCAGATCCGCCGTTCACGGCCAGCGGGGGGAATCTGCCTTCCGGCGATAATTCTGGAATCCCCGGGGCAACCCGGCTGGCACGCGCATTATGATCCTCATAACCCTTCTTATCGGATTCTGTCTTGTATCCGCATTTATCACCCTGGGTCTTGGGGTTTTTGTGTACGCGAAAAATTCCACATCCCCGGTCAACCGTCACTTCCTTGCGATCATGCTTGCAGCAACCTACTGGGCACTTGGGGAATTTCTTATCTGGAATTCCAGTACCTACGAAGGGTTTTTCTTCTGGCTCAAAGCCAGTTCTCTCTGGCCGTTTGCCATATTACTGATGTTTCACTTCGTGCTCACGTTCACTTCTCACCCCCTTGCAAAACCCGAAAAAGCCTGGTTTATCACCCTCCTCCTCTACGTCCCTGCGGCATTATTCTCCCTTCTTGGGATCTTCACGAATGAGATGTACCTGGTAAAACCCGTTCAGCCGACGGGTTTTTGTTACCTGCCCGCGCCGGGAAGCCTCCTTCACCTGCTGGTGAATATTTACATTGTTCTCCTGATGGTCAGCGCCATTGCGATCTGTTTTCTCGCATGGCGGCGTGCACCTCCGGGAAAGATCCGCCGCCAGAACCGGCTGGTCACCATCGCCGTTTCTACCGTGGTCTTTTTTGGTGCCCTTTCCGCAGTCCTTCTCCCCTCCAGCGGGCTCTATATCCCGAACCTGGTATTCATCGGGATTGTCCTCTTCACCGAGATCATTGTTTACACCATCCTCCGCTATGGGCTCTTTACGTTGAGCCCGGAGACCGCAGTTCCCGATCTCATCCGTATGATGCCGGATGGCCTGATCCTCGCTGACATGGATGGCCTGATCCTCACCGCGAATGCATCCGCTGCCGGAATCCTTAAGGTTCCCGAGAAAGATCTTCCCGGCAGCCTTGTAAAAGAATACCTGCCGGAATCCTCATGCACCTCCCTCCGGCAGTCTCTCTTGGACATGGGTCTGGTCCCGGATTTTGAGGTAATCCCCGATCCTGCCCTCAACACAACCCTCAGTATCTCCGGTTCCCTGGTAAAAGACCCGGGAGGGGAACCCGCCGGGTTCATTCTCATCCTCCGAGATATTACCGACCGGAAAGCCTCGGAAAAAGCTCTTAAAATTGCCAACGAAAAGATCTCGCTCTTGACCCAGCTCACCCGTCATGATATCAGCAACCTTGTCACCGGTCTTGACGGGTATCTCCTGCTCCTGAAGGAGAAGACCGACGGGAAGGATGACGATGCCTACATCAGCTCGTGCATAGAGATCGTTGAAAAGATCGGTCACCAGCTCCAGTTTACCCGCGAGTACCAGGACATCGGTGTCCACCGGCCGCTCTGGCAGCCCCTTGCCGGGATTGTTGAGCGGGCAACGGATGACCTGTCCCACAAGGGAGTTGCCATCACCCCTGCATTTTCTGTAGTTGAGATCTATGCCGATCCACTGGTCGTGAAGGTTTTCTATAACCTTTTTGAAAATGCCGTGAGGCACGGGGGACACGTTACGTCAATCACTATCCGGACCGCAATCCTGCCAAGCCGCGATCTCCAGATCGCTATCGAAGATAACGGTACCGGTATCCAGGACCGTGACAAGGAACGGATCTTCCGGTATGGTGTTGGGAAAAATACCGGCCTTGGCCTTGCTCTCTCCCGTGATATCCTTGCGGTGACCGGTATCCGCCTCATCGAGACCGGGGAATGGGGAAAAGGGGCCCGCTTCGAACTGCTGGTCCCGGCGTCCGGCTGGAAATCGCACTGACCCGGTTTCACCAGATTGGATCTGGATGGCATGGAACCAATGGTCTCACACCTTCCCGTCTTCTCCCTGGAAAAGTATGAATTTTATGAGCATTACCGGAGAACTGCGGCCAGGGGGTTCCAGCATTTATGGTCGCTTTCGTTTGTCCTCTCTTTCCTGTACGGTTGCCATAAGGAAGCCACCGGTTCCGAGCGCCCAGAGAACCAGGGGATAGGCTGCCATCCTCTCCATACCCCCGAATCCAAGACCCAGGTAGATATTTCCTGCAAGAAGGATCAACGCGGCAAGTGAGACTGCCCCAAGAGCAAACGAGATCCAGCCCCACGGGGCTGAAAAGATCTTCACCGAATACATGGCAGTAATTCCTCCGAAAAGAAAAACGGTCACAGCAGCAATAAGATGGGATGTACCCGCCGTTTCAGGAAAAAGGCCCACACAGAGCGCCCCGGTCCCGGTCAGGGCAAGGAGGCCGGAGAAGGTTTTGTCCATCCCATCCCGCGAGAGGAGCAGGACTCCTGCCATGAGAAGGAGCCCGAAAATAGCGATAGATGCATTAAAGATTGGGGCGGTTGGTCCCACGCCAAGATCGCTGATTGCCTGCGTTACTGAATAACGGGGATAGAGCCCCTCTGCTACGATAACGCCGAGGAGAAAAATCGCTGCACCCAGAAATATGAGCGTGCCGGCCAGTGTCTTTTTACTGAATTTCATATCCGTCTTACTCCCCTACCGTAAAAACCCGGAATTGTTCTCTCTTCTCCCCAGCAACGACCGGATTCTCCCGAATCGCTGCCGGCGAACAAGGACTGTTCCTCTATGGTGAATATCTGTACCTGCAGCAATATTAACCGGTAGGGATTATTCCGGAATTGCGGGAAAAACGGCTATACGTTTTCCTGTCCAATAGTCCAGAGAGCTGCCGGAGGATTGTGTGACACCCGTCCAGGATTGCATGCAGTGCGGGAAGTGCTGCGAAAAGTGGGGATGGGGCCAGAAGGGAATACCGGAGGATCTTGTTCCCTGGATCCGGAACAACCGCCGGGACATCCTACAGCATGTCGGGATACGGCTTTTGGGAGGCCGGCGGCAGACCGGCACGAATCTCACGCTTGGGGATCTCGCACAGGTTACCCGGATCGATTACTGGGTGGACCTTAATGGCAGGACCCTTTCCCATTGCCCGTTCTATTACCGGGCTGATGACGGGAAAGTCTACTGCCGGATCCACGATACCAAACCGGCCGTCTGCATTGGTTTTACTCCCTGGAACGAGGGCATACGGGATTATGCTCTCGACTGCCCGGCCTGCCGCACCAATACCCCATGACACCTCCCTTTTTGATGACCGGCGACGTCTCCCTTACGTGAGAATGCCGTTTCTTTTTTTCTATTCGGGAGAAATGCACATGAACCCGGGGTCGCATCCGGACCAGGAAAAACCCCGTATCAGGAGTAATTCCAGCATCCGGGCCCGGGCAGGATATGGGGGGTTATGCCTGGAGATTTTTCGTTAAGGCTTCGCTGTGCGCGGGCGCAAACAGAGCATACCCTGGAGCGACAGAAGAATTGAAATGATCGCTCGGGTGCAATCGCTCGCATGTAGGAATCCGTGTGAATATGTCTGCATTATAATGTGGGGCAGATTTTTCAATTGTAATCGATCTCCGGCAAAAATATTTCAATCAACCCCCTACCCCCTGCCTGAAATTTTTCAGGCAACCCCTGCCGTACGGGTCAAACCTCTCCCGCCGGAGAAACTGATTTGCTGTGAGATAATTATCCAACAGTTGGATAATTATCCAACAGTTGGCAGATTTACTGACACCCTTTGATCGCGATCAAAATTTTTTTGGCAGATCTTGATTGAAAAAAATGCCTGGGAGGACCGGACAGGAACGAACGTTCACATTATACTTTGAGAAGGTCTCGTGGGGTTTTCTTGCATACGGGCCTCGGTATGTCACGGCAGGTGCAGATCTCCACCTTCTGATCCCATCGGGGAGTTCAACTCATGGTACCTGCCCGGTTTTCCGGAGATCCGGTTGGCCATTTTCGTTCAAACCAGCAATTACGCCCTGTCCGGTGAATAAAAAAAAGGGGCCGGGGAATCCTGGTCGGAGCCCCGCATGTCCGGTAATTATACCGGTTCACTGCATCGGGGTGATGCCCAGTTTTCTCAGGTTGGCAATGGAGAGATCCTGGGAGTTGCCCGACTTGAAATTCCCGTTGTTGATCTCGGTTGTGTATTCCTGGTTTGCATACTGGACCGCCTCTTCGAACGTTGACGAACCGGTCATTGTAGTTTCGAGGCAGACAAGAGAATCGGGTGAGTCCTGCTTTGTCTCATAACAGACGAACGCGTGGGTGGGCAGGATGATGATATGGGGCGTTATGCCTATGGATTCAAGGGCTGAAGCGTACAGGACAGTGCCATCGATACAGTTGGCAGATCTTGAGGTAAGGGACTCTGCCGGCAGCCGGACACGCTGGGCATTCTCGTTCGTTTTTCCGAAGGCAAAGCCCGAGTTGACATACTGGAGCTGGTAATCCTTCTTGAGTGCCGTAAAGATCGCCCCCACCTGTTCATTCGTGTATTCCTGCCACATTGCATCCGTGCAGCTATCCCCGCACTGGTAACCTCCGATCGACTTCTCCGGGTGGTACTCGGCAGCCTTGCGCACGAGCGGATCGATTCCTGCTGCATGCGGGGTCACCCACGCGCCGATGAACGGTGTCATGTCGTTCCACTCTTCGCCATCAGAGACCGCCCAGATCATCGTGTCCTTTGCATAGATTTTGATGGGATAGGTCTGCTCGTCAATGAGTGTTCCGTCCGCGAGGGCAACCTTGTAGTGGAGCGTTGCGGATGTCATCTCCGCAGGAATTGCGCTGGTGCGGAGTGACGGGGCCTGCCCGACCGTAATGTTTCTGTGGGCAGGGACCTCGACCGTGTTGATCGCTTTTTCGGTAAAGCCAGGAATCTCCGACTCAACGGTGACCGTTCTTGGTGTGTCTGTGGGGTTGATGATATCGAATTCAATGTAATTCATTTTGAGATCGTTGAGCTGGATGTACGTGGAAAGAAGGACCGCATCCATCGCGCTGACGTCAACACTCATTCCTCCGGTGCCCATACTTTTCTGGGATGACCCCCCGGAAGAAGACGGTGCGACCGGTCCGGAATCGGAACAACCTGCAGACAGGATAAGGATCACAAGAAGTACTGAGAACAAGAGAGAAATGCTGTATTTCATGCAAGGTTTTGTTATTGATGTTTCGTTATATGAATTTTGGTAATGGCAGGAAAAAGAGAGTTGTAAAAAAACCGAAAAAAAAATAAAATTACTTGTTGATATGCACCACTTTTGCGGGAGGGAACCCGTTGAAGTAGGTGGAAGATGCATGGGAGTATGCCCCGATGTTCTCGGAATAGACCAGATCCCCGATATCGAGGTCCGGTAACTCCGCTGAGAGCGTGATGGTGTCGAACGCATCGCAGGTCGGCCCGAAGACCGCCGAGATCTGTGTCTCTCCTCTCTTGAACGGCAGGACGGGGTAGTTGACGTGGTCGAAGACCTGGCCGGAATACGTGTGATAGACCCCGTCGTTGATGTAATAACAGGGCTTGCCGTCACGGACTGCTTTTCCCACAACCTTTGCCACAACATTGCAGGTATTTGCCACAAGGAACCTGCCCGGTTCGGCAAGGATCTGCATGTCTTTTGGGAAGAGACGCTTGATCTCGGCGTTCAGTTTCTTTGCCAGCGTCCGGATGGAGCGGATACCGGGGTGGTACTTCACCGGGAAACCGCCCCCGATGTCGAGGATACGGATCTTCCTGCCGGTCCGGGTCTCAACTTCCTTGATGATACTCGCCGAGATCTGCAGGGCCTGGATATAATTCTCGAAGTTCGTACACTGGCTTCCAACGTGGAAACTGAGCCCTTCGACTACGAGACCGTTGTCGAATGCCTCAATGATAAGGTCCACTGCCTCGCCGGGGTGGGCGCCGAATTTCGAGGAGAGCTCAACCATGGAACCGGTGTTTGGTACCTGCAGGCGCAGGACAAGACCTGCATGCGGGGCATGGTCGCGAATCTTGAGGATCTCGTGATGATTATCGAATGTGACGAGCGGCTTGTATTTATCAAGGGCCTCAAGCGTCTCGATAGGCTTGATGGTGTTGGCGTAGATGATCTTGTCCCAGATGTATTCCTGCTGCTCTTTTTTCGGCATGTTCTTGATGTTCTCGTACACGATCATGAACTCGGGCATCGAGGCCACATCGAAGCTGCAGCCGATATCGTACAGGGTCTTTACGATCTCCGGGTTGGAGTTTGCCTTGACCGCAAAATAGACCTGTACATCAGGCATATGCTGCCTGAACTCGTTGTAATTGTCCCGGAGTTTCTGGTGATCGATAACGAAAATAGGGGTACCATGCTCTGCAGCAAGATCCCGCAGGAGTTTTTTACTGACTGTCCCGATATGATGAACGGGGGTTGCCTCATCAGTCCCTTTTTTCTTCCGGCGCTTCTTGTTGTCGACCGCTGTTTTTGTCATTATATGATTGATTTATTGCACGAATATGAATTTATTGCACAAATACGAAATTTTTGAATTGCCAGATATCTTCCCGGTCGTAATTATTCTCCGGGTTCTCTTTGAAATACACAACCCGGTTTTTCAGTGGTGTCCAGTCGGAAGGCCCTGACCAGAATTCCCCGAGATAGGGCTTTGCAATGTTGAGCACGAACTCGTGCGGCAGGTCGTCGGGAAGGCAGAACCCCTTCTTTGGGTTGTTGATCATCCACATCACCGCGCTGACAACCCCGAGCGCGACCTGGATGGTTGTTGCGTTCTGGCCGGGAGCGAGTTTCTTGGCCTCGTCAATGGGCAGGATGCTGCCGGTCCACCACGATTTGTAGGGATGTCCCATCAGGAGCGCCCCGAGGATATCTGCACCGGATACGATCTCGCGGTCGCTCATGATCCGGAGTTTGGGCTGGAGCACGTAGTTCCGCGCCCGGAGTTCGTGGAGGGATGCGATCGTTGCATCGCAGGGCATGTATGCGTAGAGGACGGTCGGTCGGTAGATCGCCTTCCCGTCCTTCCAGACCGTCCACCGGTCGGATATACCGAATGTCTCTCCGTGCCGGATCACCATGCCGATGATCTCCTGGTTGGGGATCCAGGACCGGACCCAGGTATTGATCCCCATCTTCGGGAGAAGGATCCCGTTCTTCGGGCCTACCGGCGGAATAATTGCCATGGGGGGCAGGGTCTTCTCGTGAGTGCCCCAGCCGATCTCGGCCGGTGCGGTCCCCTCCTCCTGGAGCCCCTCAATGCACCAGGTGCCAACGAATTCGCCCACCTTTTTCGGGGACCGGGAGATCTGGGTATCGTGTTCCGAGCAGTGGATCACCCGGACACCGGTCTCCATTGCAAGCCCGCCAAAGTCCTGCTCCCGGATCAGTGTTTTAATCAGTTCCGGATCTTTTGCAATGCCATCGGAAACCATCCGTTCGGCAATATCCACGAGCCCGTGCTTGGCAAAGTGCGAGATGAGGCCCGGGTTTGCACCATGGTCAACAACGCAGGTCGTGGCATCTTTCCAGTCCTTTGTCAGTTCCATGAGTTTCATCTGCCGGTAGTACAGCGTCTTCTCGTAGGGGCTTGCCGTGTGCTTGACGGAGTCCGGGTCCCAGGCCTCAACCGACGTGTTGGCGTAGAGGACTTCATTCTCATGGCACCACTGCACGATCTCGCAGCAGTCGATATTCCATGCCTCATCGATCAGGAGGCCACCGGGCGAGAGGTATTCTGCAAGGGTCTCCTTAAGGTTATTCTGTGTTATCCGGGTCTTGACGAACCGGAGGCCTGCCGAGGTCCATGCCTTGAGATCTGCGGACTTGTCCTTGAAATCGATGATCGTGATGTGGTCAAGGGGGATATTCACATGCCGGAGCAGGATGGGGAACATGCACTTGCATACCGCACCATACCCAATGATCAGAACCCTGTTTTTAAAGTCCAAAATAACCCTCCTGTTATCCGCAGGTTCGCTGGTGATTTCATATGTCGTTGTTCCATTATAAACGATGAGGACTGAAACGATGAAAATGGCCTGTTAACGATAAAAATGACTGAATATGCGGATATTTTCCCTTGCCCTGCGCGACTTAATCCATAATGATGTATTTATGCTCATGGAGGACATACATATCAGGAGTCAGAAATACCCGGTACAGGGATATTTTCAAGGGAGGCGGATTATGGACAATACCATGCAACCAATAGATCAGCGTGAACTGATGACGCTCCAGCATTACCTGAAAGAATATGGTCAGCAGGCAGAGATTTTTATGAGCCAGCTGGAACTGCTGGAGAACGGGAGGATGGAGGCTCATGCAGCAATTGAGGCACTCGAAGCCATGCTCACCTCCGAAGATAATACGGTTCTCCTCCAGATTGGCGGCGGTGCAAGCGTCCGGGCAAAAGTGCTTGAACCCGAGAAGGTTCTCCTTGCCATCGGTGCCGAAGTTGTGGTGGAACGCTCCAACAGCGATGCAATCGAGTTCTTAAAAGAACGGATCATCGAGATGGAAGCTTCCCAGAAGAAAGTGGCTGAGACGCTCGATCGCCTCCGGTCCCAGATGAACGAGATCAACCAGAGGATCGAGTCCGGGTACCAGCAGTCGATGGCTGAGCAGGAAGCGGAATAACGGGGCCGCACTCCTTATGTTTGGGGGTCTTCGCGAGAAACTGCAGGCTGCACGGAACCGGCTGAGCGGGAGTATTCAGGCAGCTGCAGAAAAACCAGAATCCCCTGATCCTTCAGGAGCCCTGGCTAAAGCAACCCCTGAATCGTCGGTAACCGCAGAGCAGCCCTCTGCCGGGACAAAGCCCTCTTTTGTCGAGAAGGTCAAAGTCCTCATCAAGGACCGGGAACTGATCGTATCAGAAAAGGATGTGACCGAGGCCCTTGATGAACTGGAGATGACGCTCCTTGAGAGCGACGTAGCCCTGCCGGCAACAGATGCCATCATATCGCATGTGAGGAAAGGGCTCGTGGGAAAACACCGGAAGATCGGGGAGTCCGTGGATCACCTCGTTGTGAGTGCCCTCAGGACAGCACTCCTCGAAGTGCTCGGGAACGGTTTCGATCTCACCGGGTATATCCGCAATCACCCCAAACCCGTGAAGATCCTCTTCACCGGTGTCAACGGAACCGGCAAGACCACCACGGTGGCCAAGATTGGCTCCTACCTGAAAAAGCAGGGGCTGACTGTGGTCATAGGGGCCGGTGACACCTACCGGGCCGGGGCCATTGAGCAGATCAGTGTGCATGCCGAACGCCTCGGGATCAAGGTCATCCAGCACCAGGAAGGTGCCGATCCGTCAGCCGTCCTTTTCGATGCGGTGCAGTACGCAGTTTCCCATAAACTCGATGTTGTCCTCGCCGATACTGCCGGACGGTTCCACAACAAGGCAAACCTGATGAGCCAGCTCGAGAAGATAAAACGGGTGATGAAACCCGATCTCGTGGTGTACGTTGACGAAGCGGTTGCCGGTAACGATGCTGTGACCCGGGCTTTCGAGTTCGACAAGACCGTTGGGGCGGATGCAGTCGTCCTCACAAAAGCGGATATGGACTCCCGGGGCGGAGCTGCCATCTCGATTGCCCACACCATCGGCAAACCGCTCATGTTTCTTGGGGTGGGCCAGTCGTACGATGACATTATCCCCTTTGAACCGGCAAAAGTAGTGGACGAACTCCTGGACGGTGATTCCTGATGCTCGACGGACTTTCCTCATCTCTGAAAGATGCGCTCAAGAAACTGGCCGGTAAAACCGTAGTTGACCGGGCAGCGGTCGATGAACTGGTCAAGGATCTCCAGCGGGCCCTGATTTCTGCCGATGTCAATGTCAAGCTCGTCATGGAGCTCTCCAAAGCGATCCGCACCCGCTCCCTTGACGAGGAACCCCCAAAGGGGATGAATGTCCGCGAGCATGTGCTCCGGATTGTGTACCAGGAACTGGTCCGGCTTGTCTGGGCCTCAACGGATGTCCGGCTGGAACCCCAGACTATCCTCATGGCGGGTCTCCAGGGGAGCGGCAAGACCACGACAACGGGAAAGCTCGCCCGCTACTTCCAGAAGAAAGGGATGAAGGTCGGCGTCATCTGTGCCGATACGTTCCGGCCCGGAGCTTTCGACCAGATCTCGACCCTCTGTACCAAGATCCATGTTCCCTGCTTTGGCAACCCTCTGGAGAAGGATGCGATAAAGATTACCCGCGAGGGGCTTGTTGCCCTGAAGGATCAGGAACTCATCATCGTTGATACCCAGGGAAGGCATGCGCTCGAAGCGGATCTCATAAATGAGATAATCGAGCTCAACCAGCTGACAAAAGCAACCCACCGCTGGCTTGTTATCGATGCTGCCCTCGGGCAACAGGCGAGCGAACAGGCAAAGCGCTTCCACGAGGCTATCGGAATTGACGGTGTCATCATCACCAAGATGGACGGTACCGCAAAAGGCGGTGGCGCAATATCTGCGGTTGCCGAGACCAAGAGCGGGATTGCCTTTATCGGTAATGGTGAGACTATCGAGGATCTCGAGCGGTTCGATGCCGACGGGTTCATCTCACGGCTTCTCGGTATGGGGGATTTAAAAGCCCTCATGGAGAAGGCAACCGAGGCCATGAAAGTTGACGACATGGACGTCAACGCCATGATGAAGGGCAAGTTCACCCTCCGTGACATGTACAAGCAGCTTGAGGCCCTCAACAAGATGGGCCCCCTGAAACAGATCATGGGCATGCTCCCGCTCGGGAACATGCAGCTGCCTGAAGGTGTGTACGATGTCACCAGCACCAAGATGGTCCGGTACCGGATCATCATGGACTCGATGACCCCCGGTGAACTGGATGACCCGGCGCTCATCAACAGCTCCCGCATGCAGCGGATAGCCCAGGGGGCCGGTGCCACGCCAGATGAAGTCCGCGAACTTATCAAGTATTACAAGATGATGCAGCGCACGCTCAAGGGGCTGCGGGGTGCAAGCGGCGGAAAATTCAACATGCAGCGCTTAATGAAGCGTTTCTCGGGAATGCAGTAAATGACTGCGTTTGCGATTGTCGGGCACCTTGCCCGGACGGACGGGGGATTTTCGCTCAATGACCTGCCGGGCAGCGGCGGACGTATGGATGTCCTCTGCCGGTGCGTGAACGCCTCGCTCTTCCTCTCGCACGATCTTCGCAGGGATGTGGACTGTTACCTTGTCCTCTGCGGGGAACCGAAAGCACCGAAGACCGTGAAGTTCTCCGGTGCAACCGTCTGTTCCCTATCACCGGATGAGCGGAGTGCGGGGGCGCTCATAAAGAAGGTCATCGATGTTCCCTGCGGAAACGAGTTTCGCGAAGCGGCCCAGGGAGTATTTATCCGGAAGGGGGGACTCGAGCGGCTCCTTGCTGAGCACCGCTTTGCGGTACTCGATGAGAAAGGAACGGATGTGCGGGGATCTGCAGATCTTCCGGATGCATTCCTCCTCTCCGACCATCTGAATTTTACGGAGAGCGAGGAAGAGCTTATCCGGAACTGCCCGCGATACTCGGTGGGGCCAAAGTGCCTCCACGCGGATCATACCATAACCGTCCTGCACAATGAACTGGACAGGAGAAGTTGCTGATTATGGAACTACAAGAACAGGTAAAGGCTATCCTTGCCTATGGCGAGTGCTGCGATCACTGCCTCGGGCGGTTCTTTGGCAAACGCTCCCACGGGCTCTCGAACGATGAACGGGGACGCGGCCTTAAGATCGCGCTTGCGATTGCCGAGAACCAGCCGTACAAAAAATTCACCGGCACCTGCTGGGTCTGCGGAAATTTCTTCGATGATGTTTCGCTGTGGGCTGACCGGGTGATCGAAGCCACGAAGGGTATTGAGTTCTCAACGCTCCTCGTGGGCTGCCGCGTCCCTCCCCTGATTGCCGAGAACGAGGAGATGGTCTGGAGCGATCTCTCGCTTGCCGAGCCCGAACCCTTCAAATCCGAAGTGAACCGGGAAGTGGGAAAAGCGGTCTCTGCCCGGATAGGCAAGCTCGTGGATTTCAAGAAGCCGGAACTGGTTCTCATCCTTGATGCCGCGAAAGGAACGGTCGAGGTCCAGATCAACTCGGCCTTCTTCTACGGCCGCTACCAGAAGTTCGAGCGGGGTATCCCCCAGACCCACTGGGACTGCCGGGCCTGCAGGGGTGCGGGCTGCGAGAAATGCAACTTCACCGGGGCCCAGTACCTCGACTCTGTCGAGGAACTGATCGGCCGGCCGGTTATTGAGATGTTCGATGCCGACAACGCCGTGCTGCATGGCGCGGGCAGGGAGGATATCGACGCCCGGATGGTGGGAACCGGCCGTCCCTTTATTCTCGAAGTGGTCTCGCCAAAGAAACGCTCCATCGACCTTGCGGAACTGGAAAACGAGATCAACCGTACCGCTGACGGGCGTGTCTCCGTTGCGATAAAACGCTGGGCCGACCGGGCAGAGGTGGAAACCCTTAAATCAAACAAAGCGCATAAAAAATACAGGATCCTGGTCGAGGTTGAAGGCGAATTACCTGCGGATGAGTTCGCAAAAGCCGTAAAAACCTTGCAGGGCGCCACAATATACCAGCGCACGCCCGAAAGGGTCGCTCACCGGAGAGCCGACAAGGTCCGGGAGCGAAAAGTCCTCGATATCGAGTGTGTAGGGGAACAGGACGGCAACTTCATTGTTGAAGTCCTGGGTGAAGCCGGCCTCTACATAAAAGAACTCGTATCCGGGGACACCGGCAGAACGAGTCCGAGTCTTGCCGAGATCCTGCAAAGAGCGGCTCACGTCACCAGCCTCGACGTTACACAGGTTGAAGGAGCACAGGAGGGAGAATAAACAATGGCACACCACAATGGTCCAAGAAAGAAAACACGGTATAAATTCAAGAAAGATTTACGGGAACGCGGGCTGCCCCCGTGCACCTGCGTCATCCAGAGATTCGAGGTCGGGGACCGGGTTCACATTGTCTGCAATCCCAGCGTCCAGAAGGGCATGCCCCACCGCCGTTTCCACGGACTGACAGGAACCGTTCTCGGTCAGCGCGGGCGTGCATGGATGCTCACCATCCGTGACGGCAATGCTGACAAGATCGTCATTGCCAGACCACAACATCTAAAAGCACAAAAGTAAATTCACTGTCAGGTTATTGGCATGAAAGTTAAGGGTATAATTAGCGAAGAGAAGGTCACGCTTCCGGAGATGCGTGGCGTACTTTTAGGTGTGGAATCTGAACGGATTGCCGCCGAAAAGGAGATGTCCTACGAGTTCCGGCGCAGCATCGAGCATGCCAATCAGCTTGCAAAGACAACACCTGAAAAAGCAGAGGCACTTGTCTCCGATCTCATCAAGATGGAGAAGATGAAGCCGGAGATTGCCTACCGTATTGCAAACATCATGCCAAAAACCCGTGATGAAGTACGGGCTATCTTTGCAAAAGAGCGGTACACGCTCTCGCCCGAGGAACTCGATAAGATTATCGAAACAGTAATGACACGCTTCTGAGGTGTGGAAGTGATGAAGGCGGAGAAAAAAGAGGTAAATGCGATCGTACTCGATGTGCTCCTCAAAGGGCACCCCGACGACCCCCGCCCCCCTTTTAAGAGAGAACCGATCGTTCAGGCGATGGGTGTCGAACAGTTCAAACTGCTTGAGCTTGTGCCCAAAGCCGGTGTCCAGATGGAGATCCAGGAGAAGGTCTACATCGGGGATGCCGAGCGGCAGAAAGTCGAACGTGTCAAACGCCGTGTCGGGTACGAGGAACTGACCCCGACCGCCCGTGGTGAACTGCCGTTCGTTATCGAACTGGTGGTAAAAGAGCGGGAACCGGATTTTGTCGCGTTCTTCAACAAGGCCATCTCGATCACACCCAAGCTCCACATGCTCCATCTCCTCCCGGGGATCGGCAAGAAACTGATGTGGGAGATTCTCGAAGAGCGCAACAAGAAACCGTTTGCGAGTCTGGCAGATATCTCTGCACGGATCAAGTCCATCCCCCACCCGGAGAGGATGATCCAGGCCCGGATTCTTGAGGAACTCCAGGACAAGGACGTCAAGTACCACGTCTTCACCTCGAAATGAAAGCGCACAACGACCAGCATTTCCTCATAGACCAGCACGCGATTGAGCGTATTGCTGATCTTGCTGAAGTGAAGGGGAGGAAGGTGCTTGAGATCGGGCCGGGCAACGGAGCTCTCACAAGGGCCCTGCTCGACCGGGGGGCAAAGGTTCATGCAATTGAACTCGATGGCAGGCTCTGCGAAGAGCTGGCCGTTATTTTTTCTGAAGAGTTAGCTTCCGGACAGTTGACCCTCCAGCAGGGGGATGCGACCCGGTGTCCTATCCCCCCCTTCGAGATCTCTGTTTCCAACCTTCCCTACTCTGCATCCTCAAAGATCACGTTCCGGCTGCTCGATATCGGGTTTGAAGTGGCGGTACTGATGTACCAGACCGAGTTTGCCGACCGGATGGTTGCCCGTGCAGGAACCAAGGACTGCGGCCGGCTCTCCATCATGGTCCAGACCTACGCCGCAGTCCAGACCTGTTTTAAGCTCCCTCCCCAGAGCTTCTCGCCACGGCCAGAGGTCAACTCAACGGTCGTCAAGATCTTTCCCCGGGATCCTATCTTCTTTATCAACGATCGCAGGCTGTATGCCGATGTGGTCCGGGCGCTCTTCTCCCACCGGAGAAAGACCGTGAGAAACTGTCTGAAAGGTTCTGTGGGCAGCATGCTTCCTGCCGCCTGGGTGGAGCGGGTGTTACAGGAACTGCCCCCCGAGATCCTCCAGAGCCGTCCGGAAGCCCTGTACCTTGAGGATTTTGCAACGATTGCAAATATCGAGTAAAAAAGGATCAGTTCTCGTTAGACTTTCCTTTAAATTTGCTAACGGCTTTCATCAATTTCATCCCAGTTGTCCAAGATAATTCATTCCCAGAAAATTCACATCGATATAATCCTTGAAGGTTGGAAGGTATTGCAACAACCTTGTCCCAAACTAATACAACTTTTTTATCGTAAAGAACGAATGCAGCACCAATCTCAATTAACACATTTTGATTGATTCCTTGGGTTCTATCCTCTCTCTTCTCTTTTTCATCCGCTGTAACGCATATTACCGCTGCATTACATCTTCGCATCGCAGATAATACTTTTTCCGTCACTGGGATCGCAGCAGATTCTTCCTCTTCAGCGATTTCATATTCAATGTCGGCTAATTCTAGCATCGTTTTTATTTGTTCAACGATCTCCTGATTATTGCTATGCGAAATAAAAATTCTAGGTTTCAGGGTATTATCTTGTGACTGGAATTTTTCAAAATCCTGTTCATTTTGTTTGTTGTCTACATTATCCTCTGGGGGAGTGTCTTTTTTAGTTTCGCCGGTTGAAGTTTGAGATGTTTTATCTTCAGATTTTTGATCTTGTTTAGTCTGGTCAACAGAGATGTGATTAATAGCATCTATCATCACATAGGGTGATCCTGAAATATCTCGTATGATCCCTGAAGATCTACCGTTTGCGATAAAAATTTTTAAGAAATCATCTAACCATTCCCTTGATAACCCGAATTCTCTCTCGATAGTATTTTTCAGGAAAGTTTCACTTGGTAATTTATTTTCATTATAATGATCGTACACTCTTTTGAAGAATTCAGGATTTAATGTGGCTTTATTATATGAAGTCTGTCTTTCTTGATCACTTGTTGGCTTGATAATTGAAATGCCTAATGGCGTCATTTCAATATATTCAGATTTTTCATTTCCTGTTGTTAATCCATATTTAAATGACGAACTAAGTAGCAGTCGATACTCTGAACTTCCTGGTGTTCGTCCAACTGCCTCTGCTAACAATAATCGCTTCATCGGTTTACCGGCGTTATTGTCTTGAATTGCTCTAGCAACACACAACGCGTCTTCAAGTGTATGAGCAGGGTATGGTCGGTTGGACCTTTTCTCCACTTTTTCCTTAATTGTACTGATTGGTGTTTTTTCCGTCATCACGTTTTCCTTCTCCTGGGATCTATGATTTGAATTGTCATTGTTAACTTGGTCTATCTTTTCCATGATCACATATTTGTATATAAGTACTATTTAAACTGATCATAATCTGGAATAAAACTGTGATCAATTATTGGGATTAAACAAATGTTCTGGGAATTGTTTGAAGTTTATCCAAAAATTTGTTTATTAACTCTCTCGCAAAAACGAACTTCAATATTAATATTAAAATTGCCAGCTGTTAAAATTGCATTAAATTAAATTTTTTTTCTCATCCATCTTTTTGAATAATCACATTACTTTGTAATAAAATTATGAACCATAAAAATAATGATCTAAACATTGCAAAATGTTGTGAATTAATTTTTATATTACACGAACCCTTCGAATTATCTTTAGGATAGTTATTATGGTGTGGAATGGCTGGGAACACCTCCCGCTGGAAATTGCCAATCCCGATTCCCCAACGGGGGTGAGGACGGTTGAAGCCATTGCCCCGCTCATTGTTTCAGCGAGCCGCTCGACCGATATCCCGGCTTTGTTTGGCGACTGGTTCATGGCCCGTCTGAACGCCGGGTATGTGAAATGGAAGAGCCCTTTTGGTGGCAGTCCGGTCTATGTCTCCTATGCAAAAACCCGGCTCTTTGTCTTCTGGTCGAAGAACCCGGCCCCGTTCCTGCCGCACCTTGACACCCTTGACCGGGCAGGCTATGGCTATTACTTCCTCTACACGCTCAACGATTACGATGCCGAAGGGCTCGAACCCCGAATTCCCCCGGTTGATGAACGGATACGGACGTTTATCCGCCTCTCAAAACGCATCGGAAAGGGACGGGTTGTCTGGCGGTTCGATCCCCTGATCCTGTCGGATCAGATCACGGTGAGCGACCTGCTTGAAAAGGTCAGGTCTGTCGGTGACCAGATCGCTCCCTCTACCCGCAGGCTTGTTTTTAGTTTTGTTGATATCAGAAAGTACCGGAAGGTCGAAAGGAACCTGGTGAGTCAGGGTTTTTCCGGTGTCCGGGAGTTCACGGACCGCGAACGTGCGGAATTTTGTACCGGTCTTGCCGCTCTCAATACGCGGTGGGGTCTGGAGATATCAGCCTGCGGGGAGAATGGCGATCTGTCGCCCTATGGTATATCGAAAGGACAATGCATCAGCTATTCCCTGATAACGGAAGAATTTTTTAAGGATGCTGCGCTGATGGGTTTCCTCCGGCCGGGTGGCCAGCAGGCACTTGCCGGGAGCGCGGATTCGCCAATCCCTGCCCGGTACCTTAAGGATCCGGGGCAGCGGAACGCGTGCAGCTGCATAGTATCAAAAGATATCGGGCAGTATTCCACCTGCATGCACCTGTGCGCTTACTGTTATGCGAACAGCTCGACCGCAGGAGTTATCGCGAACTACCAGCGGTACCGCGAGAATGCCGGTCGCGGTATCTTCCCGGACACCATAACCGGCTGAATAACGTGGGGTATGAGGATCAGAACTCCCGCATAATCTTTATTGCGCAGAACTCCCCGCACATCGTGCATTCCCTGTCCCCGTCGGAGAGTTCCCGGGCCCTTGCGGGGTCCATGGAGCAGCGAATCTGCCCTTCGCGGTCAAGGGTGGCCCGGAGCCGTGCCACGTTTTTATCCTCTGCATCCCGTCCGTATTTGACAGAATCCCCGATATGGGCGGCTATCCGGAACGCGATAAGCCCCTCCTTGACCGCAGCCGGTCCCGGAAGCCCGAGGTGTTCGGCCGGCGTGATATAACAGAGGTAATCTGCTCCTGCAGCACTTGCCACACTTCCGCCGACCGCCCCGGCAATGTGGTCATAGCCGGCACCGATGTCGGTAGGGAGCGGACCGGCAACAAAGAGCGGGAATGGGGATGCTTTCCGGTAATCCCGGATATACCGGGGTATACGGTCGCTGCGGATATGACCCCCGCAGCCTTCGATGATGACCTGCACTCCTGCCTCATGGGCCCGGGCTGCGAGCAGGGCATTCCCGCGGATCTCCTCCTTCTGCATGGCGTCCCTGCGGTCATGGATGCACCCGCTCCGGGCGGTGTTCCCGAGCGAGAGGACGATATCGTGCTTTTTGCAGATGGAGAGAACCTCGTCGAAGTGCTCGATGTAGGGGTTCTCGCACTGGTTCTTGAGTATGAACGCACTGGTAATCGATCCGCCTTTTGAGACCAGGCCGAGGATCCGCTTCTTCTTTTTATACAGATCGAGCATGGTACGGCTGACGCAGTGGATCACACAGGAACTGATGCCCTCCTCTGCCTGCATGCGGAGCATGCCGAGAATATCCCCGGAGGTCATATCCCGAAAGCCGTGCTCCACCACGCTCTGATAAATGGGAACGGTGGTGAGCGGAAGGGTAGTCTCTGCAAGGATTGCTGCCCGGATGGCGGTGATGTCCCCGCCCATCGAGAGGTCGCTGATGGTGTCGCCGCCAAACTCTTCTGCGATCCGGGCCTTCTCCAGTTCATCCTCAAGGCACACTTTTTCCGTAGATGTACCCAGGTTGACATTGATCTTGGTGCGGCAATCCTTACCAATACCGGTCAACCGCTTCCCTCGCTGCATGATCACGGCCCGGCCTGCCGCAATATGACCGCAGAGGAGTTCCGGGTCAATACCCTCGGCTTTTGCAGTCTTTCGCATCTGGGGTGTAATCGTTCCCTTCCGGGCATAATCGACCTGTGTCTGCACGTCTTCCCGCTCCTCTTTCACATATCTATTGAGCCCATTTTTGATATTCCTGCTGGGATCGGGTACCGCAATTTTCCGGTGTATCTCCGGCTCACAGGTACATCCTGGGGCCTGTGATCGTGCCCTGCCCGTTTTTCTCGTAATGGGATGATTTCAGGGTAATAAACTGCCGGCAGGTTTACATAAGAATGACGGGCTGGCGCTCCCGGCAGATTCTTTTTAGGCAATCCCTTTTTGCCCCTCCGGTCGTACCATTCAGGGACAATGTCCCACGATCCCGCCCAGGTCTACCAGCCGGAAGCCGATACCTTCCTCCTCCTCCGGGCCGCACTGGCCGAAGTCCGGCCTTCCGACCGGGTCCTGGAGATCGGGACCGGGTCCGGGCATATTGCCCGGCACCTCTCCCCGGTTGCTGAGGTTGTTGCAACGGATATCAATCCCCATGCGGCCTGCTGTGCCCGGGGATATGGCGTGGAGGTTGTAAGAACCGATCTCGCTGCCGGGATCCGGGGACCTTTCGATCTTATCCTTTTCAATCCCCCCTACCTCCCTACGCTGCCGGAGGAGCGGATTGATGACTGGCTGGAGTATGCTCTGGACGGGGGAATCACCGGGCGGGAAGTAATTGAGCGTTTTGCTGCGGAAGCGGGGAGGATTCTTGCTCCCAAAGGGGGGATCCTCCTTCTCATCTCATCCTTAACCGGCCTTCCCGAAACCTCTGCAATCTTTAAAAAGAGCGGCTTCCGTGTTTTTATTGTTGCAGAAGAGTCCCTTGAGGATGAACAATTATACGTGCTGCGGATAACCCGCGATTAATAACTCTTATTCCGGGGCTCAGACAATCAGGCGCTTTTTCATCAGGTTGATGGAGAGGACGCAGACGATGAGCGTCACAAGAATGATCCATACAAGGTGCAGGAACAGCATCCACGAGAATGACGGGATGGTGAACATCCGCATGATCGCAACGATGTGGGTGAGGGGCATGACCACAAGCGCCGCATACTGAATCGCTGTTGGCAGGAGCGCGAGCGGGAAGAACGTTCCCGAGAAGAGGGTCATGGGTGTGATGAAGAGGAACGACGGGTAATTGAGCGTGTCGATCCCGGGCGTTACCGCAGTGAAGCACATCCCGATACCTGCAAACATCAGCCCGCCAAGGAACGCGAGCGGGATGGCAAGGAGGGATGCCGGCAGGGAGATGACGCCAAACGCGGCAAGGACGGGGAGCATGATCGCAACATACATCACGCTCCGGGTTGCCCCCCAGAGGATCTCTCCCGCGATCACGTCCTCGATTGAGAGCGGTGTGGCGATCATGGCATCGAAACTCTTCTGGTAGTACATCCGGACGTACGAACCGTACGTGCATTCGAAGAAGGCCGAGTTCATCACCGCGATGGCAAGGATAGCCGGTGCAATGTAGTTCACATAGGGGATCCCGTCAATGGCCCCAACGTACGACCCGATGCCAAGCCCGATGGCAAAGAGGTAAAGGAAGGCCTCAATGAACGGGGGAAAGAAGTTCACTTTCCACGTCTTTAAGAAAACTTCGAAGTTCCGGTACCAGACCCTGCCCGCCCGCCGTGTGATTACGGGTATGGAAAATACGGATGTCATGGTCACTCCCGGAGTGTCCTCCCGGTCAGTTTCAGGAATACGTCTTCAAGGGTTGCCGGCCGGGTGAGCACGTTCTTTGGCTGGCAGCGGTCGAAGAGGAGCCGGGCAACGTTGCGGGCGGACCCGGTGGCTACCTGGATGGTGTCGCCGAATGTCTCGAACGGGATCTGCGAACCGTTCAGACAGGCCGCTGTCTCGGGAGTGTTCTCCACTTCCACGATCTCCTCCCCGACATGTTCCCGCACCAGATCAGCCGGGGCACCCTCCACCAGGATCTTCCCGTTGTCCATGATCACGAGCCGGTCGCAAAGCCGTGACGCCTCGTCCAGGTAATGCGTGTTCATCACAATGGTATTTCCCTGGGCCTTGAGCAGTTTGAGTTTCTCCCAGATCAGGTGGCGGGCCTGCGGGTCGAGCCCGATGGTCGGCTCATCGAGAATGAGCAGGTCCGGGCTGTTGACGAGCGCCCGGGCCAGGATCAGGCGCCGCTTCATCCCGCCCGAGAGCTTGTCGACCGGCACATCCCGCTTCTCCTGCAACTGGACGAACTCCAGCAGTTCATCGGCTTTTTTCTGTGCGGCTGCTTCGGGAATATCGAAATACCTCGAGTAGGTGATGAGATTGCCGTAGCAGGAGAAATCCGGGTCCAGGTTTGTCTCCTGCGGGACAACGCCGAGCCGCTGTTTGATCTCTGCAGGGCTCAGATCCGGGTCCAGGCCAAAAACCCTGAGCGAGCCGGCCGTGCGGGGAGAGATGCAGGTGATCATCTTCATGGTCGTGGTCTTGCCAGCCCCGTTGGGCCCGAGGAAACCGAAGATCTCTCCCTTTTTCACGGTAAACCGGATGCCGGCTACAGCGACGATGCTCCCGTAAGTCTTCTTCAGGTCCCCGGCATCGATGATATCCGGCATGGTCATTCTTCCCAGTGAGGAAGTTGTGCATCCCATCCTAATAATCTGCGTGCAAAAAAAGGTGAACGTTACGGGAGCTGTTCCGGTTTGACAAGAACGATGCCTGCAATAAGGACTGCCAGGAGCGCAACCGTGCCAAAGACCATGGCGGGATCAACGGTTCCGACATTATAGACAAGGATGTGCCGGACCATGCCCGTGAGTCCCGCAATGAGCAGGGCCCGGACTTCCACATGTTTGGTCCTGAAATAAACCGTGACCGTCTCGAAGAGGACGATGATCGTGATGGTGAGGAGGAGTGCGTAGATGACACCGACAAGACCGTTGGCAAAGTCCCGGCTGTTGATCATCTGGACGATCAGCTGGGCTGCATCATAGATCGAGAAGATCGCAATGATCGTGAGCATGACTGCCACGATCATGTACATGATCATCGGCACGATTGAAAATATCCTGATTACATATTCTACGGGGGAATGTTGTCCTGCCATACTTCGGTCTCCAGTCCGTTGCCATAAGATTGCCAAGCCGGGGTGATAAATTTTGGGTGCAGCCGGTCCGGCCCCAAAAAGCCCGGCTTTTATCGCTCCAGCCGTTTGATTGCTGCGGATGCAGCATCCCGCACCTCGGAAAAAGGATCTTCGCGAAGCACCCTCATGAGCGATTCGAGCGCACGCCGGTCTCCAAGCCCGCCCAGCACCTGCGCTGATCCGATTCTGACTTCAAGGTTCCTGTCCTGTAAGCAGGCGATCAGGGGTACGGATGCTGCGGGATCCCCAATCCGCCCGAGACCGGCAACGGCCGCAGCCCGGACTGATGGTTCAGGATCCTCGAGTGCCTGAACGAGGAACGGGACGGCCGCGGAATCGTCAAGCCGGCCGAGTGCAAGAACCACTGCTGCCCGGACCGGTATGCTCCGGTCTTTGAGTGCCGCACCGAGTGGTCCGGCAGCCGCGGGGTTGCCGGATTTCCCGAGAGCCTCTGCTGCTGCAATGCGTTGTTTTGCTGTTGCACCGGTAAGCCCGGGCAGGAGTGGTGCAATGTCTTTCATGCCGGAATAGGGGTGGTGATATCAGTGTTCGCAGGAGGAGCCGGATTCGTAGGCATCAATCACCTTTTTTGCATGCTCCGGGGAGAGGCGGTCGTGGAGAAGGTGGACGAGTGCCTCGACATCTTCAACCGGGAGGCAGCCCATGCTCTCCTCTCCTTTGAGTATCATGTCCGTGATGTACGTGAGTTCCTCGTTGCTGAGCCGGCTGATCCGGCCGATGAAATCATTGCTGTCCTCGGAGAAATGGTTGGAGACCGGGGGAAGGATCGAATGGAAGGAATGTCCTGAACCCGAACAGGTGAGGTCTCCGCATTCCGGTGCAAGTTTCTTGAGAATGGCAATATCTTTTTCCGACAAGTCCCGTGGCATGGTAATAGTCCTAAATAATGTTGGCAAACGCTACGCATATTCCTGCCGATGGATAACCGTACCCGTGGGCTGCCCCTCCAGGAATGCAGTTAAAGAAAAAAGAATATATCTTCGTATTACGGGTTCGAAACGATCGTTCCCGGTAAAAGAGATTAGAAATATTTCGCAAGCCAGCTCTTGATCCCGGCAAAGAACCCGCCACTGCTCTTTGAGCCACCCTTCGAGCCCGAGGAGGTCTTCTTCATGGGACGTGCCTGGTTCGAGGTTCGAGGTTCTATTGTCTGCTTTTCGGGCTTGACAATCGTCCGCTTCTGAGCCGGCATCTCCCGCACGGGAATCTCGCGGAGCGTTCCCTGCGGCTCGTCACCCGTTGACTCAAAACCCCATGCGAATCCGATCTTGTATGACTGTTCGTTCTGCCGGATCCAGTTTGCGGCATTCATATACCCACGGTCTTCAGCCTTTTTGATTGTGTCCTGGTGATCCTGCGTGAAATGGATCTCACGCTGGAGGGCGATTAATTCCTCATAGGCTTTTCCGGGAACCTTGATCTTCTCCCTGCTCATAACTCTTCACATAGGATTATGCTGGGATACAATATTTAATCTTTCCTTATAAATACGCGGAATATGGGGGTTATTTGGTAGCCGGATTGTCCGGAGCGGTCAGAACACGCATCGCACAAGATTGATAAGGATTCCGGCCCATTGTCCTTCATATCAGGTTTGGAGGAAAATCATGGTGAAAGTAACCTATGAAGGAGACGATTTCAAGCGTATGCACAGGACCGACCTGCTTGCCCTGGAGCGGCTTGTCGAAGCAAAGAAGTTTGGCATCCACGAGATCAAGTACAAGGAGACCACAATAAAAGTCGAGATAAAAAAGAAGGGCCTGTCGGATATTGTTGTCAAGCGTTTCCGGCCAATGTGATGGATCGTATTTGCACGCAGTCTCTTTTTCCCTGTTCCGGAATTTTTTTTACGTGAGTGAAACGATATCAGGAACACGCCTCAAAAACGAAATGCCATCATGCGTTTATGGAGGCTGCTCTTTCCTGCGGAGGGGCATTCATCAAAGGTTTTTATAAAAAATTCAGGTAATCTCTCCTTGTCGCCCGACGAAAAAAACACAACGATTATCCCTGATCGGATGCCTATTGTCTTGAATGATCTCCGTCCTGTACGTGGATGACGAGCCCGTTCTTCTCGATCTCTGCCGTATTTTTCTGGAACGGACAGGGGAGTTCAGTGTAGATATCCTTGAATCTGCAACCGGTGTTCCGGGGCTCCTTGAAACAAAACACTACGACGCCGTCATTGCCGACTACCAGATGCCGGAGATGGACGGGATCACTCTTTTAAAAATCGTCCGCACCCGTTTTGGGGATATCCCGTTCATCCTCTTTACCGGTCGGGGCCGGGAGGAGATTGTGATCGAGGCCCTCAACAGCGGGGCTGATTTTTATCTCCAGAAAGGGGGGGATGCCGGAGCCCAGTTCACGGAACTGGCCCATAAAGTGCGCCAGGCAGTTGGCAAACGGAGAGCTGAATGCGATCTGCGGACATCGGAAAAACGACTGTTTGATATCATCAACTTCCTCCCGGACCCCACGTTTGCTATCAACCGTGAAGGGCAGGTGATTGCCTGGAACCGGGCAATGGAAGGACTTTCCGGGGTTTCCTCAACAGATATTCTCGGGAAAGGCGATTACGAGTATTCCATTCCGTTTTACGGTCACCGCAGGCCCATTCTCATCGATCTGATATCGGCGAGTGAAGAGCACATAATGGAGCATTATTCCGGCATTATCCGGGAAAAAGACGTTCTCATTGCTGAAACAGACCTGCCCCATCCCGGTGGTCACCCGATAATTGTCATGGGAAAGGCAAGCCCCCTTTACAATACAGAGGGAGAGATTACCGGGGCAATCGAATCGATCCGGGACATCACCCCGCGGAAAAAAGCCGAGGACGAACTGCGATCTGCTTACGAAGAGGTAGCCGCTGCTGAAGAAGAACTCAGGGAACAGTTCGATTCCCTTGCACAGAACCAGAAGGAACTCCGGGAAAGCGAGGCCCGTTTCCGCCTGCTCTCGGAAACAACCACTGCCAGTATTTTTGTCTTCCGGCAAAAGATCCTGTACGTTAACCCCGCAGCCGGGATCCTGACTGGCTATTCTCCGGAAGAACTGGTGGGAATGCCGTTCTGGGAATTTGTGCATCCCGGGTTTTCGGAAAAGGTGAAAGAGCGGGGTCTGGAGATGCTGAAACGTGAGGAAAGATCCTCTCACGAGATAGTCAGGATCGTAAGGAAAGATGGGGAGATGCGCTGGGTGGATGCATCCACTACACAGATCCTGTATGATGGTATTCCGGCCGTCCTTAGCGTTCAGGTGGATATTACCGAGCGCAAACAGGATACGGACCGGCTTTTCCGTTTGTATGAGACTTTTCACCGTTTCGGTCCCGATCCCTTAAAAAATATTGACATGATCACTGCACTTGCAGGCGAGCTTCTTCACGGGACCTGTGCATACTATTACCGGCGGGACAGCCGGTGCGGACGGAAATGCATCGGGAGCTGGAATCTCCCCGACGGATTTACTGATGACGACTCGCTGGGGAGCCGGATATTTGTAGATGTAATCCGGCAGGGCAAGGACAACCCGGTTGTGATAACCGACATGGGAAATTCAGCCTTTGCACAAGACAGTGCAGACCTCGGACGATTCCCGTTTGCAACCTATGTGGGAAAAACGGTCCGGATAGGCAACGATTACTATGGGGTCCTCTCGGTGTTATACCAGGATGTGTTTTCCCCGGGCGAACGGGACCTTGAATTTTTATCTATCCTGGCCAATGCCATTGCTATCGAGGATGAACGCTGGCAGGCGCAGGAAGCGCTCAGGGACAGCATGGAGAAATACCGGGGACTTTTTGAACTCGGCAGTGAAGCCATATTCCTGATCGATAACGAGACCGGCTGGCTGCTTGAAGCCAACGAAGCAGCAACAGAAATGTACGGGTACAGCCACGAAGAGCTGCTCACCATGAAAAACACGGATCTTTCCGCGGAACCGGAAAAGACAAGGGAGGTTACAACAAAGTCCGTTACCGGGAGTGTCTCGATTCCTCTCCGCTACCACAGGAAGAAAGACGGGATGGTTTTTCCCGTTGAGATCAACGGGCGCTTTTTTACCTGGGAAGGGCGGCATGTTCACGTTGCTGCAAGTCACGACATAACCGACAGGAAGCAGGGAGAAGAAGCGCTGCGCCGCGCCAACAAGAAACTCAACCTCCTCAACAGCATCACGCGGCACGATGTCGTGAACCAGCTCACCGTCCTCCAGGGATATTCACAGCTTGCGCTTCTCCGTGGTCCCGACCCGGTTGTCAAGGATTTCCTTGCAAAAATTGACGCTGTAAGCGACACCATTGCCCGGCAGATCGCGTTTACCGGCATGTACCAGGAGCTGGGCGTGCAGGCCCCCTGCTGGCAGAACCTCAACGAGGTCCTCTCCCGGGTCCGGCCAAAAGAGATCCTCTTCTCGTCATCCTGTGGCATGACAGAGATCTATGCCGATCCCATGCTCGAAAAAGTTTTTGCCAACCTGTTTGACAATGCACTCCGGCACGGGGAGCGGGTGTCCCGGATCACGATCTCCTGTGAGCCGGAGGATGAAGATCTCAGGATTTACGTTGAGGATAACGGGGTCGGGATTCCCCTTGACATTAAACCGAAGATCTTCCAGAAGGGGTTTGGCAAGCACACCGGTTTTGGCCTGTTCCTCGTACGGGAGATCCTTGCCATTACCGGCATCTCCATCCACGAGACCGGTAAACACGGGAATGGCGCACGGTTCGAGATTACCGTGCCCAAAGGAGGGTTCCGACAGGAAAAGACCATGCAGCCGTAACGGGCAGTCAGTTTTCCGGATCCTGGCGGCTTTTGCCCTTCCGTACAATGCTGGTATACGGACCGTTTCCCGTCCGGTGCCATTGGGATTTTCCTGTGATGGCAGTTGTGGTTTGAGGAAAAACGGATTATGCCCATTCAGCATAATCTCCCGCATCAGTACCCGGCCGCGTAATAATACCCGCCCGATTCAATAACCTCAAGCGGCACGGAGAACAGGTTTCCAATCGCGTGCCCCGTCAGCAGATCTGTTTTTTTGCCATCATTCACAATCCGGCCTTCTTTCATCAGGACAACCCTTGAGATCTCCGGTATGATATCATGGAGATTGTGGGTGATCAGGATAATTCCGGTTCCCGACTGGGCGATCTTCCGTATGGTCTTCCGGAACGTGTGGAGGGAATGCAGGTCGAGACTGTTGGCAGGCTCGTCCAGGATGAGTGTTCTGGGATTGTTAACCAGCGCCCGCCCGATCAGGAAACGCCGGGCTTCCCCGGAGGACATGTCGGTCATGAGACGATCCTTGAGATGGTCGATCTCAAGGAATGTGCAGATGGCATCGGCCTTCCCCGACATTGCAGGCGAGATCTCCTGGTTGAAGAGCCCCACGCTTGAGAAGAAACCGGAAAGGATCACCTCCCTGCCGCTCATCTCCCGGTTGAACGTGATCTGCAGATCGTTTGAGACGATGCCAATTGTTGAACGGAGTTCAAAGACATCCCAGACATCCCGGCCCCGGATCCGGAAGACCACCCGCTCATCCGACACAACCGGATACAGTTCGCGGGTAATGGTCCTGACAAGGGAGGATTTACCGGCGCCGTTGGGCCCGAGAATCGCAACATTCTCACCTTCCGCAATGGTGATGGAGATGCGGTCGAGGGCAGGATTGTTGTCCCGGAAGACGGTGATGTTCTCGAACTCGATTAAGGGATGTGGGTTTTGTTTGGGGTGCAGGGTCATCATCGGGATTCCATGGCATGTATATCCGGGTTTATGGTGCCGTACTCTCTAGTACTGTAATGACAGCAGCTCATGTTGTAATTTCTGGTGGACGTGTAATAAAAATAAAACAACCGTTCCTGCATACGACCTGCCTATGCGTAACTGGTGGTAACAACGAATTTGCGGAGATTATCCGCGTCGGTGATAGCAAGCCGGCCCCCCGCCCGCTCACAAAGCCGCTCCAAAAATCTCCATGTCTTCCGGGCCCCCGGTTCATCCGGTGAATCCGTGTCAGCCGATATCATGACCGAGGCCTCGTTTCCGGACCGCTCCACCGTCATCGTGATCCGATGAGACCCGGTGCCGACAAGTTCTTCGAGAATATATGTCAGGAGATCCGAAAAGAGCTCCCGGTCCACGAGCGCAGATACCGGCTCATCCCCTGCATCAAGAATGAGATCGATCTCCTCCAGGAGTGGGCGTGTCCCAACCCGGGCAAGGAGCATATCCAGAAATGCTGCATCGTCATCTGCCGAGGCAAACATCTCCTCATCGGAAGACATGGATACGGACAGGCCGGTAACGAGGGCTTTTACCAGCGGCGTGAGCTCGCACACGGCAAGATCGCTTGGGGGGCAGAACCCGCGCAGCATGGTTGTATAATCGGAGAGCAGCCGGCTTGCCCGCTGCACAAACGAGGGATCGATGAGCCGTGCAAGTTCATCCCTCCTGAATGCCCGGTCCAGTCTGGCAATCACCTGGCCGGCTTTCAGGGCAAGGTGTATCGAGACATTATCATGCCGGTGGTGCTCATCGGCAAAATCCTTGAATGCCTCGAGGAGTTCATCGATTGCATCGCCATTGAACTGGGCAGACATCCGCTCGGCAATTTCCGGCTCTCCCAGTTCGTCCATGACATACGAGACATAATAGAGGCGGCCTGCCATGATCGTGAAGAGCTCGTTGACCTGATCCATACAGTCCTCGGCAAACGCAGCGGCATCTTCTGCCCGCTCACGGTTCAGCTCGGCAATGTTCGAGAGGGCAAGCGCATCGTTCCTGACAGCAGAGAGCATACGGTCTGCGTCCTGTGCAGGAATGACCCGGCCATGGCCCGGACAGACAAACCGTATCCCTCCGCCCATGAGTATTTCATGAATTCCCGCAAGCGACCGGATCAGGTCTTCCTGCGACCACCCGCGCAGCCCGGCAATGCCGGGATTTGCTGCAAAGAGGATATCCCCGATGAACAGCAGCTCACCGAAACGGATGCAGATGCTGTCCGGGCTGTGACCCGGGGTGTGATAGACCTCGAGACCGGGCCCGGCACCAAACGTGATCCGCTCGCGGACAAGCTCTGTTCCGGGCTCCGCCCCCACCCGGTCCTGCACCACCGTGACCTCCGCTCCGTTTGAAAATGCAAGGGAGACCGGGGCGCCGGAAACGTCTGCCCGCTGCCGTGTCAGAAGACGGAACCCGGTCTTCATGGGCAGCTGGGTGATCCCGAGCAGGTCTGCCTGCGTCAGCATCCCGTCACCCCGTTCAAGGGCATCAGCGCCCGATTCCTGGACGGAAAAGACCGCACTTACCGAGGAGGCAACGGCAGGCAGGTGTTGTGCGCCGATGAAGTGATCGATATGGGCGTGGGTGAGGAAAACAAAAAGCGGGCGATCGCGTTCAGAGCGGCATTCACCGACAACATCCAGCAGGTTTTCGGCCTGCTCGGTGAGCCCCCCGGGATCGATGAGAAGGATAACATCCGGGGTCTGGATGACATACGAGTTGGAAGAGATGGTGTCGATCTTCCGGATAAACGGGAAAATTACCGATTCGGCAGCCCCAAAAACCGGCTGCCACTGGTGGGAGATGAGCTGGTCGTTACCAGCCGTCAAGGGCCTCTCCCTCAGATGAATAGATGGAAAAGATCGAGGTGAACCCGGCAAGTTTGAGGATTTTATGGACTTCCGGACTTAAGCTGGAGAGCCCGAACCTGTCGTCGGGATTTTTGAGTTTCTTTGCGGTAGCAAGGAGCACCCGGAGGCCTCCGCTGCTGATATAACTGACTCCTGAAAAATTCAGCAGGATCCTCCGGTGCCCGAGATCGATATCCTTGTTTATTGCCTGTTCAAGCGTCGGGGCTGTTGCCGTATCAACCCTTCCCGATACGGAAAGAATTGTTCCGCGTTCCTGCGTTGCCGATGTAATTTCCACGCGAATCCCTCTGGTACCGTTAGCCGGTAGTATTCTCTCCAATGTCAGCGTTTAAAAAAGATAATCCTATCCATTCAGGGTCCCGGGAAAAAAATGATCTGTCCCGGTTGGTCATTATTAATATCAGTGGTGCCAAATGCGTTATAGAAAATATCATGACTGCCGAGATGCGTTCAGCGTTGCCCATGCCTCCTGATGGTTCACCGGGGCAGATGCATACCTCACGGCACGGGGCTGGATTGTCCGGGATGAGCCGGACGATTATATGCCCCTGCGCAGTCACGCCAGGGAAATCCACGTCACCTTTCCCCGGCGCGCGAACGTGTTCCGGCAGGAATTATGCCCGGGCCCCTGCTATCCTCCCTACGTACAGAAAGGCTGCGTGATCCCAATGGACAAGGAATTCGCTCTTACGATCAAGCCGGATCTCAATGAGATTGACGCGATCTCTTCTGCGCTTGATGAGGTTATGAAAAAACATGCCTTCAGCGAAGAGGAGATTCTCGATACCCAGCTTGCCGTGGAAGAAGCGGTTACAAACGTCATCGTGCACGGGTACGATGGCAGGGACGGCGAGATCGGGGTAACGATACGGGCAACACGGGGTATCGTTGAGATCCAGATCGAGGATTCCGCCCTGCCCTTTGACCCTCTTACCCTTCCCGAACCCGACCTGACCGGCGATATCGATGAGCGCAGGATAGGGGGTCTTGGCATCTTTTTGATCCGGCAGGTTATGGACGAGATCGTGTACCGGTACGAGAACGAAAAAAATATTCTTGTTATGGTCAAGCGCAAGCCGGCGGGCGCCTGAACCTCAGATCTCCCGTGCTATCTCGTGGATATAGGATATTCCAATCTTCGCTTTCTTCAGCCGGGTGGAATCGAGCAGGTGGCGCATGTCAACGAATTCTCCCTCGCTGACAATCTTTTTTACCTGGGTGTTGAGGTCAAGGGACGGGTCATACGGGATATTCCTGAAAACAACCCCGTGATTGTGGAGGTACATCTGTTTTTCAGCACCCTTGTTTAAGGGGTTGGAATAATAGAGGGCGGAGAGATCTTCCTGCCGGAAAAACGAGAGATCGTGCATGAGATCGATCCCTATCCCGAAACTGACAACCGTGTCGCCTTTGTAAGGGGATACGGTCCCGGAGGCCATCCATTCGTGGACATGGGCCGGGGCCATGATCGATGCCCCGTCCTGTGGTGCCGAGGAGGCGATGGGGGCTTTTTTCAGACCGGAGCTGGCCAGTCCATCAATTACTCCCCAGATGGTTACGGCAACCACGCCATGATAACTCCGGACCCGCTCCCGCGCCGAGGAGAAGATGATCCGGTAAATATCCGCTATTGACACACCCCGGGCATCTATGGCATCCAGCGTCAGGTATTCATTGAAGGGACCATCGAGCGTGATGTTATACCCGGTATAAACCGGGACGTCCCCCCCGCTGTCAAGGGGAGTCAGGAAATCCGGGGTACTGTTGCCATCGGTCGGGAGCCAGACCATGGAGCCGTGGAGGGTGATCATCTCCCCGAGGAGCTTCATGGCATCCGCTTTGTCGGATCCAAGGGCGCCAAGACCAAGGGAATAGGTGACCTCAGAGAACTTCTTTTCCCGGATATCGGACTCGGTAATTTGGGAGAAAAGGACTTTATTGAGATCTCCCATCACCCGGAGTACCGGGGGGGTGGTCATCCACCCGGGCTCGATTGTCATGTTCACACCCTCCCCTACAATTTTCTTGTAAAAGATCTCGTTGAAGAGCGAGGGGTTCTTCCGGTTTTTGATGATGTCGCTGACGGCGTCTTGTGCGGTCGGGTAGATCTCAAATACCGTGGTGAAGCCTGCCATCTCGAGAACTTTTCTCGGGTATTCCCCGAGACCGGACAAGGCAAATCTGCCGCTCCTGCGTTTCATCTCCCGCTTTAAGCTGTTGAAGCTCCGGATCCCGCCGCTGCTCAGGTATGGTGAGCCGGCCAGGTCGAGGACAAGTTCTTTGTCATCGTCGCTCAACGCTTCCCGTGCCCAGTCATCCATCTGCCGGGCACCAAAAGCATCGAGTCTTCCGCTCACAAAAAAGATCAGTACTCCCTCTTTTCTCTCGCTCCTGGCTTCCATGACCAAACGTCTCCGGATGAAGTATTACTTGTCAGGCATTTTTAACCTTGGGGTACTGTGCAGGTGTCCACGGGTAAAGGTGATCTTCTGTCACATGCCCCGAAAAAGGAATGGGGGGCAGGTTGCTGGCCCGTCACACCGTGGGATACCCCCATCCCTGTTCAGGACGGGAGGGTAGTATAGGCAAGAACCGGCTTTCCGGTCTTGTTATACAGTTTCAGTGCCTCGTCGGTTACCCGGAACTCGGTTGTTGTGTTGAGGTTTTCGAGATACAATGTTTCACGCTCCATCACGCCTGGTTCCGGGCAATATTTCCGCGAGGTTGCCGGGGTGGTGATCGTGATGGCATAATTGTGCGTGGTGTACGTTGCGCGGTACTCATTGCAGCCGGCAAAACCGCTGAGCATCCCGTCACGGGTGAACCGTACGGTGATGCCTGTGTCTCCTGTTGGCTCCATCCCCCCGCTCGTGTTCGCGATTGACTGGAGTTGCCAGCCCGTCCGGGTAATGGTTGTTCCGGCAGAGGACTGCATTGCCGGGACATTTACGAATACCACCAGGAAGATGAGGATCCCCATGAGGAGAATGGCAAAATAAAAAAACCACCCTCTCTTCTGCGGCTCCTGGCATGGGTTGTCCGTGTCCTGTGGCAGGTCGGGATCGGAGTCGATTTCGGGCTCATCGGTCATACCCAGTATTTGGCCGGAAAGAGATTAACCGTTCTCTCGCCGCAAAAGAATGGCGCGACAGCAACCCGGATAAAAAAGGGAATATCCGTAATTATGCTGATATCCCGCAGCTTCAGTACTTCACTCATTTCAGAATGGATCAATAACCCCAAATTTTCCTGCACATTCCGAATCCGGATTATGGCCCAGGGTGGTGTCCGGGGACCCGATCGGGTACGAGATGATACAAAGTTTGACCAAAAAAACACTCCTTACAGAACATCGCTAAAGGGAAAAACTAATGCACCGCAATTTGACCGGTTTTGGATTTTCGCCACGAATTACGAGAATAATTTCCGTGGTGGACAAAATGGTCCCCTTTTTGTGTTCACCACCGAACCCTGAGGGGGAAATAAGCCCATTTCTATCCCGGATTGAGGTGCGAGAATGTATGTCTGATGACAGGGCGGTTTTTATCCCATACGGTGTGGGATAATTAAAGAAGTACTGAGCTTGTCTGCCTCTCGAATCCTGAGAATCTCGGGAGCACATTTCATAATCGAAGACATTCCCCAGCCTGACCGGCTGGTAAAACTGAATGCAATCGCGATCCACCAGATGACCCTGCTCACGCAGGACGCGACGGCCCGGCTGATCGGGGGGGATTGTAAAGCCGGTGTTCTGTTCCGGTACTGGTGTGCCGGGTTTTGTTGTGATCGGGCCCGTCACCGGATTACCCGGTATTTCACCCAATTTCACAACGCAGAATCCCCCCACACCGACATGAAACCCCCCAGCCAAAACAGGTGTTCCTTTCATTTTCCCGCACTATTGCCCGATTGGAGAGGAGATCGGCCAGCCAATTGCGTCTATTTGCGCACTTTTGGCCTACGGGGTAATTTTCCCAATCCGGGCGTTTTAAGGGCGATTCAAAATGAATTTACATCCATTTTTCCCCAATTACGCACACCGGACCGGCCCGGGGGGGTTCCCTCCGAGGCTCTTACGTCGGAGAATGAGAGTTTGCGGAGTGCATCTTCCCATGGGTATTCCGCAGGGATGATCTCCGGCGTGAAATCCCCTTCTCCGTCGTAGATGATCATCCGGACCCCCTGTTTGTGAAAAACCGCCAGGTGGATCGTACGAAACAGGGGGTCGGCGGATCCGAATCCGGGCGCTTATCGGGCTCCGTTCCGGAAAAATGGGGAATCCGGGGGAGTATCGGGGCCGGATTGGGGATGATCTTCAATTAGGAAAATGGGGGTTTCGGGAGGAGGTTTATGACGTGATTGGTGGGGATCCGGTGCAAGGGTTTTCCTTATGGCCGTGCCGGGAATTTTTTTGATAATTTTTCTGAAAAGCTTTTAGAATTTTTTTGTTGTGGAAAAAAATGGGAAAAAACTACAGGGCCCGGTGAATTATTTTTTATTGAGAGATCCTGGGAGCTCACACTTATTTTTGCTGATGCGCCAGGGGATCTTCAAAATATTTTACTTAGGCGCCGGGGCCTTGTGGTTCCTGCTAAAGGGAGGGATACTCACCCCCCCGTGGGTGGCGGGGAATAACACTCAACATGATGGCGGGACCGGGCCTCAGGCCTTGTATTTGCGAGGGCAGCAAACACCGGGTGCTCGTCAACCGCTTGAGATTATCCGGCGATCGTGAGGCTTATCCGGATAAAAACTGCGGGGGCTGGTGCGTCCCCCGGTTTTTCCCGTCATTCAACCAGTTTTTCTGCCCACGAGAGAACACCCTGCGCAAACCTGATCGCTTCGGTATATTCTTCTTTGGTTACCGGAGTGGCGGTTCCCGGGTACCTCGTATCTGAAGCATATGAGGTAAGGGTCACAGCACACCATAGAGGTTCAGGAATTGTGAGGCTGTGCTGTTCAAGTCCCGAGAGAAGGGCATTGATATCATGAGTGTAAGGATAGGGGATTTTCCGGCTTACAAAAACAGCCTTAAGCGCTTTTTCTGCGGCCTGCTGGGCCTGGAAACAGAGATCTTCGTAGAGAACCCCCGGTGTCTTTGTTGAGGCAAGGGTAAGGGAACTCCGGGCCCGGGTAAGCCATTCTTCCGGGTTATCAGGCGACCGTCTTCTTCCGCTCATACATGACCCTGCCTTCCCGCACCGCGGGATATACAACACTGAATGGGGAATTTTTGCAATCCTCCACCTGCTGCGGTGTGACGATGACGAGATCGATTGACCGGGCGATACCCCGCATCCGCTGGTAGATTATTCCCGCGATTTTGCGTGCATTGTACCTGCCGGCCTTTATCACCAGAAAGTCAAGATCACTGTTCGGCCCGGTGGTTCCTCTCGCCGTGGAGCCGAAGAGGAGAACCTGTTCCGGATGGGAGGCCTCAACAATCCGGTTGACGATTTCCTCGATTTCGATCTCTTTGAGGGATGTTGTCTTCTGCATATATTCACCGGACCCAGGATCATATCCCTCATCAAGGTATTCGGCAATCCTGCCTTTGATGAGTTCTTTTACGCTGTATGGTATCTTTGTCCGGTATTATTATAGGGTTTGCGTACAACCCGGGTGCCGGGTTTTCCTTGTGGCCGGGCCGGGAAGTTTTTTCTTAAAAAAAATTCCGGCAGGAGGCCGGTAAATTATTTCGTTGAGACAGCATGCGGCTCTTAAAAAATATTTGCTGATGGATCGAACCAGTGCAGCGGACCAGTCGCGGGCACCAGATCCGTCATAGATATCCAGCCTGTCAGGGATCAGCTGACCCGTCTCCGGGTTAAAGGGATTTTCATGCCTTTTCACGAGGGAGAATCCCCCCGCCAAAACAGGTGTTCCTTTCATTTTCACGCACCATTGCCCGATTGGAAAGGAGAACGGCCAGCCAATTGCGCTTATTTGCGCACTTTTGACCTCCGGGGTAATTTTCCCGATCCGGGCATATTAAGGGCGATTCAAAATGAATTTACATCCATTTTCCCCCAATTACGCACACCGGACCGGCCCGGGGGGGTTTCCCGGCCGGGCTCTTACGTCGGAGAATGAGGGTTCGCGGAGTGCATCTTCCCGGGGGTATTTTGCAGGGATGGTCTCCGGCGTGAAATCCCCGTCTCCGACGTAAATGATCATCCGGACCCCCTGTTTGTGAAAAACCGCCAGGTGGATCGTATGAAACAGGGGGTCGGCGGATCCGAATCCGGGCGCGTATCGGGCTCCGTTCCGGAAAAATGGGGGATCGGGGCTCGTATCGGGGCCGGATTGGGGATGGTGTGAACTCGGGAAATGGGGGATCCGGGAGGAGGTTTATGACGTGATTGGTGGGGATCCGGTGCAAGGGTTTTCCTTATGGCCGGGCCGGGAATTTTTTTGATAATTTTTCTGAAAAGTTTTTTAGAATTTTTTTATTGTGGAAAAAATATGGGAAAAAACTACAGGGTCCGGTGATTTATTTTTTTATTGAGAGATCCTGGGAGCTCACACTTATTTTTGCTGATGCGTGGGGATCTTCAAAATATTTTACTTGGGCGACGGGGTCTTTGGGATCGCTGAAGCAGACGAATGTATTTCAGATTTTCACACGAACGGGATCTTTGATCTTTGAAAAATCCCGATCGAATGTAGCAATCTTAGGAATTGCATGCTCCCTGCATGTGGCGACAATCAGTGCATCATTGGGGAGGAGTGCGTGGGTGCGGGCGATCTCGGTAATCGCAGAAAGGTTCGATGAATCGGGAACGATTACGAGCCCGGAGAATACTTCATTCAGATGACGGATGAATTCGTCCGCAAACACATATCCTTCATCGCGGATGTGCTCCTTGAGTTTCGCCGTGCCGGTAATACCGAACTCATCTTCGGCAATGAGCCGAAGCCCTACAAAGAAGGCTTCTTCATAGACCGACATGCTTGCAGCACAGGTACCCGGGACGGACGTGAATAAATCCCGGGCCTTCCGTGTCGTATCGGTCTCTATGATCAGCGGGATAATAAAAGAAGTATCTAGGAAGAGGTCCATGACTCATCCCGGAGAGCACCGATGCGTTCTGAGGTAAGTTTTTTCTTGAGCCGTATGGGCTCGAAGCTGAGCTTCTTCTCGATGGTCACCAGGATCCGCTCACCTTCCCGGAGCTGGATCTTTCCTAACGGTTTGAGAACATTGTCCTCATAGATGCATTCAATTGCCTTGACCATGACAATTCCCCCAATGTATACTGGGATCTTGGACGGGAATTATAATAGGGTTTGTGTACGGGGAACCGTTGTATTCCGACATTCCATGCATTTTAAAAAAAAGGGGTGAGCATATTCTTCCAACCGGATTCTCCATCAGAGAGTCACCCCTCCCGGACATAAAAAACCCCCCGCCAAAACAGGTGTTCCTTTCATTTTCCCGTACCATGGCCCGATTGGAACGGAGATCGACCAGCCAATTGCGCCTATTTGCGCACTTTTAACCTCCGGGGTAATTTTCCAGATCCGGGCATTTTAAGGGCGATTTAAAATGAATTTACATCCATTTTCCCCCAATTACGCACACCGGGCCGGGTCCGGGGGGTTCCCCAACAGGGCCCTTACGTCGGAGAATGAGGGTTCGCGGAGTGCATCTTCCCGAAGGCATTCCGCAGGGATATTCTCCGGCGTGAAATCCCCATCTCCGACGTAAATGATCATCCGGACCCCCTGTTTGTGAAAAACCGCCAGGTGGATCGTACGAAACAGGGGGTCGGCGGATCCGAATCCGGGGGTGTATCGGGCTCCGTTCCGGAAAAATGGGGAATCGGGGGGCTTATAGGGGCCGGATTGGGGATGGAGTGAAATGCGAATCTGATGTAGGGTCGCTGACGGTCGCGGGGGTTTTGCCGGTTAGAGTTGTGTAAGCGGCCGGCAACATTTTCCTGGAAAATTTTGAATGATTCCGGTTTACTCCGGCAACGGGAAAATTTATTCCGGAATTTTTTTTGAAAATTAAAAAATTGAAACGCGAAAGAGTATTTTGGGTAGTGTCTCTATATTGCTGTAAAATCCGAAGCCTCAGTATCCAAAGAGATCATCTCGCTCTTCAAAGATAAATACCGGCTACCGGTAATCCATTCTTCATTAATATCGATAAGAATAGACCC
>NZ_JBAZQA010000010.1:0-118579 GCF_041645475.1 Methanoregula sp. | reverse complement strand
GGATTTTTACTATTTTTATGAGACCGGCCGAAGTTATTCTATCTGTGAATTCTCAAAGCAAACGGTTTATCGTGAATCTGGAGGACGAAACTCTGGACATCCTCAACATCATGGGTCCCGCTTTTAGAAATTATTATTTCGTGAGGGAGTCCTGCGAAATGTAGGTGGAACGATGATATATTCCTATTATTTTTATCCATTGTACACTCTCGCAACAGATCAGCTATCTCGAACTGGAGAAACTGCACTTCTTCTCAAATGCCGAAAAATGGGATATTCACAAAAAAGTGAACGTTTTTCAGATCTGATTTTATTCCTCAAGACGAACGGATTTAATGATGCTGAAAAAATCCAGCGCTGGGATGCTTTAAGATCTATCCGCAATCGTGCGTCGCATCGTCGTAATCAAAGTATTTATCCGCCTGCTTGGGCAATTGGGATTCTTGAAACCATTACCGTAGAGATTAATGCACTTTTTGCGAATGAGTAATAATTCTTCTTTTCATCCTGCTTACTCAGGTCCGATCCGTTCAGGGATCGCCCCTCCAAACATGGCTACATATGACCTCCCGTCTCCGGCGTAAAAACGATAAAAACAGCCGAAACTCACCCCCATTTTCCGGAATTATTCCCTCTGAATCCGGAGAAATGGGTAAGCAGTGTCCGTAGCGGGCCCGGATTACCTATATAATCCAACATACCCGGATGCCCCGTAACAAACCTATTATGCCGTATAACTTAATTACCTGATTATCAAAGAAGGAAGGTCTTGTTATCGGGGTGCAGATGAAAAATGGCAAAATTCTACCGCAGATCCAACAGCACCCAATATCTCATTAAAGGGATGAATCCCTTTTTGGCAACAAAATTTATAACCTATGACGAGATCCAGCATTTTTACTTTTATTATGAAGATATTCTTGCCGAAACCAGAACAACCGTCGCCCGACCATATGATGAAATTATCTTTAAACTGGAAGATGATGAATTCCACATGGACCGGCAGTTGCAGAATGGCATCGCTGAAAAGACCAGAGATGTTGATAGTAATATCAGAGAACTGAAAGATAAGAGTTTGACTGCTGGGAATTTTTTCATCCGAGCTGGCTACCGACTTCAGTATTGGATTGCAATTGCATTACGGAATCATCATATTCAGCATCCCTTTGTCAGGTTATCCAGAGACCTGAATGATGTCGGATTCCGAAAGATTCAGCAGATCCATAACAGGGATTCCGTAATCCAAAAAGAATGTGATAATCTTGCACAGGCATATGATTTCCTGAAAAAAAACAAGACGTATCTTTTCGGGGCGGAAGGAGAAGAAACAGTTATCAAGGTGTTAAACCGGTTGCCGGATGATTACCATGTATTGAATGATATCATACTTCGTTTTTCACCCCCGTTATTCTGGGTAAAGACCGGTCGAAAAGTCTGGTCATGCCAGATTGATCATATCATTGCAGGTCCGACCGGCTTTTTCGTGCTGGAAACAAAGAATTGTACTACTTCAAATTTCAAAAATAATCTAGACCGGATTCGCCTGCAGGTTAATCGCATTGGTTTTGCATTGAGAGAATATATCCGGGATAATTATTATTCTTGGATTCTTGACGGTCCTCAATTATCTTTTGTTGTTGTATCCTTGAAAGAGATCAATCTTGACGGAAATTTTGGCGGTGATATTGATATAATTACTCCGGATGGATTATGTGATTACATTATGAAGATGAAGGCAACGGTATCTACCGATGCCGTAGAGAAATTTATCAATATTGTCTATTACCAAAAAAACAATGCCCAGGTTTTTACAAGAATAATTAGAAATATTAATTTCGAATATATCATAATATAAAAATATTATGAGTGATGATATCGGAATTGGCTCAACAGGTATCGTGAAAGACAAATCACCAAAATCATACTTGAATTTAAAACTAGTATTATTAATCGTATTAGGTATTGTTTCATTTTGTTTGATAGCATTTGTTCCATCCGAATATCCTAACCGTGAGTTGATAGTGAAGATTCTGGAAACAATCGGGGCAGCATTCATGGTTGCTGCAGTTGTGAGTTTTTTTTATGAAAATTATGTGAGAAAAGAAAGTGAAGAGAAATTTTCGCGAGACCTGGCAGAATCGTTAATGAAATCTAACGAGCTAGCTGAAAATATCGCCAACAAACTTGTAAATAAATATCATATTTCTACAGGATTACGATTGTTATGTTCAAATCGGAAGTCCTGTCAGGCTTATTCGAGCTGGGCCAAAAAAGATGTTGAATATTTTCCTCAGATTGTTCGGTGTTTGGGGAGATCAGTGTTACATCAGATAAACACAGATTTTCAGAATCGGGGTATGACCGATCTATGCGCTATAATGGTTCAGAAATTGGGATGCGGATCGCATTTTTCAATTATTTTTACATATCCTTTAAGTGAATATCTTGGACAAATCGCTGTACAGGAAGATCGACCTTTACGTGAAATTCAAAAAGACTTACTCAATTCATTGAAAATCTGTGTTGATCTTTATTTAAAATTACAGGAAGTTAAAATCCAACCGAATAATCAGATGGACTTTAGTCTGAATATATATCTGTATTCAAAATCAGCAATTCAAATGTGTTATCATGAAGTTGAGGATATTCTAGTTAGTCCGATCCAGCGAAAAATAATTGTCGGTTTTTATCTAGATCATCACCCGGATTTTATTCAACCCGCATTTGAGGTTCAAGATCCAAAAGCTCAAACGTACTTTAACGAGTACTATAAAAACATCAAAATGAATGAATCGATTCTATTTCTTCATTGGGAGCAACCGGAACGTGTTCCAAAATTGGATATAAAAACATATGAAACGATATATGAAAATTTTTTCAGTACCGACAGAGACCTGTTGAAGGATATAGGTCTGATCGAACCAAAGGTTTTACAACAAAAGATCAATGATTGGACTCTATCTTCGTAAAATATTAACTTGTGTCGTAAACATAAAAAAACTGAAATTTTTACCTCTTGTAATCTGGCGACGGATCCTATCCCTCAGAATCCACATACCCTGCAGGCCCCCCCGGTCCCGGTTCCCTCCTCCCTCACCATCCCCCCATGCCAAAACAAGCCCGTACAGGGCTCCGTTTCCGTTCCCGGTATTCCCGGCCCTCCCGGTGGACAGCAATTTGGGCCCGGATTCTGTTCGCGTGGAAAAATCGCCTGTAAATTGGGTATTTTGCCAAAAATCGGCTGAAATGCACCTCGTAGAATGGCCCCAAACGGTGGTCCGGCAGCCTCTTTTCCGGTGCTCTGCCATGGGTGGTTTTTACTAAGAAACGCGAAAAGAACGCGAATACGGGGGCCGGATTTTCCGGGGGGTGTCCGGGAAAACGGTGGTCTGGGCTCGCAAAGGTAATGCCGATGGAAAGCGGGATTTTATATCTGCGCCCTGAGCCGGCAATGCGACCAGCAAAAATCCGCTGCACAGGGTGCAGCCAATCGCACCGTCGGGGACGTACGTATTACGGAAAAGACCGGTAAATCTCTTCCCGGCTCTTTACCCGGTAGAATATGATCGTATTGTCATCCGTAATCTTACAACCGATCCGGTATTGTCCAACGCGGATACGATAGTATTGCTCATACCCTTTCATTTTGTCGATATTAAATCGAAAAAAAATTCTCTGACCCGGGAATCTGATCAAATACCAGCCGTTCGATCCGGGAACGAGGCCGTTTTGGTAGTTCAGCGAGATCTTTTAGGAATAGTTTCTTGTAGCCGCAAGCCGGCATTTCAAACCTTTTTTAATGACCGGTAGTGTTTCTTTGCTTCGTTCACGGAAAGCGTCTCATCAGACTCTGCTTCTTCCATAAATTTTGCCAGCCCGTTATTCTCGATGATAGACTCCATCCGGTTGAATGTTTCAAGGTCGACTATCACCGCCTGCTTCCGGCTCCTGGCATCCGTGATATATTTTCGGGGGATTGCAGTCATACCTGTATCATTTCACTGTTTATGCTGGAGAGTATAAAGGAACTTCGGGAGGATGGCGAATGTACCCTCAGATGTGAGCTGACAGGATAGTTGCCCGGATGCAGATGCGGATGAATAATAGCGTGAAGCCGGATAATCTGGCCTGATGATGACCGGTACCTGAATACGTGAAAAAAGAATAGCCCTGAAGCAATGTGGCCACTCCCAGATAAGAATGGCCTGTTCACGATACTATATCGAGTTGAGGAAGAAGGGGATTATCAAAAAGACGGGCCCTCGCAAGCCCTATCCCTGAGACCGATTACCTTCTTACTCAGATTATCATATAAAAAAATTCAAGATCTTCAAAAGGGATGGGGGAGGTCATTCTCAACGCACGGTTCAGTCATGCCCGGCATGCTCTGCGTCGCGCTTTGCTTCACGCATCAGGTTCAGGCCTTCACGGGTAAATGTCGGGTGCTCCAGGTACTCCTGGAACGCTATTGCATCCTCGCCTTCGAGTACGAGTCCGATCTCAATCGGTTTTGCCATATACATTTGCCTCCTGAATCTTTCGTTGTTTTATTATATGCTCAGGTAAATATATCGAATCTTGTGTGGAGCAAGAGATACGGCAGGCCTGTTTTGATTGCCCTGATTTCCAGCACACTATACCCTCTCATATTCTCCCAACCTTTGCCTCCGGACAAACCTCCGCAAACTTACAACTCAGGCACTCCCGCTGCGACGGGTTCACCGGGAAATCCCCGTACTCACACGAGGCATTCATCACTTCATATTCCCGGGGGATCATCTCCTGTATCTCGCGTAACCGGTCCTCGTAAAACCGGTATGGCTTCTTTGCTTGTTCACGAATGTATCTCACCCCATTGGGTTGCGGCACGACGGTACCCGCGGCGGAGTGTGGTAATTGACAAAAAACTGGAACTTATTTTACTATAATCGTCATATTGAACATCCGGTCCGTACTCATATTCTCTGTCCCCGAAAAGCGAAGAATTGCTTTTATTGATTGCACCCCTGTTTCTTTTGTTGTGACATTCCACTCATGAATTCCATATTCAATTAATGATATCGGGGGCGTCCCTTTCTCATCGTACCAGGTGACTCCTTCATCATATATCTGGAGACCTGGACTTCCGGTGATAATCCATGTATGTCCGGTTCTGCTGACGTCAGGAAGCCTGATCAGTATCGAGCTGTTGAGGCCGGCACAAATCGTTGCATTATTCTGTGTCTCGTTAATGATCAGGTTTTGTCCTGATTCAAGAGATACCGGACATTTTACCGATGCACTGTTCGGTTGACCCGGTTGCTGGCCGGGCCCGAGGCAACCAACCCCCAGTATAGCCAACAAAATTATCACTCCCAACAGTATGTATCCGGTTTTCTTGTAAATCGGTCTCATTCCCTCAATTCCTCAAGATAAAAAATATTAATTATTATTTGTCCACAGAGTCACGGGTGTCATACCCGTCCATGTAACATCCAGATTTGTCAATCCCATATTTGTGGATACCTGCCGGTTCCATGTAAATGAAACCGGGTTTAAGTTTACATCTTTAAAATTCATGTTTTTAAAGATAATTTTTCCTGAAACATCGTTGTCGTTATTGATGGTTTTTCCTTCCAGTGCACAAACCGCCCTCACATTATTTGTTCTGATATTTGGGGCATTGGTAGAGAAGCTGGATGAATATCCACCGTTTGTTAAATCCATGAAGATAATATTCCACCGGTTCAGATTGGAATTCCATCCCAATATCCCTCTGACATTGTTGCCAACCTGGGTACTTATAGGGGTGCCACGCCATCCTCTCCAATTAGTGTCGACATACCATGGAGCACCTGTCCACATATGGGTTCCTCCTACATTGTATTCAAGTACTGGCTGAACAATTCCAATGCTGCCTTCCGGCTGAATTTCATTGAAAATATAATTGATTGCTGTTGTCTGTAGATTTGGCGGAGATGATGGCACTTTCCAGTCAGCAGTAAACTGACCCAGTTGGGATATTCCTCCCGCTTGCGAAGATTCAATCCAACCGTTGGCAGATCGAATGGTTTTTTTCTTGCCTGGTGGAGATATTACCGTTAAGATCCTTTTCTCATTCAAATACACATCTGTGATTCCGTTATCGTTCACATGAATATACGATCCATCCGGAACCTGAGTAATGTCAATTGCAGAAATATATCCATCGGGTGTGGGAATCTGCGGGGATTCACTATCTTTTGAAATGGAGATTTGTTTCCCTTGAGAATCAAATACCCTGGTGATTCCATCATCCGAATGCTGAATGATTGATCCTTGCGGTATTCCCGTCTGGGTCAAGTTGTCAGTAAGACTGAAACCATTTTGGATTACAATTTTTGTTTGTGAATCATCTGGTTTCAATTGGGATAACAGTGAAGTGTGTCGTGAATCTGATTGCTCTTCCGCGTTCACTATCGGGACCATCGCCATCGCTGCCAGCAATAGTGCCAGCAGAACGACGCTCCATTTGAAAAGTTTCATTTTTTCATACCTCCTTTTTTTCGATACGCTATGCTCGGAGGCACGGGAAAACGTTCATAATAATGAAAGATAATAATCACATGCCTGCGGGCGGGACCGGGTTCAACACAAAGTTCGTCGCTTGGTGAACCCGTTCTCTTCTTTTGGGACAACCCCCGGTCATCCACAGGGAGCAATTCGGGGAGTGGGTATAAACCTTTTATCACCGGGTACCTTCCGCTTTTTCAATCACGGTAATGCACCGGGGAATCCGGAGTATCAATAATCCCGCAGGGAAATGTACGGTATTGGCCTCTCCAGATCCAAATTCCCTGCGTCCGGCCCCGGTACCGACGCAATCCTCTTTTTGCCCGCTCCGGTACAGCATCCGGAACCACTCCCCGGTAAAATCCGACAGGTTAATTTCGTCATAATCCAACTGAAAAAGTCAGATACCCATGACAACCGCAGGGAAAATTACGGATTTGGCAATTTGTATACAGGTTTTTCTTTTGATTGCCGGTCTCGTACTGGTTGCCGGGTGCATCCAGAAAAATCCAGGGCCCGGCCCGGTTTTAACGGGGGCTGGCGTTGTAACAACCGATGCCGGCTCGCTCCAGGGAACAACGGAGAATGGCATCACGGTCTACCGGGGCATTCCCTATGCAGCGGCCCCGGTCGGGGACCTCCGGTGGAAACCCCCGGCAGCGGTCCAGCCATGGCCCGGCGTGCGGAACGCGACAGAGTATGGTGCAGTATGTCCCCAGCCGAAATCAGGCGAATTCGATGTAATGCCGGTCATGAGCGAGGACTGCCTGTCCTTAAACGTCTGGACACCGGCAAAGAACCCGGACGAAAAACTCCCCGTCATGGTCTTTATCCACGGGGGTGCGTGGAAGACCGGGGCCGGATCCCAGGCGCTCTTTGACGGGAGCTCCCTTGCAGACAAAGGGGTTGTTGTCGTCACGCTCAATTACCGGCTCGGGGCACTCGGGTGGATGGCACATGAGGAGCTGACGGCTGAGTCACCCCATAACAGTTCGGGCAATTACGGGATCCTCGACCAGCAGGCTGCCCTGAAGTGGGTTCATACGAACATCGGTGCGTTCGGAGGCGACCCGTCACGGGTGACGGTATTCGGGGAATCTGCGGGGGGAAACAGTATTTACGCCCATCTGGTGAGCCCGGGGAGCAAAGGTCTTTTCCGGCAGGCGATTATCGAGAGCGGCCCGTTCTTCTCCGATGATGCAATGGGAACCGTCTTCCGGCCACGGAGCGAGGCCGAGCAGTACGGGATTGAATTTGCCCGGGGCCTCAACATCTCCGGTTCCGGAACGATCCAGCAGATGCGGGCGCTCAGTGCTATGGAGATCCTCAATGCAACCCCGGAACTGAAGTCTCCGTTCCGGACCATGCGGACCATCCAGTTCAAGCCGATCACGGACGGCTGGATCATTCCCTCCGCCCCGCAGGAAGTTTTCCGGCAGGGAACGCAGAACCCGGTTCCCCTCATTGTCGGGAACAATGCCGCTGAAGGAATACCGCTTGCGCTCGATGCAAACATGACGGTCCCCGAGTACCGGCAGTATATCCGGGAACGTTTCGGAAAGAACGCCGACCAGATCCTTGCAGCGTACCCGGCCGGCACGCCCGCTGAAGTCCAGGCCCAGACTGAACGGGTCATGACCGTGTACGACTTTGACCATGCCTCAAAACTCGTTGCCGGGTCCATGGCCGGGCTGAACCAGAGCACGTACCTGTACCGCTTCACGTATGCCCTTCCCGGCCAGCCCTATGGGGCATACCATGGCAGCGAGCTGTACTTCATCTTCCGGCATTTCCCCGGGGAACCGGACCCTGCGAGTATCAGGGTATCAGATACGATGATGGACTACTGGACACAATTTGCGAAGACCGGCAGCCCGAACGGCAAGACGAACGTGAACTGGCCGGAGTACGATACACGGACCGGCCAGTACCTTGATATCAATACTACGTCCAGTGTCGCAACCGCGTAGTAACGTGTGAGTGGGGAGTAGTACTCCCCTGTTCACCAATGCCGGACTTTGAGCCCGGACACCGGACCGATGTCAGGTTTGAAGGCTGCGGTCGTGCTCCCGCTCATTTTCATGGGGGCTGGCCGGTCCTGGATTCTCCCCATTCCCATCAGGTTCCTCCACTCATATTCTCCCGGGCCTGGCATCCGGACAAACCTCTGCAAACCTGCAGCTCAGGCACTCCCGCTGCGAGGGCCGGGCCGGGAAATTGCCATACTCATACGAGGCGTTCATCGCTGCATATTCTTTGGGGATCATCTCCTGCATGTCGTGTAACTGTTCCTCGTAGAACCGGTAGGGTTTTGTTGCGCCGGTTTTCAGGAAGACGAGCTCGGTGCTGATCTCGTCAGCACTCATCTTGTAGTATTCCTGAGCCCAGAGCACATAGGCTGCCATCTGGAGTTCCGTCTCGTACTCGTCATCGTCCCGCCCGGTCTTCCAGTCGGTGAGAACAAGCGTGCCGTCCGGCATCTTACCGACAAAATCCACCTTGACCGTTACCCCCACGTCCCCGATCTGGAAATGATCGAACTGCTCGTGCCGGAGGCATTCCCGGGTCGCGTAGCCCGGCCATTTCCCAAAGAAGGTCTGGAGACAGGTCTTCCCGTTCGCATCGATGTATGAAAAAAATGAGGAGGGGATCTTCTCGCCGTTATGGTACTCGGTGAAGGTCTCGCCGCCGATATCCCGGTAGAGCGATACTTTCTTCGAGAAGGATTTCATCGCCCCGTCCAGGTCCATCGGCTTGTTCGTGCAGTGGCATTCGATCTGCTGGTCGATGATGTCGTGGATGAGCTGGCCCTGGACAACGAACTTGGACGTGAAATTCTTGAGCCACCGGATTTTTTCTTGGCTGACAACCGGTGCCGATTTCACGTACGGGGCAATGTACTCGAAGTAATACTGGCGCTGGCACCGGTTCCAGACCCGGTGTTTGGTGAAGGACCAGGTGTTGATGGAAAAGAAGAACGGGTCAAGGTCTGGCATTATGGTTTAGGTGAGGGGAATGCGACGATATAGGTTCGTATCCGATTCCTGTACCAGGGTGGAGAGGGAAAGGATCAGCTGTCAGCGGTATCGAATCGTTCAACGTAACATTCGCCGGACGATCTCTTCTCCCCGGGTTTCAGGTGCAGGAGAAGGCTGTCGGCATGCTCTGAGCAGACATGCGCAAAACAGCACCCGATTGACTGGAACCCGATGGCCTCTTTCCCGCATACAGCGCACCGTTGTCTTTCCGCCATGATACTTTTCTTTTGTGTCTTTTTGCAGGTATATCTTTTTGATCTCCCGCTCCGGAACTTTTGGGCGGCCCCGCGTGTATCCATGGAGACGGTCCCGAAAATACCTCCGCTGGCACCCGGGCCGGAAATTTACCGGCGTTCTGGAAATGGAAGTACCCAGAGCCCCTTGCAGGGCCGGGTGTATCATAAAATTTTTTTTGGCATCACCTGTGTAAGATATGACCTCTTTTTGTCAGCAATGTCTTTTTAAAAGAGGTGACGGATCGCGGGGAAACCATCTCCCGAAAAAACAGATATCCTCATCAGGTATTCCGGAGAATGTAGATTCCGGAACACCACGGTATGGATGCTATCATTGCAAGGAATCTTCAGAAGACCTTTGGGCCGATCACCGCTGTTGACGATGTCAGCATTGCCATACCGGAAGGCGGCATCTTCGGATTCCTCGGACCGAACGGGGCCGGGAAGACGACAACGATCCGGATGATAACCGGTGTCCTGACACCGGACGCCGGATCGGTGCGGATCCTTGGAACGGACGTGCAGGAAGACCCGCTCACCGCAAAGCTGAAGATGGGCGTTATTCCGGAGAACGGCACGGTGTACAGCGATCTCACCGCAGAGCAGAACATCCTTCTCACGGCAAAATTTTTTGGCATGGATACGGCAGACCGCAGGAAGCGGGCCCATGAGATCCTCGGACAACTCGGGCTCCTGGAGCGGAGAAACGATCTTGTCCGCACCTTCTCGAAAGGGATGCGCCAGCGGATCAGCATTGCGTGCGCCATCGTCCACTCCCCCCCGGTCCTTGTTCTCGATGAACCTACCACCGGGCTCGACGTGTACAGCCGCAGGCTCGTGATCGATACGGTCCGGCAGATGAACCGCGGGGGCAGCACGATCCTGCTCACCACGCACAACATCGAGGAGGCAAACGCTCTCTGCACAACCATCAGCATCATCAACCGGGGGAAGATCGTGGCAACCGGCAGCCCGGAGAAACTCAAGAAGACCTTTGATACCTCGCGGTATGTCGAGATATCGTTCGACCAGCCGGTGGGGCCGGCATTATTCTTTGCCCCCTTTATCACCCGGGCGGAACCGTGGGGGGACAAGTGGCGGGTGTACACGGACGACCCTGACCGGGCGGTGAAGCACCTTGCCCGGGTTGCAGAGCGGGACCACCTGGCGATCGTTTCCATTGCAACCTCGAACCCCACGCTTGAAGAAGCGTTTGTCCAGCTCACTACGGGGGCCTGAGCCGTGGACTGGAAGATCTTTTTCCGCAGCACTCTCGTGATTACCGAGAAGAACATGCGGATCTATTACTTCAAGGGCCCGGTGGTGATCTTCGGCCTGCTCTTCCCGCTCATCATGTTCCTCACGTTCTTTATCGGACGGGACCTCGATCTCATCCTGTTCTTCCCGGGGTTTCTGGGCATGATGCTTTTCTTTACCGCATCGTCGGTCGGCCCGCTCATCACCCCGTGGGAGAAGCGGGAGAAGACCTACGAGCGGCTCGTCTCCCTTCCCGTCATCCTTGAGAATATCATCCTCGGCGACCTGCTGGCCGGGGCGATCTTCGGCTTTGCCATCACGCTCATTGTGTATCTGGCGTGTGCACTGCTCTTTCCCATCCCGCTTGCAGGTGCCGGGCTCCTTGCCCTGGGATTTGTTCTCGGATCGGTTGCATTCGCGGCCCTCGGGACCCTGCTGGCATCCCCGACAACCGATAACCCTTCGAACATCATGATGCTCTCAAGCCTTGTCCGTCTCCCGCTCATGTTCATATCAGGAATCTTCATCCCGCTCAGCCAGCTGACCGGGCCGTTCTTTCTTCTTACCTCCCTCTCCCCGCTCACCTACCTTGTCGACCTGTTCCATGCCGCACTGAACGGCGATGCCGTCTACCCGCCCTGGGTAGATGTGCTGGTGCTTGTTGCCGTGATCGTCCTCTTTGTCTGGCTGGCAAAGATCATCCAGAAACAAAACCTGGTGAAAGGAATTTAATTGGCAGAGTCCGAAACCGACCGGGGCAATGGGGAATTTCGGATACGGGATCAGTAAAAACGCAGAAAAAATCAGTGATACCGGCTCTGTCCCGGCGATTATACCTTAACCCCGTTCCAGAACCGGGTGGTATTTTTCAGGGCCTCAGGTCCCTCCGGTAAGTCTACCCAGTGGCCGTGGAACGATCTTCCATTCGCTGCCTGTTCAAATTCAAAGTATCCCGTGTATGTCCCGGTGGGGTCGGTGTCGGACCACATGCCGGTAAGCCGGGCTCCGTTCGTGGTACCGTTGAGCGTGCCATAGCAGTTGCCGGTAAGATCTGCCGTTGCATTGGCCGGGCCGCTGCAGTCATCGCCGCTGGTATAGGTTCCCGTCACGGTCGAACCGGTCTGGGTGATATTAAAAACCTCGACAAACAGCCCGGTCTCCCCGAAATTATATGTCGTAGCCCAGATGCCGGACCATGACATGGTTGTGGCTGCCGTTGTGGTTGCGGCCGTTCCTGCCGGGGCAGGCGGGAGCGGAGCAACGGTTCGTGTTGCCGGCGTTACTGTTGCCGGTGAGGTGCCGGAAGTGCCCGTGCAGCCGCAGGCGATTATCATGACACAGACTACGCCCGCAAGAATCAATGCAATGGCTTTTTTCATGAAACAATCTTTTACCTGTCTCTTCTTACCGGTAATACATACTGCTGCAATAACCGTGCACGTTTCCGGGTCCTGCCGGCGTCCCCCGGCCTGCAACATTACCTCCTTTCCTCATTCTCAAAAATAATCCCCGCCCAAAAACGAGTGATGTTCCTCTTCCCCGCAACCAAAAACCGCCGGCCTCTCCAAACACTCTGCACCAGCGCAACAGAAACGTATCCCGGGTGGTCCGGCTGGCCTTAGCCTTCTGCGATAACGAGGGCGACTGCGAAAGCCTCAGGAGTTTTATCATTTATCTTGGCGGATTTCCCGATTCCCATGGACTCTGCGAATATTCACGGCTTCATGACCGGGCAAAACGGGATGGGATCTTGCTCTCTACCGTGCTCCCGCAGTTCAACGCCGATGTGGAGCGAGCATCGACCGTGCCCATAATCCCGATTTCGATCTGCCTTCGGTCACTCCAAAATTTTTGCGGTGCAGGCTTGAGACAAATCTCCGCCGGAAACAAACCTTCTGTACTATGAAAGCACCGCAGGACCGGGATTTTTCCCCATCGCGATCACGATCCTTATCAGAAATCAGATCCGGATCAATCAAACCCTGTTTTTTTCAATCAGACCCTGGTGAAAAATTTCAATCGGATCGTGATAGAAAAAACGTACCTGCGTTGCGGTTTCCGTTAGAGAGTGCGGGTCGGACAAGTGTATCTCCCGGATCGAGAGTACGACAAAGCCCTCTTCGACAATGACCCTGGGTAATTCCCTTTTAGCACACTTCCCCTTCGTCGCCCCTGTTCCTCTCACCCTGGGTTATCTGGTCACTGGTTTTTTAAGAATAATCCAACCGACAATTTGCAGTAAAAAATTTCTTTCACATCCTGCCCGAAAAAAACCGATGGTGATCCGGATCGCGATCGAATATCCGAGCCGGATCAACCCGGTACTGAAGGAAGCCACAACTGGTTGCCATCATGGCATCCTGTCTTTGGGAGCTTCAGTACCGACAATATCCATCAGGATAAATTTACAGGGGACGCTCGTTATGTTGAATGTCGTTCCCCGTGCGGAGATATTGCTGTAGACCCTGTTGACAATGGTCTGGTTTACCCGTTCATCCGGGTTCATCAGGACCACGATTGAACCGTCCCTGTCCTTTACATACCCGAGAACCAGTCCTTTCGGGTATTTATCAGGCCCGGTATCCGCGTTCGATTCGTTGATGAATGTATCCATGAGGACCGGATTTTTCAAAAAAACCGTTCGCTCCGGGTTTTTCTCTCCCAGATCGAATGACGCAATAACCCATTCCTCCGGAACATGTGGTGCCTCCGGGGAAGGTGACACATGAGGTGGTGACGTATTCAGGGTCATCTTCTGGTCTTCGTTTTGTTTCATGCTCACAGGGATAAGAACACATAGGCCAAGAATTATCCAGAGGATTATTATGCCGATTGTTACTCGCCGGTTCATTCACACTCCACCTGTTTCATAAAAAAGGTATTTTATCCTGTCAGCGGGGTTATCCCGTTGAGATCCTGCCGGATACCCCTCCCCATTCAAACTATTGTATACAGATGACGATCTTCCCATGTGAATTCCTACAACTACTGTCTCACCAGCAGACCATTTTTCATATATTGGCGTTCCACTATCCCTATTCGTTAAGGAGTATGTAATATAATATTGATTATCAATATATTTCCTATAATACCTGCGTTAAATATTTCCCGTATACAGAGTGCTCCCGCTTGTCACTCCCGAGGAAACTCAAGACATGTAGACCGTAGATGTGGACGGATAATCATCCCCGTAATCAAAGGTAGTGTATGGAGAACCAGATTCGTACACGTTTGGATCACTCGTAATGCCACTGGTAAATTGTGTCCATGAAGAATCGGAATATGTGCTACCCTTTGAAGTGATATAACCGAGTAAAGCCCCGTTAATTGGACCCGGCGGGTACAATTCTGCTCCTGCATATCCAATGTGACCGGTTGTGACAACGCCACGATTTCCAGAAGACACGTTTCATCCTCAACAGGCCGGGTGCATATCATATCCATACTAAGAGTCCGCTATCAGCAGAATATAATATAATCACGTGTATGATATTTTTTGAGCATGACGGCTCAATCCCTCCGATCCCCCCATAAATGTTATCCGTTAGTATTATGCTCCCGCGGACGTCATAGAAAGGAGATGTCCGGTAAAAAATACGAATCCCTGAAGATCGAAAACATTGTTGCCTCCGGTGCCATCGCGGAGTCTATTGATCTCGCTGCTTTCACGGAAAAGACTGAGAACTGCGACCTCAATACGAAACGGTTTCCCGGGGCGGTATTTCATATTACAGATCCCAAGATTGCGTGCCTTATCTTCTCGTCCGGCAAGATCGTGATCACCGGTGCCCGTGATGAAACGGCGCTCGGAGCCGGGCTTGCTGTTGTCATGAAAGCGTTAAATGCTGCCGGGATTGTTCCCCTCAAAGAACCAAGGGTCAAGGTAACCAATATCGTCTGCTCGTACAATCTTGGCAAATACATCAATCTCAACAAGCTGACCGTTACGCTCAATGTTGAAAATGTCGAGTACGAACCGGAACAGTTTCCCGGGCTGGTATTCCGGATTGCGGATCCGAAGATCGTTGTCCTGATCTTCTCGTCAGGAAAGATCATTCTTACAGGGGGCAAGAACCTCGACGATGTCAGAAGGGGACTTGATGTCCTCGAAAAGAAGCTTGAAAGCGTTCTTTAAAAAAGGAACCCTCCCTTTTTTCTTCCGGTAAACCCCGGCATTGTTCCGGTGAATACCGTGTCTGTTATTCTGCGTGGAGAATCTCCTGTACGCGGTTCGGGAACCGGTATTGCGGGAAATGGCTGATGCCCCCTCCGGTCCGAGGAGTTGCGCCCGGTGTTATTTCCGGATTGACAGAAGATCTTCTGCAGCATCCTGCATATATTTGTGAGAATCCAGGACGCCCTGGTTGTAACATTCCGGGGCAATCTTTTCCAGGATGAAATCCAGCATCAGGCCGGCAGCCAGATCGCCAACCTCCTCCCCCCGCTCTTTTGAAAAATAATTCCGGATAGATACGATCATGTCGTCCCGTATCTCCTTTGTTACTTTTATCGTGTTTTCTTTTTTCATAGCATCATCCTCTTTTAAAATTGCACCCGATCCCCAAAAAAGCGTTCTCTGTCACACCCGCTGTTCTCACCAGTCAATCCGGCTGGTCCCGGTCCAGAATTGAATCCGCCTCAGCACACGCCGGCAGGGAATGGGTAATCGTTCTTTTCGGGTACCGGCGAACTATCCTGAGTACGCCGGTTTTCCTCTCTCCTGATACGCAAACCTGGCGGGCTTTTATTCCAGAAAACCGGCTCCCCGATTAGGCAATGGTGACAGGTATTTACAAGAAAACGCCCGGACTTACCGTCCCATCATCGTTCTCATTGCGGAATCCACAACAAAGACCGGGAGAGTGGGTATAATTCTTTGCACACAATCCGCGCTGCCCGAAGCCTTTCGTGCGGGATATACCGATGGCATAAGCGAAGTACATCCGGTCCCGTGCCATGAATGCCCGGAACTGATCCACAATCCCGTCTCTCTTCTTTTCTGGATATGTTTTTGGATCCGGTTGGTATACGGAAATGGTTATTCCCCTGCCATTTTCCCGGCTGCAGGATAGTCCGGGAGGGTTTTTACAGGGATCAATCGATCCGGAATAAAAAAAACGGGCGGGATGAGATGCCCGGCTGTTCCTTTGGGATTATACTCTCACACCATTCCAGATCTGGGTGGTATTCCTCAGGGCTTTTGGCCCTTCAGATGCGTATACCCAGTGGCCGGTGAATGCTTTTCCATCTGCGGACTGTTTAAAATCGAACGAGCCTGAATAGGTCTCGTTGCTGCTGGTCTCGGACCAGGTACCGAAAAGCCGGTTTCCCTGTGCTGCCGCTTTTACCGTTCCGGTGCCGTTGTTGTAGGTTCCGTTCACGGAAGAACCGGCCTGTGTCAGGACAAGGATCTCATTGAACGTTCCATTTTCCGCGGGAGTATATCCCGTGTTCCAGGTTCCGGACCAGGATGCGGGCGGGGAGACTGCCCTGACACCGCTCCAGGTCCTTGTCGTATTCTCAAGGGCTGCTGTGCCTTCAGATGCGGGAGCCCATGTCCCGGTGAACGAGCGTGTATTGTTTGCCAGTACTAACCGGAATATCCCCGTCTCGTTCCCGAAGCCGGGGCGGTCGTTCCAGGTACCGGTAAGCGTGTTTCCCTCAACTACCGCGGTGAATGTACCGTTATTCTGGATCCCTGTCACGGATGACCCGGTCTGGATAAGGACAAGCGTCCCGCCAATGATCCCATGTCCGGAACTAAACGATGTATTCCAGGTTCCGGACCAGGGTGGAGCGGTGGATGCAGGTGTGGTTGCTGCCGCCGCTGCCGGAGCGGATGCTACCGGGGCAATGGTTGTGGCAGCGGGTGTTGTTGCCGGCGTTGTACCGGAAGGACTCGTGCAGCCGGCAGCTATCAGCATGAGACAGACAAGGCCGGCCAGGATAAGTACAGGTGATTTTTTCATGAAATAACCGTTCACCGGTCTCTTTTTACGATAAATAAACCCGGCGGGGATGATTTTGTACCTGCCTGGCCGTCTTTTACGCTCCCTCCACCCCCATCGTTTCCGCATCTGCCGGAAATTGTGCCGGGTTCTTTTTAAAAATTCCCTTTTCCTTTCGAGATCTCCTTTGCCATTTTCGTAATTCCCTTCCACTTCTTTCGTTCGGAGCGCACAAGTCCGATGCCGGCTTTCTCCTGCTCGAATGCCAGCTCCCGCTGTAACCGGTGATAATTCTCCAGCCGGGATGCAGAGAGGGTTCCGCTCTTCACCGCTTCCTGCACCGCACAGCCCGGCTCCCGGTCGTGCCGGCAGTCCGAGAACCGGCAGCCCTCCGCAAGCGTAAGGATCTCGGAAAACGTCTCGGCAATGCCGGATGAGGCCGTTCCGATACCAACCTCCCGCACGCCGGGGTTGTCGATCATAAGTGCCCCGCCCTCCAGCACAAAGAGCTGGCGGACCGTTGTGGTATGCCGTCCCCTTCCGTCAAAATCCCGGGTTTGCGAGGTTTCCTGGACGCTGTGGCCAAGGAGCCGGTTGATCAGCGTGGATTTGCCAACACCCGATGAACCGATAAGGGCGATCGTTGTTCCCGTAAGAAGGAATGGTTCGAGCCGGTTGATTCCCTCATTGTTCAGGGCACTTACCGAAATTACCGGGATGCCGGATGAGACCGGAATAATGCTATCGGCAATTGTTGCAGGATCCGGGGCAAGATCGGATTTGTTGATCACGATCACCGGGCGGGCACCGGACGCGTGGGCGATTGCGAGGTATCGTTCGATCCGCCGGGCATTCAGGTCATGGCCTGCTGCGGTGACGATAAATACCGTGTCGATATTTGCCGCTATGACCTGATCCGTCCCCTCCCTGCCGGACGCCCCCCGCGTGAACACCGTCTTCTGCGGAAGGATGTCAACAATTGTTGAGGAGCCAGCCTCCGGCTGGTGGAGCAGTACGACAAAATCCCCCACTGCGGGAAAGCGGCCAAGCTTTTTCAGGGCCCCGGAGATCCCGGCCGTAACCGATCCGCCCTCGATGAAAACCTCCCATACCGTCTTCTGCCGGCAAACCACGCGGCCGGGCACGTAGGGTCCGGTATATTTTGAGAATGATTTTGCATGTTCTTCTGTCCAGCCAAGCTGTTTCATGGTAGGGGAATGCGGCTCTCCGCATCCAAAATCAGACGTGTTCATTCGTAAAAAACCTGAACGTATGGTAAAAAGGTTGCATGCAAAGTGTCAAGTGGTTTGTGGTCGGGTTTGTCAATTACCATCATCTGCCGGTAACGATCACGTGAACCCGGGCATCTTATCGCGTATAATTGCGTCCCTTTTTTTCCAACTGCTATCAATAAAAAAGATAATAGACCGGTATCGACAATCAATTGTTATGACACTCACAGAATCTCAGAAAGCTGAAGTAACAGAAACCATGCAGGCGTATGTCACGGCATACCGGATGAAGGACATCAAGGGGCTGTCAGCGGTATTCTCCCGCGACATCAGCGGCTTTGGCAGCGGACCCGATGAAGTGATCGCGAATCATGCCGACTTCATGCAGCATACGAAGCGCGATATGAGCCAGGCAACCATTCTCGCGGCAGAATTTACGGAACGGAAGATCTTTGGCGATGGCAGGATCGCTTGGGTAACGTCAAAGAGTTCGTTGACGTTCACGATTGACGGGACAAAAAAGCAGACTATTCATGGCAGGTCCACGATGGTGCTGCAGAACCGGGGTCGCGGCTGGAAGATTGAGCAGCTTCACTTCTCCCTGCCCTATGGAGACCAGTCTGCGGGGCAGTCATTTCCCGGCGCATAACCCACCCTTACCGGCGCCCGGCCAAGGAGTGCCCCTCCATTCATCCAAGGGGATGCTCCCGGCCAGGGCCGGCATTTTTTTGCGGTTGCGGGCAGGCCCGTTGTATCATTCCAGCCCGTACTTCTGCAACACCTGCTGCCAGTAGGGATCTTTTTCCAGCTGTGCAAGCCCGTCATTGATCCTGGAAAGTAATTCCGGGTCGGTTTTCCGGACGGCAACGGCGTACCTGTCCTGTGCCGGCGTTGTGCCGAGAATGGCGAGCGGTCTTCCGGCTATCGCCAGCTGCTGGGACGGGGCCTGGATGATGGATGCATCGACCGTACCGTTCTCAAGGTTCATGGTCAGTGTGGAAATGTCTGCAAACCGGGACAGGTTCGAAGCCGGCATCTTTCCCGGCTGTATGAGATTTTTTACCACCCAGTCAGCCTCGGACGATCCCGCCTGGACCCCGATCCGGAGCCGGCCGTTGTAGAGGTCCTGCATCGTGACATTGGATCCGTATCGGACCGCAATTGTCTGGTTCACGGTGAAGTACGGGTGCGAGAAATTCACCTTTTCCCGCCGGTCATCCGTGATTGTCATGCCCGACCAGATGATATCAACGGTCTTCGACTCAAGGGATGGAACTGCATTCTCCCAGGGGATTGCTATAAACCGTACCTGGATTCCTTTGCGCTCTGCCACCCAGCGGGCGGCGTCGATGTCCAGCCCCGAAAAGTTCCCCCCGCGATCCATTGACGTGAACGGCGGAAAATCCCCGTCAACCCCTATGACATATACCGGCTGTGCTTCCTGCGGGGCAATGGCGGCAGGTTGTGGTGGCGGGCTTTCCGGTGCGGATACGCACCCGGCAGCGACAAGGAGCAGACATATAAAGCCAAAAAAAACAACGAGCGTTCCCTTCATAAATCAATTCAATGCCGGTTCAGGATTTATGTGTTTTTTTAATTGAGGCCTCCCGTTCCTGGCGGCCGGCCCGGGCCTGCACTGCCACGCGGTTACGCGCCATTCCCCGGGCGGGAAACTCGACTCACTGGTATTCTGGTGCCATCCGGCAAACCTCTCATAAATGTTGTCCATTAGGCTTATGCTCCAGCGGACGTCATAGAATGGAGATGTCCGGTAAAAAATACGAATCCCTGAAGATCGAGAACATAGTTGCATCCGGTGCCATCGCGGAGTCCATTGATCTTGCAGCGTTTACCGAGAAGACGGAAAACTGCGACCTCAATACGAAACGGTTTCCGGGCGCCGTCTTTCATATTACGGATCCCAAGATTGCCTGCCTGATCTTCTCTTCTGGTAAGATTGTGATCACCGGTGCCCGCGATGAAACTGCGCTCGCAGCCGGGCTTGCAGTTGTCATCAAAGCGTTGAAATCTGCGGGGATCGTCCCTCTCGATGAGCCCCGGGTCAAGGTAACCAACATCGTCTGTTCGTACAATCTTGGTAAATACATCAATCTCAACAAGCTGACCGTTACGTTCAATGTTGAAAATGTTGAGTACGAACCCGAACAGTTCCCCGGGCTTGTCTTCCGGATTGCGGATCCAAAGATCGTTGTCCTGATCTTCTCGTCGGGAAAGATCATTCTCACCGGCGGTAAGAACCTTGACGATGTCAAGAGGGGTCTTGACGTCCTCGAAAAGAAGCTTGAAACCGTTCTCTAAATCAAGACTCTTCCCTTTTCTTTGCATCAGTACCCCGGCTTCATGGCAGTGAATGCAGTTTCTCAAATACTGAGTGCCCTTACCCTGTCGGACACCCCGGTACATGCCCCCTTTTTCTCTCTCTTTCCTTCCGCACTTGTTGCGGTTGTCATATCATACGTTCCGGAATGAAATGCAAACTGTTTCCCTCAGAAATGCAGGCAAAACCTTTGGGACCGTATTCGTCAGCAGGAAGTTGAAACGCCCGATCCTGGGTAATCCGGCATGCGTTTTGTGAATCTGCACCTGCAAAAGAACAAAAAAATACCGGTGTGGCTCTTTTTTCAGAACGTGACAAATGAGCCGATGATGATTGACATGATGATGGAGCCAACGATAAATATGACAATCTGCATGGGATTGAGGTCCACAAAGGCAACCTCCCCCGTGTTCATCTTCTTTGCCAAGCGGTATGCGTCGTAGACCGCATAACACCAGATCGCGATGAGGATCAGGAGATAGACTTCCGGCTGGGCAAGGCTGTGAATCAGGTTCTTAAACGAGGGGATGTCCGCACTCATGGCCATGAGATAAAACTGTGGGGATGCGATCGTGTAGAGCAGGTAGACAAGATAGAAACAGGACCAGAGGAAGACCCCGAACCCGCCCCTGCCATTATAGGCCTGCCCGAGACCGGGCCAGATGGCCGAGGTTATTGCCGAGATGATCACATTTTTTTCCTTTTTTACCGCAGGAACAGAAGCCGGCTGGGATGCCGGGATTGATGGCGATGGCGGGGGAGACACCGGAACCGGAACTGCCTGAAGCGATGCTCCGCAGAATTCACAGAATTTTCCCTCCGGGGTATTTTTCCCGCAATTCGGACAAATCATCTGCACTCCTTCCTCACACGTATCAAGGTAAAACCTGTATAAATATATTTCCCGGTGATAATCTCCGTCAAAACAGAATTTCCGTAATACTCGTGTTGTTTTGTTGTCTGCGTCTCTCCACCGTTTGACCGGAAAAGATGAACCGGCAGAACCATAATCCTGCAAAAAAACCAAATGCGATTATCCCTATATCCGGATGGTGCATCTTTTTCTCGATACAGAAACCACCGGCCTCCCAAAATCCTCAGAGAACGCTGCCGATAAGTACCCGAGAGTGGTCCAGCTGGCCTGGGCATTATACGATACTGACGGCACCTGTACGAGCCGGAACAGTTTTATCATTTACCCGGTGGATTTTACCATTCCCCGGTGCGCTGCGCGAATTCACGGGATCACAACCGAACGGGCGAAAAAAGAAGGAACCTCGCTCCATACCGTGCTCCCGCAGTTCAATGCCGATGTAGAGAAGGCTGCAACGGTCATTGCCCATAATCTCGCATTCGATCTGCCGGTTGTAACCACGGAATTTCTGCGGTGCAGGCTTGAAACGAATCTCCACGAGAAACAGAAATTCTGCACCATGAGAAACACGGAGATTATCTCGTGGTGCAGGCTTCCGACAAAGTCCGGCACGAGATACAAATGGCCTACGCTCACCGAGCTGCACCGGCAGGTGTTCGGCTCTGAATTTTCCGGCAGCCACGATGCGGGTGCCGATGTGGAAGCCTGTGCCCGGTGTTATTTTGCGTTAAAGGCGAGGGGAGTTATCAGCTAGGGATCTGATACGGACGCCCCTCTTTTATCCGCGGGCACCCGGTGTTTTCTCATGAACCGTATGGGATTGTATGGATATGGTGATGGGGGCGGATACTTCCCCGTCCCTTTGCACGGGACCCCGCTGCCACGGCAGGATGGGACTGCGGCGGGGAAACCCCCTCACCGGAATTTTTTTATAAGGCCCGGAGGTGAACGCCCGTTCATGTGCATTTCTTTTAGGAAAACCGCACACAACCGGGCCTGAGTTTTCCGGGCGGCACGGCGTCATTTGACAATCTTCATTGCGGTTTGACGGCAATACGAGTGATATGAAGGCATATCCCTGTGCGGTGATTCTTCTCATCCTCGCGACGTTCCTGGTGCTTGCGGGGTGCACCGCTCCGGCATCCAGCCCGGAAACCGCTGATATGAAATCTGTTGCCACTGAGCTCACGTTGTCCATCAATAACGGCCTTGGCGAGTTAAAAGCCGGGCTTAAGAATACTTCAGACAATCTCTCCGTATCCGGCCTTTCCGGCACAAATGCCGACACGGTCCTTGCAGAAAACCTCCGGCACTACCCGTGGGCGTATTCATCTGTTGTCATATCGCGGGATGGCATCGTCAAAACCTTAGTCCCAAAAAATACGGTTGTCCAGCCCGGCCTGAACCTGAGCGGACGGGTACAGGTTGACGATGCAAATACCGCCCGGGCCCCGCTTGTCGGCCGGGCTTTCCGGATGGAAGAAGGGTGGCCGGCAATCTCGCAGAGTTACCCGGTTGTCTCGTCTTCAGGTGAATATCTTGGCTTTTTGGATATCACCTATCCCCCGGAAACTTTCCTTGGCCGGTATATCGAACCGGTGATGAACCGGACCGGATATGATGTCTGCGTGGTCCAGGCGGACGGGACCGAGATCTACGATACAACCCGGGAGGAGATCGGGAAAAATATCTTATCGGACCCGGTCTATGCAGATTCCTCCGTGAAGGACATATCTGCCCGGATCACAAAGGAACCGTCCGGTTCGGGGAAGTACACGTTCTGGGACCGGGACTGGAACCGGAACGTCACCAAGACTGCCGTCTGGGAGACTGCGGGGATCGACGGGGCAGTCTGGCGCGTTGTCGTAACCAGTGCTAAAACCGACAGCAACGCTAACATCTCCCCTGCTGCGACCTCTGCACAACCGGCAACTGATGCCCGGCAGAAAAACCTTACCCGTTTTGTCGAACGGGCTGTAGCGTATGCAGACGGGCACGGGAAGGATGCGGCAGTAGCTGAGTTCAACAACAAAACCGGCCCGTTCATTGACGGCGACCTGTACGTATTTGCGTACGAGAGGAACGGGACCGTCATTGCCCTGCCCTACCAGCAGGGGCTTCTTGGGACCAACCGTATCGCCATCACCGATTCCAATGGTGTACGATTTATTGAACGGCAGACCGAGGTTGCCCGTGAGGGCGGGGGCACGGTCTACTATATCTACCCGAATCCCAGTGACAATTTCCGGGATGAGTTCAAGGTGTCCTACACCCAGCCGGTGGACAGCGGCTGGTTTGTCGGTTCGGGGATTTACCTGCCGGAGATTCCCGCACGGTTCAATACCTCGGAACGGGACGAACTTGTCGGGAGGGTGAAGCAGGCAGCGGAATATGCCCGGGTGCATGGCGCAACAAAGGCAATCGCGGACTTTAATGACAAGAACGGGACATTTGCCGACGGGAGCCGGTATATCTTTGCCTACGGCACCAACGGGACAACACTTGCTCTCCCGTTCCAGCCGGAAGTGATCGGCACCAACCGGATGAACTTTACCGACAGTCACGGCGTAAAAGTTACTGCGTGGGAGTGTTCCGTTGCAAAGAGCGGGGGCGGGTTTGTGTACGTGGAGTACCTCAACCCGGACACGGGCAAGGCCGGTCTCAAACTCTGCTATGTTGTTCCCGTTGACGAGACCTGGTTCGTGGGGTCCGGAATCTATACCGACCGGATGTGAGAATTTCCCGTCCGTAAGAACAACCATATGGATTCCCGGCGCTATTTTCTGGTAAGGAAAAACGGCATGCCCGCATCAGACCTCTCGCTTAAAACCACTCTCGGCCCGCTTACGCTCAACAACCCCTTCCTGCTCGCATCCGGTCCCCCGACCGCGTCTGGCGAACAGATCCGGCGGGCATTCCGGCTTGGCTGGGCGGGAGCGGTAACAAAGACCATTGTCCCGGATACCATGGAGATCCTGGATGTCTCGCCCCGGTTTTCGAGCTGGAAGGATGAGAAGGCCGGGCTTCTCGGCTTTGAGAACATTGAACTGGCCAGCAAACGGGATGTCCCGTACTGGACCTCGGAGATTGCTGCAATCCGGAAAGAGTTCCCGGACCGGGTCCTCATTGCGAGCATCATGGCCCCGGGCGATCCTGCGGAATGGCAGGATCTGGCCGGAACCGTGCAGGACGCCGGGGCGGATGCGATCGAGCTCAATGTTTCCTGCCCCCACGGCATGCCCGAGCGGGGGACCGGGGCTGTCATCGGGCAGCATCCCGATCTCGTGGCCAGCCTGACGCGGGCGGTGCGAAAGGCAGTAACCGTCCCGCTGATCGTGAAGCTCACGCCGGGCGTGACAGATATCCTGCCGGTTGCAAAGGCAGCGGTCGATAGCGGGGCCGATATGCTTGCGGCCATCAACACGGTCCCGTGCCTCATGGGAATCGATCTCGAGACGCTCGAACCCTTACCCTCTGTTGCCGGCCACAGCACCTACGGGGGTTACTCGGGGCCGGCGGTGAAACCCATCGGGCTCCGGATCGTTTCGCAGATCGCCCGGGAACTGCCGGTCCCGGCCCTGGGTATCGGCGGGATCTCCTGCTGGGAGGATGCCGCCGAGTACATCGCGGCCGGGGCCTCGGCAGTCCAGGTCTGCACGGCGGTCATGTGGAACGGGGCCGGGATCATCCGCGACATGAACGCAGGTCTTTCGGACTATCTTGCACGGAAACACTTTGCGGGTGTCGGGGAACTCCGGGGCCGGGCCCTCTCCCGGATCGGGACGCATGCCGCACTTTCAGCGGGCGTCTTCTCCGCTGCAACGATTGGCTCTCCGGAGCGGTGCACATCCTGCGGGCGGTGTGTTGTGGCCTGCCGGGATGGCGGGTATCATGCGATCTCTCTTGCGGACCGGAAGGTCGTGATCGATGCCGCCCGGTGCGACGGGTGCAGTCTGTGTTCGATGGTGTGCCCGGAGGGCGTGATTGTGATGCGGGGGTTTCCGGGGCGGGGGTCCGAGCTGCACTCGCAGGGAACCCTGCCGTAAGTACTGCGATGAATGTGTTGATCAGAAAAGAGCTGGTTGCGGGAGTTTCTGCAACTGAAGGGAGGCATTCCTTCCTTCGATATCAACTCCCGGTCAGGCTTCATTAGGTTTGAGTGGAGATGTTTGACTAACTATTTTCAATTGACTCGGTCTTTTTTAAGACATTAAATGAAGTATTATTTGTTTCCCATTGGAGAATTGAGGAGTATAATCCAGTTTTTTTAAATGAACTCTCGTTATATGCGGTTCGTAAAATTTCCTCTAAAGAACTTTTGTCTCTCCAGTGTTTCACTCGATCATAATCTCCAAAATTATGAATAAATCCATAATGTAATATTGCAACTAAGTCATGACCTCTACACATTTGCCAGGGGTATGTTTTTCCGAGTTTGATTATATTGTCCGGATCGGGAATTCTCTCATCAAAAATATCAGATAACCTCATTAATAATGCATTATTAATTAGATTTTGAAAGTTAATTCTTTGTAATTCATGATGTAATTTTATTCTATCCAATCTGAACGTCTCTTGTGAAATTATATTACTATAAAGTATTCCTTTGAAATCCCATGATTTTTTTTTCAATTGATTAAAAATGCGTAAATATCCAATATATAACGCATTGTCATAAAGAATTTCCCGAATGTTATTTCCAGAGTTTGCTTCTAATAACTCAATTTTTTTGTCAACACCATATTCAGAAAGAACTGATTCTAAAGCATCGGAACAAAGAATGATTGAATCGATATCCGTCATATCGGTCAGAATAAGATTACTGAATTGACAATTTTTTTTTAAAATAATATCAAAATCAGCATCGGCAATTCCGATAAATCCTTTAAATTTTCCATCCAATAACGAAAAAGACTCAAGGATTTTCTTTTTACCGCATGCAATAACGGGAATTGATTTTTTTTTATCAAAAAATTTTTTATATAATCGGGAATCGGAACTTCCTTCAACAAGAACAAAAGAACCTGAATATCCTTGATCTTCTCGCTGAAGTCGAATTTCGTTTCGGATTTCGTTTGGTGTAGGTTTTAATTGGTTTAAATCGTCGCAAATATCCATTATACCTTGCCTCCAACTTTTACCATCAAGTCATCTCGATCAGCGATAATAGCCGGAGCATGTGTTGAGATCATAATGTCCATCGCGTTTATTTTTACTATATCCGATAAAATCTCAACAAATTTTCTTTGCCAGCCGACATGTAACGAAATCTCAGGTTCATCAATTAAAACAAGAGCACTGTCTGGTACTTCAAATAAGAATTTAAAAAATAAGATGACAATATGCTGTTCACCCGATGAGAGATTACTTGGTGAAATTTCAATATTTGTTTGAGTGTCAATAAACCAAAAACCCTTATCGCGAGAAAAACAAATTTTTTTCTCAGTAAAAAGGTCCGAAATAATTTGTTGAAATTTTTTCATTTTATTGTCTAAAGAATTGTATAAGTCTAATTTCTCGCTCGTATGTTTTATATATAAGTCTAATGCAATTCGTGCATCCGGTTTAGTATCAATATCGTTTATCGAATAATGACTTGTGATATCTTTCTCTAATTTATAGAGGCCAAATTCAGCTAAATGTTCTTGTGTTTTTCTTAAATGTTCAAAATCCTCTCTTATTGTTTTTGACACCTCCCTATTATTACTTAAAATACCCTCCATCAATATATTCATAAATGTTTGATCTCGTTCCTGTGAAGCTTCATTATATGCTTTTTCTGCGGCATTCATCTGACTTTTTAATTCATCAGCACAAATATTCACTCCTTTTATAATTGTATCATTACCCATTTTCATACGACTACTACTAAAAACCTGTAATCTTTGAGATCCAATTAACAAAGGACGAATATTTTTTGATAATTTGAGTAAGTAATTTTCGAGAGTATTTTGATAATCGGAAAGATTTCGGTTATTTTTCACAATTAAACGTTGTCGTTCTCTTAGAGATTGTCTTCGGATTTTTTCTTCAGTCTCTTCAATTTTCATTCGAACAATTTTTATATCATGTAAAAACCGATTCCTTGTATCCGGAGTAATATTTTGATTTACTCTCATCTCATTTTCAAGATTTACGTGCATATTACGAAGACGAAATAATTCTTTCTCATAGTGATCATGGATATTTTGAGAGTCCGTATCTTCTTCGAGAAATTTTCTGATAATGAAGTTAGAATAATAGAGTTTACTTTTTTCATCAAGATCTTGAAGGTACTCCATATCTTTTAGTCTCAATAATATTTCTTGTTGTAATTTTTCTAAGTCTTCAAATGAAATAAAATCTAAATATTTTTCCGAATGTTCAACTCCAGTGTTAACAAGAATTTTTTCTGATCCACTTCTTGAAATAAAGAAATATTCACTGCTAATATCCTCAAGATTGTCTGGTGATTCAATTACAATAACAAATCTTTCGTCATTCAGAATTCTTTTATAATAACATAATTTCTGAAGATTTTTGCAATCATCAAGACCGGCTGCAAAAAGGCAATTTTTATACAAATGTATTACTTGAAAGTTATCAAAGGATAATGAAATTTTTGCAAAAGGGATTTTAGATAAATCTCTGAAATTTAATTTAAAAAAATTATTAAGAATTTCCAGTACTGTAGTTTTTCCGCTGCCATTCGGACCATGGATTATCGTAATTCTATCCTCATTACGAAGGGATATAGCAAAATTATACTTATAAAACAATTTTTCTATCGTTATTTGAGATAATCTCATATTTCAGTAATTAGTTCTGTTCATAATAATATACATGATGATTTCATATTCACTTCTCTGAATAATCCCACACATGATCCAATGATCCCCGCGATCACTCGCCCAAATATCCTAAAACACGATTTCACATGTACATCTGTAAAACAATCAAAAACGGTCGAAACTCTCCCCCATTTTCGCGAATTATGACCTCTGGATCCGGAAAAAGAGGGAATCGGAGCCCTATACGCAGAGATCCGGGAAGTACTCCCAAACGTGGGGAATCCCTTACCGAAGAATGTGCCCTTGCTCTCCCCCTCCCGACAAGATCCCGTGACCCCACACCTGTCTCATGCCAAAATACGCCCGCACAGGGCTTCGTTTGCTATCCAGCCCGTTTTCACCGTTGCGGTGGACAGCAGATTGGGCCCGGATTTGGTTCCTGTGGAAAATGTGCTTAAATATCGCCCCGTTTGCCAAAATCTGCCTGGAAACGACCTCACAGAATGGCCCTTAATGGTGTTCTAATCGGGATCTTTTTCGCCACTATCGTTACCCCATCTGTGCCCAGGAAATGCCAACCGGATGCGGATAACGAGGTCATATATCCGGGGGAGAATAAAAAGAACTCTGAAACCCGGGTACTATTCATTTCACCAATACTGACCCGGGGTTTCCCGATAATCTCATGAGGTTATTCACGTTTCTTCCCTATCTGAATGCGGAGCAACCGGCCGGGATCTCTGGGAGTTCTCATGCAGGATCGGTTTCCGGTTTTCAACCGGACTTTGATTTTTTTTCATCGCGATCATGATCGCGATTGAAAACCGGATCCGGATCAATCAAACCCTGTATTTTATTTTTCAACCGGACTTTGATTGGAAAATTTTCAGCAGATCTTGCATGAAAATTTTTTAGGCGAACCCTGATTAAAAACCGGTATCCGCGATTGTGTTTCCGTCGTGAACTGGCATTTTTGACAGATACAGACCTGGCTACCTTTTCACAACCGGACCTTGATTGAAATTTTTCCGGCAGACTCCGGTTGAACATTTTTCATCAAACATCGATTTCAAAAAGATCATCGCGATCACGATCGCGATTAAAAACCGGATCCGGATTACCGGACCTTGCATTTTATTTTTCAACCGGACTTTCATTAATAAATTGTGCGCAGACCCCCCACAATCATAGTACCCGGTGCCCGTCCGTGGCGTATTTGGGTGCCCCCATTAAAAAGGTCACTTCTCTTTTGAGTGTTCCGGTAAAAATCGATCAGCCGGTTGAGGATTGTAATCTCCGGTATCTTCAGGTGGTGTCATCAAGGATCTGGTCAAGTCCCATGATGACAAGAGGAATTTTGGTATCAATTGTCTTCCACAGGAGTTCATAATCCACACCAATATACCCGTGGATAACTTTGTCCCGCAGACCCGCGATGCTGCGCCAGGGGATATCGGGATACTGTGCACGGATATGGTCAGGCAGCAGTTTCGTTGCCTCACCCATAACTGCGAACTTGTACAGTACCGCGGAACGAGTCTTATTATCATCAACAAGATCGTTTTTGGACATCCCTTTCGTAAAATCGCGGATGTCTTGTGCAGCCTGCAGGATATCCTGCAGCAGAAGCCGGTATTCCCTCATGCGTACACAACATCCCGGTAAATTCCATCCCGGAGCTCCGGCCGGAGTGCCCCCGGGGTAGCAAGATCTACATGCCTACCTATCTTTTCTTCAAGATACTGGGACAATTCGATGAGGTCAAAGAGATCTGCATCCTCTTTAAAATCGACAAGGATGTCCACATCGCTGTCAGGCCGTGCCTCTCTCCGGGCAAATGAACCGAATACGCCAATGGTTCGGACTTTATACCGTGCGGTAAGATCACTTCTTAAGGATTTGAGCAGATCGAGAATCTCGTCACGGCTTGTCATGGTGTTCTCCTGTTCCTATCTGGTGTGCCTCACAATAATTTTTTCCCCTATCGTTTGCATGATTTTTAGATGCACATTTTCCGGTAACCTCCTCTTCCTCATGGCGCACTATGATCTGACCACCGGTTTGCGAAATGAACGCGGCCGGACCTCATGGAAAAACCGGGGGAGGACAAGATCGCCATCTTGTACTTCCGGCACGGGAACGGCTCCCGGCTACCGGTTCAATTTGCCAATCTTAATCCCACGGGAGGTTGAACCGTCTGTCATGGATGACGATCGTTCTTCTTCCGGGAATGTTCCCTTTGTTTTTGGAATGAATGCAGGAGTACCGTAATGACCGCAGTTCTGCCGGATAGGGAAACGGTGAAAAAGGAACTGATCGTGTTTCTGGCCCTCACCTTCGGGGCCACGTATCTTCTTGAACTAGCCGGCATTGCAATGTACGGTTCCGGGATACTTGCAAACAAGCTGATGATCATCCCGATGTACATCCCGGCGGTCTCTGCTATCCTCTGCATGGTGTATTTCAAATCCACGGCCCTGACAAGGGAAGCGAAGATCTTCCTCGCTGCGTTCCTGGTTGCCTCGGCGGTCTCCCTCTTCGAGGGCCTGTTCCAGCCAATCCTGGGAACAATCGGCCCCCTTCCGTTGTGCACCGTCATTGTTTCGGTTGGCGCCTTCCTGGTTGTTGTCATCCAGAACCTGGATAAACCAAAGCGGGAGAGCCTTGCTCCGGCCCGGTTGTCCTTTGGGAAAAATTACCGGTACTACCTGGGAATTTCGCTCATCTTCTCTGCCCTCTTCATCCTGGGACTGCTCATCAGTCACTATGCCGGCCTTGCCCTTCCGGCCCAGGAGTATAATCCGGGTATGTTCTTCACCTTCATGGGGATCTATCTCGTGACCTTTTTTGTTGCGTGGCCGAAATACTTCGGGGAGGAGTACGGCTGGCGGTTTTATCTCCAGGACCGTCTGTTCGCACTCTGTGGCGGGTATAAGGGAGTTGTCCTTGTTGGTCTCATCTGGGGATTATGGCATCTTCCCTTAAGCCTGATGGGATTGAATTTTCCCGCAAACCTTGTTATGGGGAACCTGGTCTATCTCGTATACGCGATAGTGGTCGGTATCATCTTCAGTTATGCGGTCTTGAAGACCGAAAGCATCTGGGTCGCTGTCCTGCTCCACGCGATCACCGACTCCCTCGTTGTTGTTGGCTATCCCTACCTTGCAAACGGGCAGATCCTCGTGGCATTCCTGCCGCTCCTGGTGCTCCTGGGTGTGCTTGCCGCACTACTCCTGAAGTCGAAGATCTGGATCGAGGAGTGCCCTGCACCGGCATCCTCGTAAGATCTCTTTTTATTGACTGGAAAGCCTGGCAGCGGGAATTTCCGGACACACGGTGTATAAATTCCTGCTGCAAATTTTCTGGCAAAGGGCTGGGGGCGGGTCTTCTGAACCCCCTTTTCACCGGTGAATTTCACGCCCGAGTCCGCTCAATGCCCTCTCAAATGCCTCTTCCCACCGGCTGAACATCTTCACGCACTCCTGTAATTTTTTGATTTTCGCTTCGGATTCAGGCCGGAAAAAGGGCCGTGGCGTATCACATCCCGCACTCTTTTTCCACGTAAACAACCCGTAACTGTCCGCCGTGTACGAACGATATTCGTTCTCCAGCCAGTCGATTTCAGCAAAAAGATCCTGGAACTTCTTCTGCAATGCCGTATCGTTTATCAGCGCTGTATCGGTTTTGCACCGGTGATGATAGTGCCCGGCCTTTTCCCGGTATGTTTTCTGCCGGACGATCTTCTCGTAAAAATCTTCAAACCGGATCAGTGCCGGCGCTGCCAGGATCACGAGCCGGTGCTTCCCGTTATACACGGCAGCGGTCTCTTCGAGATAGTTCCGGTAATTTCCTTTCAGGGCCTCTTTAACCCAGACCGCAAGCGGGATCTCCTTGTTATTGGTTGAAAACAGCGTCTGGTTCTTTCTCCTAAGGCCGACACTCCGGATCCCTTTTGCAATGAAGATATGGTTTTCGGGGCCGGTCTCAAACAGCAAAGGATCGATATAGGGAACTGGTTTTTCCGGTCGGTCGGCCTCTTTGAAACGATGAGAATTGCACCAGGATGCAAAATCCCGTGATCTGCCCAGGAAATTATCCAGTAACCAGTAGGATTCAATTCCTTTTGCACGGTATTTCCTGTCCCGCTCTTCCAGATCATGTAAGGAAATCGGGCTTATCTGGATCTCGAAAACTACTCTCCTGCCGTCACGGGTTGCATACACGTCCGAGATCCAGTTCCGGTCCGGGGAGGGAAATTCAACGTACGTCTCCCAGTTCTCAGCCTGGCAAATCCGGTATACCAGGTATTTGATCTCCAGGTGCTCCCATGACTCCTGTTCATAATGACATACGGAATCAGCCGCATGATAGAAGTGCTGCGTTCCTTTTTTTGAAACTCTCAAATGCCCCGCAGCCCCGCAGCATCCCATCCTGACGGTAAGCCCTTTCTTATGCCGCAGCATCAGGTCAGCCCATTCCTCTTTGAGAAGGTCCGGGCCGATGATGGTCTCTCCTTCCACAACTGCCTTTAAGGGCACAATTACCCCATGGACATTCAGGCAATTAAATCCTGCCGGGAAAGGTTCAAATCCCCCGGGTCATCAGAGCGTACATGTTGTCATACCCTGGGCCGGAGACGACCCTGCAGGTTTCTCGACCGGATGCGATCCGAAATGCGGCTCGCGGGCAGGAAATCTCCTGATAAACAATGATCATTCCGATGAGCTCCCCCTGCTTTTCCGGTTCGATCCCATAAAAATTCCCCGTCACTTGTGAGGAACGACACACCGGGGAGTTATACCCTATCGGCCTCTTCCTTCATGCTGAACTTCCGGATAGATAATTCGAAAGCATTTTTTATCCAGCGGATAATTTGCCCCTATGAAATATTCCGCTCTTGTATCGCTCATCCTGCTTGCCGCACTTATTTTCATGGCAGGATGCACCACCACGACTCCTGAAAAGGCGGCCGTCCCGGCACCAGCCGGATCGAAGATTATCACCGTTGACGCCCTCCTTCCCCTCAACGGGTCGTACGCCTCGTTCGGGGAACAGGCAAAGGCCTCCCTCCTCACCTCAGAGGCGGACATCAACCAGTATTACCAGGACACCGGGTCGTCTTCCCGCGTGAACGTTGTTATCCACGATACGGGATCCGACCCTGCAACCGCTCTTGAGCTGGTCAAAAAGGTTCATGCCGACGGGCGCAGGTTCGTACTCGGGCAGATGACGAGCGCGGAGATTGCAGCGATAAAAGAGTATACCGATACGAACGGGATGGTTGTCCTCGATGCCGGGAGCACGACTTCGTCCCTTGCCATACCCGGCGATTCATTATACCGGCTCACGTCCGATGATTCGGCCCAGGGGCGGGTCATGGGTATCCTGCTTGGGAAGAACAATATCCGGGCAATTGTTCCGATCTGGCGCGGGGATATCTGGGGAGAAGGCCTTCTCAATTCAACGAAGACTGCGTTCTCTTCCCGGAAGGGGGTCATTCTCGACGGCGTCCGGTACGATCCCGCAGCAACGGATTTTGCTCTCTCCCTCTCGTCCCTTGACATCCTTACCGGCGATGCCATCACCCGGTATGGTGCCGACCGTGTCGGGGTCTACATCATTGGTCTTGATGAGTCCGCATCGATCCTGAACGAAGCCGCAGGTAAACCGAACCTCTCCCGGGTCCGGTGGTTCGGGTGCGACGGGAATACCGCGATCCCTTCCCTGACCGGCTCAACCGCCGCGGCCCGTTTTGCTGCGCAGACCAACATGACCGGCACCGTCTGGGGGATTGCCTATGGTGATCCGTCAAGCGGCCCGCAGACCCGGATAAAAGAGCGGCTGGGATACACGCCGTCCGCCGGGCCCGTTACCCTGTACGATGCACTCTGGGTAGTGAAGGATGTCTATGACGAGATCCCCGCTGATGCAAACCAGGCCCGGACAGAAGCGGCGCTGGTCCGCCGACTGAGCACCTATGACGGGGAAACAAAATCACTCCTGCCAAATGCGGCCGGGGACCGGTCGCTCGCATCGTACGATGTGATGCTGGCAGTCGGCAACCCGGATGGAACCGGGTGGACGAGAGTTTCCCAGATAATTACCTGGGCAGACGGTCGCGAAGATATCGAAACCTTCCGCTAACATTTTTTTCTGACAGGGTATGCAGTCCGGCAGCCGGTATGTGGTGAATAACCTCACCATTGGCCGGAATTACGGACCCCGTCTCTTGCTTTTTCCTTGTTCTCCTGGTTCAGTGTCCTGTTCCTGCGCCCGTTGCCCCTGTCACCGATCATAAGGGGTATACGTAATGAAACAATAAACAGAATACGAACGCCCATGAGGAATGCAAATATGGCACCGGCAATGAACGATGCGGGAATCTCGCCGGAGATGAACGGACACCGGGTTTTTTCCAGCCCTGCGAATGCGACCTTCCCGATGAGTGCTTTAGCCGGGTACTGCAAGACGAACCATATAACGACCCTGGCCGGCCGGCCGGGCTGCTTTTTATGACCCGGTTTCTCACCGTCATTTCCGTAAAGGAAGCAGTAGCGGCAGCAGAGAAGATTGCCCCCCCGGTCAGGGCGGTTTCGGTGCCGGTCGAGCAGTGCGCCGGCCGGATCCTGGCAGAGAATATTGCGGCGGATACCGACATCCCCGGTTTTGATCGTTCCATTGTGGACGGGTACGCCGTCCGGTGCTCCGATACCACCGGCGCCGGCGACTCGGCTCCCGCCCTCCTCTCGTGTGCAGGCCGCGTGATGATGGGCGAGAACGATACACAGCTCGTTATCGGGAACTCGGTTTGTGCCTACATCCCGACCGGTGGCGTACTGCCGGCAGGAGCCGATGCCGTGGTGATGGTGGAGTACACCGAGACCGCTGGCGACACGGTCCTTGTGAAAAAATCCGTATCTCATGGCGAAAATGTCCTGATGCGGGACGAGGATTTCAGGTGCGGCGAAACCGTTTTCCTTCCGGGAAAACATTTGACGCCGCAGGATGCCGGTGTTATCGCCTCCTGCGGGCGTGCATCCGTTCTGGTGGCAGATAAGCCCGTTGTCGGGATCATCTCGACCGGCAACGAACTGGTGCCGGCCTCTGTTGTGCCGAAGCCGGGGCAGGTAAGGGACGCGAATGCCCCGATGCTTGCGGCATGGCTTTATGAGTACGGGTGTGTCCCGATACTCTACGGGATTGTCGGGGACAACCGGGAGGCATTCGAGGATGTGCTCGAACGTGCTGTCCCGGAATGCGATGTTGTTTTACTTTCCGGCGGCAGTTCCAAGGACGACCGGGATATGACCGCAGGGAGCATTGCCCAAAAAGGTTCCGTGCTGGTTCACGGGATCGCTCTTGCACCGGGCAAGCCCACGATCATCGGGACTATCCGGGAAAAACCGGTCTTCGGTCTTCCGGGCCACCCGGCATCCGCATTTGTTGTTCTTATCACGGTTGTCCGGCCGCTGCTCGACAAGATGCTTGGGCTCAGTAAGCCGTGGATTCCCTCGGTGAAGGCAACCCTTGCGGTAAATATTCCCTCCCAGCGGGGCAGGGAGGAGTATGTCCGCGTTGTGGTGGACAAGGGTGTTGCAACCCCGCTCTTTGGCAAATCCGGGCTTTTGAACACGCTCGTGAAGAGCGATGGCCTTGTCTGCATCCCGGCCGGGTTCGAGGGGCTTGAGATGGGCAGTGAAGTCGAAGTGATCTTATGGTGAAACGGTGCCCTGGGAAACCATCTTCATCGGGAGGCTGTCCACTCCGTTCCGGGTTTTCTTTATTTCTTCTTCCGGAATAATACCCCGGAAACAATACCCTGTGAGAATTATTTCGATAACAAACCGTCGATGCTCAAATCATAAAAAAGGATTCCGGATTCGAATCCCGATAACCGCATACCATTCCCATATCCGACTCATGTTTTAAAAAAGATGGACTCCCTGTCCGCGCGAACGGATTGGTGTTTCGGTGCCGTAATGTGGCGGCGCCCGGCATTCGTATTCGTCAGAACTTCCATGCAATCAGGGGCACAAGGGTGATTGCAAGGATCACTACCACGAACAATCCCCACTGGTGGCTGCAGGAACCGCGAATATAACGCTCCCTTTAAAGATGAGATGTGTTCACGCCAATAGCGGCGAGAGTGAAGCATCCCCGTATGAACTGAATGATAGAATGGTTTTCCGAATGGTTACGCAAATCACAGGTCAGTTCTTCGTTTACCCGGTTTTTTTACCGGTGGATATAACGATACAGGGATGTTTTAAAAAGGAAAAAAGCTAATGAGAATCAGCCAAAAGGGTAGCGAGGTGACGATATGCCAACGAGTAAGAAACAACTGGTGAAGCTGAACCAGGCAAAGAAGGTCAAGGCAGAAGAACTCTCGAAGCAGGCTGCTGCGGGGAGCGAAGGTGCCAAGAAGAAGCTCAAGAAGCTTGAGAAAAAGCTCAAGTGAGCAGCCTGGAATTTCCGGCATTATCCATAAAACCGTCAGAATCAAAGGACGATGGTATTATTGTATTGCTAAACCATTTTTTCATACTGTGGAAAAAACCAGAGCTCTTGTATTCCCTCATAACCGGGATAGAAGTGCTCACATTCTCCCCTTTTCTGTTGAACCCCTGTTGTTTGTGTATTCCCGTAAGGATGCGTTGTTTGTGCGTGTCCGCCACCCGTAGCAGAGGTCTGACGAGAACACGATCCGGTTCTGAATCGTATCTTTTGTATCGTATCACCGGCCACGGTTTTTTAATGAAGCCGCCAGCCAATTTTCCTGATGGGAGCATCCGTGTCCTGTATCATACGGATACTTGCTGCAGACCCTGACATCCGGTTTACTGTCCGGACACAGGGGATTGTGGCGGGGGCGGAGTGAAAATAATCCCGACTGGGAGCTATAATCATTTTACGATCAGAATCAGGTCGCCGTCAGGAGTAATATTGTACCGTTCTGAGAGTGTCCGGTCGTCCCAGGTGCTTGCCCGCCCGAAGACAAGGGAGATCTTCTCCCGGATTTTTGACAGTTTCTCACCATCGTATCTCACGACCGGGGGTTGCAGGTTTCTCGCTGTTAAGGGTTTGTGCAGGCAATCCATGGAAGAAGATCGAAATTCTGCCTACTTAAACCGGTACGCGGGGAGCGCGAAAGTGCTAGCTTACGGTCTCCCGGCCCGGGCCAGTCAACCTCCCTGATTGTCCCGGGCTTACTGATGCCTGCATCTGCTATCCGGGTGGCTTCATGCCGACAACCTGCTTTGTCACGAGCACGTTCCGGGGCCGGATGACAATTACAATGGGCCTCCAGGACAGCGGGCGTGCGAGGATAAAAACCCAAAACGCAATAGAACTTTTCAGGAAGCACCACCTCTCCGTTATTGACAGGTCCTGCGATCGATAGTATCAGCGGGTTGTGGGCTTTGCGTATCCTGTTTTTTTCTTTACCATACACTGTGTTCCCGCATCAGCAGCGCCGGACCATACTGCTCCCAAAAACCCGGACGGGACCAATCCTGATTTTTTATTCATCTAATCCGGATAGCAGATTATTATATATCCAGAAATCAATGCCTCATCTGAAACATCCGCGTGGGAGTGTGTCTTTGTAACTATGGCCAATTTTATTCTGGTTCATGGCGGCAATATGACGACGGATACCTGGAACCACCTTACCCAGGGAAGACCGGTCCATACCCCGGACGGCCGGATGGGAGGCAGGATCTGGGATCCCATAGTACCTGCACTCACAAAAAACAACCACCATGTGTCGGTACCCCGGCTCCGGGACGAACATATCTGCGACCTGACCTCCCATATCGGGCAGGTCTGCGCACTGATGGCTGAACAGGATCTATGGAATGTTATCTTAGTCGGGCACAGCTACGGCGGTATGATCATAACCGGCGTTGCCGCCCGGATGACGGAGAGGATCCGCCGCCTGGTCTATATCGATGCTGCACTGCCGGATCCGGGACAATCGCTCTTCGACATCATAGTTTCCAGCGGATACGATCCCCGTTCGTTTGCCGGCCTGGAACCGGCTCCTCCGTACGTGGAGAAACTCCGGTTCGATCCCCGCAGGATACGAGACCTGAAAAAAACCTATATCCTCTGCACAAAAAGCGAGTTCGCCGCTGTCCGTCATGTTATTGACAGAAAAATTGCCGAGGCGGGTCCGGAATGGACCTGCATTGAACTGCCAACTTCCCATGTCCCGATGGCAAGCATGCCCGATGAGCTGGTACAGGTACTGCTGCTTGCCGGAAGTGGTTGATCTTTTGTCAGAGAAACACCGTGTGCACCCGGTCCTCAATAAACGCATTATTTAAGGTATGGCCGGCAATTTTCTGTCTGAGCGAGACATGAGAAAAACGTCAGATCTGGTAAATGAGATGCTTGCAGAAGCAAAAGACGCGTGGCTTGTTGCTATTGCGGTCGGGTTTGAATCCGAGACAAAATTTATCTTCAGTTCCCGCAGGTACCCGCTTGAAGAGCTTGACCAGCTGGTCCGGGCTGGCGGTTTTCCTGTCGGCCTGCTCCGGTTCGAGAAAGAGAATTCTGCGGTACAGGGATCCTATCGCCCGTTTCAGGAATATGAGACTGAGGACTGGGCAAAAGAATATCTTGCCGGCCTTCTTGAAAAAACGGCAGAGATCATTGAATTAAGCCAGGAGCAGATGCCCCGCTTCCCAAAGGCGTATTGAAAAATTCAGTTATTCGCCTTTTTTTGTTTTTCCTGTTTGTATTCTGCGGGTCAGGCCGGTCTTCGTATACGAAATCCGGAAAACATTCTCACACTATCATTGCCGATAGAATCCGATGGCGCACGAATCTCCCAACCGGCCGGGTCTGAGTCCGGAAAAGCATAAATACCTCTGTTCTCTACTACTGCCCATGCGGGAGCAGAAAAGCAGCATACGGCAGATCCTTCGCGAGCGCAAGGATGCCATGGACCCGGAAGACCGGCTGAAGAAAAGCTCGATCATCTGCCGCCACCTCATGACACTCCTCAGCGAGGATGAGACGGTGATGGCCTATACTTCCAAGGAAAAGGAGGTAAACACGGTGCCGATCATCACTACCCTGCTTGAACGCACCAACCCGGTTATTGTCCCCATCATTGTCAAAGAGGACGTAAGCCTCCGGCTCTCGTACCTGCGGGACTTTGCGGCACTTGTCCCAAGTACGTTCGGCGTCCCCGAGCCAATCGGGAGCGAGATTCCTGCCCGTGGCGAGGACGTTGACACGATCCTTCTCCCGATGCTCGGCTTTGACCGGACCGGCGGGAGGATAGGATACGGTGCAGGATATTACGACCGGTTCCTGGAAAAGTTTCCGGATCTCCGCAAGATCGGGATTGCGTTTGCCTGCCAGGAGATCGACCGGCTGCCGCTGGACCCGACCGATGTCCGCATGGATCATATTATCACCGAGGACGGTATCGTGTACCCCTGAGGGAGGATGCGATAATGGAGATCAATAAAACTGAGATCCTTGATACGTTTGCCGAGGCGTTCCCGGTCTGGATTTCACGGATCATAATCACCGCAGATACCAAAGAGTGGGCATACACGGCAGCCTCGACCGCAACCGGGTTTGCCACGTCCAAGATCGCCTGTCCCTGTGAGGCCGGGATCGAATGCGAAATCCCCCCGGGTGAGACCCCGGACGGGAGATTCGGCGTCTCGATCTTGATCTGTGCCGAGAAGAAGAACATGAAAGCCAATGTTGCGGCCCGTATCTCCCAGTGCGTTCTCCCGGCCCCGACCGCCAGCGCATTCGATGGCCTGCCGGAAGCAGCCTCACGCTTTGCGATCCGCATGCACTATTTCGGGGACCGCTACGAGGAGCGGTGCATGGTTAACGGGCGGCACTGCTGGAAGATCCCGGTCATGGAAGGCGAGTATGTTGGCGAGGAGCGGTATGGCACGGTCAAGGGAATTGCCGGGGGCAATTTTCTTGTCATGGGAAAAGATAAGCAATCTGCGCTTGCGGCAGCGGTTGCGGGAGCCGCTGCAATCCGGGGCATGAAAGGCGTAATCATGAGTTTTGCCGGGGGAATTGTCCGGAGCGGGTCCAAGGTGGCAAGCAGGAATTACCGCTTCCCGATGCCGGCAAGTACCAACCACATGTTCTGCCCCACCCTGAAAGACACCATTACCGACTCGCTCGTCCCTGACGGCGTTGGCTCGATCTACGAGATCGTGATAAATGCAACGGATGACGCGGCAATGAATAACGCCATGAAGGCGGGTATCGTTGCGGCGGCAGGGACCGGGAAGGCCAGCCATATCGGGGCCTCGAACTTTGACGGGAAACTCGGCCAGCACCGCTTTTTCCTGAACAAATTATTCACTTAATGGATGCCGCCGGTCTGCCAGTCCAGCAGACCGCGACTTGTTTTTATGACACGGTTACTCTTCTGATCTGCGGGATGCAACGGCACAGGAAAGCCAGCCGGAGTCCGGCGTCGGGAAGTAGGTGTTGGTTTCGGTCCTTCTCTTCTCCATCTCGTCCATGTCGGAATACCTGCAGGAAAATGCCGGGCCGAGCATGGTCCGGATCCCGCTGTCGGAATAGGTAGTCATTCGGTCCATGCCGGTGTAATCCCGCACATGGGAGAAGATCTCGTAGGGAATGAACTTCCGCTCGCTGCTGACAAGGCGGCAGGGCTTGAGGTGTTCGAAGATGAGCGTCTCATCAAGGGCAAGCCCGGACAGGCAGCCAAGCACCCGTTCCATGACAGGCCTCCCGATATAGTACGTGAGCCCTTCCATGACCACAATAAGCCGCGTCTTTTCATAATTTACCATGCCTGCAAGGGTGTCGTCCAGGCAGGCAGTGTTTCCGATATCCGCTTCCCTGCAGGAGATGAACCTGCACGGGTCCGGGATGAGATCCGCATAGAGCCGCGTCTTCCGGTCCATGTTCCGCATATCCATCTCGATAAACCGGACCTGGTCCGAAAGGAAGGGCAGCAGTTCAAGGGCAAGCGGGGAGAATCCCGCCCCGAGGTTGACGATGACCGTTGGTTTGTTGCGGCCCCGGAGCAGTTCTTCCACCGTGCTCCGGATGAAATGCTTCCGGTTGATGATCACTTCCGAATACCAGGGACAGATCCCGTTATACCGGTCCAGCAGCGGCTGGCCAGCCGAGAGATCGAGCCTGTGGAGATACGTGCCAAGCAGCGGTTTTTCTGCATAGTACCTGGCGGCCCAGAGCATGACGAGTGCTGCCGTGTCGGAAACGGGGTAGGGATCCTGGTTGCCGGTCATGATGAAACGTATTTTTTGTAAGGTTGGGCGGGCCCGATAAAAAAATTACCACACCAGCGGTTTTTTGGCATTACTCTTTTGATCCCCGGGTGATGGTTCCCCCGCAAGCCCGGACCGTCTCTTCAATTTTCGTGAGCAGTTCCTCGTCATTGAGTGCGAAATCCAGCAGCTCAAATGTGTTTACGAGCGCAATCGGCTTGAGGATGACGAGCGGCTTCTTCCCGCGTGTCTCCCCGCAATAATCGGCCGGCACAACCGTCAGGGTGTCATTCTCCCAGACCGCCACGTTCCCGTACCCCGCTTCGTCCCAGAGTTTCCGGATAATATCCTGTGTAATCATGAAATGGTCTCTCCTCGAATGTGAGTACAGACAAAAAGAGCCCCTTGCATATAAGTGCATAGCATCGCACTCCCACAAGGATCCATTGCAGGGACCCCAACGCCCCCCTCCCCCCGTTTTCTACCCCAGCCATCCTTGATTTTATATCCATCATCGATCTATTGATCGTTAAGGTGAAGAGTTGTGACTGCGTGGAAGTGCAGGGTTTGCGGCTATATCTATGATGAAACGGCCGGGATTCCCATGGCGGGTATCCCGGCAGGGACTCCCTTTATTGATATTCCCGGTAACTGGACCTGCCCGGTCTGCGGGGCGGCAAAAGATGCCTTTGATGCCGTGTCGGAAGACGATCTCCACGCACGGTCGAAAACAACGGTCTCCGAAGTCATTGCTGCCGAACTTGCGGCGTTTGGAATCTCTCTGGTCTTCGGTCTTCCCGGCACGTCCTCGCTCGGGCTCGTGGAAGCGATCCGGAAGAACCCGGCCCTCCGGTATATTGTCTTCCGCCACGAGGGAAATGCGGCAATGGCAGCGTCAGCGTACAGCAAGCTGACCGGAAACGTTGGTGCCTGCTTAACAATTGCCGGGCCCGGTGCAACCAACCTCATCACCGGGCTCTATGATGCAAAGGAGGATCATGCATCGGTCATAGCCTTGAACGGACAGTCGGAATCGCAGTACACCGGCCCCGGGGGAATCCAGGAGATCGACCAGGATGCCCTCTTCCGCCCGGTCACCGTGTACAACAATACGATAGCAGACCGCAGCAAGGCGGTCCTTCTCCTGAGCCGTGCGCTCAAATACGCGATCATCCAGCGGGGGGTTGCCCAGCTCTCGGTCCCGAACAATATCCAGAAGGAACCACTCGATGCCGCGTTCTGCACCCGCGAGTCCTGCATTCCCGGTACAGGGATCATCCCGACCGAAGACCGGATCCGGCTTGCCGCCGATCGCATCAATGCTGCAAAAAACCCGGTCATCCTTGCCGGGTGGGGTGCGTATGCGGCCGGCGCTGACGTGCTCGCGGTTGCAGAGAAGATCGGATCCCCGATCCTGACAACCTTCCGGGCCAAAGGGATCCTATCGGAAGATACGGAATGGGTGCTCGGTATTCTGGGAAATGTCGGGTCGCCCATGGCCCGCTCAACTGCTGCCAGCGCCGATCTCCTCATCACGTTTGGCGTCGGATTCTCGAAATTCACGAACGTGCCCTCTGACAAGCCGATGATCCAGGTGGATCTTGACCCGATAAAGCTCGGGAAGAACAACCAGACCCTGTCGCTCTTCGGGAACTGTGCGGATGTCATCCCCCGGCTCCTCCCGCTTCTTGAAGGAAGGGACACCACAGCAGCAAAGGCAGAAGTGACCCGGATGCAGCGCGAATGGGACGGGCTGCGCGACCGCGAGGCGGACAGCACGGCGGTGCCGGTGCGTCCCCCGTATATCATGAAGGTGCTCTCGGAAATTATTCCATCCAACGCGGTCATCTCGCTGGATGTTGGCGAGAACCAGTGGTGGTTTGGCCGGAATTTCCGGATGAAGCGCCAGCGTTTCGTCATGTCCGGCTATCTTGCCACCATGGGCTTCGGGTTTCCCGGGGCGCTGGCTGCAAAGCTGGCGTACCCGGACCGCCCGGTCTTCTGCATAACCGGCGACGGGGGTTTTTCCATGGCCATGGCCGACTTCGTCACCGCGGTCAAGTACAGTCTCCCGGTGGTAGTCATCATCCTGAATAACCGCGAGCTCGGCATGATCCGGGTGGAACAGATGATGGAACACTACCCGAACTTTGCAACTGACCTCTTAAACCCGGACTTTGCAGCATATGCTGAAATATGCGGGGGCGTCGGGATACCTGTCCGACGGCCGGAGGAATTCAGACCTGCTCTGATCAGGGCAATGGCCCTGGACCGCCCGGTCATCATCGATGTGGATACCGATCCGAAACGGTTCTAAAAAAAGCTGGCGGGATCGCCCCCTGGATTGCATGCGTGAGGAAGTGCAGGAATTATTGCGCGATCATGCAGATGGCCTGTCCCTATGGACGTCCAATCCCGGTTTCCTGTCACGCTGATCAGGCCTCACGGTATATTCCCCGTTCCCTTTTTGAGCTCCGGTTACGACGATCCCCTACCCCCGGGATAAAAACAGGGAATTTATGACCCTTGAGAAATGATAAGTACTCATTAATCCTGATCAGGCTCGTGAATTTCGTGTCCTGCCCGCAGCGCGTTCTGGCCGGGACAATGTCATAATGCAGGAGAATTTGAGATCATGATTATCCAGTACTCCCCCGCGGTCATTTTTCTCTTCTTCACTGGCATCCTCTCGGCATTTCTTGCGTATGCCGGGTGGCGGAACCGGGCGATCCCCATCTCGCGCGCCTTTACCCTGCTGATGGTGGCTGAGACCGTCTGGGTCTTCGGTTATGCCCTGGAACTGATGAGCCCCGACCTCCAGACGCTCCTTCTCATCAACGATATCGAGTACCCCGGGCTGCAGATAGTCCCGATTGCGTGGCTCTTCATCGTCCTCCTGTATACCGGGCGTGACCATATCCTCAATAAAAAAACGGTCCCCCTCTTCTTTATTGTCCCTGCAATCGTCTGGCTCCTGGTCCTGACCAACTCCTGGCACCACCTCTATTATACCGGGTTTTACCCTCAGTACGTAAACGGGTCGATCATCTGGATCTATGAGCACGCCCCCCTGTTCTGGATCCACATCGGGTACTGTTACCTCCTTACTCTTGTTGCGCTCCTCCTTGCGGTGGGCAGGCTTTTTGTCCCCACCAGACTTTACCGGCGCCAGATGGTTCTCCTGGTCTTTGCGGCGTGTATACCGGCATTCTTCAATATCGCCTATGTATTCCGGATTGTTCCTTTCCCCGAGTTCGACCTGACACCCTTTGCGTTCTTTGTCTCAAGCATCATCTTAGCCGTTGGTCTCCTCCGCTACCAGCTCTTCTCCGCAGTGCCCGTGGCATACTCCCAGGTCTTTCACACCATGAAAGACGGGGTCATTGTTACAAACCAGCTGCACCAGGTAATCGATCTGAACTCTTCTGCCGAACGGATCACGGGGGTCTCATCGCAGAATGCCATCGGGCGCTCCCTTGCGGAGGTAGTTCCCGGGCTCGCCCATGTCCCGGGCGATCCCACCCTGGAAAACCGGGAACTCCATGTCGAAGTCCAGACCCGTCATGACGGCAGCCCGCGGTTCTATGATGTCCTGGTCACTTCCATGGATACTGACGGGACGGGATCAGCAGGGTATATCTGTCTCTTCCGGGACATATCCGAACGGAAACAGGCAGAGCTGGCGCTGGCACAGGCAAACAGGAAGATCGCCCTCTTAACCAGCATCACCCGTCATGATCTCCAGAACAAACTGATGGCAGTAGCCAGTTACCATGAACTGAGCACGGAGTTGTCCACGGATCCTGTCCAGAAAGAATACCTTGCCTGCGAAGAGAAGGCGATGAACGCCATGCGGGAACAGATCTCCTTCACGGGGGAATATGACAAGCTCGGGAGCGAAGTGCCGGTCTGGCAGAATGCCGGCGAGGTCGTTGCCCGGGCAAAGAATCATGTGGATCTCCACAAGATCTCCCTGACCCGCACCACCGGCTCCCTCGAGATCTATGCCGATCCAATGCTTGAGAAAGTGTTCTACAACCTCTTTGACAATGCCGTGAAATACGGGGGTGATGGTATCACGGCAATAACCGTCTCCACCCGGATGGCCGGCAATGATGTCGTAATTGTAGTTGAGGATGATGGCAACGGCATCTCTGCGGAAGACAAAGCCCGGCTTTTCGAGCGCGGCTTTGGGAAGAATACCGGTCTTGGCCTCTTCCTTTCCCGGGAGATCCTGGCAATCACCGAGATAACCATTCGGGAGACCGGCGATCCGGGCCGGGGTGCCCAGTTCGAGATCCATGTGCCCTGCGGGAAATTCCGGTATGCCGGAAGCGGGCAGTAATCCGCAGGTTCCCTGGCATCTTCCCCCCTCTTTTTTCGTCACGTTTCGTAGTACGTTTTGATAAAAAAATCCGGGCAGGCAGATATCTGCTGATTGTTGCGATACATCCCGGAACTCCCGATACTCATATGTGGCTCTGCGGCGAACCAGATACTGTTCATCCGGATAGCGGGACCGGAGAGGATCAACCATGCAGGTTACCCAGGTACAATTAAAAATGATTGCAATCGGGCTCATCCCGGTTTTTCTGATACTTTCCATTCTCATGCCAAAAACAACGACAACGACGATTCTGCTGGCACTTGTGATGATCACGGCCCTCGCGATCTCTTACGTGGGGTGGTCAATGGAGAAGCGGGACGCGGGAAAGGAGGATGACCTGCTGGCAATTCCTCCCAAAAAACCGTAATGTTCTTTGGGTAATGTACTATTCCAGCCCCTTAAATTCAGGAAGGATTTACGGAGTGAAAAAAGGTAAAAAATACCTGCCTAACATTTTAATGCAAAAAAGTAAATTCGTTTTGGAGCGGAAATACTGACGCTCCCGTGGCTTCGCCCCGCCACTATGGCGCCCCGGTTGCGATAGTGCTGTATTACCTGAATCGGGATTTTTGGAAATACCGGGGAATCGCATGCGCCCCCGCCCCCAATGGGGGCAAGGCTGGTGCAAAGGAGCGGCGGACTATTGTAAAAGATGTCAGGGGCTGGATTGGCACGTTACCCTTTTCTTTTTTTTCATTGCAGGGGGAGATAAGGCCGGCGTAAAAAAAGAGCACCGGACAACGTTGTACCGTCTCACGCCCGTTTCAAACTTGCAGGAATTTCCGCAACCCCGGCAAGAGCGGGCATGTTTATGGTTGTCCCTGCCGGATTCCGGGTTCCGGCAGGACAGGTCGTGTCTGCCCGAAAAATTTCCTGGCCGGTTTTTTCAAAAAAGAATTTGGCAGCGGCAACAATGGATCCGCCATGGGTGACCCGTGGAAATACGCCAGCCGCGCCGGGTCCGGATCCTCAGTCCTTCATCGTGACCGTTCGTGAGGACGAGATCCGGTAGATGGTCAGCTCTGTCGGGGCACAGTGTAAGGGTGTGGTTTTTGCAAAATACTCCTGCATATGTGGCTGTGCGATGTGGTTGTCGAGGTGGGCCTGGCTTTCCCATTCTTCAATGAAATGAAATACACCCGGCTGGCTCTCATCGGTAAGCAGTTCATACCGGGTACACCCGTCCTCTTTCCGGACGGTCGGGATGATCTGCCGGACCTCGCGGGTAAAATCGCTCTGCCGCCCGGGGAGAATGGAACATTTTGCGTCAACAAGGATCATAGCTCTTCACTTTACTGATACGCCCGATTCATTAAACGGATTTCCGTTCCGGTATTCTCATAAGGATGACTGAAAAATCTGCTCCGTTAAAATTCTCTTTTCATTGCGTTTGCCTACACTCCAGCGGGATTGAGCATGACCCCCTCTCTTCCCATGAGGGGGAGGCTGCCCAAGGGGAGATCCCCTTACCTCCCCATAACAGATTTTCATCTCTTGTTTAGTTTTCAACAGAGCCTGATGTTCTGTAATCTCCCGACAACGGGAACCGGTTTGTCGGCTCCTGCAGGTATCACGGAGCTGGTTTGTCGTTTTTCCGTTGAGCCCAAAAAAGAGGATGGCCACTGGTCCTTCACCGTGGCGGGCGGGCATTGAAAAATAAAGAAGGGGCTGGTGCATGCGGCAGAAACCTGCCGGGAACTTATTTACTGCGTGATGCGCTGTGCCATTGCCTTTCCGGTCTCGAACGCGGTGTCGAGCTCGGCTGCGTCCGGCACATAGAGCACTTCCTGCGAACCGATAACCGTGAACCCCGCGGTCGTGAGTTCGTCGGCAACCATCTTCACGGCCCCGCCCTTGCCACCCATGGAACCAAACGTGAGCGCGAAACGTTCCCCGGTCCGGTTGAAGTGCAGGCCCCTGAGATAGTAGAGGAGATCCCCGATGCTCGGGTAGGGCATGTCGTTGATTGTCGGGACGCCGACCATGATCGCCTTCGAGTCGAGGATGTGCTTGACGATCTCGGACCGCTCGTCTTCGTGCAGGTTGAAGAGTTTCACATCGCAGCCACCGGCAATGACGCCTTCAGCAAGGCCGTGGGCGAGCATCTTCGTTGACCCGTGCATGGTGTCGTAGATGACAGTCACCTTGTTCTTCCGGGACGTGCCGGATGCCCAGCCGACATACGCGCCAAGGACTTTGCCGGGATCGGTCCAGATCTGCCCGTGGGCAGGAGCTATCATCTTCACTTTCTCGATCAGGCCAAGGCCGGTGAGCTCCTCGGCCTTCTTGAGGAAGAGCGGCGTTAACGGCACGATGAGGTTGGCGTAGAACTTCTGCGTGGCGTCCATGAGGACATGTTCGGGAATATCGGTATCCAGCCTTTTTGCACAGCAGAGGTGCTGGCCAAAGGCATCGTTGGGGAAGAGAATGCCCTTCTCAACGTACAGCGTGAACATCGAGTCCGGCCAGTGGAGGAGCGGGGCCTCTACAAACGCGAGCGTCTTTTCGCCAAGGTCGAGCGCTTCACCGGTATTTATGTGGTGGAATGTTGCGCCCTGCAGTGCGGGGAAATGCCGGAGCAGTCCTTTCTCCGCAATTTCAGTACAGTAGATCGGGGCTTTTGGGAATTTTTTGTGGATCTCGACAAGCGCTCCCGAGTGATCTTTCTCCACGTGGTTCTGGACAATGATGTCGATTGCTTCCTTCTTTCCTTCCTTGGCAAAGGCATCGGCAATCCGGGCCCACATCTGGGCCGAGTGGCCCGGGTACACGTTGTCGATGAGAGCGGTCTTCTTGCCAAAGACAAGGTAACAGTTGTAGGACGTTCCGTCAAGCGTATAGCCGTGGTAGGTGCGGAGGTCCCAGTCTAAGGATCCGACCCAGTATACGCCGTCTGCGATCTTGTAGGATTCTGCTTTCATGGCAATCACATTGTTCGTAATGATACGAATGTTCTATTGTATGCGAACAATCTTTAAGAACATTGCGCTCCACTACTTAAGTATGCAATCGCACCCGGACCCGGCATCAGGCGTGCAGACCCGGGATGTCCGCCTCTTCTCTACACAGGATTCCGTGATGGCCGTTGACAGCCCGATAAAACTCCGGATCCTGGAGCTGGCGGCAGCTGGCCCGGTCCCGTTCGACCGGATTGTGGAAGGAACCGGGAAAGCCAAGTCCACCATATCCGTGCATCTCCGGGATCTCGAACGGTCAGGGCTCATCACCTCATCACCCGATCCCCGCGACAGCCGGAAGCGCCTGATAGCACTCTCGTCCGATGCCATCGGCAGGCTGACCAACACGGACCGTGACGCCCGCCTCCCCCCTCCCGCTCACCGGCATAGCGGTACAGGCCAGCCATTTGCTGATGACGATATCGTCTCGTTCTTCCGGTACTGCGTGCTCGTCTTCCGCACCCAGGCAATGGTCATGGGGATCAATATCGACCCGGTGCTGCAGCGGACCGGCGCCGAGGTTGGCCGGGTGCTTGCACCGAAAGTTGCCGGCAGGACCACAGAAGAGGTGGTGCGGAAGATGGATACCTTCTGGCAGGCGCACAGTCTTGGTGCCATCTCAATCGTATCTTCCGATCCGCTCACGCTGGGTGTTCGCGGCTGTTTTGAATGCGAGGACCTGCCGGTGACCGGCCATGGGGCCTGCGCCTTCGATACCGGTGTCCTCACATCAATCTTTTCGCATCACCTGGGCTGCCCGGTTACGGTTGTCGAGGCGGAGTGCTATTCTTCCGGGGACGACCGGTGCATTTTCGTGATCACGCCACGGCAGAGTAAGGACTGAACGGGCAGCCGGATCCGAGCACGAGTACGAGGATGAGGGCGGCTGCGGCGAGTGTGAGACAGATGGGCTTTGAGGTCATGGAGATATTCTCTGTTTGGGTGGGAAGCGGGGGCTGTCAGCCGTATCCATCATGGTAATGCTTACCGAAAGGACGGGAATGTGGCCAACGATTTATTTTGGACGGGGTCTTTATGATACATTTTGAGAGGGCTCCCGGGCCGGAGATTCATTTACCGAACATGTTCTGCTCCCGGGATTGAGTGGGTCGGATGTGATGGGTTATAACCCGACATGTTCTGCCTATTGTGGAGGATTATAACCTTAAACGCATTGCACACGCGTCTGGTTCTTTCCAGGATTTACCGGAACGATTACCGGGGCCGGTTGCCGGAACATTTCCCGGTTCATGAGATCCGTTGATCCCGGGTCCGGGGGAGACCAACCCCTCGATACTATTAAGGGACCGTAACGGCCATGTCCGGAACAGGAATACCATGCCTGAACCCGGTCCCCTCTTTCTTCCGATGCTCGCGATCATGGCCTTTGTCGTTGTCATGGGTGCAGCCCTGCTCGCACTTATCTGGCTTGTCAGCACCCGGGCCCCGAACCGGTTCCTCCGGGCTGCCGCGCCAATCGCGGTCATGCTGCTCGGCCTCATCTGGCTTAAGGACACCGACGCAGGGAACCTCATAGCTGCCTCCGTCCTCTTTGTCGCACCCATGGCAGCTCTCATACCGCCGTTCCTGTTTCACGGGTTTGTGGGACCGGAGACCGGCATCAAACGCATCGTTGCCTGCGACCTGGTTGTTTCACTCTTTGCGGTGGGCTTTGCGTTCTTTTTTGTACTGTCCGGTCTTTCCATGGTTCCGTGGATTTACTGGCACACGCCGGTTTCCAACGGGGTTATTTACCTGGTTGTGGTTGCGGTGGATTTGCTGCTGGCAGCGGGGGTGTACAAGGGGATGGAGAGGATCGGGGTGCTGGGGGTAAACGAAGGATGTACATGAGCGAAAGGTTGGAAACGATGAAATCGACCAGAAATACCAGTTCCAAAGGATATTTCTGAACGGCTACGAAAAAATTTAAAAGTAAATATAGTTTTATTTGATGTCAATGCGACCATCATACAATGCAAGCAATTCAGTATTGTTCAAATTGCGGGCGTGAAAATGAGATAAACTCAGAATTCTGTAAATATTGTGGAGGTTCTATCCGCCGAAAAAATACACAGCGTCCTGAAAAAAAGTATAGTTCGTTATTCGAATACCTAAAAGAAAATTCTGGATACATTGTTATTGCTGGTGTCTTTGCAGCACTATCTGTTTATCTTACTCAATTTAACAATGCGAACAAATCGCTATTATGGATTTTTAATGGATCGATGTCATCACCGAATTTTCATTTTCTCAACAATTCTTCAAATTTAACTTCGCAAAATCTCATTAATCACATCAATTTTTCTGCGAATGTCTCAGTATATTCAGTTTCTTCTCAAAATTTTTTCGGTGTGAATGAAACTTTTTTAAATATCCCTCAAGATCAGGTTTTATCTTCCGCAATTGCCGCAAGTTTTTCGATCTTCTTCCTTATATCAGCAAAAATCTGGTATGACATTCAAACTATGGATATTTCTTCGGATGGCAATTTCGTATCTTCATTTTCAAAAAAATCAACGAAGTGGTTATTCCTGATTTTCTATGGTTATTTAATCATATTCTTAGGCCTGTACGTAATACACGAATATCTTCTTGCAGTTTTTGCGTATGTTTTTCTTTTAGTCCCACTCGGATCAGTTTATTTGACAATTTCAATATATTTACATTTGAAGAAAAAATCAGGGAAATTTTTTGTACTTGATTCAATAATCTACGGATTGTTTTTAATTGAGTATTTTTTAATTTCAACCATTCTACTGTTGTCCGGAATTTTTACATCAACTTTTGAATCTGGGATTGTTGGATGGGTTGTACTACTCTCGCTTCCTGGTTGTCTCATGGGAATTTTTTTGGGTTTCTGGCCTTCAATCAAAATATTATTAAGTTGGATTCTAATATGGGTCACTAATAAGGTAAGATTCTTGGATCGAATTTGATAAAACAATTTTACTCAATAACTCTTCGGGTTTTCATTTCAAAATAACATCTGGCACATGCCTCAACATCAGCAGATGCATTATGACTATCTTCGAATGGGAAATTAAAGAGAACTTTATGCAATTCAGATAATGTTGGCCATTTATTTCCTTCTCGATATGGATTTGGGATTTGGCAAAAGGAGATTATCTCAGGAGTTTTCATTGTACAAAATTTTTTTGTTTTCCAGTAGGTCCGTTTTAAGGTTACTTCGAAGAAATTCGGCATTTAAAGTTGGCAAATCGAAATCAACATTATGAGCAATAATTGTCGAAATACTAGATAGGTCATCATTAAACCGCTCCTGGAAGATTTCCCCAAACAGGGGGTCCGGATACTATGTCCACGTCGGAGAATCCCTTTTCACGACGGAGAATGACCCCCCGGCCAGGGGCTATTCTCCGACGTAAATTTAGAAATGCGTCCGGAGGGGGTGCCCTGCACGCCGGCCACCGTTCCCCCGCTGAAACGGACAGAATTACGTTTCCGGGGGAGTTTCGCTTCCCAGATGCTGCTAAATACTGCTTCGGTTTTACGACGTAAAAATGGATAAAACCGGTGACTTAGTGCCTCATTTTCCGGAATTAGTGCCCCTGGTTCCGGAAAAACAGGGAAACGGGGCCTGTTACGGGCCCGGATTGGAGCATCTCCTAAAGAGGGTGTTCTCCGGCAGGGATATGGGTGGAAGCCCCTCATGGTATCGTGTAAAGTGGCCTCGTGTCTTTTATGGAAGTGATTATATAGGAGAATGAGAGCGAAAAACGTATCAACTTCGAGAATATAGATCCAAACCAGAATTATATGACATATTATAGGACGCGACAAGAGGCAGAAGCCCATAGAACTCGGAAGGGTGAGCGTATCTATTATGAAGCCGGTAAGGGGTGGTATATTGTTCGCCCGAAATATCGTGAAGACCCTTCTGGGAATATTTGGCCTTGGTAACATACTATGCAAATATCACAGGAAGGACTTTTTTATTCTAATGAATTTGAAAATGTTAAAAGACTAGATGAATACGTTAATTGTGACGATTTAAAAAATGAATTTGATATTTATTTCAACCAGTACTTAGATACTCAAGATGAAGAACTCTATAAAAAATTGGATGCAACAATAAAATCTTTTTACAAAAGGGCATTGCCGATTATTTTTGAAAATTATAAAGATGAAATATCAAAACGCGAGGGAAAACTTCATACATACACCGAAGAGAGAAATGCAATAATTCGTATACAAAAAAGGTTCGAACACACCCCAGATCTGAAAATTGGAGATTTTAAGGAGATTTTTAATGAGTTGAAAAAAATAATCTATGAAATCGGTATAAAAAAGAATATTGAAAAAAATGATTTAAAATCAAAAATACTCTGGTTTGCTTTGGGTGCAATTGTTGGATTTATTCCATTTTTCCTTCATTTATTCGGAGTAATTAATTTTTAGATATTATTCCTCTTCATCAACTTCTTCGAGCAATAGAACTTTGACCCGTCATCCAACCCATTTTTTTGGCACAAGAATCCCCGCATACTGTACACTGATATCGGCGGGCAATTTGTATCGAAGGTTTTTGAGGACTGCTTAAAAGTCCAGAACCTCTTCACCACCGCGTTGACAAGGGCAAGCTGTGGCAGAATGGGAGGATCGAGAGATTGTTTAAGACCCTGTTTGATGAGTAGATCGCTCACAACAGATACGGCAATGAGAAATCCCTTAAAGAAAGTCTTGACAAATTCCGTGAGTGGTTCAACAACGAAAGGGAGATTCAAAAGTTGGATTACAAGACACCTGAGCAGTTGTTTAAGGAAAAATCGATAACATAAAACTCTTTATATGCGCGTTTACTCCTAAAAATCAATTTGCATAGTTTTTAATACTATTAAACGTTCGTATGAAATCGTTAGTTCGGGTTAAGTTTATATAGTGTACGACGTAAGCTGAGATCGGGCAAGTCAAAAGACTTCCCAAAAGTAGTGGGAGTTGGTACCTCCCACAACCTCAAAAATTATGCAAGGAACTTATCTCAATGTTGGGATAAAAAGGTTGTGTTAGAGTACCAGCTCCTCTGTAGTGAGGAACGAATATGCGTGAAAACCCACAACCTATTAGCCCTTGGGTGTATCTCTTCGGAGTAATCGCATTCGCAATTGGATGCATACTCTTCGGGAACTATATCCTCGGGAACTTTTCAGATTCGGTATCAACCGGATTTGGAAATCAATTGATGGCAATAGGAACAACAATTCTGCTTACGCTTGGTATAGCGGCCGCAATTGTACTTGGTATTATGTATCTTATCTATTGGCTATTCTATAAGCCACAAGATGTAGATCCATATCAGTACTAATTTTTTTAGAGATTTACGTGATATTGCACTAAATGAAAATAATGGGAGTGATAAAAAATGGTATGGATTATAGTTGATCATGATAAAATAATCAATTCGGAAAAGATTGTTGAAATCAGTTGGGAGTGCCCAGTCACTTCCGGGAAAGCGATTATAAATTTTTATTCAAAATTATGTGGTGAAAATATTGAGACAACCAAATCCTTATTATTTACAAAAGATATCATGCAAAGTGTTGCAGATTATGTAGAATGCGAGAGTAAGAAACGCGGCAATATGGGATTTGTGTCAGAGATGATATCTCCCAAAAACTATGAGAATAAATTAATTGAAATGGCTATATCTAAAAATGCCAATGTCATCTTAAATGAGATATTTTCTCAGATAGCAATTGCAAAGTCGCGTAATCAGGATGCAATTATTGACCTTAACAAAGAAGTTAAAATCTCTTAATCATTTTTCTGAATTTTTAGGATCGGCATTGTGATAGGAATCGTCGCTAACATTGATCATACGAAATAGACACGATGCCACTTTACACTACATCATGGGATCTTCCTCATCGGAGCCCCGTCGCGCAATCCCCGGATTTGCCGTTGCCTTTCCTCTGCTCCCATGCCAACGCCCGATTCCACCGGCCCGGCCCGTTCGCGAGCCGCACGCAAATTTCCCGTTCAGCGTATCGCACGAGAAATTCCGGTCGGTCCGGGTCTCAAAGCAATGAGTGTCTCCCCATGCTTAGAAAATAATTGGTGGTGGGTCAACACGATGAAAAATTATTATGGGTGGTTACCCGAAAACCTCGCCATTTTGCAGGTGACCCGACCCCTGCTCGAAAAATATCAGCATTCCCCATAGACAAAACCCCAGATGCCAAAGATCCTCACAAATCCGGCCTGATCAAAACGAATGCAAGCGTCCCCTCTTCCATGCCCGATCCGCCCTCACGGTGACCTGCGGGTACGAACCCGCTTTTTTCGAGGATCCGGATTGATGCCTTCAGATCCGGGTACGTTGTTGCAAGGATTTTCCGTACCCCCGGGGAGCGGAAGATAACCGGGATCAGGTGGTGCACGGCTTCCGTTGCATATCCTAATCCCTGGAATTCGTCGAGCACCGAGTACCCGATCATCACGGTGTCCGGAGATGACGGGCAGGATGCCGTTCCCCCGCTGCCGATCAGCGTGCGGCCCGCCCCGCTCTTGTCATCCAGGATCCAGTACCAGGTACAGAAGTTCGGGTCGGATCCCGTTTCCTGCAGACTGACAAGTTCTGCACGGGTAGCATCATCGAGCAGGGGCGGGGGCCATGACGGGGGAATGACAGCCGAGAGCAGCCGGCCGAGATCGGTGCGGTCATTGCAGTCTGCCGAGAGTATCGCGGTGGTGGCGGGAATGAGTTCGAGCCGCGGGGTTTTTATTTTGAGTAACGGGTGCATGGGGATCACGACAGGGAGTACCGGCCGGTTCTTTTAGTGTTTGGATTTTATGGAAAAACGGTTTTGCGTAAACCGGGGGTTGGTATGCCGGTTGTCCCTGATATGAGGTATTTGTATGGTTTTGTTTCGGTTAGTTCCCGGGAATAATTCCCGGCAGGCCGGACGGATGGCGTTCCCAAACTATACATCATCGGTTCATCAATATTGAAATGAATCTGAACAGGAACCGATCCCATGGATTTCTTGCTGGTCTTTCTCTCGATAATCTATCTCTTTCTCATCATCGGGACAGGCTTTGTCCTCCGGAAATACGGCGTCCTGAACGGGAACCGGGTCCGGTGGATCTCCCATATCCTTGTCAACATTGCCCTGCCGGCCCTGACCATCAGCAGCATGCAGGTGCCGTTGTCTGATGCAACTATCGGCATTGCAGAGAGCATGCTCCTCATTGCTGTTGCATACTACCTGGCAGCGTTTTGCCTGAGCTTTGTCATCTGCCGTTTCCTGCCCACTTCCGGATCAGAGAAAGGTGTCTTCCAGTTCATGCTCGTCTTCCCGAACGTAGGCTTCATGGGAATACCCGTTGCCATGGCAGTGCTTGGACCGGACTCGCTCTTTTACGTGATCCTCTTCTGCCTGCCGTTCAACTTCTTTGCGTTTTCGCTCGGCGTGTATCTCATAGCTCACGGCCGCCCCGGGAAGTTCAACCCGCTGGTCCTTCTCACCCCTGGCCTCGTTGCGTCCTTTATAGGCCTTGCTCTCTTCCTTACCGGCTACACGATCCCGGCACCGGTCAGCACCGCGCTCGACTGGATCGGGCTGACGATGACCCCCCTCGCAATGCTCGTGGTCGGCGCCCTCCTTGCAACTCTTCCGGTTTCCCGCCTTGCAGGTGACTGGAGGATCGCACTTGTCACGGCATTCCGGCTCGTGCTCCTGCCGGTCCTTGCGTTTCTCATTCTCCTGCCATTCGTTCACGACAAACTCCTGCTTGGCGTTGCCGTCGTCCTCATCGCAATGCCTGTTGCAGCAAACGCGGTCCTCTTCTCGGAAGAGTACAAGGTCGATGCAACGCTTGCGTCGCAGGGTGTTTTCATCTCAACACTCTTCTGCCTGGTAACCATCCCGGTCATCGGGTTTCTGCTGTTGTGAACAGACCCTGTAACCGTGGAGGCCCGGTGGCGATCCAATCCCTGCAAATTTTTAAAAACAGGTACTATGTCCCGTGACCCTGAGTTTTCTTATGAAGGGACCTTTTTTTTATCTGCTCATACGATTCGTATTTTCAATCCGGGTATGAATGTCCGTTCATATGCGACTCAACAAATAAAAAAAGGGTAATGTACAATTCCAGCCCTTGAATCCAGGAAGGATTTACGGAGTGAAAAAAGGTAAAAAATACCTGCCTGAAATTTAATGCAAAAAAGTAAATTCGTTTTGGAGCGGAAATACTGACGCTCCAGGGGCTTCGCCCGGCCGCTATGGCGCCCCGGTTGCGATAGTGCTGTATTACCTGAATCGGGATTTTAGGTACTAAATCGCATGCGCCCCCGCCCTCAATGGGGGCAGGGCTGGCGCAAAGGGGGGGCGGACTATTGTAAAAGATAGATGTCAGGGGCTGGATTGGCACTTTACCCTAAAAAAATTATTCGTGCGGCCACCGGCATTTCCGGTCGATCTTTTTGAGTGCAAGGCACCGGTTGAAGTACGTCTCGCCCCAGACCCAGGGCTGGTAATTCCAGCACATATCGGGTTTCACGAAATGGATCCCGCAGAGGTACCGCGTCTTTGCCACCCGTCGCAGGAACGGGCAGACCGTCACGAACTCTCCCGTCTCGGGATGTCGCATCTCGAACGAGACCACATCCCCGAGGTCGTCGGCCCGGAGATCAATGCATTTTATGGGATCCCCTTTCTCCATGAACGCGACATACCAGCGCAGGATATCGGTCCGCCCCTGCTCCATCCAGACGTACACGTTCGGTACGGTTGGCGCAATACCGGGCCCCAGTATCCGGCAGCAGAGCCCGCACTGTTCACACGGCTCGTCTTCTAATGCAGGTTCATCCATTGCTTTCCCTCCACTATTCATCCGGCATCGGGATAATGTTTTACGGATCTGTTCTGCTCAGATCTTTGCCATCCCCGGGTGTGTCCGGATTGTACCAGCGATATCTCTTTAATCTGAAACAGCACTCGTCCCTGTATCCAGGTTAACGCACCTGGGCAACAAACAGAGGAGGTAGACAAATGGTACGACGCTTTCACCGATCAATCTATGATGAACTCGACGAACTCAAAGCATCCATGGACTACCTGTTCCAGCTTGCTTTTGAACCAACCGACAACCCGCTGTTGCCACAAGGAGAAGACCCGGGTATCGTATGCCGCAACCCGCATAACCTGAACGCGGAGGTCGTAGAGACTGCCGACGAAGTGATTGTCACGCTTGAAACCGTTCCCGTTACGGGCCCGGCAACAATATCCGTTGATCTTGTTGACCGGTACACCCTGAAAATTGCCTGTGAATGGCAGGAGGAGACAAACGCCGGAGGTGCCGGGGAGACTCTATCCGAAGAGCGATCCCTGTCCCTCCATCACGAGATCCCGCTTCCTGTCCCGGTCATGAAGTCCGGGGCACGATCCACCTTAAAAAATGGCGTGCTCGACCTGCACCTGAAGAAAATCGTACCGGTCCGGACCTGAACCCGATACCCGCACCCTTTTTTCCCTCCCGAATCGTGAGAATGCCCCGCTGGTCTGCCTTCGGATCGCGGTATTGATACTGGATTTTCCCATGGGATTCTTTTCCGGGCATCTGAAAGCAGATTTTACCCGGCAGGACAAACCGTTCTTTAAGAATTGCGAAAAGGAGCCTGGCATTTGTGGCGGGGATGATGGATGCACAGAGAAAAAACGGGGGGAATGATTCCCGAAAATATTCCCTTATACCCTGGTAATGAATGAAGAGTTCCCTACCCGATCGGTGCGATGGTTTTCCCGTACACCTCATTCAGGACCGGTGCAAGTGCCGTGTAGATCGCACTGAAGCCGCTGATGATGCCCACATACCCGGCAAGTACCGTGAACATACCGGTTCCTGTTGCAGCGCCTGCGGCTTCCAGGAAAAATACGATTGCAAGTGTCCCGAGAACGAACTGGAGTGCCCGTGACATTTTCAGCGAGCCGATGAAGAGAATGAGCGTGAAGAGTCCCCAGAGTGCAAGATATGCCGCCATTGCGCCGGCTCCGCCGGTATCTTTTACCAGCCCGAGCGCCGGGAGAAGGAGAAGTGCTGCAAAGGAGAACCAGAACAAGCCGTAGCACCCGTACGCTGCCATGCCATAGGTGTTGCCTTTCTTCCATTCCATGAGACCGGCCGCGAGCATCGCAAACCCGCCCATGAAGATCACCATGCCGAGGATTGCCGACCCTGCCTGGATTATTCCCGCGTTGGCAAGACTCACAAGAACGCCCGGCATACCGTATCCGAGGAGGCCGAGTGCCCCGGCTCCCCCGGTGATATCCTTAATCTCAACTACAGAACACTTGTTTGTGGTAGTTTCCGTCATTAGTAATCAAATCCGATTGGATATTACTGCTTTTTTATCAAGGTATATATGGAAGATCATTTCCACCTGCGATAAATCCTGGTTTTTGAAGAGAATTTATCATTTTTTTATCATTTTTTTATCAGAATGGGTTTTTTGCCGGAATGTCCGTATCCCTGCGTGCCTGAATTCAGATGATTCAATGGAACCTGCCGGAATGCTGGATCCGCCCCCGGCAACTATTTGGGGATGTGATTGAAGGAGTAACCTGATGATGACCGGTCGGCGTGGCCCGCTCATCCGCAGAGGAATTGTTCCGCCCGGCCTGACGCAATCCTGGTGAGTGGGAGCATGACTTTTTTACACAACCACGGGTAATCGTGTCCCGGTAAGGGAGATGAACCGGGGTGGGGGGGGGTTGCCCTTCCGGAAGATGGATCTCCCCGTTCTCACCTGGCGGGAGAATTCAGAATCCCGGTCGTTTGCTTTTTTTGGCAATCTTTCCCGGCACCGGACGGTCCTCGTGGGTGCCATGGTCGGTGTTGAGGGCCTGTCCTTCCGGGGGAGTATGAGGATGATGCCGGGGTGAGCCCGTGGGTTGTTTCTGGGGGTGGTGTGCCGGGTGCGGCTGGGGGCTGGATTCCGGGTGGTGGCGGACCTCTTCCTCGTTCCGCTTTTTGTCCTGGCTGGTATCCAGTACGGTATGGGACTTATGCGTGTTTTCCTTCCTGTCTGCCATGGACAGTAATTTCTGTGCCAGGTAATAAAAGAGGTGGAAGGGGCCGGTCCTAATGCATTGCCGGTTTTATCTGGAGGACAGGCACGGCAGAATAATTTCGTGCATTGTTTACAACAGGAGTCCGGATCGCGGATCGGCTCCGGCATTGGTTGCATGGGGCAACACGGATCTCTCTTGCATGGTCTTTTGAAGATCGGGCGATGATGATATTTTCCGTAGCACATACGGGGCAGGAGAACCGGATAATATATCCGGCTCTCGTTCCTTTAATCTCGGGGATTGATTGCTGAATCGTCATAATGCATTCTTTCTTATGGGTTTTTTCCGGAAACCATGAAACCGGCCTGGCAGCCAGGACCTAATCACGCAAAAAAGTTTCGAAGGTGACAGGACCGCCCTGTTTCAGGGGTCCGATTGGGAGGTGATCTGTTGTCAAAACTGTTTGTGTTATCGTAGTATTGGTTGTCCGGACGTATAGTATGATGGGTAGTGACCAGAAAATACTGCAGGAAAAGCCGGCTCACAGGAACCGGAATAATGGGGAATACCGGGGGATACCGGAAACGTCCGGCTCAGTAACCCTTGCCCGGTGTCAGGACGGTTAAGCGGGTTCTGCAGTGCTTGCAGGAAACAACCCGTGCTTCCTTGAAATGATCCCGGGGGGCCTTGTTCACAATTGTACTCTCTTTTGCGCACGTGGGGCAGGTATAGCGGATCGAGTAACCGGTCCGGATGCCCTGGATTTCGGGGTGTAAGGATTGAAGCGTCATTTTTTTTAAGCAATTGGCTGTTCATTGTCCGGCCCGGCGCCATGCGTGGCGTCTGAACGACCGGTAATCCGACCAGAAAAAGTCTTGCAGGATGCCGGGTAACGGGCTGTAATGGAAGACCCGTACCGCAATAACGCATTGTCAAAACGTTTTATCAGTATACTATGTTGGCGTTCCTTGCGTATAGTATGATGGGAACAGCACGTTTTTTCGGCCGGGCCATGATTGCATGTCCCGGGATATCCGGAAGCGAACCCCCGAAACCACCCGTACCTTAACATACCTTCAACATGTCAGCCGCCATTTAACCCTACAATACGTAGTTGGTTGAATGGGTTTTCACAAAAAGAATAACGATGAGCCGGACCTGAATGCCGTTAATCCAGATGGCACTCCCACCGTCCGCGTACGGTTGCCGAAAAAATGGAATAACGAACAGTTTGCCCTTGCCGAACAGATGCTCGGGGCAAACCACATCCGGGTCCGGTGTATCGACGGGGTCACCCGCATGGGCCGGATCAAGGGGAAGATCAAAAAAAGGGCCTGGATCCGGGAAGGCGACACGGTCATTGTCACTCCCTGGAGTTTCCAGGACGAGAAGTGCGATATCATCTTCCGGTACCTCAAGCCCCAGACAGACTGGCTCCGGAAAAACCGGTACATCTGACCGGTGAGGCAGAAGGCATGCAGTGGTAAATTTTCCCGATTCCTTTCACACGACAACCTGCAAAAAACAATGCAGCACAGGCTGCATGCCGCTTTTTTTTCAAACAATCTTCAAGAATGATTATGGTTCCCGTGATGTTTTTATGGCCCGGGAGATCCGATGACCGTCTTTCCTGCAGCGTACGATTTCGACGAGTGTATCCCGGTCTGGAAAACCCGGTGGTTCCGGCTGGCTGCCCTGACAGTCTGCGCTGGTCTCTCAGCCCTGTTCTGGATCGGATGGTTTTAAGACCGGGTTCTCTTCCGTGATCTCAGGCCCCGGGACAATCCCGCGAGCGTCTGCCGGGGATGCACAGGAGGCGCTCTCACGAATTTGGGGATTTGAGATCATTTATTAAACCGCTGGTAGCACAGATTGGAGAATGAAAAATTGTCCGGACTGCGGCCGGGAACTTGCTGAAGGTGACACACACTGCACTTCGTGCAAACCCAAGGAAAAACCGTTCTTTACCATAAGGCGCTTTTTGTGGGATAACTTCCGCTTTTTCACGTTGATTGGGATAACCGGGACCATGATCTCGCTCATCCCCAACATGGGGAACAGGATTCTGGGCACATCCTGGATTTCGAGCGAGGAGAGTTACCTTCCCCTCTTCCTGTCCATGATCCTTTTTTTCGGGGCCATATTTCTTTCCATCTGCTTTCTCATGGTATTCAGCCTGGTCTTCGAAGGCCGGAAGAACGAAGAGATTTTACGGAGTATCCCGCTCCGTTCCCGGGCGCTTGTGACGATCTACAAGGGTGATTTCCAGCGCTTCATCCTGCTCTTCTGTCTCGTCCCGATGTGGTTTGGCCTGCTGATGTTTTTTATCATGATTATGCCGCTCATCCCGAACAGGTACTCCTGGCTGTTTGCGACCATCACGGTTCTCACCTGCATACCGCTTGCCCTCTATTCATTTTTAGGATGGAAAATTGGTGAGAATGTGAGCAGGATATCCGGAAGCCGGGTAAAAAACCCGCATCTGATGGTTGCAGTATTTGCACTATTCGTGGTACTGGTGCTCATCCTGGTACCCACTGCAATCCCCGGGTTTGCTGATACTGCCGATACGTTTTCCGGAAATATCGGTATTCAGGCTGATCACCAGTATTTTTCCCCGCACATCTCTTCAGCCAAAGGATTACGGCTGGTGATTACGAATGTCTCCGGCACCGAATTACTGGCAAGCTGGCACACGTGGTCTGCTAATTACGGGTATTTTATCCGAATCATTCCGTCAACTTCTGAAGTAATTATCCTTGGAAATCCCGTGTATGACGATAATAACCGGGACATTTACTGGACTTGGTCGGATGCGGAACGAAAGAAAGACCCGGTGAAAATAAAATTGCAGATCACAAAAACCGCCAATCCTGCAATAAATACGAATGCATCCCTGTATCTGACCTGGTATACACCTGATATCGTGCAGGCGAATACCTCGTATGGACAGGCATTGTAATTTTTGGCCGGTAACAACGCACATCCCGTGATGTGACAGAAGCCTGTCCCGCCCTGATCTCTCCTGCGGTCATTTCCTTATTTTCAGCGGGGAATCGAACCCGTCGGACCCTGCTTGTTTCGCCCGTCCTGCCCGAATGGTTTTGCCCTGGAGCAGACTGCTGCATACGCGTGGTTTTTACGCTGGTAAATTCCCTGTTGGGGTTGAGAATACTTTTAATAGGATGAACTGTTAGTCTTCATTGAACGATCGTGAAGATCCAGACCCGGACCCTGCTCATCCTCGGGGCAACGGTATTTGCACTGATCATCATCCTTGCGATAGTTGCCCAGTTTTTCATCCTGTACTCGTTCACGCAGATCGAGCAGAAGGAATCCGCAACCAATGTGGCCCTGGTGAGCGGGGAGCTCGCGACCGGGACCGATGATCTTGGCCGGAGCCTCAACACCTGGGCGGTATCGGATGCAACGAGCCGCTTTGTCCAGAATGCCAACCCTGAATATATCCGGTCGGTTCTCGATCCGCAGTCGTTTCACAAGCGGCTCCGCACGGATGGCGTTCTCATCTACAGCGTAAACGGCACCCTGGTGTACTCGGGTTCGATCAAGGGCGAGAATCCCGATGCCGCGGTGATCACGCAGGAACTCATCGCGTATTTAGCAACGCATCCGGGGGTGCTCATGCAGTCCTCCCCCACCGGGCTCAAGCGCAAGCAGGGTTTTGTCATTCTCCCCCATGGCCCGGCAATTGTTGCCATCCATTCGATTGTCCCGGTAAGTGCTGACGGTCAGGGCATCCGGGGGAAGTTTGTTGTTGTGCGATCCTTTGACCTCGAAGAGGTTGCAGCGCTCAAGGAGAATGTGCACCTCCCGGTCCGGATCCTGCGCCTGGACACGACCGAGGGTACGGTATCCTCAACGGTTGCAGAACTGACCCGCCCCGGCGCCCCCGAGTATGTCCAGCGGGAAGACCCGGCAACGATCACCGGTTCGTCCCTGATCCAGGATATTGACGGGCAGCCGGTCCTGCTTTTGGAAGTGGAGACCCCCCGGCAGATGGCCACGCAGGTGAACACCACGATGGGATTTGTCCTGTCTGCCTTCCTGCTGCTTGGCATAATCTACGTGATCGTGACCGGGCTGCTCCTGCACCGGTATATCAGCACTCCCCTCACCGGGCTCGACCTCTCCATGAAGGAGATTGGAAAAGACCGGGATCTCTCCCGGCGTATCCAGGTGAGCGGCGATGACGAGATTGCGTCGCTGAAAGAGTCCTTGAACGGGATGCTCCAGGAGTTGCAGGATAAGGAAAAGATCCTTGCCGAGTCGCACCGGAAGGCAAACATGTACCTCGACATCTACCTGGATGTGCTCACGTATGAGATCCGGAACGCAACGATTGCGCAGCGGGCCTATACCGAACTCCTGCTGGAGAGCGAGGGCGAGGACAAAAAGAAGTACGTTGCTGCCATTGTCGATATCATCGACAAAAGCCGCGACGTGATAAAAAATATCGAGATCATCTCTGCGATCTACAAACACCCCCCGTCGAAAAAGCCGACCGATCTTCTGGCGCTTGTCCAGAAGATCCTCCACGACTATCATTCTGTGGATATCAGGACCGAAGGCTGCGGAGTCTTCGTGCTTGCGGACGAAAACCTGGGGATTGTCTTTAACAATCTCGTCAATAACAGTATCAAGTACGGGGATTCGGCAGTTCAGGTCACGATCAGCGCAAAGCCTGTTCCGGACGGGATGGTCGAGATCTCGGTGACCGACAATGGCCGGGGGATCCCGGATGAGATGAAACCCATCATCTTCGACCGCTTCCGGAAGGGCTCGGACGAGCGGAGCAGTTACGGGCTCGGGCTGCACATTGTCAAGATGCTTGTCGAGGCGTACGGCGGTCGGGTCTTTGCGGAAGACCGGGTTTCCGGGCATCCTGAAGAGGGGGCGGCTATCCGGTTCACTCTTTTTAACGTCTGAAGCCGGGGACCGGCTGGCCCGGCGTGTGCAACAAAGAGCAGGCCGGCATTCTCTTGTACGGAACCGTGGCCTGGATCGGTAAAACAATCCGGGTATTGATTTCTGACTGATCGCCTCCGGTTTTGAAACGTCATCCGATCGGCTGCCCGTTTTTGTCAGGACTGGAATGCACAATGCAAAAATCCGGTCCCGTCTCCTAATGCAGGAGGGTTAGGAAGAGCAGGAGATACATGAGGATGGAAAGAGGTGGTATTAACAGAATCGACCAGTGACGGATCTGCTCAACACGGGCGAGCTCGCCGGACTCGGTAAATTTCTGGATGAGGATGCCGGATACCAGCACCAGGACTATTGTTGAGTAGGTGATGATCATGAACACGTCGAGGAAGGTTGCATACGCAACGAGCGGGATTGCATCGGATATACGCCAGTGGATGAAGACTGCGACAATGAGCATCGATGCGTTGAGTCCCAGCCGGGACGGCCCTTTCATCATGAGCGAGAAGAGGGTCACTATCACGAGAAGCAGGATCGGGATGAAAAATTTCAGGATGGTTGATGTGATGTCCCGCTGGATCTCATAACTGAAGACTGCACGGGAATAGGGGGGCTCTCCTGCGTCATAGGTCCGGGAGATGGTGCGGGAACTTTCGCCTGCCAGGCGCCAGCCCTGGATGCCGGCATCCGGCTCGTGGCCGGTTGAATTGTTGTGAATTGCGAGAATCATCCGGTTCTCGTCGTACAGTTTTGGTTCGATCTGGATGAGGAGGGTATGCTGGTCGAACGGGTACTGGCGCAGATCGGGATCGGCAGTCATAGCTGCAAAGACCCGGTAACTCTTCTCATTTGACGTGTTGAGGATGGTATCAACGGAGGTCATACGCCCGTTCACGATCTCGAGATCGGTGATGGATACGGGTGCATCGGATTTGAGGGCAAGGTAAAAATTGACTCCGAACGAACCATCTGCAACATTAAACGTGTTTAAATCAACGACATACACCCCGACCTGGACCGGCTGCGGGCCGGTTGTGTTGTGCCATGACGGCATCTCTGCTGCCGCAGCCGGAAGTACCATCAGCATAACCGCAAGAGCTGCAAAAAAGACCGGGAACCAGGTACTTCTGCCCTCTCTTCCGCCGGGACAGTCCAAGGCCCGCCCTTTTCCTCTTTCCATGATCATGTGATGGTGAATCGTATCGTATCCAATAGAGAAGTGGTGGTGTTGATGTATATTAATTCAAAAGATCTTTTCCTCACAGGACGTGGTTAGTTAAGATGTATGGCGGCCCTGACAGGAAAATTCCCTTACTCATGAAGTGCCCATTCGTCCCGGGAGATGTGAGCCTGCCGGAGAATTCTTACCAGAAGATCCACGCTGATCCCGGCCCGGTGGGGATTGGGAATAGTAAGAACGAGATCGCCACGGATCATGTCCGGGTGTTTCCCGCCGTGGTACGGGCCGTCAGAACCAAAGGTCTTCAGTCTCCAAACCTATTTGATATCCTCAACTTAATTCATCTTTGATCATTTTTTTTAATCCAATTAACTTGCAACTTTATTTAGTTCTATTTGAATACTCAAAAATAAACTGTCCAAAACAACTTGTTGCATAAAAAATTGAACATCTGGTATTTCATCAGCCCGTTTTCCTTCAAGGTCAATTGCTATAAACATCTCAAAATCTCTGTGGTATCTGTCAATTAATTCCCGATGATCACATTTGTGCCGATACAGTTTAATCCGATATAGTGATTTCCATAAATTTGGATAGGATTTTTGAATATCATCAAAATAATTGTTTTTTGAGATCGATTTTCCATATTTATCAATTGACTCAACAAAACAACGGTGACAAGTATTCATAAATGTGCAAAATGTTGATTTATCTTGTACAATAAATAATTGAGAGAATTCATCCGCTTCTGGAAAAGAATTTGGACCGAATAAAGAAGGTAATCCCTTTAATCGAGCATTTCGTTCTAAAGATTGAAAATCGTTGATAATTGATTTTTTAATATTATCTAACCATAACACTCGATCATTCGGTTCGATAATTTTGTAAATTGTTTTTCTTCCTTCATTTTGCATATATTCTAAACCGATATACCTTCCCACAACCGGAACCGATATTACCGGAATTTTATTTTTGTCGTATTCTAATAATCCATATTCACGTAAATGCCTTAAATATTCTGGAGGGATCGCGAGATCTAAAAATTTTTTATGTTGACCACTAGCTACGAGCTCTAAAATGTCGTACTCCTGCTTATAAAACATTTTCAATTCTGATACAACACTTCCTGAATATGCAAAAAGGGTCGAATCGATAAGATTATCATATTTTTCAATTTTTTCTTTATTGATATCAATTGGTTTTTTCTCCCCTAGATTCATGAATGTTGTATTTAGACAACTACAAGCAATTCTCGTGAGATATGGATGTCCTCCATATTTTTCAAATATGTATTCATATGCACTATCATCAAATCTTAATCCCATCTTTTTTCCGAGAGTATATATCATATTTTTTAAATCCGGTAAAGATAGTCCCTTTAAATATTGATATGAAACAATCCCAAAAAGTGGATTCTGGGCATTTTCGATTCTTGCCACTTCACAAGGATATGGATTCACACCAACAATAATTACAGAAACATTTCGATATTGTGTCTGAACCGCTCGGAACGTCTGCCAAAAACTAATAAAATCTTTTTTCCAGTGTGGTATATCAGATATTGGAGTTATATTTTCAATTTCATCAAAAATCAGAATAATTCTCCCACATTTTCCACATGCTTCAATATAATTTAAAAATGTTTCAGATGCTTGAATCTCTGTAAATTCACCATTAATTTTAATGTTTACACGTTTTTCAACCTTTTTACAAATCATTTCGAACAATTGATACCATCGTAGTAATTTTACTGAAGGAAGTTGACAATCAATAAAAAAAACTTCACCACCATTATTTTCAGAGATTTGGCGTGAAATTTTAAAAAGAATTGATGTTTTTCCCGTTTTCCGAAGACCAAATAGTGCCTTGTTCTCGTTTTTATTAACCCCGTCGTAAATACTTGCAACGATATCCTTTCTTCCAAAGAAATAATTATCCGTTACTAATGGTAATAAATAATCAAATAAATCTCGGCCATAGAGATTATTATTCAATATATTTCGAACGAAATATGCATCTCCTTTTGCATTCTGTAACTCATTTGAATAGAAAGGGACAATAATACGAGATTCTGGATTTCCTGACAAATAATCATTAACCCATTTTTCAGTTTGATCACATTCTGAAACTAAAAAATAAGTCAGGTTTTCCACTCTGCCTGCTGCTGGCATGTCTTTAATAAATTGTTCAATTGCTTGGATTGTCCTTGGTTCTAAATTTTTATATTCAGAATAAACTAGCATAATCTCTCTTGAAAAGCCATATTCTTCCTGAATATAATTGGCAGGTTTTAAAAAATAAACAGAATATTCGGACGTTCCCCATTTTCTTTTTTTTCCCCATGTGATGTCGAACCCATCTAAAAATGGTTTTAATAAATTTTCCTCTTTTGGATAATGAGTAAGATGTTGTTCTCTCACTTCAGAATGAATTATTCCCATAATGTTTCCTAGGTTGAATTAGAGCGTGAGATGATTAGTTTTATTATTTTAATGTGAGGATCCATGCCTCATAAAATGCAAGTGAGATCCGTTTTTTTCCAGAAACCGAACGTTTCATGTGAACTCATTAACGAAGGCCATTATGGTTTGCTTATATGGATGAACTGGTTGCGGGAATTGTAGAACGATCAAGAAAAAAACTCTCTTAAAAAACGGTTGATAATAGTATTTATGATTGAATAAATTTTTTTACCCTATCGAGAGCTGTATCGTCATCGCATTGCTTCTTGGGATGCTTAAAGTAAAATGGACAAATCTCATCCAATGGTCCAGAAATTTTCTTGTCCATTGCTAATCGCATCAATCTTATCACATCAACCACTGAACCCGCAGAATTTGGAGAGTCTTCTTCTTTTATCATCATATCGACAGAAACTGGTGTATCTCCAAAATATCGTCCCTTCATAGATATCTGACAAATGCGATGGTCTCTATTCTTTTCATCAAAGACGGGAGTTGGCATATTGATTTTTGTAGGGTAAGGAATAAGGCTTTGAATGGAATCAATTTTTGTTATTAACTTTGAAGAAAATCTAACTTCATCAGACAAATTAAGATAATCCATGTTTCCAGATTCATTTGACTGAGTGGTCTCTTCAATAAAAACTCCTCGTTTCACAAAAATATCTACTAATGTCCTATGGAGAATTGTTCCCCCGATTTGGGATTTGATGTCATCCCCAGCAAGAGGAAGACCCGCGTTAGAGAATCGCGATCTCCATTTAGACTTTGATGAAATTGGCTCAGGGATTGCATTAATAAACCCGCAATCCGCTTTGAGAGCTTCATTCGCATAAAATTCAGTTGCTTTTTTGCTTCCGGTAGGAAGATAATTCACAACAATATCCGTGCCAGTTTCTTTTAGGATTTTTTTCACATCAACAGGCAGTTGTTGAACGTCTACAAAAATTCTATTTTTAACTTTACTACTTACTCCATCCAATACAGGTCCTTTATAAATTTCAGCTCCTAGATCCTTTACATCAAAAAAATTTGTTGCGTTGTTTGGATCTATAATAATTGCCTTACTTAAATCTTCACCCACTTTATTTGAGGCAATATCAAACCCGGCAACAAAATTTATGTCTGAAATTTTGTATTTTCCAATTGATTTGAATATTACATTCAGGCTTTTTTGTTTTCTTGTTTTTTTGATTGATTCGACACCTTGAACCAATGATGAGGAACAATTTCCAATCCCTATGAGCGCAACGTTAATTTTTGTCATTATCCCTTCACTATTATATCATGATTCAAGCAGTCGCTTATTATCCATTTCGATTTTTTTATCGACGGCATAATAAATAAGCCACATAATTATTATAGATATGGCAAAAAGACCAATAAATCCAAAATAATTGTGAGTTATTTCAAACACAGGACATACAAAAATTGCTGCAGTCACTGAAAAAGCAACTGCCCAAAACAATTTAATTGCTCTTACTAATCGAGTCATATTTTTTCGAGATGAAACATAGTTTTTATCGAGAGCATCTGAAAAAATCTTTTGAAGTTTCTTTTTCTCAATAGTTAATTGTGTAAATTCTTCTGGGGAGGGATGTTTCTCCAATTTCTTTAGTACCACTTCTAAATCTCTGGTCGCTCTTGATGGATGATTATAAAAAATGCAGACACCTTTTTGATTATCTGGAGAAACAATCTTTTCAAAATTATATAATTTATTCTCCCAAAATTCTATCCAATAATCACTGCCTTTTAAGATACGGGAAATAAAAATTGAACATACAAATCCAACAAAGAAAATAATGCAAAAAATAATCAGTACCTCTGGTTTGAGATCCATTATTGTTGCAGTTGGAGGACCATCCTTACTATTGTTTTGAAGAGAGATTACTGCGGCAATTACTGCAATTATGATTGTATTGAAGGCTAAAAACACATTGAATTTTTGCCAGAGTATTGTATGTTCATGATCTCGAAGATTGAGTAATATTAAATATTTATATTGATTATTTTTTAAATTGTCTTCAAGACATTCTTCGTGATTAAATGCCTCTAAAGGTTTCATGATATCCGTAACTCCGCAACGTGATTGAGTCTTTGAAATTATAATAGAAAATAGTATCGAAATTATATTTGTACTTCGTTCAATAATGGATGAAGTCATGTTGAAGATGACCTTATTTATTGATCACGTTTGAAATCATCAAACGGTGTTCATAAGTCACGTTCCTGTCAATCATTCCTCTAAATCCGACACTTACGTCTCTATGAATTTTTATCTGTAAATATCTACGAGAATAATATATGGAGAATAGATCCCGTGCATAGAATCTTTCTGCAGATTTACCCCGCCAACTCCTGATTATTTTAACCAATTGAATCCGTAAAAAGTCACGTTTGGAACCGTTTGCATAAGGTGATTTGAGGACCGGTTCGGGATTCTTGTGATGATATCCTAAGACTCACTAGATGAAATTCGGATATGTGTGATATTTTATCAAGAGGTCCATTTCGGACACTGAAACTTCGTTGTCCTAGTGCAATCCGATGCACCTCCGGAGAGGAGATCGCCCGCTGTAATATAGCTACATATGACCTCCCATTCTCCGACGTGAAAACGACCCAAAATGATCGAAACTCACCCCCATTTTCGCGAATTATGACCTCTTGATCCGGAAAACCGGGCAATCGGATCCCAATATGCAGAGATCTGGGAGGTACTTCAAAATTGGATGACGTGGGATCATTCTGCCTTACATTAGTTTCTTCTGTTTTTCTAGTTCATCCAGAAGTTTTTTGGGTACAGGATATTTCCAGTCTCCAAAGCGCATTATAACATCTCCAAATGCGTCATCAAAAAGCAGTCTATTCCGACGATAAATCATCATAAAAAACGTTTTCTGGTCCTGGTCAATTAACGATCCTGCACAGGATTCAATCGAGTATTTAGATTCTTGAGACAGGGCGACCTGAGAGAATGCGTGATCATCATAGAAATCCTCCCTCAATAATACCCGGTTGAGATCCATAATTATTGATGTGACCAATGCTGGATTTGGATCATTCATTCTCTCATAGAAAAGAAGCAAATTGTGCAATCTGTTTGACATTTTATTTCTGACATAATTTGCCACTAACGTGTTCTCCCTTAGTTTTTTCAGGAAAGAAATATGACTTCTGATTTCTGGTAATTTCAGAAAATATGGTTGAACTTGTGACTCTTTTATCCAGATTTTAACAAGTGAGTTATCTTCCATTTGATCTTCGTTTTTCAGCATTTTTTCGTTGGTAATTTCCCTCGGTTTTGTGGGTATGGATTTTATTTGCGTTGTCGAAAAGGTAAGATCATAATATATCTCATATCCGCAGGATAGTCGAATCATTATCAAGGCATCTTCCTTTTTATCCTCCCCGGAATAAGATCGTCTTGATGGAAAGTTCCTGATGAAAAACTTCTCTACAATACAGTTATGCGGAAGAAGCATCGTTCTTCCAACATCCATCATTGCCCGGGTTATCAAACGACCAAATAATTCATTTCGAAATGCCTCATTATTCCTTTTAATGAACCCCTCTTGGATTTGGAACGTCGGCCAATCCCCAAGAACAAATTCTGAAAGGGCTGCTGGTGAACTTTGAATTAATGCCAGTATGGGAAGAATCAACCGTTCTCGCTCCACAATGCGAGTATGATCATAATAGGGGCTGGGATATTGCCTCAGCGTCTGATCAAATCTTTCCTCATCCCGAATAATTTTTTCCAGATCATATTTTCGTTCGTCATCAGTGACTTCTCTGGATTGAATAGGGATCTGGGTATGGGTGAAAGGAGAAATTGTCCATCGGAAAACCTCCTTTTGATAAACCGAATGGTTTTCAAAATCCCGGATACCATCTTGGATGTGTGATTTAAGATTTTTTTGCGAAAGAGTCTCATCGGCCTCCCAAGATCTGAACGCTTTCAGAATTTCATCCGGTTTCCAGTCAAGAATACCGATACGAACTAATATCGAGACATTTCTTTCGGATAAAATTAGACGAACCAGGTCCTCATCAATAAATTGCGATAAGTATGGATAACTCAGCATTTCAATGAAATAATAATCAGGACATCGTTCTTTCACAATTGAGAGAACGATTTTAAATGTTTTGAAATCCGTTTTTAAGAAAAATTTGGTAGTCTCCTGGTTTTTTTTCCCGGCTCTTTCTCCTTCAACCCGCTCAAAAATACCTACTTCTGTAAAATGCCGGCATGCAGCTCTGGCAGTAGGTGGATGGACCTGAAGGATATCTTTGCATTGAGAATGTGACAAATCCGAATGAGTTTTCACATCCATTGGATTATACGGATTAAATTTTCTTGTAAGTTTCTTAACAATTGCATCAGGATATGAATAGAAGTGGTCTTCCAATTGCATGGCAAGAAGATCTTTTTTTCGATGTGTCGCCATCTCATTTTTACAAAGAACAAAACTTTCCTCTACAATAAATAATTTTAAAATAAGCCACTCTTTATCTGTAATTTTTGGAATTTGACTCATTAATCATCTCTTGTCCGATAATACTGATAAACCTAAAAATAATATTTAAATTTTTCTGAACGAGAAGATTGTGATGCAACAATTTTATGCGTTCAATCTGGATATTAGGGCTCAAAATTTATAGATTAATTGCATGTCAAAAAGCCACCTTAAATCTGCTAACTGGCATATGACCTCCCATTGCAACTACCGATGCACGTTCTGTTGCATGCAAAATCTTACGGGCGATCTCACGTCCCTTGAAAAAGGCGAGAACGTTTTGAATCATTTAAACCGGTTGGGGATCGAGAAAATAAATTTTGTCGGGGGTGAGCCGATGTGCAGTGCCCTCATCTTTGATCTCACACGAATCGCAAAATCAATGGGGTTCACAGTTGGGATCACGAGTAATGGGTCGATGATGAATGACGAGGTGATGAACCGACTATCAGGATCTGTTGACTGGATTGGTCTCTCAATTGATTCTGCATCCGATTATATTGAGGAACTGTTGGGGCGTGGCAATGGATTCCATGTCGCACATTGTCTGGAAATAGCTCAGACCATTCATGATCTTGGAATTAAACTTAAAGTCAACTCCACGGTAACCCGCTACACGTTTCTGGAAGATATGCGGGATTTAATCCGGCAGTTGGATCCATCCCGGTGGAAAATCTTCCAGTTCCTCCATGTAAAAGGCCAGAACGATGATGCGGTAGAGACACTGGGAATCACGGATGATGAGTTTTCACAATTCCGGACCCTCAACGGAAATCTCCAACTCCGTCGTGGAGCGTTTCCTGTGTTTGAATCCGCCACATGTATGATCGATTCGTATCTGATGCTTACTCCGCAGGGAACATTATTCCTCAACACAGAATTCCCATTCAGGGAATACTCCCTTGAATCGGTTCAGGCAGATACGCTGGCGGATATTATTAACACCAAGAAGTATTTCCAGCGGGGTGCTGTTTACGACTGGAACTAGATCCAAAGATCCTCCGGTTCATACTGTGCCTCGAACATGTCCGGGAGGTGCGGATATGTAGTATTTTGTGGTTTACAGGAAAAATCATGAATTGTGTTTTGAATAAAAACGTCAAAGAGGTAAAAAAATATGACAAGTAACCAACGAGCTGATGTAAAGAACACGAACAACCCTTCTCAAAAAGCAGCTGTGGACAATCGATCAAATCAGCTGAATCCCAATCATGCCCCTTCAAAATCCAGTGGCAACAAGAAGTAATCTTTTGGATCTTTTCCCTTTTCTTTTTCTTATAGCCCTTATGACCTCTCACTCCCCCCGGAGCCGGAAAAAATCCGAGTCCTAGATACCCCCTCCCGGACAAGAGCCCGTCCGGAGATGAGATCGCCCGCTGTAATATGGCTATATATGACCTCCCCCTCTCCGACGTAAAAACGCCCAAAAACCTTTGAAACTCTCCCTCCTTTTCGCGAATTATGACCTCTGGATCCGGAAAACCGGGCAATTGGAGCCCGATACGCAGAGATACGGGAGGTACTCCCAAAAGAGGGGTATCCCCGGCAGAGAATATGCCCATGCTATCCCCCTCCCGACAGGACCCCGGGACCCCGCACTTGCCCCATGCCAAAATAAGCCCGTACAGGGCTCCGTTTGAGATCCAGCCCGTCCCGGCCGTTGCGGTGGACCGCAGATTGGGCCCGGATCCGGTTCCTGTGGAGAATCTGCCCGAAATTCGCCCCGTTTGCCAAAATCTGCCTGGAAACGACCTCGCAGAATGGCCCGTAATGGTGGTCCAATAGGGATGTTTTTCGCCACTATCTTCAGCCCATCCGGACCCGGAAATGCCAACCAAATGCGGATAACGCGGTCATATATTCGGAAGAAGATAAAAAACCCTCAACATGGAGGTTACCTAATAATTTCCCCGATATTTTTTCGGGGTTTCCGGATTACCGCAGGCTGGTCTTCACTTCTCTTTCCAATCTGATTGTTGTGCGACCGGCCGGGATCTCTGGGCATTCTCCGGGTCGTATCGGATCGTTTGCACTCATGTAGAGGTACTTAACTTTTGATCAGCAAACCTTGATGAAAATTTTTATTCCAGACTTTGATTTTTTATTTTCCATCAAGCTTTGATGGTAAAAAAATCATCGCGATCACGATCGCGATTGAAAATCGGATCCGGATCAATCAAACCTTGAATTTTATTTTTCAATCACGCTTTGATTGAAATCTTTTCAGCAGACCTTGAGTGAAATTTTTTTAGGTGAACCCTGATTGAAAACTGGTATCCGCGATTGTATTCCCGTCATGAACTGGCATTTTTGGCAGATGCAGATCTGGTTAACTTTTCGCAACCGGACCGTGATTGAAATTTTTCCGGCAGACCTTGATTGAAATTTTTTCATCAAACCTTGATTTCAAAAAAATTATCGCGATCACGATCGCGATTGGAACATTGATCCGGATCAACCGGACCTTGAATTTTATTTTTCAATCAAACCCTGATAAAAAAACCCTGATAAAAAAAATTTCAGGCAGGTCCTCCCGCAGGTTCCGGCTCTTGTTCAGTATTCCTCATGAGTGTGCGAATGCTCATTTCGGGATATCCCAGGTATCATGTTCCACAGATCCTGTACCCGGTAAATCCCTCTGCAGGTCTCCCCCCCAAAAAAACCGAACCCTTAATACTCCGAAAGGAGACAGGACTGTACGAATCCCCGGGTGAGTGAACCGTATGGCCTTGTGCGAAGTCCGGACCCATGACAACATTCTGATCCTCACCCTGCCCCTCTCGGTCGACCATGTCGTCTCCATGACCCTGAAGACCGAGATCCAGGGCTATATTGCACAGAAACCCAAATCCATTCTCTGCGACATGTCGCAGACCCGGTACGTCTCGAGCTCGGGGTTGCGGGTTTTCCTGCTCATAGCAAAAGAAGCAAAAGTAGCCGGGATCCATTTCGGGCTCTTTGCCATAACCCCGTTTGTTGATCACGTCTTTGGCGTATCGGGTTTCAAAGCCCTTCTTGCCTTCTATGACTCAGAAGATGCAGCGGTCCGGGCAGCCATGAGATGGTAAGCCGGCGTTTCCGGCTCAGGACGCGGATCGTCCTGTCCCGCCCGTTTTAAGACGCTGATACCATTAAAGCAAATTACATGAGAAACAATAATTAAACAACTGTGTAACATATGGCGAAATACTGTCCTGAATGCAAAAAAATGATACCGGATTCGCTGAGTTATTGCCCGGACTGCGGGACTCATCTCGATGTGGTGATCAAACCCAAAATCGAAGATGATAATGTCATCCTTGCCGCAGAATTTTCCTACCGCAGGGATTCCCCGGTAACATCCCTGCTGAAAAAATACGGGCTGATCGTGGCGGGCGTTGTAATTATTTGTGCCGTCGTGATGATCTCCCTTTTTTTGTCGGGAATCATCTCACCGGGCACGTCTTTGGGAACTGGTGTCCAGGAGCCGGGATCCCTGGAAACCCCGCAGGGAGTAAACACAACCGTGACCCTTATTCCTGCAGCCCCGGCGGAAAGCGCAAAGGACCGGAATATCCGGGTCATCAAGGGAATCGTTGAACAATACCATAAGGATCATACCTATATCGGCAACGACATCTTTGACTGCGAGAAGATGGCGATGGATGTCTGGGATATGGTAGAGACCCAGGGGATCACGGCGAGGATCCAGGTGGGGAATGTTGAGAAGAATGTCTCAAAGATCGAGGATGCGAACCATGCCTGGGTTCTGGCAGAAGTAGCACCGGGCCAGTGGGTTGGCATGGAAACTACCGGAGGCTACCTCGTCTGCCCTGTCAACGCGGTCTGTTCTGTCAATAATCCCCGGTACTTTACCGGCTGGAGTTTTTCCAATCCAAAGGAACTGAATGCTGCATATGAACAACTGAATCATCCCTGCCAGAGCGGGTATGTGCTCGGGTCCGACAAAGTCTGTCATGTTGCCTGTGGCGGGAGCACCTATTGTCTCGGCGACAGTGTCTGCGTAAACGGGGAATGCCGGGGTTGTCTTTCAGGATATGTTCTTGGCGATGATCTCAAATGCCACGCAACGTGCGGCAATACAAAATCCTACTGCAAAGCTGGCACGGTCTGCGTGAACGGGGAATGCCGTGGGTGCGATCCCGGCTATGTTCTCGGAATGGACTACGAGTGTCACCAGCCCTGCGGTACGACAACTTCGTACTGTACTGACGGAACTGTTTGCGTGAACGGCCAGTGCCGCGGATGCGATGACGGCTGGTATCTTGGCAATGATCTCAAATGCTACAAATACTAAACGGATTCTGCATTTGCAGATCCGGACACCCGGGTTTTACCCGGTTTAGCGGGTGCCGGTGGAATCGGGGAGGGTGATGCAGGTCCCTGCTGGTGGAATGCCCGCCGCCAGACCCGGTGTCTTCGGCGCCACTCAGCCATGTGGTTCCCGTGCACCTCTTTTCGGAACTGATCTCTGTGCCTCTCCGTCTGTGTTCGGCAGGCTCTTTTAAAAAAAGGGTAATGTACTATTCCCGCACCTTAAATCCAGGAAGGATTTACGGAGTGAAAAAAGGTAAAAAAAACATGCCTGAAATTTAATGCAAAAAGTAAATTCGTTTTGGAGCGGAAATACTGACGCTCCAGGGGCTTTCCCCCGCCGCTATGGCGCCCCGGTTGCGATAGTGCTGTATTACCTGAATCGGGTTTTTGGTAATACCGGGGAATCGCATGCGCCCCCGCCCCCAATGGGGGCAGGGTCGGCGCAAAGGGGGGGCGGACTGTTGTAAAAGATAGATGTCAGGGGCTGGATTGGCACTTTACCCTAAAAAAATCCTCAATCCCGATGATCCGGATTGGGTCCCGGCAGTAAATGAAACGGTTATCATCTTCCCGGTTCTGATATTCTGTCATGAGAAGACCGGTTTTCATTATCATCCTTCTTGTGCTTGCCGTGATGGTGTGTGGCTGCATGCAGACCCCGGCCACGCCACCGGCAACCTCGGTCCGTATTGACGCGACCCCGCAGCACTACTCGCCCATGATGTCATCAACGGTTGGCATCGGACTTACTCCGAACGTATCCGGGTTCAGTACCGCTGATGCCCGCTATGAATGGAACGCCAGCTATGGCCGGTTCTCCGGCTGGAGTGCACCCGGGTACCGTGTCAGTGAACAGGGATCATCCGCAATAACGAATGGCGAAAAGATCTACTGGTCGTTTTATCCGTTCCCGGAATCACCAGTCGTCCCCCCGGTGATAATCACGCTTACCGCAAAAGAGAACGCAACCGGCCGACTGCTTGGCAGTTCAACGATGACCCTTGGATGGGAGCAGAACAATACGTTTGTTGTTGTGCAGAAGATCGAGTAAAAAAAACGAGTAATTTTTTTTAATCAGTATTCTTTCCGCACGGCACGGTACCATACCACGGCACCGATCACAATAACGGCAATCACCACGGCATAAAAGATATTTGCCGCCCTGAACGGGGATTCATCATCCCGCATCTGGACTGCCATCTGCCGGTAATAATCCAGGCGGGGATAATTGGGATCAAGGGATTTGACTTTGTCAAAGGCTGCAATTGCCTCGTCATACTTTTTCATGCCCGCAAGAGAGAAGCCTTTGAAGAACCAGGCACTGGTATTGGAGGGGTCGATAGTTATTGCAGTATCATAGGCTTTCTGCTCGTCCTCGTACCGCCCGAGCATGTACAGGATCGTCCCCCGGTTGAGCCATCCCTGGAGATACTGGGGATTGAGACTGATCGCTTTGTCAGAAGCAATGAGGGCATTGTTGTACTGCTTGTTCTTGTTGAGGGCATCGGCCAGGGCATTCCAGGCCTCGTAGTACCCGGGCTCAAGGGCCGTTGCATTCCCGTAGGCCGCGATCGCCCCGGCATAATCTTTTGTGGACATGAGGGCATTTCCCTCATTGTAGTACCTGGCCGCATCGGCCGAATAGGCGAGGACCGGCATGCTCAGGATGGCCAGGCCCAGGATACCTGCAAGAAGAATAAACGGGAGATTTTTGCGTCTCATAGCAACCTGATCATATCTGGAACGGGAACCAGATAAAGAATATGACCTTAAAACCCGGGCCTGGCGAGCGGATCAGTTCGTCAGCACCAGGACACGCCGGGTCAGGCTCTTGTGCACCCGCTGGTCGTGACGCTGGAGCACGGTCATGTGATCGGCAGCAATGCCGGCAATATCCTTGTGCGTGACAACAACGGCACGCCTGCCGGGTTTCAGGATCCGGCTGATTTCGTCAAGAGCATCGGCATACAGCTGGTCCATGGTGTCGGTCTTTTTGATGCAGACGGATTGGCCGTAGGGCAGGTCCGTTACTACGGAATCGATGGACCGGCTCGAGAACGGCAGGGCGGTTGCATCGGCAAGGAGGAGTTCCGGGTTCCGGATATTCCGCCGGCAGCCGGCAACCATCATGGGATCGAAATCGCTTCCGAGCGGACGGGCAGAGAGCAGCCCGGCCTCGATCAGAATTCCCCCGGTGCCGCAGAACGGGTCCACGAGGATATCGCCCGGCTTTGTACAGGCAAGGTTGACAAGCGTTCTTGCCATCCGCGGCATCATGACGCCCGGGTGAAAAAAGTCCCGCTTCCCGGGGTTCCGTTCATCGTAGGCGCTGCGGGATATCGCGAACAACACCCTGCCAAAATAGCAGCGGTCTTCCGAGAGGATTGCCCGGTATTCCACGTCAGGATTTGTTAAGGAGACCGGCCCGGCGATCATCGTGCCGATGAGATTTTCAAACTCTTTCTGGGAACAGGGGTTGCGCTCATTGCATCCCCCGTGCACTTTCTTGGCCCGGCCTGCAAAGGTTCGGGTTGTTTCGATTGCAAGGTCCTTGAGAAGTGTCCGGAATGCGGGGATGGACGGCTCGCATTCGCCAAGGTATTCGAGCACCACCTGCGTCATCGCGAGCCGCTCTGTTTCCCGTGGGTCCGGGCATTCGGCAACCGCAACCTGCAACCGCCGGTCAAGAACGTTGCCGACACAATCGAGTTCGGCAAACGGGAGCGTTGCGTTCTCGCCGGAGAGCTCGAAAATAAGCTTCATTGGTACAGTATTGGCATTGAGCGTTCAAATACGTGTGCAAAAACGTGTGTAAAAAGGGAAAAATTATTTTTTGCCCTTCTTCTTGCCGCCCATGATGCCGGAGAAGAATCCCCCGCCATCGCTGTTCTTTCCTTCCAGCTCGGCGATCTTTCCATAGAGTTCCTTCTGCTCGTTGCTGATGGATCTCGGGGTGACGATCTTTACCCGGACAAGCAGGTCGCCCGGTTTTCCCCGGCGCTTGATTCCTTCGCCGGGGATCTTGAGGGCGGTATTGTACTGGATCCCGGCCGGGACATGGAGATCGATGTGCTTGTGATCGATGGTCTCGACATCGACCGTTGTCCCGAGCACGGCCTGTGCCGGCGAGATCTCGATTAAGGTCTCGAGGTTATCTCCCGTCCGCACGAACCGGTCATGGGCCTGGACATAGATCTCGATGAAGAGGTCGCCGTTGTGCGCCCCGTAGTCACCCGCTTCACCGTAGCCTTCCATGCGAAGGCGCATGCCGTTATCGACACCGGCCGGGATGTGGACGGAGACTTTCCGCTTGACCCGGGTATGGCCGGATCCGCGGCAGTCCTTGCAGACCTTCTCGGGGATCTTTCCTTTTCCTTCGCACTGGGTACAGGGCGTCATCCGGACAAACTGGCCAAACGGCGACTGGGCGGTCTGGCGCATCTGGCCGGTGCCCCCGCAGCGGGGACAGGTGTTGAGCCTCTTGGTCTCGCTGCCGGAACCGCTGCAGGTCGGGCACGGCTCCGTGTGCATCACTTCAATTTCGCGATCTACCCCGGCAACGGCATCTTCCATTTTTATCTGGATCCGCATGAGGAGATCTGCGCCGGGCTGCGGGCCTGACCGGCCCCTGCCCCCGCCGCCAAAGAAGTCGAAGATGTCTCCAAAGCCGGAGAAATCGGAGGAGAACCCGCCGCTGTTGTATCCTCCCCCGCCACCGGAATACGAGCCTTTCGAGGCGTTCGTAAACGTCTCGTGGCCCATGTTGTCGTACTGGCGCTTCTTCTGTTCATCGGAGAGGACGCTGTACGCCTCGTTTATCTCCTTGAATTTTTCTTCAGCGCCGGCATCTTTGCAGACATCGGGGTGGAATTTGCGGGCGAGGTTCCTGTAAGCTTTCTTGATCTCCTTATCATCAGCATTCCGGGGTATGCCGAGCGTCTCGTAGTAGTCCGCGCCCATTCTTGCTTCACTCTTCTTTTACCTTGTAATCTGCATTGACGACATTGTCGTCCGTCTTGGCATCCTGCTGTGCAGGGCCAGAGCCGGCATCCGGTCCGGCCTGCTGCTGTGCTGAGGCCTGCTGTTCTGCCTGGACTTTCTGGTAAATCTTGGTTGTCACAGCATATACAGCTTCAGTGAGCGATTCCATTGTCTTCTTGATCTCTTCAAGGTTGTTCTCCTCAAGAGCCTTTTTGACTGCCGCAGCGGCTTCTTCGACTTTCGTCTTGTCCTCGGCCTCCAGTTTGTCGCCGTTCTCCTTGAGCATCTTCTCGGCTGTGAAGACTGCGGTGTCGGCCTGGTTGCGGAGCTCGATCTCTTCCCGCTGCTTTTTGTCTTCTGCCTCGAACTGCTTGGCCGCATCCATCATCTTCTTGATGTCCTCTTCGGAGAGCTTCTTGTCTCCCTTGATGGAGATGGCCTGCTGGTTGCCGCTTCCGAGATCCTTGGCCGAGACATGGATGATACCGTTCGAATCGATATCGAAGGTAACTTCGATCTGCGGGATACCCCGGGGTGCCGGAGGGATGCCGGTGAGCTGGAACTTCCCGAGCGTGAAGTTGTCCTTCGCAAGAGCACGCTCTCCCTGGACTACGTGGATCTCGACACTGGTCTGGCCGTCAGCCGCTGTCGAGAAGATCTGGCTTTTCCTGGTCGGGATCGTTGTGTTGCGTTCGATGAGCTTGGTTGAGATGCCGCCGAGGGTCTCGATGCCGAGCGTGAGCGGGGTGACATCCAGGAGGACGATATCCTTGGTCTCACCGGTTAAGACTGCTCCCTGGATCCCGGCGCCAAGGGCAACGCATTCATCGGGGTTGAGGCCTTTGTCCGGTTCCTTGCCGAGGAGTTTCTTGACCGTTTCCACAACGAGGGGGACACGGGTTGAACCGCCGACAAGGAGGACGTGATCGATATCCTTGGGCTCGAGTTTTGCATCGCTTAATGCCTGTTTTACCGGCCCAACGGTGGATTCGACAAGACCCCCGATAAGCTGTTCGAGCTTGGATCGTGTGAGATCGATGTTCAGGAACTTGGGGCCGCTGGCATCCGTGGTGATGTACGGCAGGTTGATGTTGGTGGACTGCCTCTGGGAAAGCTCGATCTTGGCATTCTCCGATGCATCCCGCAGGCGCTGCATGGCGTACGGGTCGTTCCGTAAGTCGACACCTTCTTTCTTCTTGAACTCCTCGATCAGGTAGTCCTGGACGAGCTTGTCGAAGTCGTCGCCGCCAAGGTGGTTGTTGCCGGCTGTTGACTTGACCTCGAAGACGCCGTCCCCGAGCGTAAGGATCGAGATATCGAAGGTTCCGCCGCCAAGGTCATAGACGAGAACCGTTGCATCGCTCTCCTTGTCGATACCGTAGGCAAGGGCGCTTGCAGTTGGTTCGTTGATGATCCGCAGCACTTCGAGACCGGCGATTTTTCCTGCGTCCTTGGTAGCCTGTCGCTGGGCATCGTTGAAGTATGCCGGGACGGTAACTACGGCCTTGCTGATCTTCTCCCCGAGGAATGCCTCTGCATCGACCTTGAGCTTCTGCAGGATCATTGCGGAAATCTCCTGGGGCGTGTATTCCTTGCTGTCGATCTTGACTTTCTCGCTCGTGCCCATCTTCCGCTTGATGGACTGGATGGTCCGCTGGGGGTTGGTTACCGCCTGGCGTTTTGCAAGGCTGCCGACAAGCCGCTCGCCCTCTTTGGTGAACGCTACAATGGATGCTGTTGTCCTGCCGCCTTCAGAATTGGGAATGACGATGGGTTTTCCGGCTTCCATGATGGACATGCAGGAAAATGTTGTTCCCAGATCGATACCCAGAACTTTCTCGTGTGCCATAATTTATACCTCCGATTTGTTTTCGTTTCCTTTCGATACTGCAACTTTTGCGTGCCTGATGATCTTGTCATGCATACGATACCCGCAGGCAACCTCGTCGATGACCATTCCCGCAGTTTCATCCGATGGGATGTGGGCAATTGCTTCGTGTTCTGCAGGGCTGAATGGTTTTTTTAACGATTCGATGGCAACAACGCCGTGTCGTGCCAGCTGTGATGTGAGGAGCTGCTGGATCTGGACAATGCCCTCCCGTAAGTGGGCATCATCGGCTTTGAGGGCCCGTTCGAGATTGTCAACAACCTCGAGGAGATCTACTGCGAACCGCTCGTTTGCAAGAACCGTGATCGATTCCCGTTCCCGGGCAGTCCGTCTCCGGAAATTCTCGAAATCCGCTGCCAGCCTGAGGTGCTGGTCGTTTAAGTCAGCAAACGCCTTCTTCTGTACATCCAGCAGTGACTGCGGATCTGACGGCGGGTTTTCCGCGGGTTCCGAACCCGGAGAACCGGCCTGTTCTGGAGTGTTTTCTGCCTCGACCATAATACATCTCACTCGATGTTCCAATATCTATTGCATTGTGGTTCTATATAAACGTTGAGTTGGTCCTGCGGGGTAATCCGACAATCTCCCGTTGTTTTCGAAAACGGAGTAACATTATTGCGGGAAAACCGATCCGGGATGTCGTGAGGCCCGGATTGTGTTCGATTGTTCCCGATCTCACGAACGGAGCCGGTCCCATCAGCCCTCAGGTACCGGTTATACTACCAGCATACCTTTTTCTTTCCTGTTCTTCATATAGTAGGACATGAAGTGGGCATTGCTTTCTGTCTGGGACAAGACGGGTATCATCGATCTTGCACAGGTACTCATTGAACAGAAATACAGTATCATGAGTTCCGGTGGAACCGGAAAATCCCTGGCAGAGGCCGGCATAAAATTCACCGAAGTCTCGAATTATACCGGGTTTCCCGAGATGATGGACGGGCGGGTCAAGACCCTCCACCCCAAGGTGCACGGGGGACTGCTCGGCCGGCGCCAGATCGATGACGCGGTTATGGCAAAGCATGGCATCAACCACATCGACCTCCTTGTCGTCAACCTGTACCCGTTCGAGAAGATGGCAGCTAAAAAGATGAATCTCGAAGAGCTCATCGAGTACATCGATGTTGGCGGACCGGCCATGATCCGTGCAGCAGCGAAAAATTACCGGGATGTTGCTGTTGTTGTCGATCCAGCGGATTATTCCCTGGTGAAAAACGCTGTTCGCGGCGAAGGATTCCCCGAAACCGGGCGGCTTGTCCTTGCCAGGAAAGCATTTGCCCGGACTGCTGCGTACGATGCGGCGATCAGCAATTACCTGTACAACCTGGATTCCCCGTTCCCTCCAACATTTTCTGTGCAGTATACTCATGGCCGGGCCCTCCGGTACGGCGAGAATCCCCACCAGCAGGCTGCCGTCTACGGCAGTTCCGGCATTGCCGGTGCAGAACCCCTCCAGGGCAAGCAGATGTCCTACAATAATTACCTGGATCTCAATGCCGGGGTCTCCCTTATGCGGGAATTTGACGAGCCCGCTGCTGTTATCGTGAAGCACAATAATCCCTGCGGCGTTGCCATCGGCAGGGATGTGTTTGAGGCCTATATAGCCGCCCGTGACGTAGATCCCGTCTCCGCGTACGGCTCCGTTGTCTCCGTCAACCGCGAGCTTTCAAAAAAACTGGCAGAAGAGATAAGCAACACGTTCGTGGAAGTTATTCTCGCCCCTTCGTTCTCAAAGGAAGCTCTCGAGATCATGAAGAAGAAGGAGAACATGCGGGTCATTGTCCTGCCTGAATGTGCCCCTTCCGATGAGATCCGTACGATCGATGGCGGCGTTCTTGTCCAGCGGACTCCTGCATACCAGGAGCACTGGGAAGTCATCACCGACCGGGACCCGACCCCGGACGAGATGAAAGCCCTGCAGCTCGCCTGGAAAGTCTGCAAGCACACCAAGAGCAACACGATCATCTTTGCCGACCAGCACCATACCCTTGGCATCGGGGCCGGCCAGATGAGCCGGGTCGACTCCGCGAAGATCGCGATCGAGAAGGCCTGCGCATCCCTGAAAGGATCTGCCGTTGCCTCGGATGCTTTCCTCCCCTTCCCGGATACGCTTGAAGTTGCCGCAGCAGCAGGAGCAACCGCGCTCGTCCAGCCCGGCGGCTCGATCCGGGACAAGGAAGTCATTGAGGCCGCCAACCGGCTCCACATGGCAATGGTATTTACGGGGATACGCTATTTCAGGCACTGATATTCTCTTTTATTTTTCCATTCAACCCCGATTCCTGCGATAAATTTATATTCTGCGAACTTGTCATATGATCTTTAAATCGTTTGTGGCAGGATTCGCCATAAATGGTGCAGAAAAAGAATTGTGGTGATGAGAATGGATTTTGGAAAAGTTGTCGGAGATTCGTTTGGCTATGCAAAAGAAGGTCTCGTTGGAAAGTGGGTAACCTGGATACTGCTTATCATCAGCTGCATCATCTTCCCGCTGATCCTGGGCTAGATGATGCGGGTATACCGCGGCTCAAGCACTGCGCCTGAACTGAATGAATGGGTGAGCATGTTCATTGACGGGATCAAACTATTCGTTGTTTCCTTGATCTATATGATCCCCGTCCTCATCATCGAGGTTGTCGTCCTTGGAAGTGCTTTCCTGACCGGTATGATGGCACAAAATTACGCTCAGGCAGATCCCGGTGCAATCCTGGGACTCATTGGTGCAGTCCTCTTCGGGTTCATCATCCTTGCCATTGTGTCGATCATCATCGGTCTATTCCTTGCAACTGCCGTTGTCCGCTTTGCCCGCACGGGCAGCTTTGGCGAGGCGTTCAATTTCAGCGCAATAGCAGCGCACATCGGGAAGATCGGCTTTGTGCCCTATATCATCTCCCTGATCTTTTTGATCATTATCATCGGTATCGTTGAGATTATCTGCATGATGATTCCCTATGTCGGGATGCTGATTCTCTTGATCCTGCTCCCGGTTATTACCCTGTTCGAGGCACGGTACCTTACCCTGGTCTATGAAAGCGCGGGAACAACGGCATAACTCTTTTTTTCGTATTGGGCAATGGTAAAAACATTTTTTCATTATTTGCTCATTTTCCAAAAGGAAAGGAGCGAGATCTGTCTCTTCCCCGGTGGGGAGGCAGGCCGGTAAGAGACCCCCGTGGTTTCCTGCAGATCTTTTTTCTCTTCTCTCGTTTTTTTCAGATAAATGGATTGCAGTATTTTTCGCCCGGGCAAATCTTTTTATTTCCATACAAAGACTCTTTGGAAACATCTGGTGAACTGACATGGATTTTGGCTTAATGCTTAACGAATCGTATTCCTATGCAAAAGAGGGCGTCTGGTCGAAATGGTCCCGCTGGTTCCTTCTCATTATCAGCATGATCATCTTCCCGTTAATCCTCGGATACATGGTCAGGATCTTCCGCGGGGAAAAACCGGCTCCTGAACTCAAGGAATGGGGATCAATGTTTATCGACGGGCTCAAACTGTTTGTCGTGGAACTGGTCTATGCCGCCCCGGTGATTCTTCTTATCATCATCGCGTTCCTTCCCATCGTCTCGTCACTGGTGACAAGCGGTGCCTTCCACCAGGACTTTGCGTCAATGTCCGATGCGCAGATCAACCAGTGGTTCCTGAGTCATCCGGAATTCATCTCGGCCGCCGGAATAATGCTTGTCCTTATCCTGGTCGCGGTACTCCTTGCTATCATCATCTCGATCTTCTCGTTTATCGGATCAGTCCGGTTTGCAAAGACCGGGAGCATGAGTGAAGCCTTCAACTTTTCAGCAATCGTTGCCCATATCGGCAGGATCGGCTGGCTGAATTACATCCTTGCCCTGCTGGTTATCGGTGTCATTGGCGTAGTTTTCGGCCTGATCTTCAATGTGTTCTCGCTGATACCGGTTATCGGGGATATCATCGGCCTTGTCGTGATGTTCATCCTCTATGTCCCCTTCATCCTCTTCTCCAGCAGGTATAACCTGCTGGTCTATGAAGCCGGTGAAGAAAAGAACTAATCATTTTTCTTTTTAAAAAACCGGGATGCCGATTTTCTTCTCCACTTTTTTCTGTGACTGCACGGTACTGTGACAAAATCCCCGGTTCTGATACCGGAAAAATTAAAAATGGGTATTGTACTATTCCCGCCCCTTAAATCCAGGAAGGATTTACGGAGTGAAAAAAGGTAAAAAAACATGCCTGAAATTTAATGCAAAAAAGGAAATTCGTTTTGGAGCGGAAATACTGACGATCCATAGGCTTCGTCCCCGCTGCTATGGCGCCCCGGTTGCGATAGTGCTGTATTACCTGAATCGGGATTTTTGGTAATACCGGGAAATCGCATACACCCCCGCCCCCGATGGGGGCAGGGTTGGCGCAAAGGGGGGGGCGGACTATTGTAAAAGATAGATGTCAGGGGCGGGATTCGCAATTTACCCAAAAAAAATTATCTCTGGACTGCGCCAAGGTTGGCCTGTTCTACCGTCTTTGCGTACCGGGCAAGGACGCCGGTGAGGGACTTTGCCGGTGCTTTCCAGTGGCTCCTGCGCTCCTGAATGACGGCTTCATCCACGCAGAGATCGAGCTTCCTTTCGAAGAGATCGATGTCGATCATATCCCCTTCTTTCACGAGGCCGATTGGCCCGCCGACTGCGGCTTCCGGTGCGATATGGCCGATGCAGGGTCCCCGCGTTCCCCCCGAGAACCTGCCATCCGTAAGAAGAACTACCCGGGTGTACTCAAAACCCATGAGTGCGGACGTCGGGGAGAGCATCTCCGGCATCCCCGGGGCCCCGCGTGGGCCCTCGTTGCGGATAATGACTACATCGCCTTCGCGGATTTCGCGGGACAGGATTGCCTTCATCGCGGCCTGTTCGCCGTCAAAGACCCGGGCTGGTCCCTTGTGTTTCCACATGCTTGCGGGAACTGCTGCGCATTTGACAACTGCGCCATCCGGTGCAAGTGATCCAAAGAGAACTTTGAGTCCACCGGCTGCATGGACGGGTGTATCGATACTCTGGATCACGGAACTGTTTTTTATCACTGCTGCCCGGGCGATCTCGAGGATATCCTTACCCGCAACGGTTGGTGACGATTCAAGGAATTTTTCGAGTTGCCGGAGCACGGCCGGAATTCCCCCGGCCCGGTGAAGGGTCTGCATCGAGTGCGGGCCCGAGGGCTGCATATGGCAGATGTGGGGAATGGCATCGGAGAACCTGTTGAAATCCTCAAGCGTCAGCGGGATCTCCCCCTCAGTTGCAACCGCCATTAAGTGAAGGACGGTGTTGGTCGATCCTCCGAGCGCCATGTCCACCCGGATGGCGTTCTGCAGGCTTTTTCGCGTGATGATATCCCGGGGTTTTGTGTTTTTGTTGACAAGGGCCATCACGGCCTCGCCGCTCTCCCGGGCAATCCTCAGTTTTCCCGCGTCAACGGCGGGAGTTGCGGCACATCCCGGCAGGGACATGCCCATTGCCTCGGTCATGCAGGCCATGGTGTTTGCCGTATAGAGTCCCTGGCAGCTTCCGCAGCCGGGCATGGCGCATCCTTCCAGCTCGCAGAGCGCAGGTTCGGTCATGGTTCCTGCTGCAACTTTTCCCACACCCTCGAAAATATCGATGAGGGACCGGTCTTTCCCGTCCTGGTAGCCGGAGAGCATGGCTCCGCCGGTAATGACGATGGTGGGAATATTGCACCGCACTGCTGCCATGAGCATGCCCGGCACGATCTTGTCGCAGGTGCCAATACAGACAAGGCCATCGAACCGGTGTGCCTGAACCATCAGCTCGATGGAGTCTGCGATGTTTTCACGGGACGGGAGGGAGTAGCGCATTCCCTCGTGCCCCATGGCGATCCCGTCACAGATCCCGATAACCCCGAACTCGAACGGTACGCCACCGGCAGCAGCTATGCCTTCCCGGGCTTTCTCTCCTAACTTCTGGAGGTGGACATGACCGGGTACGATCGTATTATAGGCATTGGCAATGCCGATGAACGGCAGTTTCATCTCGCGATCGGTAACGCCCAGCGATCGGAGGAGCGCACGGTTGGGTGCCCGCTGGTACCCTTTTTTTACGTCATCACTGCGCATCGATTAAAAACTCCTGTCTTGTGATGATAGGTTCGCAGTCCATTATCTTTATTTCTTGTATCGGAATGGGAAAACCGGAAACCTGGTTCAGGTGCGGGAATATCTGCAGGCAGCATCGACAAACTCCCCGGCAAATTTCCCTGAAAAATAGGCGTGCGTGTACGAGCCAAGCACATTCTGTGAGATCATCCCGTCTTTTCCGGCATCGATCCCTTTGCCCCGGGATAGCCGGTACGCGTAATTTGCGTCCTTGTCCGGGAGGATCCGGGAGTAATGGAACTCATGCCCGAGAACCGGTTGGTTCTTTGAGAATACTGAATGGTTCCCGATCACGTCCCCTTTCACGTAACCCAGTGCCTGGATGCGCCCGGTCATCTCCGCAACTGCCGGAAGAACCCCGGCCATCCGGTAGGTTTTATCCGCCTGGATCTCCCGGGACAGGTACATAAGTCCGCCGCATTCGGCATAGATGGGCATTTCGTTCTCTGCTGCAGTTTTCAGCGCCGGCGTGCATGGCGAGGCTTCGAGCTGCGGGAGGAAAAGTTCCGGATAACCGCCGCCCAGGTAAACCCCGTCAACGTCCGGCAGGGATCCCTGGACCGGGCTGAAAAAGACGAGTTCTGCACCCGAATGGGCGAGGCGGTCCAGGTTATCCTGGTAATAAAAACAGAATGCCGGATCCATTGCCACGCCAACCCGGGTGTGCCCTGGAACCTCGCTGGCGGATTTACGGCTGGTGCAATATGGCGGGGCACTGCAGGCAATGGTAATTATTGCATCCATGTCGCAGAACTCCTCGATAAGGGAACCGGTATTGCCGGTATCCTCTGATTCGTGTGCCATGTGAAGGCCAAGATGCCGGCTTTTCACCACAATATTTTCACGTCGTGGTATCCAGCCAAGGGCCGGGGTTGCAAGGGATGGGGCGATCATCTCCCGGTGCCTTGGACTCCCGATCCGGTTTACGATAACACCGGCAATGGTGATGGTCGGATCAAAGTCAAGGAACCCTTTGATGAGGGCATGGATACTCCGCGACATCCCTTTGGCATCCACCACGAGGAGAACCGGGGCGCTCAGGATGCGGGCGACATTTGCCGTGCTGGCAAGATCGGATCCGTCCACCCCGTCAAACAGGCCCATGACGCCCTCGATGACTGCAATATCAGCGCCCCCGGATGCAGAAAGGAAGGTGCCGGAACACCCGGACTCCCCCATCATGAAGGGATCCAGGTTACGGGATGGCCGCCCACAGACTTTTGTGTGATGGGACGGGTCGATGAAATCCGGTCCCACTTTGAATGGCTGAACGGTCTGGCCCCGTGCGGTCAGGGCGGCCATGATACCACTTGCTACCGTGGTCTTCCCGCATCCGCTGTGTGTACCGGCAATCACGAGGCGGGGGATTTTCATGGACTGCCATCTCCCGGCATGACCCTGCAATCCGGGCTTATCCGGATATCTTCATTGGAAATCGTTTTCATTGCCGGCATCCTTGTCCCTCTCTTCTCATTCTTCTCTGTGCGGTTATTGCCCCGGCAGGTATTGTCTCATGTATCTCCTGGGACTGTATAAAGATCCGGATTATTTCTCTATGAAACACCGGGTGTTTTTCATACAGATTTTAGAATAACCGGGTGGAATGCCCGCTGGTCCGGATCATCTGTTTGGGCCTGCGATATTTAACATTTTTTAAGTCCGTTCGCCGGTAATTTCCGGATTATCTGCAGGGATGACAATGCGTTTATCCGTACCGTTTTTCCTTACGGGCCGGACTGGTGGTACAAAAAAAGGTATCCGGTTTGGAGCAGTTACTGTTTTTTCATCCGGTAGTGATAGATGCCGTAGGCAATACCGATGATGATAGCGACCAGTACCGAGAGGTAGATGGGATTGAGCAGAATGGTCATGATGCCAGCCGGGTTGCTCACATTGATCGCTACTTTCATGGTATCTGATATGTGCGTGTTGTCGAGTGCATCCCGGTACCGGATCTCAGAATCAAGCCCGTATTCCTTGATAGTTGCACTGCGATCCACACTGATAATGTAGGATGCTTTTGCCGACTCCCCGGCCTTGAGATTCCCGAGGTACGCCACATCGTCATTGCAGGTAAACGGATCAACGGCACTTATGCGGGCCTGTGCACTGTATACTGTCGTTTCGCCGGTATTCTTAAATTCCACGGTTATGGTTTTCTTGTTGCCGGGATTCAGTTCGGGTGGCGTTGAAACGATCGCAAAATCAGTTTTTCCTCCCACCGGAATGCCGATGGTATCGGTGCGGGACGTGACAAAATCGCCCTCCTTGTTCTGGTAAACTACGGCTACATCTATCGGGTAAGCCTGGCGCTCTGCAATGGTGCTGACTGCCACTTTATACTGGCATTCGGCGATACTACCCGGGGGGAAATCGCCAATATAGACGCTGCTGTCCGTTGGCACGATGGGGCTGTTGCCGTTCTGGGTGATCTTGACAATTGACTTTGTCCCGAATTCCGAACCGGTGTTCTTGATCTTCAACCGGATATACCCTTCAGCGCCCGCGTTGAGGTGTTCGGGGGTTGCTTCGAGCACATCGATTGAAACATCCGACTTGATATTGATGGGTGTTGTGAGATTTTCCGTTACTGTCTTGTACTGGTATTGGATGGTATCTGCGCCGAACTGATCTGCTGCATACAGGTACGTGTAATTAAGTGCAATGGGGAGCTGGTAGGTTCCCGCAACTGCATCAGATTTTACTTTGATGGAAAAAACGGCATTTGCATTATTTCCGCCTTTCAAGTCTCCAACCATCTGGGAATCCGATTTGATGACAATGGGTATATCGCCCGGATTGAGGGATACTGTTAAGAATTTTGCGGTATTGGGAAGATCGTCACGGTCAACGATAACGGAATTGATGAATTTGTACTCATTGAGCCCGGTGTTTTGTATAACGATGGTTAATGGTATGTCTTTTCCCGGAGTAAATTCATTCGCTCCTGAGATGTATGCCGAAAGTTCCGGACTCCCTGCAGTATATCTCGTCCCTGCCATAACCGGCGCGATCAGGCATACGCAAAGAATCAATAGAATACAGGATATTTTTTTATAAGATATCATTTGCTATAACTCCACAGTCTGGTCTGTTTTTTCGTACGTCATAAAATATGGGAATAGGATATTGTTAACACCCGTTTCTCGCTTATTTTTCCCTTCAAGATTGGTCCGGGCAAATATTTAATCTGTTTGTATCATTGGTTAGAAACAAATACCACTAATATGTATTGTTGGCATGTATAGGATATAAAAAAAATATTTATAAACAAACCCGCATCTTTGGAATAATGGGGCCAATAAAAAATTATGGATGAACATCTTTCCCTTTGCTTTTTCAAAGGTCCTCTTGTTTCGTATGGATGATTGCCCCTGCATATGGTGTCTTCTTGTATGGTTATCCGATGCCGCCCGCGCAGTTCACGGTAACGGGGAGAAAACCTGTTCAGATACCGATGAAAAACACTTAATTACATTAACGCGCCTTATTCTGTCTGATGAATTATCAGAGAGTCTCTGCTGTATGCGTAGCTCTTCTTTTATTATCCGCTACGCTATCCGGTTGTGTGGCACCTCCCAAAGAGATTCCTCCCCCGACCCCTGCTCCGACATCTGTCACCGGAGATCTCTCAACACAATTTTCAAATGCATCTGATAATCCGGCGTTTGTCACAACAACTGCATCCTATCTCAAAGATGCAACACCTTATCCAACACGGGTGACCCCTGCATCCGGAATTCCGACCCTGGTGGCGATTCCTGTAACCGATCCGGATCAGGTGTGCCTTATCTCACTTGAGAATTTCAATGCTGCAACGGGGGTAAAGAAATCGGCAAAAGAGTTTACACTCGTAAATCCCCCGATGTATATCAACTATACTATTAAAGATCCATCGTATATTACGGGAACAAAGATCGTGGTCGGTCATTCAAGCCAGGCAGAGTCGGTAACCTATAAACAGATAAATCCTGCATCATACCTGGAAATTACGGTAAGGAGCCGGACGAACGGAACAATTTATCTTCAGGATGGTTTTGGAAAAGAATACGGTCAGTATCTGGCGAAAACCATTAAAATAACCAAACCTGGGGATCTCCTCATTGAATTCTCCGGAAATAAAGTTACTGCCAATATCGGTGTCTGGGTTAAACCGGTTGGTAATTTTGATGAGAATGTAACGTTTGCAAATGTCGAATGCAAATCCCCCAAAAAATTTGGATCAAGTTCTCTTGATCTCCCGAAGACCTCGTAGTTTTTACCCGATGGATCCTAAAAAACGGTGAGGTATTTATGCGATGAGAACGTTTTAAGTAAGGCAGGTAGTCATCCCGCGTCCCGGTGGGGTAGTGGACATCCTAGAAGATTGCGGATCTTTTGACCCGGGTTCAAGTCCCGGCCGGGGCGTATAACTTCTTTCTTTCAATTTTCTTTTCTGCAAGCGTATTCACTTCAGCGCTGACAATGTCTTCGGGCAGGTATCCTAAAAAAAACTAAACAAAAAATGACTTATTTTCCCTTTGAACCTGTGCTCAAAGGAGCTGCCGGACGAGAAGCAGGACATACCCGCAACCGGCGAGGCCGATTGCGCATACAGTCATGTAATCCCGGCGCTGGAACGCAAATTCCCTCATGCGGGTTTTTATCCCGGTGCGGTATCCACGGATATCGATGGTAAGTCCGAGAACCGTGGCCCGTGCCAGTGCATTGGACACGAGGGGAATAACGATCGGGGCAACGCTGCGGAGTTTTCCCATCAGTCCGTTCCCCGGGTTATACCCTCGTGCCACCTGGGCTTCGTGTATCCTCTTCCCCTCAATCTGGAGGGTGGGAATAAACCGGAGCGCGATTAAGAACATGAGCGTATAATCTATCGGGATTTTCAGCCGCTCCATGGTCTGGACAATATCCCGTGGCTGGGTTGAGATCACAAAGAGCTGGAATACGCAGATGAGGATCATGAACCGGAATGTGAGCACGAAGCCGAACTCGATAGCTCCCGTGGTGATGGGAAAGAGACCCCCGATAAACGGTATTGCAGATGGAATAATATGGCCGATAACATCGCCACTCGGCATGGTCAGGATCGTAATTCCGATTAAGACAATGCTCATGACAGCAATCAGTTTGAACTGCTGGATAACTTCACTCCCCAGGTTTGCACAGTATGAGATCCCAAGAACTACAATAACGAGAGCAATAAGGAATGCCAGGTTCGTTGTGAGGATCGACATCAGGGCAAACAACAGGATGAATATAATTTTGGTAAACGGGTGGAGGCGGTGGAAGAAACCCTCCTTATGGACATACGCAAGAATTTCTGCCATGTTACGTGCTCCTAGCGGGTGTATCGGAAATGATTCTTCCACCCTCCATCCGGAGAATGCGATCTGCACACTTCCCGGCAATCTCCTGGTTGTGGGTAATAATAACGATCGTATGGCCTTTACTCTGGAGTCGTTTGAGCACTTCCATTACCAGCCGTGCCTCATTTCCGTCAAGGCCGGTTGTCGGTTCGTCCAGGACAATTATCTGTGGCTGCATGGCGATAACGCAGGCAATGGCAAGGCGCTGCCGCTCGCCGCGGGAGAGCCAGCGGGGATAGAGGGTGCCGGTATGCCCGAGGTGAACCTCCTCAAGAGCGGACCGGATGATCGCATCCCCGTCCGTGATTCCGAGATTCTTTAACCCGAATGCCACTTCATCGTATACCGAGTCGGCAAAAAACATGTGATCCGGGTTCTGGAAAACAAGCCCTACCTGTTTTGACAGTTCAGTAGTTGAGGAGAGTTTCGTATCTTTTCCTGCAATGGTTACCATTCCCGATTCCGGGTTGAGGAGCCCGTTGAAATGCTTGACGAGCGTTGTCTTTCCCGAACCGTTCTCCCCGACAACTGCAACAAACTCTCCCGTCGTAATAGTGAGGGAGATGGTATCCAGGGCGCGGATCTTATCATAGGAATATACGAGATCCTTAACAACAATAACGGGAGTTGCACCCGGTTTTTTGCCCGGTGCAGAATCGGTATTTTCATTTGGAATGCCGGACCGGATTTTGGAAAAATCTGCAAAAACGATCTTATGGATCCGCTCATCCCGGAGGACTTCTTCGGGCGATCCCATGGTGCTGATGGCACCGTTTTCCATGACAACAAGGGTATCCACCATGTCCCTGAAATGATCAAATTTATGCTCAACGAGCAGGATGGTTTTGCCCTCGTTTTTCAGGTTGCGCAGGATCTCAACGATCCGTGCTGTGGCCGCCTCGTCCAGTTCCGATGTCGGTTCGTCCAGGATCAGGATATCGTTCCCGAGTGCAAGTGTGGCAGCAAGAGCAACCCGCTGTTTCTGACCCCCCGAGAGATGATGGGGAGACCGGTTTTTCAGTTCAGTCAGGTGCGTTTTTTCCATAATGGCCGAAAGGCGCTCCTCTACAACCTCTGCCGCCAGCCCCCGGTATTCGAGTGCAGAGAGAATCTCTTCTTCAACGGTCGTAAAGATCATCTGGGCTTCGGCATCGTCAAAGACAATACCTATTGTTTTTGCCACTTCGGAAAGGCTTGCAAGGGTACTGATATCCGTTCCTTTGAGGATAACCCGCCCCTCTTTCTTTCCGCCATATTCGTGGTGAAGAATTCCTGCGGACGCAAGACACAGGGTAGTTTTTCCGGCTCCCGACGGGCCGGTCACCAGCACGCACTTTCCTCTGGGTAAATCAAAAGAAAGGTGGTTTAAGGCTTTCTGAACCGTGTGGGGGTAGGTATAACTGACCTGTTCGAGTTCGATCATTCCTGTCCTCTCGACAGCACCCTGCTGGAGGGTACGTAGAGGATCTGGACAATGACGGCGTTAAAAATTGCCGTGATAACTACGATCGGGACGAAAATGATGATGAATCCTTCCAGTGTTGCATATTTTGAAAGGATTTTAGGAGCCACGGCTACAAGCGCGAGCACGGCAAACGAAAAACCGCTCGCAAGAGTCACGAGGAACGTTGTGACGGTGGGTGCAAGTTTTGTCCGGTTCTTGAGGAGCCCGTAGATACCAAAACACACCAGTGCCCCGAGAGGTTCGCTGATGAGGTTAGCTGGGGGAAATATCGAACCGGAGATGAGCATCGACAGAATGCCTGCTACAAAACCGATACCGATCGCCTCGTAGATTTTTGGCCGGATCAGGATAATGGCAAGGCAGTAGAATGCGATGATCATATTCGGCGTGAGGGGCGTGTGCAGCATCGCAAGGAAATAACGGAGGATAGCACCGATTGCGAGCAGGATTCCGACTATTGCAATATCTTTTGACTTCATGGTAATCACGTGTAAGGTGGGGAAACCGGTAATCCGGGTGTGGTCATGGTATGGAATGACCACATAGTATACCTTAATGTATAATTTTGTCCATCCATGTATTAATATGTAACTTCCCTGCCCCCGGCAGATCCCGGGATGGCATATCCCGACCACTAACTTCATTGCCTGCGGCGGCGCTCTCACGTATGAGGAATGATCATGTATGGTCTTTTTACCGGGAAGCAATGAGATTTACAAGGATGCCCTTGCCCTGCATGCCCGACATCACGGGAAACTGGAGATCCGCTCAAAAGTCCCGCTCAGGAACCGGCACGATCTTGCCCTTGCCTATACTCCAGGTGTTGCCGAAGTCTGCCGGAGAATTTCCCTCAATAAAAATCTCGCGTACAAATATACTCTCAAAGCCAATACCATTGCAATCGTCACCGATGGATCGGCAGTCCTGGGTCTGGGAAATATCGGTGGATCTGCGGCTATCCCCGTCATGGAAGGAAAAGCAATTCTCTTCAAGGAATTTGCCGGCATTGATGCCTTTCCTATCTGTTTTGAAAACTATGAGACCGACTTTACCGACCAGGTGAAAAATATCGCACCGGTCTTTGGTGGTATTAATCTTGAGGATATTGCTGCACCAAAATGTTTTGAAGTGGAAGATGCCCTGCAGGATCTTGGTATACCGGTTATGCACGATGACCAGCACGGGACCGCGGTCGTTGTTCTCGGTGCACTTCTCAATGCCTGCAGGGTTACCGGAAAAAAATTTACCGATCTCAACATCGTGATCTGTGGAGCTGGCGCAGCCGGTTTTGCCATAACCCGGCTTCTCAAATGCATTGGTTATGATCCCAAAGTCTGTACTATGGTCAACGAGATCATCGTCTGCGATACGCAAGGGACTATCTTCCGTGGTCGTGAGGGCCTGTACAGGAATAAATACAAGTTTATCCTTGCGGAAGAGACGAACAAGCCAGCCCTGGCAGGATCCCTTGCCGATGCAATGGTCGGTGCTGATGTGTTTATCGGAGTTTCTTCCCCGGGTGTTGTTACTGAAGATATGGTCCGCTCAATGAACCGGGATGCCGTTGTTTTTGCCATGGCAAACCCGGTCCCGGAGATCTGGCCGGATGCCGCATTACGGGCCGGTGCTGCAGTCGTTGGAACCGGACGGAGCGATTTTCCCAACCAGATCAATAATGTGCTCGGTTTTCCGGGAATATTCCGCGGGGCACTGGATGCCCGGGCCACACGAATCTCCGATGAGATGAAGATTGCAGCTGCCCATGCGATTGCAGGGTTTGTGAAAAAACCAACACGGGAAGCGATCCTTCCCAACATCCTGGATAAGGGCGTGACAAAAGCCGTTGCAAAGGCAGTGGCAAAAGCGGCAATAGAATCCGGGTGCAGCCGCCCGAAAGAATAGGGGAAATTCCCGGGCTGATGACAAATCTGCCAAAACTACCGTAACTACCCATACCCGGTTATTTCATAGTCAATCAGGGACGAATTATCCGCACATTCCCTGGCGTGAAGAAGGACATCATCGATCATTTTTTTCAGCAATGCCGGATAAACTGCCCCCACGAGTTCCTGAACGGGCTTTCCCTTACAAAAAAAGGTGAAGGTCGGCGTGCTCCTGATGCCATATCTCCCGGCAGTCCATGGGCTGGTGTGTGTGCTGAGCCGGGCAAAAAGAACCACACCTTTGTACTCCATGGCATAATTCCGGAAAGAGGGATCCATCTGGTGGCAGAACGAACACGCGGGCGAGTAGAACATGACCACAACCGGTATTCTGGATTTTTCAACGGAATGCTCCCATGTCCGGTCATCAACGTCAACAGGAATTCCATCGGGCAAGCTCTGCGGATCTGACGATACAAAAGCCTTCCGTGATATGCCGGGTAATTTCGGCCCCTCCGGTTTTTCCACCATTCCGATGACCCCTATATGGAACTATGGAAAAACAGGAGATATAGTTTGTTATTGTCCGGGACCGGGAAAATAGTCCGCCTTTAGATCCTGTCCCCGGCACTTATGAGGTGCTCGTCCACAACAGCACTGGCAATTGGCGGCAGTTCGCCCCACCGAACAACAGTATCTCCCAGAATCGCAAAAACGCCGTCAACCTCTGCCGGGTTGATCCGGTCAAGGACCGTTTGATTGTCCTGACGTATCTCATTACAGACGGATGTTGCCCACGCATCTGCCAGGGCAACATCCGGTGAGAGGATGGTGACTGCATCGGCAATACCAAACGATATGGATGGCCCGACCGTTGCAGATGAAGTGCAGATACCCAGAATTCCTTTTGGTGGCGGAATAACAAAAGCGATCCGGTTGGAGAGCGGGGCATTGCCGGCATGCACGCCTACCCGGACCGGCCGATCCGATATGAGGGCGATGTCCCCGCCATTATCAATGATGCCGAAAACCGCACCTGCATCCTGCATGGCCTCGATGCCGGCCCATGCGATCGCGCCGGCAACCGCTGCCATCGGGCCGACACCGGCCTTCCGGGTTGCATCCGCCATCCTTTGCAGGATCAGCACATCGGAATCCGGTTCATAGGGATCGAAGGTTGACGCAAAAAAGGGATCCCGGGCAATGTATGCCTCGAGTTCCTGCCGGGCTGCAAGGATGCCTTCCTTTGCCGCCGCAATATGGGCCGGGTCATCCGCGAGGATCGTGGCAAACGTTTCGCGGAAGTGGAATGGAACCCGGATCATAATGGCAGTGTGAGTGCCCGGTGGGGACACGCATCGGTGCACTTGCCGCAGAGGATACACCGTTCTTCATCGATATTGAGTTTCCAGTCGGGATCAAACGAGAAGACTTCCCGGGGGCAGACGCTGATGCAGGCTCCGCAGTCCACACACTCGCTCTCGTTATGATTTATGCCGTGTTCGAGAATGCGTACCTGTGCGCCAAGATTCGACATGGAATCCCGTACGAGCTTGCACTGGTCGTCCGGGACATCGATGAGAGCCTCTCCTTCGGAAGAATCGATCACCGCCCGCTCGACATTGATAAGTACGCCGGTGTCGCGGACAACCTGGGCTATGATGGGTCTCCTGCCTTTGCCCCGTGAAAACGTTACGAGAAGTTTCATTTCAGCCACCTCCCGCCAAAGAGTTTGCCCAGATTCATAGCAGTGAGAATGGCAATTACATGATAGTGTGCGTCAACGACCGGCAGTGCGCTGATGTTATTCTGCTCCAGTTTCTGGACTGCTATATCCACCGCTTCATCCGGCGTAGTCGTTATCACTTTTGTTCTCATGATATCTTTTACGAGATGAGCTTTTCCGGGGTTTGCCACGGCTTTTGAGACATCGAAGGTGGTGATGATGCCGACCAGTACCCCGTTTCCGTTAACCACGGGGAGGTGATTTGTCTCTCCCCTGAGAAGTTTTTTTGCCGCGGTCCGGATCTCTTCGGTCTCACCGATGGTAATCACGCTCCTGTCCATGATGTCGAGCACCCTTGGACCCTTGACGGTCTGGTGCATGGGACGGGCCTGTTTTGCCGGGTCGATTGCACGGGTGGGGAGTGCCAGCTGCAGCGTGCCTTTCTCAACCCACTGTTTGAGTTCTGCTGCAACCTGTCGTGCCTTGCGGTAACTGGACAGCGAGGAGGTCCTGATCTCCTCTCCATTGAGTTCCACGGATCCGGAACGCAGTTCGGCATACGTGACCTTCTTTGCGACCGGGCGTGACCTGCTCGGTACACCATAATCAAGGATATCGACACTGATATCCTCATCCCGGATAGCAGTTGCCCGGACAACGTCGAGATCGAGGACCGGCAGCGGGATGCCGAGACCCACATACATGGTAACGCCATAGCCGGTCATGGTTGCGGCCCGAAGGTACTCCTGGGACATCTGCTTGAGATCCCCGGTAACCATCAGAGTCCCAAAGCCTCCTGCCGGGGAATGCTGAGTACCCTCGCCAACCACCATTCCCGGTGCCCCGCAGAGGAAGATGGGTACGCCACTTCCGATTAAGCGGAATTTCGGGTCATTGGAGATCGGGTTGAGTACACCTGCGCCAGAGTATGAGATATTTCCGTTGTTCGGGAGGAGCATTCCCATGTAGGTATGAAGGGTCCGGTCTGTGGTATTCGTGGCAGCGTTGTAGCGCTGGTACGCGTTCCGGGGATTGCACATGATCGCCTGGTTGAGGTTCTGGAGCTCAAGGTCCGTTGTGATAGTCCGGCGCGGGTAGCAGTCGGTTCCCCGCGAACTTGCACGGAGTTCCACTGTTTTTCCGGCAACAAGATCTTCGATTACATGAGCCCCGCCATATTCCTCTTCAAGGGTATCGGACTGCTGGGTGGCTCCGATAAACGTGTCAACGGCTGCAAGTCCACCATAGGCTTCGACATTATTGAGCCAGATCCTCTCCATACGGATGGGTGGTTCGGCATGGCCGAAGTTGAGGAACGCGCCCGACGAGCACATGGCGCCAAACGTGCCGGTGGTAACAACATCCACTTCTTTTAATGCCCCGTTCTCGCCAAGTTCGGCAACAATCGCGGGCATTTCCTCGGCCGTGACCACCCGGGCGCTCCCGTCCCGGATGCGCTCATTGATCTGTCCAATGGACTTGTGCATACCCAGAAATACGTTTTTACGAATATTAAAACTAATTGCTATTATCGGGGGTAATAAATGTGATTTTAACCCCGGACAACCATGATCCTGTATGGATGTGCGTACCTTCATTGAGGAGATGGAGCTGCTTGCCCCGCCCGATCTTGCCGAGGATTTCGATGTTGGGAAAATTGGGCTCATCGTCGAGGGAAGCCCGGATATCCGGAATGTCTGTTGTGCGCTGGATGCGACACCCGGTGTCGTGAAGCAGGCTGTTGCCCACGGTGCGGATATGCTCGTTGTCCACCATACGCCGATCTGGACTCCGCTCACGGCCATGACCGGCTCTATGGCCGATCTGATGCGCGAGGTCCTGTCTGCCCGGCTGAATATCTACGTCATGCACACAAATTTCGATCGCGCAGAGGAAGGTGTCAATGATGCCCTTGCCGAAGTTCTCAAGCTGAAGGATGTATCGCCCCTCTCACTTGGCCGGATCGGTACCTGTACGCTCACTCTTCCGGAGATCTCGCGCCTTCTTGGGGGAAACATCAGGATCTGGGGCAGCCTTTCAGCCCCAAAACGGCTTGCCCTTGTTGCAGGGAGCGGTTTTGATCCCCTGATCATGCAGGAAGCAAAGCGGGCCGGGGCAGATGCATTCCTCTCGGCCGAGATGAAACACTCGACCGCCCGGTCCGCGCCCCTGCCCTGTATTGAGGCCACCCATTATTCCCTCGAAGCCCCGGCCATGAAACGTCTGGCGCTGCGGCGAGGCTGGCAGTACCTTGACGACCCCCCGGCCCTTCTCACGATTCCATGAAAGACGATCATATCTGGGAGCGCCTGGGCAAAACAAAAAACCTCGATGAATCCCTGCGATCAGAAATCGAATCTGCGTATGGTACACGGGGAAAAAAGGCCCTCACGATTCTTGATGCGAAAAAGATCAAAAAATATCGTGACTTTTTTGTTGCTGAAGGAAGGACGGCTTCCTATATTGTTGATGAGGATTTCTGTACCTGCGGGGATTTCCTGTACCGTGGCAGGCCGTGTTCGCACATTCTTGCGGTAAGGATGGCGGAATTGACAGGTGTCTATGAAACGGTTGATTCCTGGTACCAGGATCAACTTAAAAATAATCCGGAATAACACGCAGTTCCTTGTGGAATTACCGGTTCTCGCGATTGCATGCGATTAAAGGCGTGTCCGTGCAGGTAAAAACCAATAGTCTGATCGAGATCTGCTTTTTTGAATGTCCTGTAACGGAGAGACTCCGGGCGCGAAAACCCTGTCGTGTGAATTCTCTCTTAACATGAGAGTCACATCTGCAGGATAGTGACTATCACTATCTCGTATGCACCTGTTCACGGTGCATACTAGAAAAAAGGTGGGATTTCAATTCTTATGACACAACCGGATATCCTGCACTCGGGAATTTCCGCGCAATCCGCTATTATGATTCAATATCCGTGAGCAACTGCTTGAGGTCAATCCAGATGATCAACTCATTCTTCTCCTTGTCTTTTACCTTCACCTTGCGCTTGATGATGCCGATGATGGCGGTATCTTCCTTGTTGACGGATGCTGAGGTGTAGTCCACCTGGTTTCCTTCGAACGTGGAGACGGACGTCACGTCATCGACAAGAATGCCCATCTTGGATGTGGCGATCTGATCATCAAGGACAATGATCCTTGACGCCTCAAGCGATTTGGAACTCTCTTCGGTGATGTTCATCCGGTGTTTGAGATCAACGATCATCGTAATCTCGCCGCGGAGATCGATGATGCCCCGGACATAGGAGGGCACATTTGGCAATTTTGTGATGGTTGTATATTCCACAACCTCTTTCACATCGAAAAGGTCGATGGCAAAATGTTCGTTCCCGAGAACGAACTCCACGACCTGGATCGAATCCGGCTGATCATTCTTTACGGTAGCAGCGTTTTTCGCGGTTGCAACAGGTTCGTTTGCCTTGGCACTCATGGGCAACACCTCCTGCCTCATTCCACCTTGAATTTCCGGTTTGCTTCCATTGCTCCCAGGGCAACTTCGTTCACCGTGCTGATCATGCGGGCTATCTCGTCAATAGCTGCTGCCGACTCTTCCGTTGCTGCAGCCGCATCGCCGGCTTCTTTTGCGGTATGCTCGATGAGGTTTGCAACTTCTGCTACGCTTGCCGTGATCTCTTCGGTTGTTGCTGCCTGTTCTTCTGACGCTGCGGCAACTTCGGAGGCACTGTTTGCAACCGTCTCTGCTGCCTTCTGGATCGTCTTGAAGGCGTCGAGCGCCTGCGATGACTCGGAGAAACCCTTGCTGACAAGGGTTTTCGATAACTCCATGGCATCGGTTGCCTTCCTGGTCGCAAGGTTGAGCTGGGTTATCATGTCCTCGATCTTCTCGGCACTGGAACGGGATTCCTGAGCAAGGGATTTGACCTCGGAAGCAACGACGGCAAATCCTCTGCCATGTTCGCCGGCCCGGGCCGCTTCGATAGCTGCGTTGAGGGCAAGCAGGTTGGTCTGGCTGGCAAGATCGCGGATAAGTACGATTATCTTGCCGATATCGTTCATCTGTTTCTCGATATCCTTGACAATGCCGTACACGTTGTTGGTCGAGTTTGTAATCTCGGTCATATCCTTGTTGACATTTTCTGCAAGGATCGCACCGGTCTTTGCAGAACTGTTGGCATTGTTTGCCTGGGACGAGACGCTCTCCATGCTGGAGGTGATCTCTTCTACTGCGGCACTCATATCCTGCATGGCTTTTGCCATCTGCTCGATCCCCTCGGATGCCTTCTGCGCATTCTCGGAGACCTGGCCGGCATTCTTTGCAATCTGGTTGACGCTCTTTGAGGCGTCATCAACACTCCGGGTTGCGCTGTCGGACGTTGTTGTCAGGTTCTGCATGCGCTTGTTGACGTCGGCAATATTATTTTCAAGGCTGACGATGATGCCCCGGACCGCGTCGCGTAACTTGACCAGTATCTCGTAGCTCTCCTTTGTATCGGTATCCGGGTCCGTGAGTTTGTACCGGGGCGTGAGATCTCCCTTTGCCATGATGGAGTAGATCTTTGCAAGCTCGTCAACTTCCCGGGACATGTACTCCTGCGTCTTTGTAATTTTCGTGATATCGTTGTAGGCAATATAGACATACTCGAGATCGCCTTTTGCATCCAACAGCGGAACGATTGTCCTGAGTACTTCAATCCTTCCGGCCGGGGTTTCGAGGGTTGACCGCCCGTGGGCAACGCGCCTTGTTGAGACCGCATTTTCAAAGGACTCTCCTGAATCCCGGAGATATTTTATTACGCCCCTGTCCTTGAAATCGGTTAATTTCATGGACAGGATTATGTCACGCGAGACTCCTACCATCCTGCAGAATTCCGGGTTCGTTTCAATATTCCGGTAGTTCCTGTCAATCAGCAACAGGGCAAGCGGGGTCTGTTGAAAGATCATCTCATAGTTTCGAATGTCGACCATTTTTTACACCATTACATATTGTAATAGCCTCTTATTGCTAAATATTATTTAAATATTTTGTTCAATAACGATTATTGATATTTATTATTGATGACGACCAATAATGCTAAATAATGTGAACCGGATAGTAAATGGTTGAAGACTGAGGCCCTATGGAAAAGGAAAGCGAGCAGGACCGGATAAAAAATCTCCTTAAGGAGAACCCGAAAGGTCTGACTATTGAGGATGTCTCAAAAAAGCTCTCCCTCAACCGGGCAACGGCTGCAAAATACCTCAATTCCCTGATGATGACCGGGCAGGCAGAGCTGCGTGAACTTGGCCGGGCAAAGATCTTCTACCTCTCCCAGCGCCTGCCGCTGACCAACCTGCTGAGTCTTTCCTCAGATCTGATCCTGATTCTTGACCGCGATCTTTTTATCCAGGAGGTTAACGAACCGTTCCTCTCCTTTTTCAACCTGGAGAAGGATGCCCTGAAAGGAAAAAAGATCGAACATTCCGGCTTTGCACCCTGGTTCACGGAAGAGTACATGGTTTCCCTTGAACAGGCACTCGATGGCACAGAAGTCTCCCGGGAGGTACATTTTGAAACCGGGGATAACGACCGGTATTTCAAGATGAAACTTATCCCCCTGGTCTTTGAAGGCGGAGCCCACGCGGTCGGGATGATCTTTGAAGATATATCCGAGATGAAGCGCTACCAGCTCGAACTCGAGGAGCGGATCCGGGAGAGGACGGTAAAGCTGCAGACCAAAGTCGAGCAGCACAAGCGGGCAGAAGACGCCCTTCGCGAGAACGATGCTGTTCTGCGGAGTATGCTGGATGCCACCCCGGTTGGTGTCGGGCTCCTCGTGAACCGGGTGTTTAAGAAAGTGAACAACTCGCTCTGCACCATTACCGGCTACTCCGCAGAGGAACTGACCGGCCAGAACACAAAACTCCTGTACCTGGACGATTCCGAGTACATCCGTATCAGCAATGAACTGTACCGTCCCCCGGGTGATACGGGTGTTGGTATGGCGGAATCCCGGATCCGGAGAAAGGATGGCACGGTCATCGATGTGATCATGAGTCTCAGCCCGTTCGACCCGCAGAATCCGGAATCCGGTGTTACCGTAACGCTTCTGGACATGACGGACCGGAAACGGGCTGAGGAAGCATTAAAGAAAGCAAACCAGCAGGTTGCCCTCTTAACCGGTATCACGCGGCATGATATCCTGAACAAACTCACCGTCCTCCGGGGATATATGCGGTACATGAAAAAACAGCCTGTCAGTGAATCCCTGACCGACATCATCAAAAAAGAAGAGGCTGTTGCAGATCTTATTGCAAATCTCATTATCTTCACGCGGGATTACAAGGACGTTGGTGTCCAGCCCCCCGGCTGGATCCGGGTCGATGGCTCAATACGGATGATCCAGAAATCCATGGACCTGGGCGGCATATCTGTCCACGCGGATACCGGTGGCCTTGAGATCTATGCCGATCCCCTCATGAAGAAGGTATTTTCAAATCTGATCAACCACTCGCTCCGTCACGGTGGCCCGGTATCTGAAATACGGATCACTGCACGGGATGCCGGAAACTGCCTGACAATTCTCTATGAAGACAACGGCACCGGGATAGCGGCCGATGAAAAAGAGTCGATCTTCGAGCGGGAATACGGGAAGAATACCGGCCTTGGCCTCTTCCTTGCCCGCGAGATCCTTGCAATTACCGGCATCACGATTACCGAAACAGGAGACGTTGGTCACGGGGTGCGGTTCGAGATATCCATACCGGAACGGGCATACCGGTTTGCAGAAACCTGATTTCGTAACCTGGCCACGTTAACCGGTAAAAAACGCCGTTAATATCTCACATCGTGATGTACTGAAAAATTCCTGACCGGAACCGTGTTTTTACCTGCCAGGACTCGGCAACCGGACAGAATTTTCAAAAAAACTCTGACCCGGTAAATCAAAAAAATACCGTGGTTATCAGACTCACTGAAAAAAGAAAAAAAGATCCAGGGATATTTACCGGAAGTATTGATGTCCGGGGCCGTGCAGGTGATACCAGGGGCTGCACCGATCGACAGTTCATTCTGGATGTCCACACCGTCCGGATTTACCGGCAACCGTTTTTTTTTTAAAACCCCCAAATACCCCGGGATACGCTGAAGGATTAAGCCGGAACAATACCCTAATTACCGTTCGTAATCAACAGTACTGAAGATTGTGTGATTATCCATGCTTGAAGAGGAATACCAGCTCGATTATTTCAAGACCCAGGGCTTTGTCCGCAAGACCTGCAAGGCCTGCGGTTCAGCCTTCTGGACCCGCGATCCCACCCGGGAGATCTGCGGGGACGCTCCCTGTGAGCCCTATAATTTCATCGGCAACCCGATCTTCAAACCCCACACCCTCGATACCATGCGCGAGGCCTATCTCTCCTTTTTTGAGAAGCAGGGGCATACACGGATCGACCGGTACCCGGTTGCAGCCCGCTGGCGGGATGATATTTACCTCACCATCGCATCCATCGCGGATTTCCAGCCGTATGTTACAAGCGGGGTTGTGCCGCCTCCGGCAAACCCGCTCACCATCTCCCAGCCGTGCATCCGGCTCAACGACCTCGACTCCGTTGGAAAATCCGGGCGCCACTTAACCACGTTCGAGATGATGGCACACCATGCCTTCAACACACCCTCGGAGGAGATTTACTGGAAAGACCGGACCGTTGAGCTGTGTGACCAGTTCATTGCTTCCGTTGGCGGGGACATCAACAAGGTGACCTATAAGGAGAACCCGTGGATCGGCGGCGGGAATGCCGGGCCGAGCGTTGAAGTCCTCATTGGCGGCCTTGAGATTGCAACCCTTGTATTCATGAGTCTCGGACGCCAGAACACCGGCCAGCCCGGCTATGATCTCAAAGGAGAGATGTACTACCCGATGAAGCTCCGTATCGTTGACACCGGTTACGGGCTCGAACGGCTTGTCTGGGCGTCGAAGGGTTCACCCACAATCTACGATGCGGTCTTCCCGGAGATGGTCAGCCGGGTCATGAGCGCTGCCGGCCTCAACCATATGCTCGACAACAAGGAATACACCAAGATCCTTTCCTTGAACGCAAAATATGCCGGGCTCATGGACATCTCCGGAACCAACCTCTTCAACCTCAGAAAGAAAGTGGCAGCAGCCATCGATGTCTCTCCCGAGAAACTCGACAAGATGATGGGCCCCATCGAGAAGGTGTACGCGGTCGTGGATCACACAAGGTGTCTTGCCTACATGCTCGGCGACTGCATTGTACCCTCCAATGTCCGCGAAGGTTACCTTGCACGGCTTGTCATCCGCCGGACGCTCCGGATGATGAACGAGCTCAAGATCCAGGAACCCCTTGCCGATTTCATTGAACAGCAGACCCGGATCCTTGGCATAAACAAATTTGAGCAGGACTTATCAGTAGTCCGCGAGATCGTTGACCGGGAAACCGAGAAATATGCAGCCACCCTCGAACGCGGCACGCGGATTGTCCAGAAAGTTGCAAAAACCTACAAGGCAAAAAGCCAGCGTGTTCCCCTCTCCGAGATTATCACCCTCTATGATTCCCACGGCATCCAGCCCGAGATGGTCAAGGATATTGCGGCGCTGGAAGGCGCAGTGGTTGATCTGCCGGACAACTTCTATTCGATAGTTGCTGACCAGCACTCGGAATCCAAGAAAGAGGCAGAAGAGGACAAGACCGGAAAATATTCTGCCCGCGTGCAGGGCCTCCCGCCGACAAAGAAACTGTATTACGAACAGCCCTCATCGATCGAGTTCGAAGCGGTTGTCATCGATTTCTTCGACAGCTATGCAGTCCTCGATCAGACCCTGTTCTACCCGGAGGGCGGCGGACAGCCGGCCGATACCGGGACGCTCGTCAGCACGGAAAGCATGGTCCGTGTGGATGACGTTGTCAAGGTTGGCGAGGTTGTGCTCCACCATATCACGGGCGGGATGCTCGGGCGGGGCGACCGGGTCAAGGGCATGGTTGACGAGGAACGCCGCTGGTCGCTGATGCGCCACCACACGGCAACCCACGTGCTCCTGCATGCAACAAGGGAAGTTCTCGGCGCCCACATCCACCAGGCCGGTGCACAGAAAGGCAGCGAGAGTTCCCGTGTGGATATCCGGCACTTCAAGCATATCACCGCAGACGAGCTTCACCGCATCGAAGTTGCGGCAAACCGGATGATCATGGCCAACCAGTCTGTCGACATCTCGGTTGAGGACAGGACCCATGCCGAGCAGAAATACGGCTTTTCCCTGTACCAGGGTGGCGTTCCCCCGGGCCGGGATATCCGCATTGTGAAAGTTGCCGGCGATATCGAGGCCTGTGCCGGTACCCATTGCCGGAGCACCGGGGAAGTCGGCATGATCAAGATCATCCGGGTCGAGCACATCCAGGACGGGATCGAACGGATCGAGTTTGCCGCAGGAATTGCTGCGATATTCTACATGCAGCACCTCGAGCAGATCGTGTCGGCATCCTCGGATATCCTGTCCGTTCAGCCGGAGAACCTGCCGGCAACGGTCACCCGGTTCTTCACCGAATGGAAAGACCTAAAGAAGGATATCGAGCGCACGAGTGCAAAGCTCGTGGAACTGGAACTGCAGACCATCACGGGCGAATCTCTCGGCGGTATTGAAGTTGTGGTAAAACGCGTGGATCTCCCGCAGAAGGAACTCTCCACCCTTGCAACCGGCATTGCCGCAAAAGGTGGCGTTGCCCTCCTTGCGTCCTCCGGCGAGACCGTGCGGGTTGTTCTTGCGTCCGGCGATTCCCGGGTGAATGCCGGTGACATCATCGGCCAGGTCTGCAGTCTCCTTGGCGGAAAGGGCGGCGGGAAACCTTCGATGGCCCAGGGCGGCGGCCCGGATGCAAACCAGCTTGACCTTGCACTGAATGTCGGACGCGAACGAATCATTGCTGCACTCAATGGCTGACGACATCGTACTCCTGGAACCCGGTGACCAGCGGGCGCAGAAGATAGCAAAAGCAATGTCGAGCCAGACCGGTGGGGATATCCTTCACCTGCTCGGGGAAGGCCCAAAGAGCTTAACCGACATTGCCGATCACCTCAAGCTCCCGATGAATACGGCCAAGTACCATCTGGAGAACCTGCTGGATGCCGGACTCATCGCGGTTGCGGAAACCAAGTACAGCGTCAAAGGGCGTGAGGTGAAGATCTATACGCTCACCAACCAGCTCCTGATCGTTGCTCCCCGGCACTCGAACGTGCGATCCCTGCTGCTGAAGTATGCCACCCTCTTTGGGATAGTTGCAGTCTGTTCCATGCTTATGGCAGCCTTGTCCCCGCTCTTTAGTCCGGCCCTGTTAAAAGGTGGCAGCCAGGCTGGCGGAACCGGGCCGCAGTTAGCCGCTGTTTATGACGGGGGCATGGAGACTCATACAGCGAAGGCCATTTCAGAGGCTGTTGCTCCCAATGTCTCTTCGGGTACCGGGCTTTTACGGGACAGTTCAAATGCGCTCAACGAGACCTTTGGTACCTATACAACCGCGGAGCCGTCCGGCGTCGTGTACCAGGCAGTTGCCCGGGCATCCCCACCGCCGGATATTTCCGGGTATGCGGCAACTACGGGGTCTGACTTCGCCCTTGCCTTCTTCCTTGGCGGCGTGCTGGTCATCTTTGTTCTGCTCTGCTACGAAGCCTATCTCTGGAAAAAGAAATAATCCTTTTTTGCCTGCACGGCATCCGTGCAGGATTGCGTCTGGAATTTTTTTACCGGATTCCCCCTCCAACCCCTCCACAACCCGGCGTCAATCCGGCATGGCGGGTAACGGATGTTTGTATTTTGTAGTCACTGAACCGCTGCGGGGAGCACCGACCGGGGCGGTGACATTCAGCGCAATGATGGGAACTATCCAGAAAACAGACCGGTTATTGCAGGTTTTTTTAAGAGATACGGTTTTTTCGTTTTCACCCGGGTTCTCCATCCATCTGAATGTGACCGCCTCTTCCCTCCGTGCAAGGAAATGCCGGAAGATCCCCCGGCTCCCAAACCTGTTGACGGAACTCCATCCTGTGTGTGTGACTACCTTTATGGGAATGCCACAACAGCGCATCCTGCGGGCGAACCCGGAGGTGCTTCATGAATACACGATGTGTCCTGCAGAGCACAAAAAAAAGAAACTAAAAATTATTTCCGGATCACGTATGCTGCGAGAAGCCCCGCAGCCAGGACTGCACCAACACCTGCCAGCGGGGAGAGCGGGGACTGGGTTGCGCTTGGCCAGGGGGTGGGGATGGACGTGGCCGTCTTCGTGACCTTGGCGGTAGTTGTTGTCGGGACTACTGATGTAGCAACGGCTGTCGGAGTACCAACCCTGAACGTCACCGTACTGATATATCCTTTTGAATCGGAGAACGAAACCTCATAATTCCCGGGAGTTGTAACGGCCACTTTCTGCGCGAATTTCCCGTCGCCGGTTCTCATGTCATTGGTAGTTCCGATCCAGAGCGGCCCATAGACCTTGCCGCCATCCGGGTCCCTTACTTCCAGCTGGATCCCGTCAGTACCCCCTTTTGTCAGTGCCCCTTCAATGCGGAGAGCGTCAGCAACATTCTGGGTCATGGGGGAGGTAATGGTGATTTGATCGGAACGGTCGATGATCTCGACCAGCTGCAGGGTTTTGGAATCCGATCTCAGGCGCGGTTCATCGGCACCGAGAAACTTCACTTCAACCTTATAATTTCCCCCGGGCAGGCCCGTGGTATCCAGGAGCCTGTACTGGGTCTGCTGCTTGTCCTGGATAGTCACGCTCTCGGATTTAATCTGGGTAGCCGTGTACTGGGTCTGGTACAGGACAATGCTGAAGGTAGTCCCGGGTGGGAAATCACTGTCAATGGAACACTTCAGGGGAAGACCTGTCTGAACGCTCTCCGGGCAGGACAGGTAGAGGCCGTATGCGGATACCGGTCCTATCAGGACAAGCAGGCACAGGCCAAGGAAAATGATCTTCTTCATGCCTACAGGATCGCATTGCAGGCATTAAAAATGTTACCCATTTGTTCCGGTACTATTGACCCGGGTCAGATCATGCCCATGAAATTTTCCAGCACGCGGAGACCGGCAGCCCCGCTTTTCTCGGGGTGGAACTGGACCCCGTACGTATTGCCGCTGGCAACGGATGATGCAAACGGGCAGATGTAATCCGTTGTCGTGAGAGTGAATGCAGGCGCTGTCTCTGCGTAAAAGGAATGGACAAAGTACATGTATTCATCCTTCCCGAACCCGGCAAAAAGCGGGCTCTCCGGATCATTGATCGTGAGGGAGTTCCAGCCCATGTGGGGAATTTTTTTACCGGGAGTTTTGGCAAACTTCTTTACATTTCCCGGAATGAGGCCGAGACCGGCATGGATCCCGTGCTCCTCGCTCGTCTCAAGGAGCATCTGCATGCCAAGGCAGATGCCAAGGAGCGGGACATCGCGGACAGATTCCGTGATAACGGTTTTCAGGTTTCCGAGCTGTTCCATTCCTTCGTGGAATGCCCCGACTCCCGGCAGTACCAGGCCGTCGGCTGCTGCGATCTCTTCCGCATTGCACGTGATCGTGGCTTGAGCCCCGGCCTTTTCAAGGCCGCGAATCACGCTCCTTAAGTTCCCGAGGCCGTAATCAATAATGGCTATCTGCGTCATCCTTTCCCTCTTCCCGTAACCGCCACTTGCCATCGGTAATCCACGCTTCGGGGAGTCCCGCGGACTGCCTGTACGTTTCCAGTTTTTCTGTCCAGGACTGCCAGAGTTCCGGGTACTCATCAGCGATCATGTGGATCAATGCCATATCGCTGGAAGGGCACATGAAACAGCCGATCCGGTCCAGGTGATGCCGGTAGAGCACGTTATACGGGGCCTGTTCCTGCATAATGTAGAGCCAGACATGCAGGGCAGTCCAGTTGTGGATCGGGGCTGCGGAGAGCTGGACCCTGACATTGGAATTTCTCCAGACACGCTCGCTCTGGGCCCGGGCTGCCGACTCGTACCGGCGCTGGCCGATGAACGAGAGGCATTCTCCCCACTTCTCCCTGATCAGTTTTGCAACCGGGGTCAGTTTGCACACTTTGCAGCACCACCGGGCATTGACTGCCGGCGGGCCCTGCCGGGAAAATGTCTCCCAGAATGTCGTGATGCCATCCGTGCGGAGCACCTCAAGACCGTATTTTTTTGCTACCTCATCCACGTTTGCGTACGTTTCCGGGAATTCAAGGCCCGTATCGGCAAAGAGCAGCGGGACGTTGCCTATGGCTTTTAGTACGACAAGCAGGGTTGCGAGGCTGTCCTTTCCCCCGGAATACGAGATGTTGGGCTGGAGGCCCGGGTTCCGGCCTGCCACCTCCCGGATGAACAGGACGGCTTCTCCTTCCGCCCGCTCCAGGACGCCGGCATTTGCTTTGACGGCATCTTCCCACGTGGCAGCTCCCGGTACAACCGTGGAGGCAATATTGCGCCGTGTCCGGACGATCTGCCCTTTTTCCATGGCGCGGGCAGTTTCTGCATCGACTTTTGCCCGGCCAACCCCGATACATTTTCCGTCCGGGGCAAGGATGAGGACCTCGTCTCCGGCCCTGACATGGTCCTCGATTGCGATAACACCCGGGCGAAGGACGCTCATGCCCTGGTCGCGTATGAACGGGACCGCGTCATCACTCACCACAACGAACCGTTTTGTCGGGGTGAAGAGAAGGCCTGCCTCGGGGCGGGGAACCGGCTCCCACTCTTTCCGGTCCGGGAAATAGCGGATGATGCCGACAATACCCCCGCCGGCAACGACCTCCTCCATCCGGTCGTTGTCCGGCACTTTATTGAGAAGCGCAAGGTGTCCTTCCGGAATGAGCGGGGCGCCAAAGTGCTCTTCGTAGATCCGGTTCACGAGCGCAATGTCATCCGGAAATGCCGGGCGGGCATCGCCGGGCGGGGTTACCGGGACTTCCCGGGTCTCAGCCCCGCAGGCGCACGTGCGGGCAAGGACCGGCGTGTGACAGTGATCGCACCAGCGCAGCAGGATCTTGCCTAGGTAGGAGGGTCGCATCTTCTGTATTTATTCGCGCTCCGATAATAAAAAATGAGGAGCAGGGCGGAGAACCGGGCAGGGTCGTACCCAAAGCCGGCAGTACCGGGCGGGAGCATTGATATGCACCAATCTTCCACTCTTTATGAAATGATGATCGATACCTGGCTTCTGGCTGTATTTTTTCTCGCGCTGCTCACGCTCGGGGCACTCCTCCGCGTTGTCCGGATCAAGAGCCGGTTCGACCGGCTTGTTGCGGCAATCGTGGCCATATCGCTTGGAGCAGCAACGGGGCTTCTTGTGAGTATTGCGTTTGGAAATCTCCTTGTCCTGAACATCACCGTCATCCTCGTGCTCATCTGTTTTGCAGTCCTGATTGCCGGGGTCCGTTTCCGGGGTGAGACCGCATGATCCTCGCAGCAGATATCCTGATCTGGCTCCTCCTTGCCGCAGGGATCGGTTTTGGGGCTCTTGGCCTTTTCGGGCTTGTGATATTTCCGGATATCCGGAGCCGGATGTATACTGCTGTTCGGGCAACGCTCATCAGTGTCACGCTCATTACGGTCTCTTCCCTCATCTATGCGGCCTCCCGCTTCCTTGAGACGAATGGCAGCCAGTACCTCACGCTTGCGGTTACTGCTATCATCCTTTACATAATCATCGTCATTGCAACGGTCATCCTGTCCCGGGAGATCCAGGGGCAGATCAAAACAGCATAATTTTTTTTAATCTGCCAGTGTCCGGCCTTCTGGACGCAAAATTTTCCGCTCTTTTTTTCGCCCGGGTTGTTTTGGGAATTGCGGCTCTCCAGAAATTTTGGCGGGAGATAAAAAACCTGCCCCGGGGGAGTTGTTTCATGCCACCATCCTCCGCGGGAATGCGGGGCTTGGCTCCTTTCGTACTGGAGAATTCGCAAACACTTGAAAATGGTAATTTCAACCGGACCGGAATTTCCGGGAAAATAAAAAAAGGGTAGGTCCTGTCTGTTTTTCAGGGTTCAGGCTTCCGCTCCTTCTTCGTCTTCCGGTTCAGCGGGCTTTTCCATGAAGCAGAGGATACCGGCAATACCAAGGACGATGATGGCCGGCAGGTACAGGGTGAAGAGGTTCAGGGACCCGGCAATCGGTACCGAGAGGGCGATGAATATTGCTGCGAACATGAGCATCCACCCGGCAAACCGCGTGTCCTTGCTCGCAATGGCCGCCCCCATCAGCCCGAGACAGGAGAAGAGTGCTCCCTGGACGCCTGAGAGGAGGACATCGTTCCTGGTGGCCGTGGCGATGACATAGAGTGCTGTGATGATCCCGAGGAATCCCCCGATGAGACCGAGCACAAACTGCTTCTTCATATCCTATCGGTGGGCGCCTTCGGAATTAATACTATTGCTGGTGCAGGGATATCTCACGTTTGTTCCATCCGGACCGGCCCTGCACCCGGTTATGATCAAGGCAGCCTGAGAGCGCGGGCGGTTTTTCCCCGTTCGTACTACCCTGCGGGGTCATGGATTGATATAAGCAATTAGGTGTTATTTTAAGAAACAGGGCATTATACGCAGGATTGCGCATTTCGATCCATATCAATCGTATAATTCGTTTTTGGTCAAATACTGGCATTTTTCGCTGGGTAAAGTTAAGATTGGTTGCGATTCTGTGCCCCAAAGTTCTATTCCGACCAAAATATTTATTAATCAAGAAAATAACAAGAAAAATAACCCTTTCCGGTAGGAGGTGGAAACCAGATGGCAGCAGCAGTCAAGAAGGCAGCGGCAAAGAAGCCGGAAGCGAAGAAACCAGCAGCAAAGAAACCAGCAGCTGGGAAGAAGAAGTGATCTCACTTCACTATCACCATTTTTGATACGGTTTCTCTCCGTATCCTTTTATTTTTGATATACGGGTCATACTTGTCAGCAGATTCGTCCGGAGATTTGCCGGCATTGAAAATACGACGGAGACGTCCGGGTATCTCCGGCAAATGCCCGGGAAATGGGCCTCACTCCCGCGGGAAAATGTCAGCCCCCTCCAAAAAACCCGCTCTCCGCCCCGCTATTATACGCAGCCCTGCCCGTTCTCCTCTTTTTCCGGCTGAAAAACCCGGGCCAACCCGGGCTAAATTTCTTCCCGATCCCATTTCGTTCATAGCGGTCCTGCAGCAGGGATTTTATCCGGAAACGGGTTACCGGTGGCTTAAAAAATGCCTCCCCGTACAGGCCCGCTGTTTTTCAGGTTTGATCTCCTTGAAATGAGGGTATTTCACCAAAATAACAAAAATGCAAAGACTTTTTGAATGGCGTGGACACAATTTCCTGTGGAATGGTTCCTGCAACCAATCCCTCGCAGACCGTCTCCGTCGGAGAATAGATCCCGGGGAGGGGCACGTCCTGTTATGCCGGACGGCAGTGGAGGGTTCATATCCCCTCTCCCATCGAAGGTCCGAATATGGGGTTCTTTTCGATCTGATCCGGCCACCCTTTTCCGGAGAACCGCCTCCCAAAATGTCTGCCAGGGTTTTTTTACCGGCTCAAAAATGCCCCTGTTTGCCTGGATCCTGTGTATTCATTTTCCAAAAATGCCTGTCACATGCCCTGCTGTCGAACATTTTTTGTACCCCGGGATTCCATGATTGACATGGGAAAACGATCCTTAACTCCAATGATACTGCTGATGACGTTTCTTGTCATCTTCTCGGTCAGTTTTGCAGGATGTACAACACAGGCCCCGCCGGCATCACCGCTCCCCGGTAACAATCTGTCGGCGATCGAGCCTTCGCAGATGGTGTTTGCGTCCTCCGATATTCCGGCAAATTTCACATTAGTGGAAAAAGCTGAACGAAATGTCTCTGAAATGCGCGCCTGGGCCGTTGATCACGGGTGGAAGAAAGGATATTATGCCGTGTACCTGAAGAATGACCCTTCACAACCCGGGACGGTCTTTGAACAGATCATTTCTGTGTATCCCGCTGAGAACATCACGCTTATCATTCCTGATACCATGGGCGCCTATAAGAACTGGACCATTCAGGAAACCAGTGCGAATCTGTCCTATGAAGTATTACCCGTGCCAGGGATCGGGGATTCCAGCAGTGCACTGAAAATTACCGATAACGGTGATAACTCACTGTGGTACCTGATTACCTTTGTAAAAAAGGACGTGTACCAGGAGATCCATACAAACGGAACTGCGGCCGATTATGAAACGCTCCGCAAGCTTGCCGATATTGCAGCAGCAAAAATAACGTAACCTTTTTTGCAGTTTTGATTTTTTTTCCTTTTCTATCGTAATTTTTACCCGGCTCAACGCTCCGCGAGCCACCGGGTCCGAACCGTTCCCGTAAAGATGTGATCGGGCAGGGGATACCTGCTGTTGTCCAGGAAGCCGGAGACCGGACCTCCACTGCCTTTTTTTTTATCGGATTTTTAGTGCCCGGACTCCCATCCGGTCCGGGCAGCACCCGAAATTTCCCAATGAGGTACGCCATCCGTTGTTAGTCGTAGAGCCCGATATCGGACAGCTTCTCAACCGGCTTCTTGCGAGCGCTCTTGGCTACTAAACCCTGTGAAGGAAATGCGTCCTCGACTTTTTTCTTTGCTTTCTCAACCAGTCTTTCTGCATCGGATGGAATAAGGTCCGCTGACGTGATAGCAGTACGACGGAACGCTGCAAGAGCCTCCTTTGCATCTGTGATCCTGTTCTCTTTGATTGCTGTCTGAATCGCGGCATACCCCACCTTGAGATCGGGTATTTCGCCATAGTCCCACTTCTCCAGTGACCTACGGAGCGAGAACACTGCGTAACCGCACTCGAGAGGCTTTCCGTCCAGGAGAAGTCTGCTGTCACTGTCCAGGGACAGTTTCTTTACATCAATCGATCCCTTGGGAAGGGCAAGGACTGCTGCTACGCAGCTTGTTGTCAGCGCAAGATCGGTATCGACACCCACTTCCAGCGCCGTGTCCTGCTGCTGACCCGCTATCAGATCCATGCCCTCCGTGATCAGTGGCAAAAACGGTTTGATCGTGCCCACGTAACTGATTCCCGCAACCGACGAAACCCTGGTGATGTAGTCCAGAACCGGTGTTAACAGGTTTCCGCTCTTGACTGAAAACAAGCCAAATTCCACCGACACCGGGCCCCCGCGGAACGGGGTAGCACCCATCATCTGCTTGGATATGGTGATGACACGGTCCAGCGAACTTGCATCGAGTTCTGCAAGTTTATCCGGTTTTGAAACCGCGGCAAGCTGTGAACGCGCCTCTCCTTCCCGCGAGAGTGTGACAAAGGAATAGGCAACTGCATGGAACCGGGTTGCAAACCGGCGGGCCCGAGTCAGACGCAGCGATTCCAGGTACAGCTCGATGTAACACGCATCGGGCTGGATCTCTTTACCGATATCAGGTTTGTCCGGTGCCGGGATTGATGGAACAAAGATCAGCTCGGTTGGCTGACTTCCCGCCACGGTTTTTAAAAGATTCCCTAACCATCCCATAGTTTACCTCTTGTGTAATTGTTTTTGCGAAAAGCATGTTCCCATTTGGAGAACGATCGTTTCTGTTCCCGCAAGCGAGCAACCGGACCGGAAAAGCCCTGCCGTTCCGGCTCTCCTATGCCCATTCCGGTATGATTATTTTCATTATATATAAAATAATTATATTTGATTTTCCCTGGCCGGAGTAAGGCAGTCTGCTCCAGATGCTGCGGTGGTTTTAGCGGGAGTCATGGACCGGTATTCCGGTCCCAGTACTTCACTAATTTTTTTAGCTTGGGCTATGGATAACGGTAAGATCTAAATAGTCGGCGGGCGCCGAATATGGTCAAACACCGGCAAATTGCCCGCCGAATAAAGAATGAGATCCGAGCAG
>NZ_JBAZQA010000009.1:0-118876 GCF_041645475.1 Methanoregula sp. | reverse complement strand
TTATGAGACCGGCCGAAGTTATTCTATCTGTGAATTCTCAAAGCAAACGGTTTATCGTGAATCTGGAGGACGAAACTCTGGACATCCTCAACATCATGGGTCCCGCTTTTAGGAATTATTATTTCGTTAGGGAGTCCTGCGAAATGTAGGATATAATCGAAGTCTTGTAGATTTAAGAAAGGTTACTTATTGCAATTATCATGAAAATTTTTCAGGCAGGTTCTGATGGAAAGAGGGGAGAGAACGAAATTAAAACGTTAATGAGCTCTTCTTCGATAACACTGTAAATAAGGTAGAATTTCAGGTAATTTTTCCTCCTCTACGTATACATAGGGAACTTCTGTATACTTTTTAATTCCTTCTGTGCTCATCCGTAATGTTGCGACCGCACTAATGGGAGATCCATCAATATCGATCATAATGTCTAATCCCTGTTGTTCAGCATAAGGCACAAATTTTGTCCAACATACAAGAACGTTATCAGGATCAACCCTCAACGTTTCCGCGATCTTTTGCTCAAGCAGTGCTGGATTCGCTTTTGAAATTGTTAATAAATCACTCCTCGAAACCTCATTATCAATTTTGTTACGGAAGTCATACGCATTTTTCCAGGGAGATTTTAAGAACTTTCGCTCTCTCCAAGATTCGTATAGATTTTTAATTTTGGGATTATCGTAATTATTTCGAATTTGAGTGATAACATCATAATCATCAATTTTGTTATCTATCAAATTTTTCACTGAAAAAAAATCGGGTTTGATTTTTCCATCTTCGATTAATCTTTTTAAAATTTTTTCCAGCAGCGCATTTGTATAAACAACCTTGTGGTGCTGATATACCCACATATAGACTTGTTGCCGCCCAATTATTAAATTAGAGATTACACTCAAAGCTTTTCCACTTAATACTAAAATATCATCTAAAATCGTATATGTCGATAGAAGTCTTTCTTTATCAAGCGAGATAAGCGCTGAACCCGTCATATAATTATCGCGTAATAAATAATCAAATTTATCAACGTCAATGGGAGAGTTGAGGATTTGTGCTAATATTGTATAGGGTTTGAAAAGATCATTACCAACATCCTTGTTTACACGACCTAATATCATCGCTGCAACACTTTCTGCGTTAACACCAAGTCCTTCCAATTTCTCTCTATACTCTGTTAAAATAACGTAGCATCCAATAATTTCATGATTGGCTTTCTCAATCAGTACCTGCTCGTTTGATTCTCCGTCCATTGTTACAAAATTAAGCTTTGACAAAATTTTCGCTTTTATTTCGTCAATTTCGTGGGAATAAAAACCTTCACACGTATGGGAGAATGGTGTATGACCTATATCATGAAGAAGACACGCATATCTAAGAGTTTTCTCCATTTTTTTACGTTCATCCGGATTATTCCAAATTGCAGCATTAGCTCCTGATGAATTACAAATGACATTTTTGAAAACAGATGTTCCGAGTTCGGCCACACCCAAACTATGTTCAAATCTAGAGTGGGTCGCCCCCGGATAAGTCAAAAATGCTGTACCCATATGATGGAGATTGCGTAACCTTTGGAAAAGAGGGGTACTAATAATTTCCAAATCTTCATTTGAGATTTTTACAAGTCCGTGGACTGGATCTTTGATATATTTCCATTTTGCAGGGGGCATGATTTAAAATTATTGCGGCTGGATTTCACGGATTAAATTCGATAAAATTTCATCATATGTGGCAATTGCTGTTTCCGAAATATTTCCATACCATTCAGATCTCTCTGTGTCTAATTCTCTTCCCCGATCAGTTATTTGATATACAATCGAGCCAACTTTTTCTTCAATCATACCGGCCGAATTTAAAAAAGAGATATCACGATTGAATTTATCACTATACAATTGTTCACCATACGGTCCGAAATCTAGAGGTAAAATGATATTATTTTTAAATAATTCATTTCGAAGCTTCAGTAGATCAGATTTCATTGCTTCCCTTTCCCGCTTATCTATTTTATTCAAATAATCTACAATAACCATACAGGAGGGAAGTGTTTGTTTTACAACTTGAGCATCCGCTACTATAATTGCCATGATATCGTATTATCAACAATCAAGGATAAATTGCTTTCGAAGAAAGACCGAAAATAATGGGATGGATTCTGTATTGTGCCCCTCAAACGATTGTGGGAAGTCACCATCCGAATCGAAAATGAGTCATCTTGTTCCTGGGAATCGCAGGAGCGCATCCTGTGATGGATAGGCTTTGAGAGAAAACGATACAATTGGTGTGAAAAACGAAATTTTCAGCGAGATTTATTTATTCATTCATCGTCTCCTCCGTTGTCCCGAAGAGGTTGCCCCTAATCTTCACGATGCTCATATTCTCGCACATCGACCAGATCATACCGGCACGACTTCAGCAAGCACGTACGGCCTGATCGCGGGTTTGAGGCCGCTCTTCTCCACAAGGTCAACCCGGACGCCAAGGAGATCCTCAAGGTCATTCTGGAGATGGATAAAATCAAGGAGGGTTCCCGGGCGGTCGAACTCAACGAGAATGTCCACATCGCTTGTCGTTTTCTGCTCGCCCCGGACATAGGAGCCGAATATCCCGAGGTAGGTAATGCCATAACGAACCCGGAGTTCCGGCAGGTGTGCCCGGAGATCCTGCTGGATCTCGTCAACCGACCGCTTCCTGTGAGACTGGCTGATCCTTGGCACGGCACATCCCTCTTAGTATAGATGATGGGATTGTCCGATGTTATATTTTTTGAAGGCTACGGGAAATCCGGACCGGGTCCGGCTGGAAAACGATTGGAGTACCAAGTGGTTATCTGATACCCCATGTACCTCTCAGTCATTCTTCCCGATTCCGTGCACTCAATACATCATAATGCACGATTTTGGCTATTTTCGTGCACGGTAATGATCAAAAAAAGAAACTTTTGTATCAATGTTCACTCAGATTCCCACATTTTTCTTTACGTTTCGTTGTCTGATCATTCCTTCCCGGTCTTCTTCCCGGTCCCGAACAACTCATTCACCATCTTGACCGCACAGAGATCCCCGCACATCGAGCAGGTATCGGTCTCACCGTCCCGCTCGTGGATCTTCCGGGCATGATCCCCGTATAATGCGAGTTTGAACTGCTCGTCCCAGTCCAGTTCGTGCCGGGCCTCGGCCATCCGGACCTCGCGGTCCATCTTCCAGCCCTCGTGCTTCCGGACGGTGTCGCCAACGTGCGCTGCGATCTTTGCCACCCGGGTCCCTTCGATGATGTCCGCGACATCCGGGAGGGCGAGGTGCTCGCTCGGCGAGACCATGCAGAGGAAATCGGCGCCGTTCAGGCAGGCCGTTGCCCCACCAATGGCCGCCACGACATGGTCGTAGCCCGGCGCAATGTCGGTGACGATCGGGCCGAGCAGGTAGAGCGGGGCATGGTCGGTGATCTCCTTGATCATCCGCACATTGTAGCCCACCTGGTCGAGCGGCATGTGGCCCGGTCCCTCGATCATCCGCTGGACGCCTGCTGCCTGCGCCCGCTTTGCAAGGTTCCCGAGGGTCACGTACTCCACGGACTTTGCGAGTTTCCCGGCATCCTGGAGGCAGCCGGGCCGCATCCCGTCCCCGAGGCTGACCGTCACGTCGTATTCCGCAAGGATCTCAAGCAGGTAGTCGTACTCGGCATAGAGCGGGTTCTCCTCCCTGCGCTGCATCATCATCGCGCAGTGGAACGAGCCCCCCCGGCTCACGACCCCCATCAGCCGGGGATCGGACTTCAGCGCAGAAAGGGCCTGCATGTTCACCCCGCAGTGGAGGGTGAGGAAATCAACGCCCTGTTTGCAGTGCTCCCTTATCACCGTGAAGAGCAGGTCGGGAGTGACATCCCGGGCATTTCCCGCCCGGCGCACGGCCTCGTAGATGGGGACGGTCCCGACAGTTGTGTCGAGAGCGAGCATCTTCTTGCGGATCGCGACAAGGTCGCCTCCCGTGGAGAGGTCCATCAAGGCATCGGCGCCGTTCTCAAGCGCTGCCTTTGCCTTCACCTCTTCCAGAGCGGGGTCGCACCGGCTCCCGGAAGTCCCGACGTTCACATTGATCTTGACCGAACAGCCGGTCCCGATCGCACACCGCTGGTGTTCCCGGACGGGGTTGGCCGGGACAACGATCCTCCCGGCAGCGATTCCCCGCGCGAGCCGTTCCGGCTCCATCTGTTCCGCCCGTGCAACCGCTTCAAGTTCCGGCTGGGTCCCGCGGCAGCACCTGCGGATGAGCAAATCCATAAGAAACATCTGTTCCGGCTCCTTATTATTGTGCATGCAGGTCAGGTGGCTTTGTGGGGAGTCGGTGTACGCCAACGCGTACATTGTTGGAAATGTGCTGGTGGATGCGGGGGTCCTGCCGATGGCGGTACAACCTTATAAGGAGGAGATCGATACCATCGTTCTCACCCACTGCCACTATGACCATATCGCCCGGGTGAAAGAGATCGCGCACATGTGCAAGGCCAAGGTTGCCATCCATACGGAGGATGCCCTCGGCCTCCTTGAGGACATGAAGAGCCTCTCGATGAACTTCGGTGCCCGCTCGCCGGGCATCCTTCCCGACATCAAGCTCAAGGAAGGCGACAAAATCGGCGATCTCGTGGTCATCCACACGCCGGGCCACACCCGGGGAAGCATCTGTCTCTGGTCCGAAAAGGACCATGTGCTCATCAGCGGGGATACGGTGTTTGCGGACGGCTACTTCGGGCGCTACGACTTCCCCGGCGGGAGCAGGACCGACCTTGCCCGCTCGCTCGACCGGCTCTCCCTGCTCGATGTCGAAGGACTGTACGCCGGGCATGGCGAGCCCACGGATGAGAACGGCAGCCGGTGCATTGCGGCGGCGCTGGGGCTCATGAAGAGCGGCTATGGATAAGGGAATCTACTGCCTTGTTTTTTCAAGTCCTGGCTGCACGGCAGGGGTCGGGGCGCTCGGGGAGATCGCGTTCCGGAGGGGCTGGTACATCTACGTGGGCTCGGCGCTCGGGAGCGGGGGGCTTGCCCGTCTGGAGCGCCATATCGCCCTCTCCCATGCCAGGGACAAGCGCCCGAAGTGGCACGTGGATTACCTCTCCACCGACAGTCGTTTTTCGCTCCGGTCCACGGTCCACGCTGTGACCGGCGAGCGGTTTGAGTGCCGGCTCGCAGGAGTTCTCGCGGAACCGGGTATTCCCGGGTTCGGGTGCAGCGACTGCACCTGCCCGTCCCACCTCGTTTACCGCACCCGTAACCCCGCAAACGAGATCGGATCTGCCTTCCGGTCACTGGCCCTGGAACCGGTCACCACAACCATCAAGAACCCATAGCGCAGTAACGGTAACATATGAAGGTTCTGGGTATCTCGGGAAGCATGCGGAAGGAGGGCAATACCGCGAGTCTCGTGAAGATCATCCTCAACCGGTGCAACGAGGCCGGTATCAGGACGGAGTTCGTGTCGCTTGCGGGAAAGAAGATCCAGCCCTGCCTGGGCTGCGAAAAGTGCCGGGAGAAGAAGTGGTGCATCATCGAGAACGATGACTGGGATGACATCATCAGAAAAGTGCTTGACTGCGATGTCCTGGTCATCGGCTCCCCCACGTATTACTTTGACGTCAACGGCCACACCAAGAACTTCATCGATCGCACCTACTCTCTCTACCATGACCGCAAACTGGCCGGCAGGAAAGGCGTTGCGGTGGGGGTCCACGCAAACAAGGGAGTGACCCGGACCATCCAGACGCTCGAAGGGTTCCTCTCAACCCACGAGTTCTCGTCGCTCGGGTCCGTGAAGGGGACGGGATTTAAGGAGGGCGACGTGCTCAACGATGCCGAAGCGGTCCAGAAAGCCGAGAAGACGGCGGATAAGATAATCCGGCTCGTCAAGACCCGGCACGGGTAAGCACTCAGTACCCGTGCTTTTTTGCAGTCATCTCCCGGATATCGATCCGGATCACGCAGACCCGTTCCAGGTCTTTTTCCCGGAAGTCGTGCGTCTCTCCCCCGTAATGCTTAAGGATACAGTTGAGCGCATGGCGCTTCTCTCCGGGTTCCTCCACGAACAGGGCAGTCCCGGTGCAGATCACGCTCCGGTACTGCATCTCCCATGAACAGGGGTTGTCGCCCGGGAGCGGGCCTTCGGTGCTGTCCACTTCCAGACAGCAGCGCGGGTTTTTCTTCAGGATATCGGTCTTTTTTCCTTCATGGGCCATGTGGAGGTAGATTGTTCTGCCATCAATCCCGAAGCAGAGCGGAACCACGTAGGGCTCGTCCCCGTCAGCCATGGCAAGCCGGCATACGGGAGCTGATCTGAGGATCTCAGCCATCTCCTCACAATCCGTAATCTCCCGGTCTTTCCGCCGCATTTCACATCCCTCCGGTATCCCCTTACGGGACCGGTTCGTACAGGGTTGTTCTCCGCGCAAGCGTCCGCCCGAGATCCTCGGCAACGCGCTGCATCTCGGCCGGGTCGAGGTAGTCCGTATTGGTTGCCCCCGCCCCCTTGGAGATGCTCTCCTCGAACATGGTCCCGCCGAGATCGTTTCCCCCGGCAATGAGGCCGAGCTGGGCCATCTTGATGCCCTCTTTCACCCAGGAGACCTGGATGTTCCGGAAATTGTCAAGGAAGAGCCGGGCAACCGCCACCATCAGGAGGTCTTCCCTGCCCGTTGCCCCGGCCCGGGCCTTACCCTGCCGGAAGATCGGGGTGTTCATGTGGATGAACGAGAGGGGGACGAACTCGGTAAATCCCCCGGTCTCGTCCTGGATGTCCCGGAGAATGCCGAGGTGTTGTGCCCGGTCCCGGTCCGTCTCGCAGTGGCCGTACATGATCGTTGCGGTGGTCCGGATTCCAAGGCCGTGGGCCTCGGTGATGATCCGGACCCACTCGGTAGTCGGGATCTTCTGGTGGCAGATTTTGTCACGGACGGAATCCACGAGGATCTCGGCAGCCGTCCCGCACATTGAGCCGAGGCCTGCCTCCTTCATCCGGTCCAGTACCTCGACCGTGCTGAGGTGGCTTTTCTTTGCCGCATAGGCAACTTCCATCGGGTTTCCCGCATGAATGTGGACATTTGGCGCCGCCTCGCGGATCCAGCGGTAGACATCGGTGTAGGACTGTGCGGAAAAGTCGGGATGCAGCCCGCTCACGCTGCAGATCTCGGAGACCTTGCGCTCCTGGGCAAGGGCCACCTTTTTCTGGATTGCCGCTTTGTCGTGGAAATAGATCCCCGGATCCCCCGGCTTCTTCGAGTACCCGCAGAAGCCGCAGGAGTTGACGCAGAGGTTGGTCACGTTGATGTTCTGGTTGCGGACATACGTGACCGCATTTCCGGCCCGCTCTTCACGCACCTCGTCTGCGGCTGCTGCAATCTCCCAGACCTGCCGGTCGCGGATCTTAAAGAGAAAGACCGCTTCGTCTTCATCCAGCCGGTGGCCGGCTTTCACATCGCTGAGTAATGTCCTGATATTCCTGTCCATACGCACCCCGGGTTTCGTACGCAGTGTACCCCCCGGAGAAAAGTAAAGGTATCGCATCCGGATTCCGCAGAATTATAATCCGGCACGACAACCATCTTTTAATGATGCAGCAGATGAACGTGAAACTGGCCGGGAGAACCGCAAAAGGGTTCATCATCCCCCTTGGACCGGCAAATCTCGTTGCGGTGAGAACCGACATGGGGCTTGTCGGATGCGGGGCTTTTGACGTTGCGGCCCTGGACAAGTTCAGCTACCCGGCCGCAAAGGTACGCCCCTCCCTCGGGCCGTCGATTGTGGATACCGATGACCTCCTGAGCGGGATTGTCAGCGAAGCCAACCGGTCGGCCATCAGCCGCGGAATCAAGACCGGCATGACGGGCAGGGAAGCGCTGGAACTGCTCTGATATTCTTTTTTGTTGGCCTGATCAAAAAAAACAGGGGATCCGGTTTACACCAGCTCGTAGAGCGTTGTGCGCTGCCGGAGCGTCCGCCCGAGATCGGCAACTATCCGCTCCATATCCTTTGGATCGAGATAGTCCGAACCGGATGCCCCGGCGTTTCCGGTCACGTCGTCCGTGAACATGGTGCCGGCAAGATCGTTGGCCCCTGACAGGAGTGCGAGCTGGGTCATCTTGAGCCCCACTTTGCCCCAGGCCACCTGGATGTTGTCGAAGTTGTCGAGGAAGAGGCGGGCAACGGCGATCATCAGGAGATCCTCGCGACCGGTTGACCCGGCCCGGGCAATGCCCTGCTGGAAGAGGGGGGTGTTGGTGTGGACGAAGGGGAGGGTCACGAGCTCGGTGAACCCGTGGGTCTCGTCCTGGATCGCCCTCAGGAGACCGAGGTGTTCGGCCTGGTCTTTCGAAGACTCATACGAGCCGTACATGATGGTTGCCGTGGATCGCAGGCCCATGGTGTGAGCTTCCCTGATGATCCGGATCCACTCGGCAGTGGGGACTTTCCTTGGACAGATGACCTCCCTGACGGAATCCACGAGGATCTCAGCTGCTGTACCCTGGATCGTGCCAAGGCCTTCCTTCTGGAGCCGGGCAAGCACCTCGGTTGTCGGGCATTTCAGCTTCTTTGCTGCAAACGCCACCTCGTCCGGGCTGAAGGCATGGATGTGGACCTTCGGGTCAACCTCATGCACCCAGTCCATCAGTTCGCAGTAGGTGTCGAGCGTGAACCCCGGGTGAACGCCCGAGAGGAAACAGATCTCGGTGACGCCCCGTTCCTTTGCAAGCCGGGCCTTGGCCTGGATCGCCTCCCTGTCATTGCAGTACGCCCCCTCGTCAGTAGCCTTCCGGCCGAAACCGCAGAAACCGCAGAGGTTCTTGCAGATGTTGGTGACGTGGAGGTTCTGGTTCTTCACGTACGTGACAACGCTGCCCGTCTTCTGTTCCCGCAGTTCATCGGCTGCTGAAAGGATCTTCAGGATCGTGCGGTCCTTTGCGCTGAGCAGTCCCGCGGCTTCCTTATCCGTAAGACGGTGGCCCCCGAGAACATCGTCAAGGAGGGTTGAGGTTTTTGTCATGTGCGCTTTTCCCTCCTACCGCTGCTTCTTGCCGGCCTTCTTTGCCGGTTTTGTCTCTTTCTCTTCCCGTGACCGCACGTACATCTCGTGCAGTATCATGATGACGATAACAACGATCACCACTTCCACGATGTGGAGGGGCAGGTACCCGACCAGGGGAACCGTGAAGAGGGATTTTCCTACAATCCACTCCTCCCTGACCGGTTCCGGGTTCCCGATTCCCGTAAAGGAGACGAACTGGTCCGGGTAGGGGTTGTTATCCCCCCAGGTTATGTAACCGGGATGGGGTGCGGTGTAATTCGTCTTGAGCGTATTGCCCCGGATCTCGGTCATGGGCTCGTCGGTGGCATAGGCAACAGCCCGGTGGATGATCGGGTGGACCGTTGTCAGGCCGTTGGGTTTGTAGATGATGACATCCCCGTAACTCCCGAACCTGGAGTTGTTTGCCGCTTTGCCATCCACCCAGGTCTGGAACTCCCCGTACCGGTCCTTCTGGACCACGACAACGAGATCCCCGACCTTCATGTTCGGGTCCATGCTCTTGGACTCGATGGTCACAACGGCCGGCCAGGTACCGCAGATGAGGTACAGGGCGAGGGCGATAGCCCCGACCACCACGACAACCCAGAGGAGGTCGCGGGCAAGCGAGACCGCCCAGTGGTTGCTCGTTTTGAATTGGGTGAAAAGTGATCGTATATCCCGTCTGGTTTCTTTCTCTGCCACGTGCAATCGCGCCCTGTACTGGATTTTCGTATAGTGTTTGACCCGTTATACATTAACCCTGTGGAATCACCATGGCTCTGGTGCAGTCAGGAGGGAACCACGACACGGATTATGTAATAGATCCCGAACGCGATGAGAAACAACCCGCAGGCTGCCATGATCCGGTGGTACATCGTGTCTGTCAGGATCGAGACACCCCTGGATACCCCGGCGGCAACGAGCGTGAACCACCCGGTATCCGCTGCCCAGTGGCCGATCATGAAGACAGCGGCAAGCAGAAGGCCGCCTTCGAGGCCGGCTATCACCATCGCGCTCCCGACCGAGAGCCACCAGATCCAGAAGTAGGGGTTGGCGGCGCTGGAGACGACACCCGCCACAACCGGGTTGCCGGCAGGAAGTGTCCCCTTCGGGTCTAGCGAGGCCGTCCTGCTGCCGAGGATCGTGAGTACCCCAAAGAGAATGAGCGCCGTCCCGCCCACAAGGGCAATTGCGGCCATATAGGGCTGGGCAAGGGCAGCAAGGCCAAAGACTATGAGGATGAAAATTGCGAGTTCGACAATGATGTGGCCAAGCGAGATCCTGAGGCCTGCAGTCCAGGACCCGGAGAGGGAGGCATTGATCGTTGCCACAAGAGTCGGGCCGGGGGCAAGAGCACCCGTAAGGCCGATCACGAAGCCCAGGAACAGCATGGAAACGATATCGGACATTGCCTTCTCCCGGAAATGGGTACCAGTACCTGGGTACGGGAAGGATATCAACCCCGCCCAACGGGGATCCCTCACCGGGCCATGGGTAAAATACCAGCCTATATTTTATCGGCAGCTGATATTCTACCATGCTTGATATGCGGGAGATCACGCTCCGCTTCCTTGATACAAAGCTGCAGGTGCACCCCGACGTGGTGCGCTATATCCAGGAGCAGGACGATTTCGGGCTGATCGAGCGCATTATCGAAAATGTCCCAAAGGACACCATCGTTGTTTCTGCAAAACATCTCCCCGGGATTCACCCCACCCGCGACGGGACGCGGTTTCTCGTGGATCCGGAGGTTGAGGTGGTTGCAGGCATTGCCGGAACCTCCGGGGCAGTCACCGGGTCGGCAGACTATCTCCACTATTTCCGGGACCGGTACAGCAAGCTCGGCGGCATGATCCGGAGCCGGGCCGGGTCGATGCCCATCGAGGGGCTCACCAAGAACTCCCGGTACCGGCAGGAGGAGTGTACCGTGATCGGGATGGTTGTCGAGGTGAAGACCACCACGAACGGTCACCGCATCGCCGAGATCGAGGACACGTCCGGCTCGGTTGCCGTCCTCTTCCGGAAGGACCGGCCAATCCACGAGGATGCCGAGAAGCTCATCCCGGACGAGGTGATAGGCGTCAAGGGCAAGCTCTCCAGCGACGGGAAACTCTTCTTTGCCGAGACCCTCTACCGCCCGGACATCCGCATCGACAATGCGCCGTATAAGAGCGAGCAGCCGGGAAAAGCGGTCTTCATCTCGGATGTCCACGTGGGGAGCGATACGTTCCTGCCGGAATGCTGGAACCGCTTTGCCGACTGGCTTGCGGACAATGACTTCTCCTACCTGCTCATTGCAGGCGACCTCGTGGACGGGATCGGCATTTACCCGGGCCAGGAACAGGAGCTGACCATCAAGAACATCTACGAGCAGTACGATGCGTTCGGGGAGATGATGCAGAAACTCCCGTCACGGATGAAGATCATCATCTCGCCCGGCAACCACGACGTTGTGCGGGGCGCCGAGCCCCAGCCGGTGCTGCCGGAGCAGTTCACGAGAAAGTTCCCGGACAACTGCGTGCTCGTCGAGAACCCGGCACTCGTGCGCCTCCAGGGGGTCCGGGTGCTTATGTACCACGGGAGATCCATCGACGACATGATCGGCCTCATCCCGGGCGCCTCCTACGAGAACAGCGGCCTGATGATGGAGGAGATGCTCATCCGCCGCCATCTCGCCCCCGCGTACGGCCGCCGGACACCGATTGCGGCCGGGAAGATCGACCGGCTGATCATCGATCCGCTCCCGGAGATCCTGCACACCGGCCATGTCCATATCAAGGGCATCACCACCTACCGGGGGGTGCTCGGCATCAACGCGGGAACCTGGCAGTCGCAGACCAAGTTCCAGAAACAGATGAACGTCAACCCGACCCCGGCGCTCGCGGTTGTCGTTGATTTGCAGACACTGGTACCGGAAACATTCAGTTTCGCGTGAAACCGTTGAGAAACCGTTGCTTTTGCTTACAGGGGAGACGGGCTCTTTTGTTCCGGGAGATTTTAACCAGCCCGTTAAAAATCGCAACCCTCATGTAGCTTGGTTCGTCATATCCATGCATGAGAACGGATACCGGTAATCGTGAGGCGGGCCGATGAAACCTCCCGCAGGCTTTGAGAGGAGCGATCTCGTCTGGAAGGCGGGAATCATCGGCACGGCTGCCGTTGCACTTCTTGCAACCCTGACAGGACTTCTTTTCGGGATAACGACAGGCATCCCCCATCTCCTGTACATCCCGGTGGTGCTCGCCGCATACCGGTACCCGCGACGCGGGGCGGTCATTGCAGGATGCATCGGGGCCGTCTACCTCCTCCAGGTATTTCTCCTTGCCGGATCCTCGTTCACCGTTCTTGCCGAGGCACTGGTCCGGGCGATTGTTATTGTCGTTATCGGGTGGCTGATTGCAGCCCTAACCATCCGGCTCCGCGAAAAGGAGGATCTCTACCAGGGTCTCTTCGACCATTCGGAAGGAGGCAGCATCCTCATTGCTGATGCCAGCAGCAGCCGGACAATAGAGGAGATCAACTGGAAGGCTGCCGATCTCCTCAATAAAAAAGCTGCTGACCTGAAGGGCACACCCGTCACGTCTTTCTGGAGAGGCGGGGAGGAAGAGGAATTTTTTGGCAGGCTCTCCCGCGAGGGGGCGGTCTATGCCACCGAGACAGAGTTCAGCCGTCCTGACGAGAGTTCGTTTATCACCCTTGTCTCTGCCGCCTCTCTTCCCGGCGACCGGGCTATCCTCACCTTCTTCGATATAACGGGCCGGGTCCATGCCGAGCATGCCTTAAAAACAGCCAACGACAAGCTCAGCCTCCTCGCCCGCTTCTCGTCAGACCATCTCCACCGGTCGGTTGACGAGATCATCGAGACTGTTGACGAGGCGGATGCCCGCAGCACCGATACCCAGATACACTTGTATTTCGATAAGATCCGGACACTCGCATGGAATGCTGCCCGCCAGCTCTTCCTCACCGAGTCCTACAAGGATCTCGGGTCGCTCCCCCCGGCCTGGATAAGCGTGCAGCGGTCGGTTGAAACTGCCAGGTTGCCGTCGGATGACAAAACCGTCCCGATCCGGTGCTGGACTGGACGTCTTGAAGTCTACGCCGATCCGCTCTTTTCTGATGTCCTCACCCATCTCCTGGACAACTCCCTGCGGCACAGCGGGAGCAGGGTCAAAAACATTGTTGTCACGTATCACGAGACCCACGACGGGCTCGATCTCTGCATCAGGGATGATGGCGCCGGGATCCCTGCAGAGAAAAAACAGCAGATATTCGAGTATGATGCCGGGGGACACGCGGGGATCGGGCTCTTCATCTGCCGCCAGATCGTTGAGGTGACCGGTATGACGATCCAGGAGAACGGCACCCCGGGCGCCGGGGCACAGTTTGTGATCCATGTCCCGCCCGGCAGTTACCGGATCGAGGGAACCGGGGAGGATGCACCGTCAATACCGGTAATGCCGTCACCGGCACGGTTTGTGGTGAAACACCGCACGGGTGCAGCCGTGAGGGAGCTTGTATCCTCGGAGTTTTCTGTTGCAGAGGCACTCTGGACCGATTACCACAACACGAAGGGTGACATCAGGACGGACCGGATATTTGCTGCGTTTTCTGACGGCCAGGCCGTATCGGTTGCCCGGTGCAAACGCCACACGGATGGTTTTGAGGTGGATGGCGTGTTTACCCCAACAAGCCAGCGGGGCCACGGGTATGCAAATGCCGTGGTCTGGGGGCTTGTCGAGGCGTGCGGGCAGGATACGCTCTACATGCATTCTGTCTGGGATCTTGCAGGGTTCTATGGAAACTACGGGTTCGTTGCGATCGACGAGAAGGAACTCCCGCCAACCATCCGGGACCGGTTTGCCTGGGCACAGGGAGAGATGGAGGGGGCAAATGTCCGGCCCATGAAGCGGGACCCGGCCCCCATAAAAATGCCGTGATAATACGAGAAGAGAAGGGGGGCTGCCTTTTTGGGCAGCCACCGGAATTATTCTTTTGCCGGCTTTTTCGCGTCGAAAATTATGGGTGACGCTACGATGAAATTTCAGGGGGGCGGGTGAGAGCCAATGATGGTACGCGTTACGTAACCGCTTTTTTCCGGTCCATCTTTTTAAGAGCTCTCTTGATAATCTCTTTTTTGTGGGGTTCTGGTATTGTGCGCCCCTCCTTTTTTGCCGTTTCCAGCCAGAGGTCCATCGCAACCTTGACCTCGTGCAGCGCAGACTCCTCCGTTTCACCAAATGCGGAACAGCCGGCAAGTTCCGGAACTACGGCAATATATCCGCCATCATCCTCGCTAAAGAAAATTTCTATGGCATATTTATGCATGGTCGGACTCCTCCAACAGCGAATAATGCTCAATTATTTTACACAACTGTATCACCTGATAAGGTTTTGCCTTTCCACCAACATCCTGGAAGTTCAGCATCTCACGGATTCCTTTCCGAACGAAAATCCTGTGACTTCCCCTTCCCCCGCGACAGATGAACCCGAATTTTTCTGCCGCAGTACACAAAAGATCGAAACGGATATTTTTGGGATGCTCTTTCAGATGGGTGTACAATTCATGGTTGTTCATCGTTGAAATTTATTATTGATTGCTCAATATAAAACGAGGGCACTGGACCGTGAAAGTAATGCCGGTTCTGAATAATAAAAGAAAAACTCCCAAAAACGGAAAGATTGGATTAAAAAATTTATTCCTTTGGTTTTTCAGCGGGCTTTACCCCACCGTCGGCCGGTGCTGCTGCCGGCTCCTTCTTCTTTGGCCCTGCAACGGTAAACGTCTCAACACCGCCCCGGGCGGTCATGGCCGGGCGGTACTGGTTGTCCATCGTGAGACACTTCGTGGGGCATACATCCACGCAGACGGCACAGACAACGCAGCGCATCTGGTCGATCTGCCAGGTCTTCTCCTTGACCTCAACAGATATCGCCTGCGAGGGGCACTTGCGCTGGCAGGACCGGCAGGTTATGCACCCGTCGGGGTTGATCTTCACGTGGCCCCGGGTGTTGGCCGTCTTCTTGGCCGGCTTTGCCGGGTACATCAGGGTTGCCGGGCGGGTAAAGAGGCTTTTTAACACCGTCTTTGTCATCTGGAACAGCGTCATGTCAGCTCACCTCTCCGCACAGCCGATACAGGGATCAATACTCAGGACGATCACCGGCACATCCGCAAGCTCGCAGCCTTTGAGGAGGGTTACGAGCGGGGGGATGTTCGTGAACGTGGGAGTCCGCACCCGGTGCCGGACAAGGTTCTTCTTGCCGTTACCCTTGATGTAGTGGATGACCTCGCCCCGTGGCTGCTCGGTCCGCGAGAAGTACTCGCCGTTGGGGGCGCCGGTGACCTTCATGTCCACCGGGCCGTCGGGGATCTTCTTTATGCACTGCTCGATGATATCGATGGACGTGAACATCTCCTTTGCCCGTATCGCACAGCGGGCATAACAGTCGCCATCGTGCTCTACAACCGGCTTGAAGTTGATCTTCCCGAGTGCCCCGTAGCCGGTCTCCCGGATATCGATGGCAAGACTGCTGCCCCGGGCGGTCGGTCCAACCGCACCGAGGTAGTACGCATCCTCCTTGCTGAGAACACCGACCCCTTTCAGCCGGTGTTTCATCGAGCTGTCATGCAGGAAGACGTTGTTGAGATCGGTAAGCTCGTGCTCCATGCTCTTGAGCCCTTTGAGCATCTCGTCGAGCTTCTCGGGGGTGATATCCTTCCGGACACCCCCCACCTTGCAGACGCCCTGGATGACCCGGCCGCCCGTGGTCGCTTCCAGGTCATCGAGGATGTGCTCCCGGAGGCGCCAGGCGTTCATGAAGACGCTCTCAAAGCCCATGCTGTCGGCAAAAAGCCCGAGCCAGAGGAGATGGGAGTGCAGACGCGAGTATTCCCCCCAGATCGTCCGGAGGTACTGCGCCCGCTCGGGCACTTCAAGGCCCATGATCTGCTCGATACCCTGCACGTACGTCTGGCTGTGAATGAAACTGCAGATGCCGCAGATCCGCTCTGCAATAAAGACGTACTCGGTGTATTCCCGCTTCTCCACGAGCTTCTCAAGGCCCCGGTGGACGTACCCGATGGTGGGGATGACATCCACGACTTTTTCGTCCTCAAGCACGAGGTCCAGGTGGAGGGGTTCGGGGAGCACCGGGTGCTGCGGGCCGAACGGGATGGTTATCTGCTTGCTCATGCGTCGCCCTCCTTGGTGATGGTCACCGAAAACGGATGTTTGATCGCCGTCTTGTAGAACGTGCCCTTGAAATCGATGTTGATTCCCTTGACATGGATGCCATAGAGGTCGTGGATCTCGTTCTCGTACACGAAGGCCCCGAAATACGCCCCGCTGATGCTTGGGATCTCGTCATCCTGTTTTACGGTGATGCGGTAACTGGTGAGCTTGTAGTCCTTGTCGTAAACATAGATGATCTCGAAGTCGTCTTCGATCTTCGTGCACCCGATCTGGACAAGGCGGTTGCCATCTTTCTTTGCCTGCTCTGCTTTTGCCACAACCTCCCCGACACTGATCGGGGTGATCGTCTGTAATTCCATCATTGTGCACCTCCTTCTGCGTGCCTGTGGTGTTCTGCATGACCGTGGTCGGTCACAACCGGGGAGTGAACATTCTTACTCCGTTTCTCTTCAAGGATCCCAAGAGCGGTTACTATCCCGTCGATGATGGATTCCGGGCGGGCAGCGCAGCCGGGCACGTACACATCGACCGGAATGAGCTTGTCGATGCCGCCGGCAACATTGTAGCATTCCCGGAATACCCCGCCCGAGCAGGCGCAGATGCCTACGGCAACTACGACTTTCGGGTCCGGCATCTGGTTGTAGATGTTCTGGATGACCTCGCGGTTCGCCTCGTTGATGGAACCGGTGACCACAAAGATATCGGCGTGCTTGGGGTTGCCGGTATTGATGATCCCGAACCGCTCGACATCGTACATGGGTGTCAGGCAGGCCAGGATCTCGATGTCGCAGCCATTGCAGCTCGATGCATCATAGTGGATGATCCAGGGGGATTTGGCCAGGTAGGTCATGATACGCCTCCGTTGAGGAAATAAAGGGCAGCCAGGTTGATCATGCTGACAACAAGCGCTATCAGCCACGAGCTCTTGACAGCCATCTGCCAGCGGACACGGGCATTGGTATTATCGATAAGAATCTCCAGCAGGTAAACAACGATGACGGCGATTACTGCTATCAGCGGGTTGAACCCGAAGAAGAGCCAGACAAAGCCGAGCAGCAGGACCGTCTCGTACCAGTGGGTGATCTCGATGAGGCCCAGTGACGGGCCCGAGAACTCCGTTGTCACACCCTTGACGATCTCCTGGTGCGCATGGTGCGAGGTGGAGATGTCGAACGGGGACTTGCGGAGCTTGATCGTGAGGACATACAAAAAGCCGAGGAAGATGCCCGGTATCAGGAGTACGACCGGCGTGGTGCTGGCCGCGATATCTGACACGTTGAAGCTCTTCGTTGCAACGAACATGCCAACCGCTGCCAGGATCACCATCGGCTCGTAGGCCATGATCTGGAGGAGCTCGCGTTCTGCCCCCACGTAGCTGTAGGGGGAGTTCGCGGCAAAGGCACCCAGCACGAGGAATACCTGGGCGAGCGTGAGCGCAAAGATGACGAGCAGGAGATCCCCGCCGGCAAAGAAGAGCGCTCCCGTGAAAGCCATGAAGATGACGTAGCAGATCGCGTAGAAGATCTGTGTCTCGTTGACGACCGCGTGCTCCTTCTCGAAGAGCTTGCCCACATCCCAGAACGGCTGGAGGATCGACGGGCCGACCCTGCCCTGCATGTGGGCGGTTATCTTCCGGTCGATACCGGCAATAAGACCGCCAACGATCGGCGCCACGAGGACAAAGATGATGGCCCAGACGATATTGATCATTTGAACACCCCCGGTAATGCACCGGCTGCAAGCATGATCACAATGAGCAGGGAGCAGAGCCAGATACCGGTTGTCCTGAGCTTGGTCTCACCGAACCAGTCCTGGAGGTAGTAGTTGGAGAGCACGGTCTTTTTCTGGATACCAAGGGAGCCCGAGAACCGCATGTCGTGCGTTGTTGTCCTGCCACCCATGTAGGGGGCAACATGCCGGTGTTTCCGGTGGTGAGGCAACAGGATGGACAGCGGCATTAAGACGAGCAGGAAGAGCATCAGGATCATGATGATGATGTTATCCTGCGAGAGCTGGGCCACCTTGCCGTAATTTGCCAGGAGGTAGGGCTCAAGGAGTTTTGTCGAGAGGAGCGGGAAGACGAGCGTGGTGACAATCGAAAGCCCCGCAAGGGAGGTGAGGGCCGCCCATTCGCTGCGGTCAACTTCCCCTTCGATGTTCTTGCTGTCGCTTGTGACGGCGATGATCTTGCCCATCCACTTGGCCCAGAAGAAGAGGGTGAGGGCACTGCCGAATGCAAGGATGATGACGAACAAAAACCCGTAGGGTGCGTCGATGAACGCCCGGATCGCCGCCCACTTGGATATGAGCATCCCAAACGGCAGGAGGAACATGCCGGCAATACCGATCACCATCATCGAGGCTATCTTCGGCATGCGCACGATGAGGCCGTTCATATCATCGATCTCGCGGCTCTTGATCCGGTGCTCGACCGTTCCCACGGAGAGGAAGAGGAGCGACTTGGAGATCGCGTGGAAGACAATCAAGAGGATCGCAGCCCAGATCGCCTCGTACGTGCCGATGCCGGCACAGGCCACGATGAGGCCGAGGTTTGCAATTGTTGAGTAGGCCAGCACCCGTTTCGCATTGCTCTGCGAGACGGCAATTCCCGACGCGAGCAAAAACGTCAGGCCACCCACGAGAGCCAGCATGTAGCCGGTGAAAGTCGACTGGAAGATCGGCGCGAGCCGGACAATGATGTAAACACCGGCTTTGACCATGGTGCTCGAGTGGAGCAGGGCCGAGACCGGGGTCGGTGCAACCATTGCCCCGACAAGCCAGGATGAGAACGGGAGCTGGGCAGCCTTCGTAAGCCCGGCAAACCCGATAAGGGCTGCCGGGATGAGGGCTATCACTTTACCGGATGCAAGGAGCTGGTCGAGGCCGATAATATTGCTGCCGGACATTGCAAGGTACAGGATTGCTCCGGCAAAGGCAATACCACCAAGCAGGTTCATCCAGAGGGCGTTGAATGCGTTATTGGTTGCTTCCCCGGTCTTCGTGTACCCGATCAAGAGGAACGAACAGAGGGTCGTAACTTCCCAGAAGAAATAGACCCAGAGAAGATTGTTGGAGAAGACGAGCCCGAACATCGCCGACAGGAAGACGAACAGGATACAGAAGAACATGTTGCGCCGGTCTTTTACCTCCGGGTGGCTCTCGTGGAAGAACTTCATGTAGCCAAGCGAGTACACGCAGATGAGGCTGCCGATGATGCCGATGATGAGAGCCAGGATATTCGAGAGCTCATCGATGAACAGGTTGGAGGTTGCGCCTGCCGAATGGGCATACACGACCTCGAAGTAGATCATCATCGCGGACTGGACAACGATGAGTCCCACTACAACGTATTTCCGGTGTTTGAGACCGAGATACAGGATAAAGACGGCTATCAGGATCTCAAGCACGAACATGACGAGCCCGACCGGTTCTGCAGGAATAGCAGAGACCAGCTGGGCTCCTTTATCGAACGTGAGAAAGAGAAGAAACACGGTCGCCACACCGATAAGCAGTGCGGACAGTTTCACGATCAGGATGCGTTCAATCTCTTTTCGTATACAGAGCATGAACACTGCCGCGATCAGGGGAAACAGTATGAGAAATAACAGAAGCTGTACGAATTGCACCAGATACCCTCCTTCTCTGAATATACGAATTTTTCATTATTAATCATATTGAATTGTGCACGATTCTTCATTTTCCGGAAAAACAGTAAAATCCGGTGAAAAACCGGATAAAAGTGAGAGAAAATTGCAGATAATCTCCAGGAAATGAGGGTGAAAGGCCAGAAAACCAGAAAAAACACAGGAAGGCGATGAATGCGGCCCGGGTCGGCCAGACCCTCGGGAGCGCAATGAAAGATAAAAGTTTAATGTTTCAAGAATGCACTATTGATCTCTTAGGGTGGTATATGGATTTTTCCGGGGGGAACTTCGGAACCATTGTACATCCTCTGGAGTCATCGGGGCAGGTTACCCGCCGATGCCAATCTTATCATACCTGATGTACTGGAAAAACCATCGTGGATGTACCGGCTGCATGCTTCAGTGCAGGGTACAACCACCGGGATTTCCGGACAGCAGGGAGGTCATGGAATGATCGAAAACGTATTACTAATCGTGATTGCGATCTGTATCATCGCTCTGGCCCTTGCCGCAATCCTGACGCGTAATCTCCTCTCGCAGGATGAGGGTACGCCCAAGATGCGCGAGGTTGCCGATGCGATCCGGGTGGGTGCGGAAGCATTCATCAAGCGCCAGTACTCGACTATCGCCATTTTGGCCATCGTGTTTGCCTTTGTGCTCTACGGGGTGTATTATTTCACCAACCAGCAGTCGCTTGCCCTCTCAACGGCAGCTTCCTTTGTGGTTGGTGCAGCCTGCAGTGCAGTTGCCGGTGTCGTTGCCATGTGGATTGCCGTCAGGACAAACATCCGCACGGCGGCAGCAGCCCAGACCAGTGACGGGAAAGCACTTGATTTCTCGTTCCGCGGCGGGGCCATCTCGGGCCTGATCATCACCTCGATGTCGCTCCTGGGTGTCTCCCTGACGTACATTGCTCTCGGGGCAAACCCGCAGACCACCCCGTTCGTCATCATCGGCTTCGGTTTCGGTGCCTCGTTCGTGGCACTCTTTGCCCAGCTCGGTGGCGGTATCTACACCAAGGCCGCTGACGTAGGTGCAGACCTTGTCGGCAAGGTGGAAGCAGGTATTCCCGAAGACGATGTCCGGAACCCGGCCACCATTGCAGACCTCGTTGGCGACAACGTTGGCGACTGTGCCGGCCGTGGCGCCGACCTCTTCGAGTCCACCGCAGCCGAGAACATCGGTGCAATGATCCTCGGTGTCGCGCTCTTCCCCTTCTTCGGTGTGAACGGTATCCTCTTCCCCATCGTCATGTGTTCGCTCGGTCTCCTTGCGAGCATGATCGGTATCCTCTCTGTCAAGGGCAAAGACGGGGCCGACCCGATGGACGCCATGAACCGCGGGTTCTACATCACGGCAATCATCTCCGCGATCTTCCTCTTCTTCGGGGTCCAGTGGCTCCTTGGAACCGTTCCCGGGTGGATCAACTTCTTCTATGCCGGTCTCGTAGGAATTGTGCTCTCCGTGCTCTTCCTCAGGGTCACCCTGTATTACACCGACCACCACTACCGCCCGGTTCAGGAGATCGCTGACGCCTCCGAGACAGGAGCCGCAACCAACATCATCACCGGGTTCTCCGTAGGTCTTGAGACCACGGCAGTTCCGGCCATCCTCATCGGTCTCTCCCTCCTGATCTCCTACGGCTTCGGTACCTTAAGCGGCGTTCCGAACGGCGGACTCTACGGGACAGCAGTTGCAACCGTCGGTATGCTGATGGTCTGTGCTTACGTCCTCACCATGGACACCTTCGGCCCCATTGCTGACAACGCAGGTGGCATTGTCGAGATGAGCCAGGCCCCCCAGGAAGTCAGGAACCGCATGGACAAGCTCGATGCAGCCGGCAACACCACGAAGGCACTCACCAAGGGATACGCCATTGGCAGTGCATCACTTGCCGTGTTCCTGCTCTTCAACGCGTACATGGCTGACATTTCCAAGCTGACCGGCAAGGCATTCGAGGTCGTCAACCTGGCAAGCGTCCCGGTCTTTGTCGGGGCACTTCTCGGCGCCATGCTCGTCTTCCTCTTTGCGAGCCTCGCCATCCGTGCAGTCTCCAAGACCGCACAGTCCGTGATCAGCGCCGTCCGCATCCAGTTCAAGGACCCCGCAATCATGGCGGGAACCAAGAAGCCTGACTATGCAGCGGTCATCGACATCACGACCCAGGGTGCCTTAAAGAGCATGGTCCTCCCCGGTATCCTCGTGATCGGGTTCCCGATCATCATCGGTGTCACCATGAAGTACGAGGCCCTAGCCGGCTTCCTCATGGTAGGAACCATCACCGGCATCCTCCTTGCCCTTATCCTCAACAACAGCGGCGGGGCATGGGACAATGCCAAGAAATACATCGAGACCGGTGCCCATGGCGGCAAGAGGAGCGAGGCCCACAAGGCAGCCGTTGTCGGCGACACGCTCGGCGACCCGTTCAAGGACACTGCCGGCCCGTCGCTCCACGTGCTCATCAAGCTCCTTGCTACGCTGACGCTCGTGCTTGCGCCGATCTTTATCTAAATACATTTTTTCTCTTTCCTTAGCAGATCCCCGGTTCCACAGTTCTCTGCCGTTACGGTATCCGTATCAAAAGATCTTACCCGGTCGTGACAGGGGCTGAAATCCATACCCGGTCACCGGTTTCGCTCTTCACAGCCATGTGCCGGGGCCGCAATCATTTATGATCCAATGCCGGATAGTACTCATGGACCGGCAGGAACACATCCACATCATCAGCGCCGGCGACCGTATCCATACAGCGTACCCCGCGGTTCTCATGGAACTCCCTACCGTGACGCACACGTTCATCTTTGCTGAAAAAGAGGTCTACACCAACTCGGCCCGCGATGATATGAAGAAACGGACGTGGAAGTGCGCAATCCGCAATGCAATCGAAGAAGTGAACGCTCTCTCACGCTCCCGGCATATTGCCTGCGCCCTGGTCTGCATTGATGCCGCAACCTTCGATGCGATCCGGGACCCGGTGCTCGGTATCTTCAGCGAGCATCCCGATGCCCGGTATTCGTTCGATATCTCCGCCGGGTCAAAACGCCTCTCGCTTGGGCTCTTCTCAATGTCGCTCTGGGTTGAAGGAGACTCCTATTATGCCTTTGGTAATTCCCCTGCCCGGAGAGTGCCGGTGCCGACCCTTCCCTCAAAGAACCTGCCGGCCAACCCGCAGTATCTCGTGATCCTCACCATACTCTTCCGGAGCCAGGAACGCGGTAAGGGAGAGATTGCTCTTGTGCCAAAGGAGACCCTTTTCAATGAGGCGAAGGCCTGGCACATCCCGGCCCGTCATGGGGAGGAGGAACCGGGCAGCCGTGAGCTCACCCCTCCCGCCTTCTCCCGCCTTGTATCGGCACTGGTTGCGTGGAACCTTATCCGGGAGGAGACAGATCCGGAGAATGCCCATAAAAGACTGTACAGCATCACGCCGGATGGCGAGCTGGCCTTATTTGTCTATTCCGCCCGTATGAAGAGACGGGGGGTCGCTGAAACACCCGGTCTTTCGTGATCCCCCGGCAATTAAAAAAAACACTGATACCTGAGTAAACAACAAAAACCGGGCGGTTACTGCTGCCCCAGCCGTTTCTCATCCTCTGCAATCCATTGCTCCAGCTGACGGATGCCCTGCTCGATATCCCGGATCCGCATCTCTGTCTCCTCAAGCCGGGCTTTCGCGGAGGCAGTCTTTACGGGATCCACGCTCGTTGAGAGAAAAGTGAGGATATGACCCCTCCCGATCTGGAAATTCTCCAGCGCATTCTCAGCTTTTTTGCGCAGCTCATAGTTTCCTTCGAGATTCTTCCGGATACGGGATTCGGCCTTCGACTCCCGGCAGGGCTTTATCTCCCTGAGCTGCCCCCATGCCGCATCGTGCAGTTTCCGGATCTCCTGAATGCGGTCAAAACAGGTTTTCTTGTGCTTTGCAATCATCTCGTGCTTGAATTTCCCCAGAAGGTCGCTGGCATTTTTGAGTTTCTGCCCGCGTTCCACCAGGTCGTGAATGCCCGATGCGGGAGCACCGGGAGGGATCCGGGCCTCCTCTGCGAGCTTCATGATGGCATCAAAATGCCCCTGCGACAGGGATTCCAGGGAACCGTACTCGGTTTTCTGTTTCTCCTTGACCTCAACGCAGAGGGCATTGAACCGTTTCCAGAGCAGGTCCCGGTCATTCCGGGCAAGCGGTTTGAGCTCCTTGAAGAGCGCAGTAATGTGTTTGGCCTGGTTCCAGAAATCCTGGTACTTGGTAATGACCGGCAGATTATTCCGAATCGGTAAGGATAACGACCAGAGTTTCTTGTTCTCCAGGTCCAGGAGCTCTGCGTTGTTGTGTGCGCTTTTGAGCCAGGGATCATCTTCAGGTTTCATAAAAATCGCTCGTTGTTTGCCTCTGGATTATTGCATCTGTATCTGCCCGTGCAGATTTAAAACAGTATCCACTACCGGATCCCAAAAAAAACTTCAAACAGGATCAGGTAACCATATCCCGCATCAGCGAGGGTTGCCCTGCCAGGATTTTTTTATTGGATTTCTTTGAGGTTCACGCAGACGTCGTTGGAGATACGGGTATAGCGCCTCGTGTTCTCATCGAACTGCTTCTTGCACCAGTTGCAGCAGAAATAGTATTTCTGATCCTTGTGGACACTCGTGAACTTCGCATCGTCTTCATCAACGATCATCAGACATACGGGATCGGTTGCCATGTGGAAATTCTCCTCTCCTCAACATCTCTTCTGGATCGCCTATAAAGGAGTGGTATTTACTGCCGGGATCCGTATCGCATTTGCCGAGAGACCACACGGCCGGGCAGCAGAACGGCAGGAAACGAATTCCGAGTATTCATATAGGCTGGTCGTTCTGCCATTCATGGGGCAGGCACTCCATTACATCAGGATGCTCCGGGTCCAGGACTGGATCCTGGGCTACTTCTTCATCCCCATAATCGGGACCATTGCAGCGGCCGGTATCACCCCCGGTCTTCTCGTAACAGCAGTTGTCTCCTTTACCATCCTGGCGTTCACCTCATCATCGCCCTTGAGCTCTGGGTTCTTCTCGGGTCCCTTGCCCTCTTTGCCATCCCGGTCTTCCTGCTCAGAAACGAGATCCGGAAGGATTTTTTCCCGGGGCTACAGCAGGACACTGCGCCGGCATCGGCTGACAGGGAATAGCGGGGGGAGGCCCGGGGTTTTATCCTGACTGGCATCCCATTATCTTCACGGGAAAACGATCATGACTGCACGGGTACTTGTCGCATACGCAACCCGGAACGGCTCCACTGCCGAGATCGCGCAGGCGGTGGGCAGGGAGCTGGAAAAGAACGGGGCGGAGGTCACGGTTGCCGACATGAAGACCGTCGGGTCTCTGGAAGGATATTCCGCGGTTGTCATCGGGGGACCGCTCTACATGGGAAGCATGGACAAGCCGGTCAGGCTGTTTGTTGCAAAGTTCCTCGCGCAGCTGACCGAGATGCCCGTTGCTGCGTTTGCGGTTGGAATCGCTCCGCAGGATCCCAAACCTGAGGCAGTCGGATCTGCCATGGAAGCCCTAAGGAAGGCAATCGTCCCCCTCTCACCGGTCTCTTCCGTATTGTTCGCCGGTAAACTCGACCCGGCAAAAGTCAGTTTCCTGATGCGCAGGTTCATGGAGATGGCAAAGATCCCATCCGGGGATTTCCGCAACTGGGACGCGATTGCAGCCTGGGCAGACGGGCTTTTGGAAAAGATGCAGATCTGAGGGTCTGACCGGCCAGACGCCCTGAGGGGTTACTGGAGATTGAACTCCGCAGCCTCTTTTGAAAGGAAATAGCCGAGAACGGTCCGGATGATCACGACAACAGCCAGGTTGATGAGATCCTGCTCGGTAGGAGAGAGGAGCGTTGCAAGGATGTCGGCAGCGATCAGGAATTCAAGGCCGAAGACGATCTTGTCCGTGAAGTCCCGCCGGATCTGGTTGTAGGTGCAGGCGGATCTGGAGATCCCGCGGAGGATCACCCGTATTAGCGCCCGGAACCCCCCGAAGATGATAAGAGCGGCACCGGCAATCCCGAGAAGGTACGCACACAGGGTGATGATTACGGAAACTGCCGGTATATCCATGAAGAGACAGGATCCCCAAACCACATCAACCTTGGGTCACCTGCCCCAAAGGCCCGGGCCGGGAAAACATTATACCGCCCGGGGATTCAGTGTTTGCTGGAGATCCCCGTAATGATACGAACAGACTGCCCCTGCCCGAATCGCACCTGCAAACGGCACACGCTGTGCAACGATTGCGAAGCTTCCCGGGTGGCAAAAGGTATGCTCCCGTTCTGCAAGCGGCCAAAACGTTCCTGGTGGGGGAAGATCCGGAAATTTTTTTCAGCGAAACGCGACCGTTCCCCCAGGTAAAGGCAGGCCCGGGGTGACCAGCCCGGATCAAGGATACAACAATCTGCCCTCCCGGAACGTGCCGGGAGGAAGATCAGGGGGTTTGCTGGTTTTCCCGCGTCTGGCGGTTCTCTTTGGGCAATGCATCCGAAAGCCCGCGGAGAGCGGGTGCCAGCACCCGGGTCTTTCCGACAAGCGCTGCTATCAGGATCGTGTCATAGATCTCGTCCCGGCTGGCCCCTTCCTTTGCCGCTGCACGGATGTGGACCTGCATACAATATTCCGCACCCGCACTTGCCGCCGCTGCCAGGGCCACGAGCTCGGCAGTCTTCGAAGACAGGTGGGCCGGCCGGCAGACCATCTCGTCCGCAATCGAGGAGAGGGCAAAGTACTCCGGCCGTTCCCGCAGAACGGGCAGGATATACGGCATGCAGCCAAGCATCTTTTGCGTATCTGCAAGGATATCGTCGCTGATGGCATCTGCACGGGAAAGGAAGTCATCCAGTACTTTCTGGTTCTCGCGTCTCATCCGCTCACTCCGTACAATCGGTCCATATCTTCCGTGTTGGTGCAAAACGGCATAAAGGAGCCGGAACCGGATGATCACCAAAAAAAAGCTCCGCGGATAACCGCTCCGCCGCACGGGCCAGCCGGATACAGGTTGTTGGTTATGCGGGAAGCCGGGATATTATGCGCTCTTTTCCCGGACAACCAGGTACATCCCGGCAAGGGCGGCAAGAACCGCCACGATATTCAGTATTGCGATGATGTCGGTCGATACACCAATCGAGCCCAGATAGTCAAAGGCCGCAAAGATCAAAAACGTGACGGCAAAGAGATAGGCGTACGGTTTTTTCCGGCAATATCCTGCATAGACCCCCAGAATAAAAACGACCAGTTCGAGGATTATTGCAAAAGGAGTCAGGATCGCAGAATATGTCATACAAAAGGATAGATTGGAGGAAATATGAATCTGGCGGCAGACAATACAGAGAAATCCGCGTTTCCCTGATCCATAATCAATCAGCTCCGGACCTCAAATCCGCCCTTCAGCGTGCAGCTCCTGCCATCGGGGTTGGTGACGATCACGTCCCAGTCTCCCGGATCGGCACTTCCCGGAACATGGAGGTCGAAGATGAGGTGCGTGGGACGGAGAACCTTGACCCACTCGCCTTCGATATCCTTCTCACCGGCGTGTCGTAGGGTGACCCGGGTTGTCCCTGCCTCAACAAAGCCGGTTCCTTCCAGATCCACATCCGTGTGGGACTGCCCGTGCCGGAGGTTGTCCGGCCATACCCACGAGATCGTTGGGGGCAGGGTGGAGCTGGAAACCGTGATATACCCCTGCCGCGTCAGGATCCCGCTTTTGCCACCGGCATTTGCTGACTGGAGTGTCACGGTGTAACTCCCGGGTTTTGTATAGGTGTGCACCGGGTTCTGCAGGGTAGTACCGGTTGTATCCCCGTCGCCAAAGTCCCACGACCACGTTGTCGGGTTGTTGGTCGAAGTATCCGTAAAGGCAACCGTGAGCGGCGCGGTTCCAGAAACCGGAATCGCGGAGAAGCCGGCCACCGGCAGGGGCAGGTCCTGCACGGTAATGTAGCCGGGTTTTATCGCGGTATCCGATCCCCCGGCACCCGACGCGGTGAGTTTTACCGTGTAGGTGCCGCTATTCCTGAAGATATGCACCGGGTTCCTCTGCGAAGAGTTCGCAGTAACCCCGTCACCAAAATCCCAGAGAAGGGTTTGTGCATCCGGACCGGATGTATCGGTGAACTGCACTGCAAGGGGGGCCGGACCCGAGACCGGTGTTGCAGCAAAATCCGCCCGGATAATTCCCCGGACGCACCCGGGATACGTGAACGTGTCGGCACCGCCGGTTGCATTGGTAACCTTCAGGCTCACAGTATATTCTCCGGTTTTCAAATAGAGGTGGGACGGGCTCTGTTCGTCCGTTGTAGAACCATCACCGAATGTCCAGTACCACGAGGTGACCGGGCCGGTCGATGCGTCGGTGAACCAGACCGAAAACGGAACAATACCTTCTGCAGGATCGCGGGTAAAAGCGGCTTTCACCGGCCCGGGAGACGGGGGAAGGGTGGGGGTGGGGGTTGGTACCGGGGCGGGGGATGACCCTTCGGCATTCCCCCACGTTGCAAGGAGGAGCTGCGAGGTTTCATCCACGAGCCGGACTGCCACCTGCCCGGCAGGAACGGACCCTGCCGACGCCGATGCGAGATCGACCGGGTTGTCCGTTATCCGGTACGCATCGGGTCCTTTGAAGAGATAGAGGGTGGTTCCCGGGCTGAACTGGTCCACCCCCGGGAGCGGCCGGGCCCGGTAACTTCCCTCCGGGGTGTCGATATAGACGCCCATCTCGTTATAGTGCAGCTTGGGCACGTTGAGGTAGATGACGTCGCCACCCCGGTTGGAGATATCGATCACATCTTTCCCGCTGATGGTCTGGGCGCTGATCTTCGGGGCGATCAATGTCGGCTTGGTGAGGTTCGACAGCATGCCGGATGAGAGGATAAAGACCAGCGCAGCCATCACAATCACGAGAGAGATTATGAGGATGACAGCAGCCATCTCGTTGAGTGCGCGATCATCATCCATGGGTTGTGTAGAGTATCCCTATGATGGTATAAAACCCTGACTTTGAAGAGGATAAGGTCAGGCAGAAGCCAGGACAACACACTGAGTATAATCCATTTTTTATCCAGCAGACATTTATAATTGCAATCCGGACGCTGATCATGGCCGGGCGGGAGCATGTCCATATCATCAGTGCGGGAGAGGGGATCTACGAGGCGTATGCGGCAACCCTCCGCAACCATCCCGATATTACGCACCTGTTCGTCTTTGCCGACGTGGAACTCTACACGAACAACGCCCGGGACGAAGAGGCGGTCCGGGCAGGGAAGGATGCTGCCCGGGAAGCGGTGAACAAAGTCAAAGCTCTTGCTCCATCACTCAACGTCCCCGCATCGCTCGTCTACGTCACTCCCCCGGCGGACAACTCGGCCCGCGATGCTATCCTGAAGATCAAAAAAGACCATCCCCATGCATGGTTCTCATTCGATCTCTCTGAGGGATCGAAGGATATGGCTCTTGCCCTCTTCACTCTCGCGCTCTGGGTTGAGGGGGAGGCCCGCTACTCGTTTGCCGGGCGGGGAGGTGAGGCGGTCCAGGCAAAAATTCCGGTACCAAAGGCTCCCGTGGAGAGCGTTGCGGCAAACCCGAATTACATCAAAATCCTCCAGACCCTGTACCGCCCGCAAAAAGAGGGGGAGCCTTTTGCCCGGGTAGTACCCCGGTCCTATCTCTTCCTCCAGCTCTCGGGATTCTATGTGCCGGTGCGGAAGAAAGGGGTGAAGGTTGCACCGAACAGAGCGGGAAAGACCGATCTGTTTACCGGGAAGAGGGCGGTGCTGCACGAGCTGAGCCAGGGAACATTTTCGAATATCCTCAGGACCATGACCTCACTGGATCTCATAGAGGAAATGACAGGGCCGGGCAACAGCCGGAAGGAGAAATTCTACCGGATCACCCCATGCGGGGAGCTGGCTTTGCAGCTTGCCCTGCTCAAACCGCATACACCGTGAGTGACATGTACATCCAATAATCGCATGTACATGCGTTTATCACATGTACATGTGATAAAAAACCCGGTCCCCACGCCGGACAAATTCATCGGGGGGGTGGGGAGCCACCTTCAGGGAAAGCGGATGGGGGCAGGTCACTTTTTTGTTGAGGGGCATGGACCCCCCCTCAGGGGTATCAGAAAGAGTACGAGGTCACAGCAGAAGCCCGCGACATATTGATCCCGATCTGCCGGTACAGCGCATCCGCCCCGGGCTCCTTTCCGAGGAAATTATGGAGGAGCACCGTGCCATCCTTCATATTGCCCAGACTGAGGATCTCCTGCCGGAACTTCAGACTGGTGGCCTGGCTGGTCATCCCGTAGCGCTTGAATGTGTCAACGATATTAAGCGCATCGTACAGGTCGCACCGGGAATACGCAGACGTGAAGAATGTCGCGGATGCCGCATCGGCGGTCATCCCTCGGCAGAAACCGGGGGATCGGGGGATAAAAACTATGGATGTGTACAGGCCGGTTCTGCCTGTATGCCAGAAATCTCCGGACAGATATCCGTTAAACGATTTCCCGGGTTACGGGTTTCGCCAATCTTCCGGAGCGATCTCCCGGCTTCGGGGGTCAGGCTGACCCGGTTGGCCCTGCCGGAGGATTGTATCGTTACTATCTCCTCGCAATGAAGCCGGTTTATCCGCCAGGAGATTACCGAGGGGGAGCGGTCAACCCCGCTTGCGATCTCCTGCTGGGTGGAGATCCTGTGGATAAGCAGGTAGGACAGGATCGCCCGGTCCGTTTCATCTCGGTAACGGCAGGCAACCTGTTTATCCCGCTCACGGGTGGACAGTCCGGCCGGCACATACCGCGTGTAGACGCCATCGCGGACGCAGGAGATCTTCCCGTTGAGGACGAGGGTTGCGAGATGGTAGCGGAGTGTCCCCCGGTTGATTCCCGTCTGGTCGCGGAGAGCATTGAAATGACTGCCGGGTTCTTGTACGATGGCCCGGAACACTTTCTCCCGGTTCGGGAAGCCGAGAACGGTCCTGTCGGAGATGAGCCGGAAGTTGAAGTAGAACCCAAGGCAGAAGCCCCAGAGCAGGAGAAGTCCGGCCGGGCGGACAAGTACAGGTGAGAGAGAGTGGACCAGGTGGAGGAAGAGATCGACAGGCCGCATCTGCCACCGGGGAACCGGTATCCCGCTCCCGTCAACACCAAAGAGGGGGATATAAACCAGTTCGAGAAGACAGAACCCGAGGAAGAGGCCGCAGGCCGCAAGAGTGAGGTACTGGCGGGTGTTCGCAGGGATGGACGTGCCGGTTTCCGCACCCTTCCCGCCTTCCACATCCCGCTCTTTCATAATAACAATCTATCCGGGGATTATTATAAATTTTTCCGGCGGCATTATTCCCGCGATCGTTCGGATCCCGGCACAGAGATCGTTTATAGATCCATTTCGTATAAGAATCCGGGGACATGCAGATGTGCCCCCGAATTGTGGGCAGCATAGTACAGTTTTACCTCTGTGATATGCGAAGCTGCCCGGTCTTTTGGCCTTACACAATCCGTACATGAAGAGCGGATGCTGTCGTTGGCCGAAAGGAGATGACACATGACAACAATGAAACAATCCAAATTGGGCGCGGTAATTCTTGTGGCGCTCCTCCTTGCATGCGCACTGGTTGTTACGGTGAGTGCAGCGGAAGAGAAGAACGTCGTGAGAACCGTAGCCGGTGAAGCGCAGTTGAAAACAATCAATGAACTCTACGGCAAGGACATCACGGTCCTTGATTACATGGAGAAAGTGCATCCCGAACACCTGGCAGGGGTCAAGGATTCCATAAAGGAGAACATGGCCGCACAGACGATGAAGTGGTGGGGCAGGGAACCGTCCGTGACGGATGTATCTGCTGACCGGATAGTACGTCCGCTGAGGGCAACCGTCATGGTAACGGCTTCAGGGTATAAGGTGGACTACCGGACGATACGCTATTCCGGAACGTGTAGATCAAGTATCAGCAATCCTTCCTATATCTACGTAGATGCCGCACTGATCAATTCCCAGACAGGACAGACAGAGGCATCCACTTCAGTGAGCTCCAGTGCAGGAATCAGCCAGGTCTCTGCCCAGCAAGATAAGCTATATCCCGCAAACGGCCAGTATTATACTCATGCGTGGGGATATACAGCGAGCCCGAACTATGCCGAGGATGAGGATACTACACCGGTGTTCATATTCCCCTAACTTTTTTTCCGTGATATGAAGTCCTGGAGTTCCCCGATCCTGCAGGGTATTCTTCTCATCGGCCTCTTTTTCATCCCGGCAGCATTTGCAGCAGAGAACCCTGACGGAGGAGCTGAAACCGTTCTCTTCACTATTGCCGGAGAGCCGCACTCCATGACCTTTGACGGGGACCGGCTCTTCTGGATCCAGGATAATAAATACCTGAATGCTCCTGAACGGGGATGCTACGTATACACTATCAGTGACAGGTCAAAAAAACAGGTTTACCGGACGGGTCCCCGGCGGGATATTACCGGCCCGGTTCCAGCAATAACGGAAATTCCCAAAGGGCAGTCCATCTCCGGAGACCGGGTAGTATATCCTGAATACGGGATCATGCTGATGAATATCACGACCGGATTGACCGTCCAGCTCACCAACCAGGATGATTCCACCCTTCCCGTATCAGCACTGAGGCATAATGACAACCCCTGGATCGACCGGGACCGGGTGGTCTGGACCGAGCACGACCCGGATTCTCCCGGTACGAAGGGACGGATCGTCCTCCTCAACCTGACCACAGGGAAGAGATATTACCTGCCGGCCGGTTCACCGGGCAACCAGAGTCTTCCACGGATAGCCGGGGATTTCGTTCTCTGGGTGGACGGCCGCAACGAGGGCAGAGATAATCCGGATCTCTATCTCTTCGATCTCAACACCGGGACAGAAACCCGCCTCACCCGGCCAAGGATGCTCCTCGGGACCCCTTATCTCCAGGAAGACCAGGTCCTATGGGCAGAGAAGATCGACGGGATCGTAACCATCATTCATTACACGATCTCAACCGGGACCCGGACCGTTACCGGGTCGGGATCCCTGCATGAGGGGCATACCCCCCAGCTCTCCGGCAACCGGGTTGCCTGGCTGCAAGCCGAGAATCCCCTGGATGTCAGGGAACAGAGATCGGCAATCACCGTAATGGACCTGGTCACCGGTGAAAAAAACCGGATAACGCCATTCAGGTATGGCTTATCCTCCCCGGTGATTTCCCGTGATCGTATCATCTATACCCGGGGTGCCGGTGAAAATATCTTCGCGGAACCCCGGGAGGTCGTGCTCGTTTCCCTTGCCCCGCCCACGGTACCCTCTGAAAATACAACCCGGACCGGAGCCGGCAATAGAACCTCCTCTTCCCCACCAGACCGGAAAACAGCACTCCCCCCCCGGACAACACCGTCGGCATTGCCCGGCTTTTCAGGTGTGCTTCTCATCATCGGTCTTGCGGCAGGTGCAATCCTGCATGGAGTCCGGAAAAACGGGTGAAAGGGAAACCGCATACACTTGTTTTTCCGGATCCCTTCACTCCCGTGTAAAATGAATTGCCCTAATGCCGGTAATACAAATCCAGGAGGGTCCCGTTCTGCGCATCCACCCATCCGGTTCCCGGGTTCGGCCACTGTTGTGACCTGATAACTGCATCGTCGAACTGTACCTTCCAGGCAAGAGGGATATCCCCGGGCGCCGGGATGATTTGATCCGGGTTGTGATAATCCATCCACCGGAGATCCGCAGAGATGATGGTAAGGCTGCCGGCAGACGCGGGATAGCGTTTCCGGGCTTCCCGTTCCACGAGACCAGCCGCTGCCTCGCGGGAAATGGCAGGGGGGGACATTGAAACAACCGCGTTTTCAGGAAGTATCCATTGTTTCGAATATCTCGTAACCTTCCCGGTTACCGAATCAACCGTGACGACAAGGCTGTCGCTGTCACAGGGCACGTTTCGGATGATCCTCGTATAGACAACAACGTATTTCCCGGCAATTTTTTCACCGGGCATACCCAGCGGATCCAGCCTGGCATCGGTCTGCGCAACGGGTAATACACCGTTTCGGTTTCGGATTTCCCGCTCGGCTATGATTTTTGCCGCATCAAGGGAGATTGAAGGGTTTGCAGGACGGTCTTTTCGCAGGACGGGAAAGGCGTACCACTTCAGATCGCCCGTGTCTGCCGCAAGGCCGCCCTGGACAAGTTTTTCATCGCCCTGCATCAGGGTAAATTCCCAGCCAAGGGCGTATTGTGATCCATCGGAAAACCTGATCTTGACCCTGTCGGGGGACAGGTGCGGGAATGCATTCCTTGCAAACTCCTTCGCCTGCTCAACAGAGATCCTGGCGCTTTCCTGGGCCGGGCTGTAATAATCCCCGGTAGTTGCATCGATGAACACTGTTTCGTTTTGTTCAGCAACCAATCCCTCAACAGGTGCCAGGTCTATTTCATAGAGCGGGGTTTTCGCATAACGATCGGTCAGGGCGATTCTGGCGACAGAATACGCCGGTCGGTAATAATCCTCCCGTACAAGAGTAATTGCCTGCTCCTGAGATATTTCCGGCGGGAGGGATGAGACCATGGGCCGGGTATCCGATGCGGTTATTACCGGAATGGTTGTTCCGGTTTCCGCAGGATTGCCGCTGACCGGGGTGGACGTGTACGGGCTTAAGGATGGGTACACAATGAAAACACCCGTTTCGATGAGGACAATGAGTGCCATTCCCAGAAATGCAAGACCCAGGATCCAATTCACGGTAATTCCTGTTTTTTTCGTAGCGATCTCTCCTCCACGAGGCGCGTGAGCCCGGATAAACGGAGGGCAGGCTCATATAAACGATCTCTGTGCCGGGATCCGAACGATCGCGGGATCTGGTTGGCAAAAAAGTGAGGAAAGCTAACGATATTCGCGTGCAGAGGGGGGGTACCAACAGGTTTGAGATCTCATCCTCCCTGCCGGGTATTCCATTCTGGCAGAGCAGTTCTGACGAGCCCGTACTCTTTTCCGGGTATCCTTCACGATCAGTCTCTTTCCGTTACCGGACCCATGTCACCTTCGGCGCGTTTTTGTCGTGGGCTTCGGGTCTCTCTTCGGGATACCCGAAGACGATCGTGCCGACCGGGCTGAAGCCCTCCGGGATCCGGAACCCTGCCATGATCTCCCTGTTGTCATACGCCACTTCCGTTGACCCGACCCAGCAGCTGCCGATGCCGAGCGCATGGGAGGCGAGCATCATATTCTCTGCGCAGAGCGAGCAGTCGATCTCCCGGAACCGGCTGCCGGTCTTCCCGATGACCAGGATGACGGTCGGGGCATGATAATAGATCGAGTATCCCGGGCTCTCCAGCAGGGCCCGGAACGCATCCGACATCCCGTCATGGGCATTCTTCATGTGCGAGACCATGAGGGGTTTGCAGTAGTCCGATACCCGGTCCAGAACCGTCTGGTCCTGCACAACGACAAACGCCCACGGCTGGAGGGCGAGGGCGGACGGGGCATAGGTCCCCGCCCGGATGATCGTTTCCAGAACCGCATCGGGGATCTGGCGTTTCTCAAATTTCCTGACACTGCGGCGTGTCATGATGGCTTCGATCGTTTCCATGATTCTTTCCTCCTTTTTTATCATCGGTTGTACGTTACGTAATGGTTTCTTACCTTAACATCCGGCCGGTTGTCCGCCGGTTTTTACCAGCCGTGCACCCAGTTCATATGCCCGTTTGCAGTCCTGCGGGAAGACCTCCCGGTGCCGCTTCCGCCGCACCTCCGGGTCAGCGTAACTGAAGACCACCTTGTCGTAGTCCTCGAACTGGAGCGTCTCGAACGAGAAGAGCGATTCCGCCTGCCCGAAAGTCCGGGCAAGGACGCCTTCATTGAGGCCGATATGCACAGGATACTGGTGCTCTTTCATCTGTTCTTCGGACACGTTCATCGTGTAGATGAAGGCCGTGGACATCTTCCGCGCAAAGAGCGATGCCGGTGGCCAGGTATACATGAGGTACGGAAACATCAGCCGTTCCATGAAGGAGCGCATCTCCCCGGTCACCGTGCCAAAATAGAACGGCGAGCCGAGGATGAGCGCGTCCGCCCGGGCGATCCTGTCGAGCACGGGAGTGAGATCGTCCTTCATGGCGCACTTCCCGTAACTCTTCCCGCCTTTGAGTTTACAGGCAAAGCAGCTGGTGCAGCCCTTGAAATCCAGATCGTAGAGGTGGACCAGTTCGGTCTTTGCCCCCTTACCGGCAGCCCCGTTCAGGGCGTGTTCGAGCAGCGTTGCGGTATTCCATTTCTTTCGCGGACTTCCGTTGATGGCAATAACTGTTCCCATAGTATTTCTCCTGTGATCACGTCTCTTCCTTTAAGGTGCTGGCAACCTCGCGGGTTGCAAGGATGCCGTTGAGTGCTGCCGGGAACCCGGCATAGATGGAGATGAGCAGCATGATCTCGATGATCTCTTCCTCGGAGAGGCCAGCCCGGAGCCCGCCCCCGATATGGAACCGGAGCTGCGAGGGAGCGGTTCCTTTTGCAGCGAGTGCAGCTATGGTTGCCACCTGCCGGTTCCGGATCGGCAGGATGCCCCGGGCATAGATATCACCGTAGCCGAACTCGATCACGTACCGGGTGATATCCGGGTTTACCGGGTCGAAGGTCTCTTTGAGTACCCGCTCCTGGTCCGGCGCGATCTGCGAGAGCAGTTTCTTCCCGCGTTCGTACCTGCCCCCGGAGCCGGCATGGACGGAGGCTGTTGAGAGCGTCCGCCCGGTCTCCCTGAGAACTTCCAGGAGTGTCCCCATGCCATTCAGGGTTGCCGGGAACCCCGCGTACCCGCACATATGGATGATCACTTCACGGATCTCCTCGGGCGTACAGCCGACATGGAGAGCAGCATGGATGTGGACTTTGAGCTGGGGGGCGGCCGTGCCCATCGCGGTCAGGGCAGCCACAACTGCCTGCTCTTTGGTTCTGTTATCGAGAACTTCCCGGGCATAGATCTCCCCGAACGAATATTCGATCAGGTACCGGGCAAGGTCCGGGCAGACGGCGTTCAAGATCTCTTCCACCTTAACGCCGGCTTCTCCATCGATCTCAAGCAGTTTTTTCCTTCCGATTGTTGCGTAGTCTGTCATGAATTCACCAAAAAATCCGGGTCTGTAATTCGTCCCATACCGGGGTTATTCCCTGAACGGGCAGACATTTCCATCCGGCTGTTTCCTGCAGGCATCGCAGGAGAGGCATTCGGCCGGGCGGTCCGGGTTGTTTCTCCAGTAACCGGCAAGGTCCGGCTGTCTCAGGAACGGGCGGGAGAGAGAGAAATACCCGATACCCGCAGTGTTCAATAACCCGGTCAGCACCGATGGCGTCCGGTTAAGACCTACCAGGATTGCCGGAACACCCGTGATCCGCGAGATCTCCGCAGCATAATCGCGGAAGACCGATTCCTCATAGGGCATGCCATGCGGAGGAAACGGCATCTGGCTGATCCCGCCGGATACCTCGATGGCACTGATCCCGTCTTCTGCCAGCTGCCGGCAGGCAAGCTGGCAGGCATCCCAGACACCATCCTCCTCTTCGAAATCCGAGCAGTTGATCTTGACAAGGAGGGGATAGTTCGCACCGGTCCTCGCCCGGATCTCGCATGCAATCTCAAGGAGGAAGCGTACCCGGTTCTCCACCGTCCCGCCATACTCATCGGTTCGTGTATTTCTCTTATCATTCAGGAACTGGCTGAGAAAATACCCGTGAGCTGCGTGGATCTCCACGCCGTCAAAACCGGCCCGCTGTGCCCGTACCGCTGCCTCCCCGAATCCCTTGACAATGGAATGGATATCCTCCCGGGAGGGATCTGACGGGGTCCAGAAAGCCCCGTTCCTGCCGGGAAACACGAGCTGCATAACGATGGGGGCACCGGCATCGTGCACGGTCTGAACAAGCTCGTTATACACAGGAACAAAAGTATCATCGGGGATTGAGAGCATGCCGGGGACGCGGGTTGCATCGCTGGTGATCGTAGTCGCGCTCGTAATGATCAGACCCACCCCGCCATCAGCTAATTCCCGGTACACTTCAATGAGCCTGGGGGTCAGACGGCCACTCTCATCGGCCATGGCTTCCCAGGTGGCTGAGCGGATAAGCCGGTTCCTGAGATGGATCGTCCCTATGCAGGTCTCATCGAAGAGGGATTTCATGGAATCCCTACTGCCACGTTACGTTCAGCGGCTTCCGGCGGGGAAGACCGTACACCTTGTACTGCGGGTGGCCGAACATCAGGGCATAGGCGCTCTTCCGCCCGTTGGGTATACCGAGCTCCTCCTGGAGCGGTTCGTACGAGGTGGCCGCCATTGCAACGAACCCGGCCCAGCAGGTGCCAATCCCATACGCCGGAGCCGCGATATCGAAATGCGTGAGGGCGATGATCGCATCGGTCTGCGCAACCGGGTTGTTTTCTGGTATCGTTGCAAAGAGCAGGTGCGGGGCGCCGCGGCAGATAACATCGTACCCGGCTTCAAAGGGCTTGATCAGCATCGGAACGTAACCGCTCATCGGGTGCGTGGAGTTGATGAGTGTCTTCATCCATTCGACCGTCAGGCCGGCGATCCTCTTCACCTTTGCCGGGTCGTAGACAACGATCCACTCCACCGGCTGCCCGTTGCCTCCCGATGCAGCGTACCGGGCGATATCGAGGACTTCGAGAATCTTTTCCTTTGGTACCGGGTCCTTTGTGAAGCGCCGGACAGAACGGCGTTTCTTTAAGCAGAATGCCATGTCATCCGGCGTAATGGTGCCGGCACCGGCCGGCAGAGATACCTTCTCGTCCGGGCGATCGTTCAGAAGGAGCGCCTGCGAGGGGCAGAACGCCTCGCAGTGCCCGCAGTAAATGCACATGCCGGCTTTGGTCTCCGGAACTTTTGGCAGGGTGTTCTCATCAGCGGGGTCAATGAGCCCCATTGTACAGACATTCGAGCAGATCCCGCACCGGGTGCAGAGATCCTGGTCAACAAGTATCGTGATCATGAGTTAGTCTCCTTTTCTCGTTCCGGGTATTCGTTCGTCAGCGTGTATCAATGGCTCTTTGGGGTGCTGCTTCATTATTGTTACGAGCCGGGCCATAGACTGCCCGACTTTCCTGGCATGGGCGATACCCTCCCCGTCCCGCTCAACATCCCCGATATCCCGCCCAATCCCGATACAGGGAAGACCGGGCACTATCATGTCGTTGGCAAGGAAGAAGTGGAGCAGAGAGTCGCAGGTGCGGCTGGCACCGGCCCGCCGTACGGCAACCGCGGCGTTCCCGACCTTGCCCGAGAAGATATGCCCGTTGGCGTATGAGACGAAACCGGCCCGGTCGATGAGCGCCTTCATCTCGGAGGTCAAATCGAGGAAATAGACGGGGGAACCCAGAATAATCCCGTCCGCCTCGATCATCTTCCGGATACAGGTGTTCACCAGGTCTTCGTCAATAACGCATTGCCGGTCCCGGTTCTCGAAACACTTCATGCAGGAGGTGCAGCCGTGGATCTTTTTCCCGCCGAGCTGGATTACCTCGGTCTCAATCCCTTCGCTCTCACATTCTTTGAGAATGTGCCGGATCAGGATGGACGTGTTCCCGTCTTTCCGGGGACTCCCGTTGATTGCAAGTATTTTTGTCATGGTATCAGCGCTGTATCAGGTTCTTCCCGGCACTCCAGGCATCGCCGGTATACTTCCCGAGCGTCCAGTAGCGGTTGTCGGGCATGGTCAGGAAGAGCGGATCAATTTCGGGGAAATCAGGCTTTTTATCCGTGATCACATCCCCGTCCGCATAAACCCCCGCAATCTCGCCGATGAAGAGCGTATGGGTCGGAAGCAGCACGCTCTGTACGAGCCTGCATTCAAACGTTACCGGGCATTCCCGGATCATGGGTGCGGTTTTCAGGGAACCATAGAACAGATCGAAAACCTGCGATTTGTCGGTTTTTTCTCCCGATACAATACCGCAGTAATCGGTCTTTTCCAGCAGATCCGAGGAGGGAATGTTCACCGAGAAGGTCTTCGTCTCCCCGATTCCTTTAACAGTGTAGTGGTTGTTGCTGATCCCGCAGGCGATCATAGGGGGATTGCCATTTGCCCGGGTAATCCAGCCCACCGCCATGAAGTTTGCTTTCCCTGCTACCTGTGTCCCGACCAGCACGACCGGCATTGGGATGAAGAAGTTGAGTCCAATCGGTATCTTTTCCATAGTTTTTTCCTCACTCCCCGCACCGGGCAGGGTGTCCTGACAGAAAACCATAAACAGACAGAATGCATACTATTCTGCGGTAAGGGTAATCTGAATCATTGCGATAAAATCTGCCTCAAGTGAATATATAGGCAATACGGTCAGATTGGTAACAAGCTTCCATTGAGGTAACTATGGTGTATACGAAAAACGGCAAGACCTATCACTGCGGTGTTGAGGCAGCACTCGACGTGATCGGCGGCAAATGGAAACCCCTCATCCTCTGGGCCCTGGGAGACAATATCCTGCGTTTCGGTGAGCTGCAGAAGGGGTTGCCGGGAGTCAATGCCAAGATGCTCACCAAACAGCTCCGCGAACTCGAGGAGGACGGGGTGATTACCCGGAAGGTCTACCCGGAAGTCCCGCCCCGGGTGGAATATTCAATCACGGATTTCGGCAGAACGCTCATCCCGATACTCCGGGAACTCTGTGTATGGGGTACGAAGTATCTCGAAGACGGGGATAACCCAACAAAGAATGACCCGTCAGCCGGCTGCCCGAAAAAACAGAACCGGAAATAGGCAAAAACGGGCAGTTCGGCGTTTGGTTTTCTCGATCGCTGCCTGAAAACACGGTGCCGGTATGCTGAAAGACACGCGCCCTTTTTTATGGGGTGTGATCCGAATACTGGTATGGATGCACTTCTGGGCATCATCATTCTCCTCGTTTCGGCAAAGGTACTCGGCGAAGTTGTCGAGTACCTGGGGTACCCGTCGCTGATAGGGGAGATCGTTGCCGGGATCCTCCTTGGCCCATCCGTTCTTGGCCTCGTGGAGATGTCTTCGGTCATCCAGTTTCTTGCCACGCTGGGAGTGATCCTCCTTCTCTTCATTACCGGTATCGAGATCAACCAGAAGATCTTCCATTCTGCACGAAAGCGGATGATTGTCACCGGGATCGTGGCGTCGGCGGTACCGTTTGTCGCAGGGTATGGTCTGTCCATTCTCCTTTCCTTAACCCAGACAGAAGCCCTCTTTGTTGCGATAATCTTCTCCCTCACGTCCATCGGAGTATCCGTCCGCACCCTGCTCGAAGAGCGGCAGCTCAACACGGATTTCGGCATGACCATTGTCGGGGCAGCCATTGTCAGCGCCATCGGCGGCATCGTGCTGTTCGGTGTCCTGTCGGCCTTTACAGCGGACGCTTCCTTTACCCACTATACGATCCTGCGCCCGCTTTTGATTGCCACGTTCTTCATCCTGGTGATATCCACTGTCGGGAAAGCCGTTTTTGGTTTCATCTTTGCCAAGGTCCAGCTCCTGGGAAACCATGCCCTCTCCTTTGCAGCGGCTTTTTCGATTGCCTGCAGTTCCGCTCTTGCCTCCCAGATGCTCGGGCTGACCTTTGTTGTCGGGGCCTTCTTTGCCGGCCTCGCCCTGAGCACCGGGATCCACGAAGATCACGATATCCACGAGACCCTCAACAATACGGCGTTCGGCATTGTCACGACCATCTTCTTTGCATCAGTCGGCCTCCTGATGTACCTCCCCTTGAAAGATCTGCTCACACCGGTAATTCTCGTCATTATCATCGTGGCCGTACTGGCAAAAATCGTCGGGGGATTCCTTGGCTCGGTCTCGTTTCTTGACAGTCGCGGCCGGGCACTCCTTGTCGGGGTCGGCATGATCCCCCGGGGGGATCTGACGCTTGCGCTCGCCCAGTCCGCCATCATCGCCGGCATGATCGCACAGCAGTTGTACACGGCAACCGTCCTGCTCGTGATCGTAACGGTTCTCGTCACGCCGTTCCTCCTTCACACCGGTATCAGGCACCTGGGGATTGACGCCGCACCCAGTCAGTGATCGTGATGAGTCAGGAAAGAGAGGATCCCGGCGAGGTTAACACAACCTACCGCACGGTTATTCTTGTCAACAACGATGAGGGAGGGAGAAAAGGAATGTTCCATGGCTTTGAGCGCGTCCAGGAGGGTTGCCGTCATTGAGATGCTGAGGGGCTCATCGGAGACCAGATCCCGGGCCGCAGATGCCGTGCTCTTCAGGAGCCGGTCAAGACCTGCGATCTGGTGGCCTTTTAAGGAGCCCGCACCGGGTGTTACGGCCGCTATTATGTCCCGGGTCGTAATAACGCCATAGACCTTTTCATCGTCGCCGATAACAAGAACCTGGTGTAAATTCGGCCGCGAAAAAAGGTCGAGAATTTCCGGAACTGGCGTCTCAGGATGGACAGATAGCGGGCAGCTCGTCATGACATCGGTAACCGGATACAGCGCGGCCCTTTGTATCACGTCATCCATGGACACGACCTCTCGTACCGCGTTATTGGGATGACAAGAGCATAACAGTATCGCTGATACCAGAGAGCCGGCACCATATCTTTTATTCCCCGGCACAGACCACAATCCGGTAACCATGACGCGCTACGGGTTCATCGGCACCGGTTCCATGGGCAGCATGCTGATCCGGCAGTTTACCAGGACAAAAACGCTCAGGCCGGAAGAGATCTCTGCGTGCAGCAGGCAGGGAATATCCGCACAGGCAGTTGCGGCCGATACGGGGATAACCGTCAAAAGTTCCCCCCGGGAAGTTGCATCGGATGCGGACGTTCTCTTCATCTGTGTCCGGCCACTGGACGTCCACAGCGTGCTCAGCGGGATTTTGGATCTTCTCTCGGAGCGGACACTCCTCATCTCGATCGCGAGCTGCGTAACCCTCGAAAACCTGAAGACCTGGGCGGGACCGGATGTTCGCTGTGTCAAGGTCATCCCGAGCCTGACTGCTGAAGAACACGCCGGCATCTCGCTCGTTGCCTGGGGCGGAGGCGTCACACCTGCCGACAGGGAACTCGTCTTTTCCCTCTTCTCAGCAATCGGGACACCAGTCGAGATCCAGGAGCAGCACTTTGAGCTGTACGCCGACCTCACCAGCTGTGCGCCAGCCCTGTTTGCGGCAATGATGCAGGAGTTTGCATCGGCCGCGGTCCGGCGGGAGGGGGTTCCTTTGGCTCTTGCAGAGTTCCTCGTGCGGCAAACGTTGATCGGAACCGCCAGGCTTCTCGAAGAGGCTGATACGGGTTTTGACGAGTTGATCGGGCGCGTGGCAACCAAAGGAGGAATCACGGAAGAGGGAGTAAAGGTTCTCGAGGGCCGACTCCCGGCAGTATACGATGAATTGCTGGAGGTTACTCTCGCAAAATATGCGCTGCTGAAGAAACAGATAGCTGACCAGGATCGTCATAAATAAGAAGAAGATCCGGTTTTAGATCCCGGTAAAACGATTACTCACGTCAGGCCCGGAGGTTCATCCATTCCAGGTCTTTTTTTCCAAAAGCGGGCGAACCTGCCTTTTCCCTCTCGGGTGCAGTTCCCGGCATGCCATCCCCGTATTCAGATGCCATCGCAGGGCTGGACTTCTCCCGGCGCTGTTCCATGAGCACTTCAATCATGTCACGATCGAGCGAGTTATCGTTGGGGGAGAGCAACCGGTTAAGGGTATACAACTCATACACGAATTCGTCAGGCCCGATCTCGTTCACGTTGCCGAGATTTTCCGGCATGAGGCGGGAGATATGCTGGATCTCCTCGGCGGTCGTCTTGGTGATATATCCCATGACGCAATAGGATTCCACTAATTGTTCGAGACGATCGTGTCCGAATTTTTTCACCCCGAATTGTATCCATCTGAAGAGATGGTAGGCCTTCTGGAGCGGGAGAGTTTCCGGGGAGTTCTTGAGAGGAGTGAGGCAGGGAGCAGATGAGCCGATCCCTGGTTCGGAAAATTCTTTTTTAGGAGGGTGAGGGGTATCAACTTTTGGTGAGAAAACAGGTTCGATGATAGCGGGATCTGCTTTTTTGAGAGGTTCTGTTTTCTCCTGGAATTCCCGTACGTCAAGTGTGGATTCGCGTGCATCAAGCGCTGCTTCACGGGCTTCCAGCGCTGCCCGGTTGTCCATGGCAGCCGGATCGATTTCTCCCTGATCACCGGAAGAAACAAGGGTGAACGGATTTCCCAGATCGTTCATCCGCTCCCTCATATCCATGAGAAGGCGCTTGATGGACGCTTTTATCAGGTCGACCTCTCGTTCGAGGTTCTCGAGCTTGACGGCCGGATCATCTCCCGATGCAGAGCTGATGATCCCATCCACGTGACTTTGATTGACCGCCATGGCTTCTCTGCTTTACCCATTGATTTGTTTTACATATAAATATATCTTTTTTAAAAAAACTATGGATTTGACTTTTTTTTGGAATTTATCCAATAATTGCGACATGATGTACTTTCATGTATAGACGCTGGAATTTAATAGTGTCCTCTCCGGTTGACGGGAAGGCCGATACACGTTTCAGAAAATCCACCAGATACACCTTCACGAACCGCGCTGTCATGAGTGGACGATTCAGGATATTTTGCATATCTCCGGAAAACGAATTTCCGTTTCCCTTATCAGGAATACCAGCCCACCCATTTTATGGATCCGGTCATAGCAAATATCCGTCAGGAACTCCAGAGTCAGGCAGACCCGGAGATCCAGAAGGCTTCCCGGCGGTTTTTCAAGGAAGAGATTATGTGTTATGGCATGAAGACCGCGACCGTAATTGCAATTGCAAAAAAGTACTGGAGGGAGATAAAGACCCGTAACAAGCAGGAGATATTCGCTCTCTGCGAGGAGTTGTACCAGTCCGGCCACATGGAGGAATCATTTATTGTCTCGGAATGGGCCCATGCACTCTCGGAACGGTACGAGAGGGAGGATCTCGCGGTATTCCGGCGCTGGATAGATACCTACATCACCAACTGGGCTTCCTGTGACGGGTTCTGCAACCACACGATGGGGGATTTCATTGAACAATACCCGGAATGCACCGAAGAACTGAAACGCTGGACGCAGTCAGAGAACCGGTGGATGCGGCGGGCGGCGGCAGTTTCGCTCATTGTTCCGGCAAAACACGGGAAATTTCTTGACGAATCCATTGCGATCGCGAACCTGCTCCTCACCGATACAGATGACCTGGTGCAGAAAGGCTACGGCTGGCTGCTCAAAGAGGCAAGCCGGAAGCACACGGACGAGATCTTCTCCTATGTGATGAAGAACAAAAAGGTCATGCCCCGGACTGCGCTGCGGTACGCAATTGAGCTGATGCCAAAGGATCTCAAGGCAGAAGCGATGAAAAAGGACTGGTAGTACCGGTTCATCCTTCCTGGAGCTTTTCCCCATATTCCTTCTCTTATTCAATAGCTGCGGAACTGTTCGCATCTATCGCCAGATATAATTCTCCCGCCATGCAATGCTTGTCATGGAGTCAAAACCAAATACGCTGTGTGTTTTTGCAGCACTTGCAGTGCTCTTCATCGTTATTGCCGGATGCACCGGGACCGCTCCAATGCAGCCCGCTTCTCTCACAGCGGAAAAAACACCGGCTGTGGATGTGAGCGATAATCGCACCAGGGTAGTTGATGAGGCCGGAGCCATAACCTTTGCAGGCACGTTTTCACCGGTCATCGGAAGTGAAAAGATCGTAACTGATGCCAACAACCGGTTTGCATTCGATCTGTATTCCCGGCTTGCACAGGATCCCAGATACGCCGGTTCCAACATCTTCTTCTCACCATTCTCCATCTCGTCGGCCCTTGCCATAACGTATGAAGGGGCCAGAAGAACAACTGCTGACGAGATCCAGACCGTATTCCACTTCCCGAAAGACGACGCCGTGCGACGTCTGGGATATGCCGGGATGTATAACGCGCTCAACAGCAGAAGTACCGGATACACGCTGCACACGGCAAACTCCCTGTGGGCCGAAAAAACCCATCCGTTCCTTTCGGAATATACCGGCATGGCACACCAGTATTATAGTGCCGATACAACGAATCTCGATTTTAACACCCAGCCGGAAGAATCCCGGATAACCATCAACCAGTGGGTGGAGAACCAGACTGAGAACAAGATCAGGAATCTTATACCGGTAGGCGGAATCACCCCGCTGACGAGACTCGTTATAACGAATGCCATTTATTTCAAAGGCACCTGGGTGAAACAGTTCGATAAGAACAAGACAGCGGATGCGGATTTCTCCATGGATTCCGGCACAAGAGTCCGGGTACCGATGATGCAGCGGACGGATAAGGACGCTGTATATCTGTACGCAGAAAACAGCGAGCTCCAGATGCTGTCAATGCCGTACGAGGATGCAGGTGGAAAGAAGCTCTCCATGCTCGTCCTTCTTCCCAAAGGAAATAACCTCACTGCCGCTGAGGCGTCCCTTGATGCAGGCCGGTTGTCCGCACTGGAACAGAAATCCGCGTCCCGGCGTGTCATGGTTTACTTCCCGAAAGTAAACCTTGAAACGGAATACCATCTGCCTGAAACGCTTACGGCTATGGGAATGCCAACAGCGTTTTCCCCATCCGCCGATTTTTCTGGCATTGATGGTACGCAGTATCTGTACATTCACGATGTGATTCACAAAACATACCTGGATGTCAATGAGGAGGGAACGGAAGCAGCAGCAGCAACGGCAGTTGTTTTCTGGGCAAAGGGTGCGGTCCAGGAGGAGCCGGTGCCCGTCTTTAAGGCCGACCACCCGTTTGTATTCCTGATCAAGGATACAGAAACCGGAAACATCCTGTTCATGGGCAGGATCACCAATCCCGGCTCCTCATAATTTTTACCGGTTCGCGGTTGTCTCGATATTCACACAACCGGCTTTTGACAATGGCAGGGTTTTGAGGGGGAAAGGTTCCGGAATTTCACACCATTCGTTCCTATAACGTTGGTATGTCTCGAAAAGAGCTTGATAAAAGAGTCACGGGTACACCGGATATCACCGGCACTCGTTATTCCATATCCCGGATATGGTGCCTGCCCCCATCCTCAAGCTGGCACGCCACTTCAGCTTTCATGGAAGCAAGGGCGTCCTGAGTGATCAGTTTCCCGGACATCACGTGAACCTCCTTTTTTCCGGTTGCGGCATTCTGTTCGTACGTGACGATGAAATCCTCATGGTTGGCCATTGCGGAAAACAGAAGGTCCGTCACGGCTTCGTGAAACGGCTTCTCGTTATTCTTCCGGCGTCCCTTCCTGATAGTCATACTTGTACGTGTATCGGTATGAATTATTAAAGATGCAGATCGGTTCCGGGTTTTTCAGCAAACCGGAACCACCGGTCTCCAGAAAAACCAGGACCGGTTTTACCCGGATCCTGAAAATTAATGTACACCGAGTCAGTGCTTCTTCTTATGCAATTTCTCATTTTTCCCCGTGGATTCTATCCCGGCAGGCAGGGTTTTTTCCTGCCCGGCAAGGTACCCGGTACCCCATACGTACAGTGCTTCCAGCACGGGAATGACAGCTCTGCCCTGCGCAGTCAGGCTGTATTCCACCCGCAGGGGAACTTCGGCAAAGACCATCCGTGTAATAAGGCCGGCCGTTTCGAGTTCCCGCAGCTGCTTGGTGAGCATCCGCGGCGTTACCTTCGGGATGTGAACGGCCAGCTCCGTGAACCGGAGGGTTCTCTCCTGGAGGTACCATATGACGAGCGGCTTCCATTTTCCTCCGATAACGGTAAGGGCGGTCTCAACAGGATCCACCGGTCCCCGGGCCGTCTCCACAGTCACTTCGCACTCATCTCCTGTGTGTTTCATGATATCACTTGAGTTACTCACTATACTCTGTGTATCTGGATGCTATTAGTATATCTGCTTCTTATTGTATAGTTGAAATGACGATAACCGCCTTCATGGCTTACGAAGCGGAAAAGGAATGCCTTTCAGACTCTGACGAGAACAAGACCTGCCAGGCCGGAGATCCGGTCACGATTGATGCAGAACTTTGCAGCGGGTGTGGCATTTGCGCAAACATCTGCCCGTACGCGATCTTGAGCAAGAGAGAGAAAGGGCTGGTTCCTTCTGTCAGCAGGGAACGGGTTGCTGCCTGTTGCCAGTGCGGCCATTGCGAGGCGGCCTGCCCGGCAGGTGCCATCTCTCTTTCCTGTCCCTGTGCAGGTCCGCTACCGGAATACTCCCGGGAACCTCCCGTCACTGCGGGCCAGCTGATGCAGCACATAGCCGGGCGCCGCTCCATTCGGCATTACACTCAGGATACGGTTCCAAAAGACGTACTTGAACAGGTTTTTTCCCTGGTACGGTATGCCCCGACCGGCATGAACCGCCAGACTGTCCACTGGCTCGTCATCCACGACCCTTCCCGCGTCCGGGAGCTGGCAGGTACAGTAATTGCATGGGCAAAGGAGATCCAGAGATCCTCTCCCGAACATCCACTGGCACCCCTCTTCCCCGTACTCACCGGGGCATGGGACCAGGGTATCGATCTCGTCTGCCATGGTGCCCCGCATCTCATCATTGCCCACGGTCACCGGGATGATCCGGCAGTATTTACCGATGCGGTAATTGCCCTCACCCACCTCGACCTTGCTGCCCCGGTGTTTCACCTGGGTACCTGCTGGGGCGGCCTGGTGCAGATCGCGTTCGAGGCATCACCGGACATCGCAGAGATGCTCGGCATACCGGAAGATCATCATCCCCTGTACGCGATGATGATCGGGTATCCCAGGTACCAGTACCTGCGGATTCCACGCCGGGATATGGCAAAGATCACATGGGGATAGGAACTGCCCAGACCTGCGCATAAATTTATTTAGTCAATATGCATATGTTGACCCATGCTTCTGCCAACGGATGAAAAGCAGTTCCTCTTCTGGACCATGAGGAGGAGCGGGATTCCCAATATCACGATCGCAACACAGCTGGGGATCTCACGGCAGGCCGTCTCGCGGGCGCTTCTCCTCATGGATGAGAGGGTTGAGTCCACCCTTAAGGAAATGGCCCACGCAAACCAGATTGCCATTGAGCGGGTTAACCCCGAGCGGGGAATTCTCCTTGGCAGATCGGTGCCGTTCCAGACGGCGGCTGTCATCTTTGTCTCGAAAAAACACGGTGTCCAGGTCTGGTACGAGCACGACGGAGACTGCGGGTCCTGCCAGCGATACACCGAATGCATTGAACTGCTCTGGGACTATGCCGACGAACTCGGTATAAAGCTGAAAAAGACGGATCATCCGACAAAGATGGCAGAAGAGCTGTTTTTAAAGGTGAAGGCACTCGCATGACCCTGACCCGCATTTCAGAGGTACTCCATGAATGGACCGGCTGGTGTCCGAACCGCGCTGCACAGAGCCACCCGCAGGTTCTGCAGGATAAGCTGAAAACCCTGTCCGGCCAACAAAAACCCCACTCCCCTCGGGCAGAGAAAACCGGAAGTCTGGAGAAGTACCCTGTCCCCGGGTGGTTCGTCAGCGTATCCATCATCGTACTTTTCGGTACATTATTCTTTGGCGGGAGCATCTACTGGCCACTCCTGGTACTTGCAATTCTCATTGCCGGCCTTGCATATTGGTATTTCCTAGTTGTCAGGAGGGCAGAATAATGCTGCAGATTGCAGAGATTGTCCGGAGGCGCCTGGGCTGGTGCCCGAACACGCAGGCACTGAAGGGACCGCGTATCTCTCCCACCACTCTGCCGGCAGGTTCGCCCGTGGTCCCGGCCGATCCCGGGACAGCGCCATCCTCACCCGGCTCTCCCCGCTACCAGCACACCCAGATCGGCACCATCCAGATCTGGGCAAGCCTGGCATCGGTGGGGGTCATCCTTCTTACCACCCTGTTCCTCGGAGGGATATGGATAACGTACGTTGTAGCAGCATTCCTCCTGATCGCGCTCGTGCTCTTCGGTTCACTGACCGTGATGGTCAGGAAAGATGATGTCCACATCCGCTTTGGCCTGTTCGGTATCGTCAGGAAGACCATCCCGCTTGGCTATGTCACTTCAGTAACCACAGTGAAAAATCCCTGGTATTACGGCTGGGGCATCCGCTGGACACCTGACGGGCCCCTCTACAATATCGCCGGTGAGGGGGGCGTCATGCTCGTTCTTGCAGACGGGAAAAAAATCCGGATAGGTTCCGACGAGCCGGAACAACTTGCAGGAGCGGTCTCCCGTGCTATCCAATAAGAAAAACGTATTTTAATAATTACCGAAAATCCTGTCTGATACCGGTTTCTTCTTTTTACCTCCCGACAGGTCCTGCTTACGGTATAGGGGCAAGACGCTGCTGGAGAAGATTCATAAGATCTTCAAGTGACCTGCACCGGTTCAGCTCATCGGTGCTGATCAGCACCGAAAGACCCCTGCGGGTCCTGACCAGTACTACGGGAAACGTCATCGCTATGCTCCCGAACTCTGCGCGGAACTCCTCCCGGTCAAGAGCCCGTGAAGGGATCTTTTGTTCCCTGATAAAGCGTTTCCATTCTTTCTTCATTCCCACCGGGCTGTAGGTGAGAGCGGACAGGTGGCAGCCCTCACTATGGGATGCCGATAAGTGATCTGAATAATTTTTGATCTGTGGCAGCACCCCGCTGTTACTGTTGCTGACAAACAGAAGAGTCTCTTCCTGGGACATGAAATGTCACTCTTTCTCTCCCGGCATATATTTTGGCAGGATGATCCGGGTTCAATCAATGAAAAAGTCATTCATACCATTCCGAAACAAATCCCAAGGTTGTGTCTGAAAAAATACCGTCAGCTGCACCCGGTCCAGCCGCAGTTCTTGCAGATTCCCTTGTTGCAGCCCTCACCGAAGTCGAGCGGCTCGTGGCAGTCGGGGCAGAGCCGTTTCTCCCCGACCTTTCTTATATCCCAGTTCTGCAGGGTGGTGATGCTCTGGTTCTTTGCCGAGAGCTCGATACAGCGTCCCACAACATCGGCACAGGAATGCCCTTCCGAGGAGGGGTTCTTGATGGAGACAATGCAGTTGACTTTTGCAAACTGCTTGACGAACTTGGTGTACGGTACCCCATTCTGGAGACCCGTGCTGATGGCACGGCCAAGTGCGCTGCTGTTCGCTTCGCAGCCCCCGCTTCCGACAGTTCTGATGAATACTTCCATGGGCTTTCCATCAAGGAGGTTCACGGTCACGTACAGGCGGCAACACCCGGACTGGCAAAGATAGGTCCTGCCGGAGAGTTCCCGCGGGCGATCGGTAGAGAACGATGGGATCTTTTCCGGTTCGTTCCTGCCGGCAACTGCAACGCCCGGTACAGGTACAGGAGCGGATTCCTTGAGAGAGAGAACCACGTCTTCCCTGCTGCCCGTCCGGTAGATGGTGATCCCCTTGAGTTTCAGGGACCAAGCCATGAGGAGAGCTTCTGCACAATCCTCCTTTGTTGCGGAGGAGGGCATGTTGACCGTCTTGCTGATGGAGGCATGGACATGTTTCTGGAATGCAGCCTGCATCAGGATATGGTCTTTCCAGCTGATGTCGAGCGCAGTCTTGAAGAGCGCCCGGAACTCCTGGGGGAGCCAGTGGAGATCCCGCACGGTCCCGGTCTCGTGGACATGGGAAATGACCTCGTCCACCTTCTTCTGGAGTACTTCTCCGGAAAGTCCCTTGCCGGCAAGAGTTGCTTTCAGTCTCCCGGAAAAGACCGGGTTCACGATAACAAACGTCTTGCCCACCGTATTTTTCCGCGTGTATGCAAACGAGAAGATCGGTTCAATCCCGCTCGAACAATTGGCAAGGAGGGAGATAGTCCCGGTGGGGGCAATCGTGGTCATCGCCGCATTTCTCATCGGGTGTTTCGTCCAGATACTCCCCTGCCAGGCCGGAAACGGCCCGAGTTTTTCTCCCCGCCTGCGAGACTCCTCCACGGCAGTCTCCGTTACGAGCAGCATGATGCGCTCGCACCAGGCTCTTCCCTCAGCGGAATCATAGGCCAGGCCCGCCATAAGGAGTGCATCATGCACGCCCATGAGGCCAAGGCCGATCTTCCGGGTCTTCAGGGTGGCTTCCCGTATCTGCGGGATTGGGAAGACATTGCGTTCGATGACAAGGTCGAGGAACCGGGTAGCCATGCGGGCCGTCTCTTTCAGCTCATTCTCATCAAGGGTCCCGTTGTGGATGCAGGCCGCGAGGTTGATGCTGCCAAGCACGCAGCTCTCATAGGGAAGGAGAGGCTGTTCGCCACAGGGATTCGTGGTATCGATCTCACCGAGCTGCGGCGTTGGGTTGTGCCGGTTGATCTCATCGTAAAACAGGATCCCCGGTTCCCCGTTCTTCCAGATACCGTCAACAATGCCATCCCAGATCTGTCCGACGGTTACATTCTCCCCCGTGTGCGGGTGGGTGATCCAGACCGTCTCAAACTGCTTGCGGGAAACAAGATCCATGAACTTGTCATTGACCAGAATCGAGATGTTGAAGTTTGAAAACTCGCCTTCCTTTGTCTTGGCTGCGATGAACGGCAGAATATCGGGATGCCAGACATTGAGGATCCCCATGTTCGCCCCCCGGCGGCGACCTCCCTGTTTGATGACCTCGGTTGCGGCATTGAAGACCCGCATGAACGAGACAGGGCCCGAGGCAACACCATCCGTTGACTGGACGGGCGATCCCTCAGGACGCAGGCGCGAGAAATTATACCCGGTTCCGCCGCCGGTCTTGTGGATGATCGCCCCCTGCTTCATCGCATCGAAGATCCCGTCAATCGAGTCCGGGACCGGCAGGGTGAAGCAGGCGGAGAGCTGGCCGATCTCTGTACCGGCATTCATCAGGGTCGGGGAGTTGGGGAGAAAACGCAGGGACTGCATGGCCTCAAAAAAGCGGGCTTCTTCTTCCCTGTCATCGGCAAGCGCCGATGCAACGCGGCGGCAGATGTCCTCAAACGAACGTTCCCCCTTCCGGAGGTAGCGGGCAGAGAGGATGCTGTCAACAACGGATGGTGCACTCATGGGTATATCAGATCCAATCCTTTTTCTATGTTTTTCCGAGGGCAGATGGCGATCCGGAACACCCTTTTTCTCTGAGAAAATGCGTATGGGTGTTGGGCCAGTTTCTGTATCTTCTCTTGTGAGTGGTATCCCGTAGTTAAAAACGGTTTCCAATCAGGCATTTCGGCTTTTTCAAGGTTCCGGTTCCCGGAAAAACCGGCAAGAAAAATGATCAGCTGGAAGTGGGATATCAACTCACGAAAAACCCATTATCATCGGGTGTTTCAGGTAATTCCAATCCCTTTCAGAAACTGCTCATGAAGCCGGGTGTCCTCTCCCAGCTCGGGATGAAACGAGAAGGCCATGTGCGGGCCTTTTTTTACGGCAACGATACCCTGGTCAACCGATGAGAGAACCGTAACACCAGGGCCGGCCCGGGTAACTACCGGGGCACGGATGAAGATCGCGTGGAACGGACGCCCGTCAAGACCCTCAATAGCAAGATCAGCTTCAAAGGATTCCCGCTGCCGGCCAAACGCGTTCCGGTCAACCGTCATATCCATAAGGCAAAGCGGGTGAACCCGCGGGTCAGCTACTTCGGATGCCATCAGGACCATCCCGGCGCAGGTGGCAAAGATGCCACCCTTGAACTCCCGTATCGGTTCAAAAAGCCCGTTCTTATCAATGAGCCGGGATATGGTAGTTGATTCCCCACCGGGAATCGCAAGGGCATGGCATTCTTCAAGATCCGCAGGGCTCCTCACCTCAAAGACCTCGGACGAGGGGCCGTACCCCATCCGTTCGAGCGCCAGAAGGAACGCGTCGATATGTTCGCTTACATTCCCTTGCAGCGCAAGGACCCCGATCCTAGCGTCCACGGGTCTGGAGCACCTCGTCATCGCGGAGCGTGTGGATGTCCAGGCCGGGCATCGCATCGCCAAGACCCGTGCTGACCTTTGCGATCACGGTGGCGTCATCGAAGTGGTTGACCGCTTCGACGATCGCTTTTGCCATCCGCTCGGGTTCGGAAGATTTGAAGATACCGGATCCCACAAAGACACCATCGGCACCCAGCTGCATCATGAGAGCTGCATCTGAAGGTGTGGCAATCCCGCCAGCTGAGAAATTCACAACCGGCAGCCGGCCGCGCTCGGCGCATTCGATGACCAGTTCTGCCGGGGCTTCGATCTCCCGGGCATAGTCGACCATCTCCTGCTTGTCGAGGCCGCGGAGCAACCGGATCTCACCCATGATCGTGCGCATGTGCCGGACCGCTTCAACAACATTGCCGGTACCTGCCTCTCCCTTGGTCCGGATCATCGCTGCTCCCTCGTTGATCCTGCGGAGGGCTTCGCCAAGATCGCGGGCGCCGCAGACAAAGGGAACCTTGAACTGTGTCTTATCGATATGGTATTGTTCATCGGCGGGTGTCAGGACTTCGCTCTCGTCGATCATATCAACGCCGAGGACCTCGAGCACCTGCGCTTCCACGAAATGGCCGATCCGCACCTTTCCCATGACCGGGATCGAGACCGCGCCGATAATCTCAGTTACCTTCTGGGGATCTGCCATGCGGGCAACCCCGCCCGCCTTCCGGATATCTGACGGAACCCGTTCAAGTGACATGACTGCGACGGCACCAGCTTCTTCGGCAATTGTTGCCTGCTCGGCATTCACGACATCCATGATGACGCCCCCCTTCTGCATGGATGCAAAGCCGCGCTTGAGAAGCTCAGTGCCAAATCTCAGTTCTTCCAGTTTCATATGTATGTACTATTGATCAAGGATCCCAATAAAAACAGTGCGCAACAGGCAAAGATGACAAACATCAGGGTAACCGCCCGGGTAGCCCGGAGGATATCCGCGCCCCCCTCGTCAAGGGTCCGTTCACCATCCCCGATCGTATAAAAACCCGGCTTCTCGAACCGGATTCCAATCCCGCCCGCCATGGCAGCCATGACAATACCACCATTGAAGCCGGGGCGCTTGTACCCGTCCCTCCGCATTGTTCTCCATGCAGGGCCGGACCTCCCTTTCAGGGCAAACCAGATAAGTAGGAGCAGGACCGTGATCCGGGCGGGGATAAAGTTGAGGACATCATCCATTCGCGCCGGGCACCAGCCGATCCGTACGCGTTCATCCCGGTACCCGAGCATCGCATCCATGGTATTGGCAGCCCGGTAAACCGCTGCCCCGGGAAGGCCGAAGACGACAAAGAACGAGAGTGGGGAGATGATACTGTCCGTTAAATTTTCTGTCATGGATTCGTAACCCGCAGAAAGGATATGCTCCCGGTCAAGGGAAGCCGTATCGCGGGAGACCAGGAATTTTACTTTCTCCCGGCCGTTCTCGACCCCGTCTTTTACCGCTTCCACAACCGCAAGTGTGTGCTCCTCAAGGGACCTCCAGGCAAAACAGCACTTCAGCAGGAAAGGGGCGAGGATCAGGTACACGTACCATGGCACAAGAGCCGAGAAGAGGAAGAACGGCAGAGTAAACAGGACAGCTGTCAGAAACCAGAAGAGAACCCCAACAGTCCGCTGCCACCTGGGGGAATAGGAGGCGGGGTTTCCCCACCACCCGATGAACCGCCCGAGCAGGGCAACGGGATGACAGGGCGAGTGGGGATCCCCGATAAGGCGGTCCACGAGCAGTGCGGCACACAGTACGACTGCGGTGAGCACTAATCCTGGCGGTACCATGTGTAGAGTGCCCCTACAATCAGGATAATAAACGATGCGATATTGAGAAGCTCAATGTCGGTATAAAACCATGATGTATAGAGGATAAGGGAAATCCCCATCAGGATCATCAGGAGATGGGGGCGGCCGTGCGCTACCGGGTGGAGGGGCATCTCTTCCTGCACCACGGGTCTCAGGTGGGACGGGTGAACAACCTGAACCTGCGTTATGGTCTTGACCACGCCATAGCCAGCAATAATCTCCAGGTCAAAAGAGCCTTCCTCACCGTCTTTCCGGATTGGTATCGTGAGGGTGGATTCATCGACGACATACAGGTTCTCGTGGAAAAAATCCGTATACATCGATGCATTGGATGAAGAGACGGTGATGTGGATGGGGGCGCCCCGGTTGATGAATTTCAGCACGAGCTTGTCGCCGCACTCGGCCGAAATCCTGCCACGCGGAAGATCGATCGAATTGATACCACTCCGGTTGAGGTTAATCTCATAACCGTGCCCGTCTTCCCCCCGCACAGTCAGACTGATCAATGCTGACAGGGCGAGCGGGAGACTCATGGCGGTACCTCTTAATTGGATGTCTGGGGGAGGAGGTTGGGAATCCCATCGTGGATGGGATACTCAACGCTGCAGGCAGCGCAGTGCAGTCCGCCTTCGAGAATCTCTTTCTCATTCTCCTTGTCGACACGGAGGGTAAGATCCCCTTTGCAAACCGGGCAACAAAGGATATCCATAAGGGAATGCTTCATACGAGCTCTTCCCGCAAATCAATGATCTGGGTGATCTCGGGACCGGTGGATATCAGGGTAATGGGGCTGCCAATGTCGTCTTCAGCCTGCTTGAGGAAATCTTTTGCTTTCTTCGTGAGCTTGGAATATTCGGTAACGCCAAAACAGGCCTCATCTACGCGATCAATACCGGTGATGGCTGCCTGGGTGCACCCGTTGATCATTGCTGAATAGCGTGCCATGCTGCCATCCCAGCCACCGATCCGGCGCTTCCGGTGGGTAACGGTCCCGAACTCCTGAATACCCATGGCATCGGATTTCTCGAATGTCATTTCGGTGGAAAACGGGCCTTCCCCGACACGGGTCGGGTAAGCCTTGAAAACGACGATGACGTCATCGATTTTTGTCGGACCCACACCGTTGTCCGCTGCTATCTGCGAGGCGGATGTGTCCTTGCTGGTCACAAAGGGATAGGTGCCGTAATAGAGGGAGATCCCAAAACCCTGCGTGCCTTCGAGCAGTATGGTGCTGCCTTTCTTGAGCTCGTCGTCAATTGCCTTCGGGACATCAAGCAGGTACTCGGCAAGCTCGGGAACGTCCTTGGCCTGCGGGGAGACCCGCATAACGCGGTCAGAGTTGGCCGGCCCGCAACCGGACCCGGTGCTGCCGATCTTTTTTGAGAGGTGGGCACTTCCCTTGTCCCGAGCGATATGATCCTCGGTTATGATACCGCAGCGCTTGTCAACAAAAACGCGGCCCTTGACATCCAGCATTTCAACTTCGTGTTTGAGGACTCTCGGGTCGACCAGCACGCCACTGCCGATACAGAGTTTGGCCTCCTTGTACACGAAACCTGACGGAACCATGCGGACGCCATATTCCTTGGTTCCAACCTGAACAGTGTGTCCGGCATTCGGACCTACACCGCCACGGGAGATGATTACGGGTTTGTCCTTGTAGGCAATGTGAGCAACAACCTTGCCCTTCCCCTCATCCCCAAAAAATCCACCAACGATGATTGAGCAACTCATTGTGTTTCATGTAGTATTGGTCAAGTTCCAAAATAAAGTATCCCTCAGGATCTGATATCATGAAAAAAAAGAAAAAAAATGCGGAAAGGCAGGTCAGACAGGGAGTCAAAGTTCCTGCATGAACAGCTCCATTCTCCTGAGAGCTTCGCTGAGCTGTTTCCGGGAAACCGCATACGCGCACCGGATGTGGTCTTCCCCACCGGCACCAAAGACGCTGCCCGGGACAACTGCCACCCGCTGTTCCTTTAACAGGCGCTCGGCGAATTCCACATCCGAAAGCCCGGTCTCTTTCACTGAGGGGAAGGCATAGAACGCACCCTCCGGGACATGGCAGGAGAGGCCGATGCGGTTGAGACCGGTAATGAACATGTTGCGCCGGAGACGGTACTCGTTGACCATGCTGTTCTTCTCATCTTCCGAAGACCTCAACGCTTCGAGAGCCCCGACCTGCCCCATCACCGGGGCGCAGAGCATCACGTACTGGTGGATCTTCAGCGCTGCGTCACAGAGCTTCTTGGGAGCGCAGAGATACCCGATACGCCAGCCGGTCATAGCATAGGCCTTGGAAAACCCGTTGAGCGTAATTGTCCTATCGTGGAGATCGCTGATAGCTGCCGCAGAGAAGTGGCGTTTATCGTACGTCAGTTCCGAATACACTTCATCGCTGATGAGGAGAAGGTCATGATCGATTACCAGATCAGCAACCGCCTTGAGATCGCATTCGTCCATGACTCCACCGGTCGGATTGTTCGGAAAATTGATGATCAGCGCCTTGGATTTCTTCGTGATCTGTTCTGCCAGCAGATCGGGATTCAGCTTGAAATGATCCTTTTCCGTACACCGCACAGGTACGGCTTTTCCCCCGGCAAGGGTGACGCAGGGGCCGTACGAGACATAGCTTGGCTGGGCAATGAGAATCTCGTCACCCGGATCCGTGACCGCCCGTATGGCAATATCGAGACCTTCCGATACCCCGGTTGTGATGATGATCTCGTCATCCCCGCTGTACTGAAGCTGGTAGTACTTGGCGAGGTGGCGCGAGAGGGCATCGCGCAGGGACTGGAGGCCCTTGTTCGAGGTATATGACGTGGTTCCCTGTTCTATGGAATAAATGCTCGATTCGCAGATGTTCCACGGTGTGCGGAAGTCAGGCTCGCCGACGCCAAGGGAGACCACATCCTCCATGGTGAGGACAAGATCGAAAAACTTCCTTATACCGGACGGAGGGATCTCCCGGGCACGCTCTGAGATAAAGTCACGCATCTTCCCGCCTCAGAAACTATAGGGAAGACGTTCGGTCTCCGGTTGTTCAAAGAGCGCGTTGCCGTTCTCCTTGTAGGATTTCATGACGATATGGGTTGCCGTCTCGCGGATGCGGTCCATGGGAGCAACGTGCTCGGAAACAAACCGTGACACTTCCTGCATGTTCTTGCCGGTCACGATCAGCTGGAGGTCATATGTCCCGGTCATCAGACGCAGGGTCCTGACCTGCCGGAAGCGGGAGAGCCGCTCGGCAATGCGATCATACCCGAAATCCCGCTCCGGGCTTACCTTGAGTTCGATGATGGCAGAGACCTCGCCGTTGCCAGCCTTCTCCCAGTTAATCACGGTGGAATACCGCATGATAACCTGAGCAGCTTCCAGAGCATGTACCCGTGCCTCAACCTCGGCTGCCGCGAGGCTGGTCATGGTCGCAATTTCTTCTGCTGAGAGCCGGCTGTTCTCCTCGAGAATACGGAGGAGTTCGAGATCTTTTTCATCCATTCTCTTTCACCTTACCTGAACCAGGTTTTCAACCATTTTGCTTCCATCTGGGACACGTCGAGATTCTTGAGTCCGTTGAGCCTTTGATCCTTGAGTACAACTTCGCGGATCTTGGCTGTGTTGGAATCGAACCACATCTCTTTAGTCCTGCCATAGCGCCCGCGGCTTACCACCCGGGTGTTGATCACACCGAGCATGTTCAGCTCGGAGATGAGATCGGTGATCCTCCGGTGGGTAAGCACATCAAGCTCGATGGTGGGGGCAATGTCCTGATATATACGTGAGACTTCCCCGCTCGTAAAGATATTCTGTCCCAGCTGTTCGAGAATGAGCATGGAATAGAGGATCAGTTTGCTCTGGGTAGGAAGTGTGGCAATGCACTCTATCATGCTGTCGGTCTCGATCTTGGCCTGGGCAGATTTGACATGCTCCACCGTCACCTGGGTGGATTCGTCGCGGTCAGCAAGTTCTCCGGAGATCCTGAAGAGATCAAGGGCACGCCTTGCATCCCCGTGCTCCTGGGCGGCAAGGGCCGAACAGAGGGGGATAACCCCTTCGGCAACCGCACTGGGCATGAATGCCCCTTCGGCACGCTGGGCAAGGATATCGACAAGCTGCGGCGCATTGTACGGCGGGAAGACAATCTCTTCTTCAGAGAGGGAGGAGAGAACCCTGGGGTCAAGGAAGTCCTTGAAGCTTAAGTCATTGGAGATACCGATAATACTCACTTTGGAATTCTTCAAGTCGGAGTTGATCCGGGTTAGGTTATAGAGCGTGTCATCCCCGCTTTTCTTGACGAGCTTGTCAATTTCATCGAGGACAATGATAAGGACCCCTCCTCCCGCCTCCAGCTGGTTCTTCAGCTCGGCATACACCTGATCGGTGGGCCACCCGGTCATCGGGATGTGAGTACGGGTCTTATCGCTTCCAATCTCATCAACCACATCAAGGCACTTGGCGATCTGTGCAAGCACCCGGTACTGGGTATCGATAACTTCACAGTTGAGATGGACCGTCCGGCAGAGAGTTCCCATCTTGCTGCTTGCCTTTTCGAGTTCGGATCCGACATACCTGACGCAGGCGGTTTTACCGGTCCCGGTCTTGCCGTAAATCAGGATATTGGAGGGAGTTTCATTCCGGAGTGATGGTGCCAGGATGGAGGCCACCTCATCGATCTGCGGTTTACGGTGGGGCAGAATCTGGGGACGGTAGGAGTGCCGGAGCACCTCGCGATCCTTAAAAATCCGGTTATTACTCAGATATTTTTTGAATAGTCCGGTGGAGGGGTCTTCTGGTTCAGGCATGGTTACACTATGGAGCTGAGCATTAGCGGGATGAGGCAAAAAAACGATCGGTTTCCCCGGTTTATATACCCCTTTATTTCCAGTGGAAAACACCTGAATTTTCAATTAAATGTAAAATAATGACTGATCCGGGTTTTTACCAGTTCAAATATTTCTTCCGGTAAATCCACAGATTTCCAAGGATAATCCGCAATTTCTTGTATTTGGGTTAATTATCCACTGAAGTTTTTCTCTATGACAATTCATGGGGGGGACCCCTTTGTTTCGTGTGGAACAATTTCAAAACTGACTGTTTTGAAATATAATAAAGTAAAAAAAACTGAGCCATTCAATTATTTACATTTAATAGTATATAAAATGTTTTAAAGATTAAAAATGTAATTTAAAATTTAAATTCAAAATCTCGAAAGAATTTTCGTTAAAGCCCAAAAACAAGGAAAAAAGTTCCAAAGGAAATGAGGGGGTGTGGTCCTGACAGGTTAAAGGCTACTGGAAGATATTACCGGTTTAGAATTTCCATTCGTTTTTACCCAAAAAAATCTCATTCAATCTCCGGCAAAAAATTTTCAATCACCCCTTCACCCCCTGCTCATAAATTTTCAATCGCACCTTGATTGCATTTTTTGGAGGGTCTTCTCGGAGAATTAAAATTTTTGTAGCATGTACTTGCCGATTGTCGGATAATTATCCGATTATCACCTCATTAACTGACACCCCGTGATCGCGATTGGAATTTTTTAACCGGGGTCTGCCATGAAAAAGTGCCTTGGAAATGTGCACTAACAGAATTGGGTACTATGGATCAGACAGCCTGAATTATATATTCACCTTTGTCCATATGTTTCGTTGTTCCTCCTCACGAGGAGAAGGATTTTTTTACCTGCGCTGTTACCGGTTGGTAAGCAAAACACAATGCAAGGGTCTGAAATTTCCGCACACATCAAAATTCTCATTACATTGTACCGGTAAGATACAGGTATCATGAATAAGGACCATGTTCGGCCGTTTCCGATATCAGCAGCGGTCATAACGGTATCCAGCAGCCGGGTACCTGACACCGATACCAGCGGGGCAACCATAAAAAAACTGCTTGCCGGGCAGGATATTCCCGTCGGGTACTATGCTATTATTCCTGACCGTATTGATGCAATCCGGGATGCGTTATTTGCAGCACTCAAGACAACGAACTGTATTATCATCAACGGCGGCACCGGTCTTACATTTGATGACTGCACAATTGAAGCCGTCTCCCCCCTTCTTGATAAGAAGATGGACGGCTTTGGGGAGCTATTCCGGATGAAGAGTCTTGATCAGATCGGGACTTCATCCATGTTATCGAGAGCTATTGCAGGTATCATTTCCGGGAAGGCTGTGTTCTGTATTCCCGGGTCCACTCCTGCGGTCACCCTGGCAACAACAGAACTGATCCTGCCTGAGATAACGCATATACTCAGTCATGCCAACCGGTAAGATCTTTTTTTCTGTACCGGAATACTCTGCTCCTGTCTTTTCCGGGGTAATCTCTTGAGGAGTCCCGGGATTACGATGCGATGAGTACGTTTATGAAAAAAGATCCGCGAATATCTGTTATCGCATGACATCCAGCAGGGCTACCCGCTCGAGGACGAGATCCATAAACCGGCTCTCATCCTTCAGCGTCAGGAGCTCTTTTGAGGAGATATCGAAGAGCTTCATGAGACGTGCCTGTCGTTCCGGATCGATCCAGTTCCAGGAATCCCCGGATACGAATTCCATGACCGGTCTGAGTTCAGTAAAGACCTCTTCGCAGGGGCCCGGGCAACAGCAGACCCAGAGCCGGTTATTCCCCTCATGAATGCCAAACGATGCACCTATGCTGCACTGCCGGGATCCTGCAGCATAGAGGAGTGCCTCCATCTCCAGGGTATTGGAGATTGCTCTACCTTCCCGGAACGACCGGATGGCATGATCGAGGGCTGCCATCACATGTTTTATGCCAACGAGCATATCCGCATTAAAACAGATGATATGGGTGTTATGCGCTTCTGCAACTGCCCTGATCGCTTCAAGAAAAACTGCCCGGTCCGCGATGGCGCAGGTTGCCGCCCGTATATCTCCATTTGCTGTAGTCATACCCTCACCTGAACTGTGAGAACGTTGACTGCCCGGCCATATTATCCTGACTGGCAGGGGGCACGGTTCCCTTCCCTTTCTCTAGCTGGGAGAAGATCTGCTCTGCTATCCCCCTTCCGAGGATCTTTGTAACGCTCTCTATCCCGGCCTCCCGGACGGCCTCGGGGGACGTGATGGAATGGTTGAAGAGCCGGCGGGCACGGACTCTTCCTATCCCCCGCAGTTTCACGAGCGGGAGCAGCTCGCGCCGGATGCCATGCTTCATGCAGATCTCGAAATTCCGGATCTCAGGATGGAATGCGGGCATGAACATCCGGGAGAGCTCGGCGCTGGCGTGGAGCAGCCAGTTCACGCTCTCCACCATGCCGTAGATATCCCCGGGTCCTACCGAATACCGCTCGCAGATCTTGGCATCCGTGAGCTCATCGGTCCAGTCCGAGAGAAGCATCGCGGTCTTGAGGGCCCGGTAATAGCCTTCGAGTTCCTCCTCCTCAGAAGGATACGGGCACCAGAGTTCTCCATCGTGAGCCTCGATCATGCGGTCTATTGCCGGCTGGTCGGCATTGCGGGCATACAGTTTGGGCATATCCGGCGTACTGCAGATGGTCTGGAGAAGACCGAGGTCGGCGTACTCTTTCTGTTCGCGAAGTGTGCGGATGATCAGCGCAGCACTCCTTGGATCAATGTAGAGCCGGGATACCAGGGATCCGAACTCCGTTGATCCGAGATGTTCGCCAATCTCCAGCACCATCTCCGCTTCGATGAGGAATTTGAGGGCAGCATCAACTGCCCGCTGCATCAGCCTCCCCTGCTTATGCTCATGGACGTAGAAGCTCCGGTTCATGAATGAGGTCAGTTCGCCCCGTGTAGCGGCAAACCCGGAGGCGATGATGGAGAGGACATGCGTATAAAGTGCGGAGGGTTCTGCAATCTTTGAATGGACCTCTTCTGCAGGGGCTTCGATGTAGTTTTCGAAGAGCTCCCCGACCTGTTGTTCATCCTTGGCAATGAGAACCGCTTCGCCATAGGGATCGAGCCGCGGCCGGCCAGCCCTCCCCGCCATCTGGTGGTACTCGCTCACCGGGATCGGCTGCATTCCCTCTCCCGCAGAAAACCGCAGGTAGTCGCGGATGATCACCCGGCGTGCCGGCAGGTTGAGGCCGGCCGCGAGGGTAGGGGTCGAGGAGATGCACTTGATGTGGCCCTTCCGGAACCCCTCCTCCACAACGGTCCGTTCGGCCCGGCTCAGCCCGGCATGGTGGAACGCGGCTCCCTGCCCGACACAGAGGGCAAGGGTTTTGGCCATCTCGGTCTCTGCCCCTCCCGCAATGCGTTCGGCATAGGATTTAAGGTCCGGCTCTTCGCTCTTTATGGCACCTGCAGCCCGCTTAGCAAAAGCCTCGGCATTCCGGCGCGATGAGACAAAGACCAGGCACTGGCCGCCTTCGGCAATGGTGTCAAGGCAGAGGTTGATATCATCGTAATTTTTCGACACCGCCTTGATGCGCCGGTCCCCCTCCCGGAAATGGATCCTATCGTTACAGAAGACACCCTGCCGGAGATCAACCGGTCGCCAGGTGCTGGTGACAAGTTCCGCATCAAGCCAGCCGGCCAGCGTTTTCGGGTTGCCGATCGTTGCCGAGAGCCCGATAACCTGCATGCCGGGATTGCGGTAACGCAGCTTCGCGATGACCATCTCAACCGTAGGACCCCGGTTCCCGGAATCGACGAGATGGACCTCGTCAATCACAAGAAGGGTGATCTCCTGGATCCACCGGGTATTGTTGCGCAGGAGGGAATCGACCTTCTCGCTTGTTGCAACGATGATGTCGTTCTTCCCGAGCAGGTCGTCCCGGCGGTCGAAGTCCCCGGTAGAGATGCCGACCCGGACACCCTTGTTGGTAAATTCGTCGAATTTCTCGCTCGCGAGCGCCTTGAGGGGAACTATGTAAAGGCATTTCCCCTTCCGTGCGATGTGGGCGTGCATAGCCATCTCGGCGATCAGCGTCTTGCCGCTTGCCGTGGGGATTGCTACAAGGAGGTTTTTACCCTCGAGCATTCCCCTGCGGATGCACTCGGCCTGGGGAGGGTAGAGTTCTGATATACCGCTTGAAATATACTTCTCTTTGAGATATTCCGGGATGAGGATCTCGCAGGTATCCATATCGCACCTTCAAAAGACCCCTTTGATTCCACTGAAAAACCGCACGATATTGGTTGGTTTTGCGAAATCTATCCTATATAACGACATATTTTCCACGGGAAATTGAGCAAAATATATTTATGCCGGTGCAGGGATTTGAGCAGCTTGCCTCAGTAATAATAACTGATCATATCCTGCTTGGCCTCTTTCTTTTTCTTATCTAGGAATGCAAAGACATTCTCGTGGGGTACACCTTCAATAAGCATATCGACTGCAGCCCGGGCGGTCTTGAGTGCTTCCGGGTACCCGATAATGGCAACGGTCTTGCCAAAGACAGAGATCTCCACATCCGTCATGTCCTCGATCTGCTCCCTTGCACGCCCGTCCTTGCCTATGATCCTTCCGCGGAGGCGGTCGAGCTGGCGAGGACTGTCTGCCATGCCGGCGAGATCGATGATTTCAAGGAGCAGATCCTCGTCCTCGATCATCTCGAAGGCACGTTCCGGTGAGAAGCCCCGGTTGATGGCATTGATGATCTCAACCGCTCTCAGAAGGGAGATGGTATTCTCTTCTGTTCCCTCGACTTTGACGATCCCCTCCTTGCTGTCAATGGTGATGGTCGTATGGGTTTTTGTCTCCAGCTCTTTTTTGGTGGCGCCGCTCTTGCCTATCAGGACTCCTATCCTGCTGCCGGCAATCTTTACTTCCTGCATCATCTCTCTTTCACCTCGAATATTGGTTGTATCTGTCTGTTGGCCATCAGCTCGCGTTGCGGCATGTATCCGGCCTGGCCTGTCGGACTCATGGTTCGGCAACGTTCAGTCCGGTGACAGCATGGAAAATTTCTGTATCTTTCTGCACTTCGCACCGGCTTTTGAAGAACCGGTTGATGTTTTTGATGTCCCTCATCAGGAACGGCAGGGCTCGGGGGTGATCGCGGGTCACGGACTGGCCCATGTCAATGAGATATGGTTTGTCGCTGTACAATATATTGAACTCGCTCAAGTCAGCGTGCACGAGCTCGGCTTTGTTGTAGAGGACATCAATACTCCTCACAATCTGCGAATAGGTTTCTGCCGGTTCCTCCAGCTCGACGTTACGGAGCTGCGGGTACGCGCGTTCCCCTTCTCCAAGAAAGGACATGATCAAGATGTTCCGGTCCCAGACCAGCGGTTCGGGTACGGCAATACCCGCATCCCTGGCCCGGACAAGGTTCGAGAACTCCTTCTTGGTCCAGGCAAAGATAAGCTCTTTTTTGGCTTTTTTTACATGGGAAAATCTGCGGTCACCGGTGATATACGAACTCATCGTGGTGAAGTTTGCCGTCCGGATCCGGTAGATCTTGATGGCAATGCCCGCCTCATCCCGCTCGCCATAGAAGACGTTGGCCTCCTTGCCGGTGCTGATCGAACCCCCGATGGCCGAGAGCCATTTCTTATGGACCAGTTTGTAGAGTGCAAGGAGGGTCACCTCATCGAAAACATCCTCGCGGACCTTGAGCATGTTGGCGTCCTTGATGCGGACGCCCATCTCCTCCAGTTTCTGATCGAACTGATCCAGCCGCTTATCGATTGCGCTCTCGCTCTCTTTGCTCACGCAGGACCACCCCACATCCAACAGTAATGATGACGCTCACTGTATATATTCCCTTACCGGGGCAAGGATCTCCACAAGCGACTGTCCGCAGGCCTTCTTGAGGTCGAGTGGGTGGATCTCGCCCTTTCCGTAAGCAGATTCCAGGTCCGCATAGCCGGTAAAAGTCCTGTCCCCGCCAAACTTTTCAGGGCGTTTGATGGTAATCTCAGGAAGCCGGGGGAAGACATGGTGCTGTAAGATCTGGAGCACCGGGTTTTCCGGAATTTCAGGAGGGCAGAAGGCTTTCTGGCACTTTTTTAGGATCTCCTCCTCGCTGTCGGCAACGGAGATATAATTCCCCTGCGACGAGGACATCTTCTTGCCGTCAAGCCCGTTCAGGATCGGGGTGTGGATACAGACCGGGGCCTGGTACCCGAAGTTGACGAGGTGCTCCCGGGCAAGCATGTGGATCTTGCGCTGGTCGATGCCGCCGACTGCTGCATCTGCCTTGAGGAGGGCGATATCCGCCATCTGCATGATCGGGTAGATCATCTGGGAAACGGTGGGGTGGTCCATCTGCCGCCCCACCTCATCCATGCTCCGGGTGGCCCGGTTTAACGTGATCTGCTGCGAGAGCTGGAGCACGAGGAGCTGGTAGTCAGGGCTGAGCTGGAGATCGGAACCAAGGACATAGGTGACATTCTTCAAGCCCAGTCCCTCGAAGCATCGCTTGTTGTAGTCTGCCAGCTCCTTTACCTTCTCCATGGTCCCCTTGCGGTTCAGGAAAGCGTGGAGATCGGCAAGCAGTACGGTGACTTCAAAACCTGCGGCCTGGAGATCCACCAGTTTGTTGATTGTGACCAGGTGGCCGAGATGGATCTCGCCGCTGGGTTCATAACCGGCATACACCCGCTTTGAGGGCCGGGCCAGGAGGGCCCGGAGGTCATCATCCGTGACAACTTCTACCGTATTCCGGGTAACGCGCTCGTATGCGTCCATTCAAAGAAATGGGTTATGATGGGTGTTAATGGTTATTCTGGATGGTCACAAATCCGAGTGCAGCGTTTGTTGCGGCAATGGATTTTGTCCCGTCCTTCTCGGTGCCCATCATCGCGCGGATCGCGTCAACATTCTCCACAACTACATCGGCTTCCTGGTGGATGGCCTGGAAGAAGCAGAGCTCGTTCCTGTCTGCAAAGATGGAGTCCTCGAAGATGCAGTTCTCATACAGGTCAGCCCGCTGGCGGCCGAGGTCCATGGCGAACTCCTTGAGCTCCGCGGTGCTCCTGATACCTGCCGATTTTTTGATGAGTCCGAGGCGCGGGTGACTGTTGATGAGCTCTATGACTTTTTCCTTGCTGACCGGTTTTTTGGTCGTTATCCGGATGGCGTGCATGTGCATCATCGTTGTCGGAACGATCATGGCCATTGTGGTGATCGAGATGTGGGGCAGGACGGAGAGGACATCCGGGCCGTGGTGGCTCGGGACGCTGACCGGGTCGAGAACGATGGCGTCGATGGGTCCTTTCTTGATCTCGCCCGGGTCTGAGCCCCGGCGGACCATGATTGCGTGCACATGGGCAACCCCGAAGGCCTTGTCAACCTCGTGGATGATACGGCAGAGACCGGTGGTATTGCAGGAGACAACCCGCACGAACTGCCTGCCGACCGCATCCTTGTAGTTGCACGAGGAGTTGAAGGAAAACCCGGCAACTTCGTGTTCTTCCCCTCCCTGCCAGAGTGCCTTCTTACCCAGCTTCTCATAGAGCGGTTTGTTGGTGGCCCCGACATCGCCGGGGGTCGCGTCCACAATAATATCGGCGGTCTTGCACATGTCCTCGACACTGCCTGCAACGTTCAGGCCGGCTTTCTCGAATGCCGCTTTCTTGGAGATATCGGCAATGTAGAGCGGGTATCCCCGCTGTTTTGCCACGAATGCCTCGGCGTTCGGGCGTGTCTTCGAGACGCCTACCACCTTCATGTCCTTCTGGGCCGCAACCGCATCGGCAACCCGCTTGCCGATGGTACCATACCCGTTGATGGCAACCTTAATCATACTCTTAACATCGCATCCATACACAAAAAACTATGCGGAATCACGGTTCTTCGGTTTTTGGGATCTGCACCGGCATGTAAAAAATTCGGGAACGGGACGATCTGAACCGCCCGTATTCTTCGGTCCTGATAATGAACAGGGGGATAGTAATTTTTCAGAGATACGTTGCCTGGATTTCCACAACTTCTGTGCTGTCTTTCGCTTTTGAATAAAGATCGAGCGGCTCTTCGTTCACTTCCAGGAACCGAACCCCCCAGTTCACTTTCGAGAGGATGGACGCTGCCTGCTCTTTCTCGCCCATGATGAAGAGTGCTGCGGCAAGGGCCTCAACTGAGGAAAGGGTGCAGGGTTTCCCGAAGTTCACCGGGTTTGCAGCAACAAGGAACGGGAGTGCCCTCCGGATCCTCCACGACGAGACTTTACCGGTGTCCAGCACAACCCAGGAGCAGTCCAGGACCGTGATGGATTTGACGAACCGGTCGGCAGGGGACAATGCCTGTTCTGCGGTAGGATCGAGAAGAAGCGAGTTTCTCGGGATCTGGGGGATCCTGTTGAAAATTTTTAAGAGACCGGCCTTTTCGAGTTTCTTGACCGTGCACTTCCGGGGATCGCAGCTGTTGTCCCGAAAAGCATACAGGGGTATCATTGATCATCAGTGCGTGCGTACAAAGTATCAATGTACGTGCTCTGCTGTCCCTGCGTACTGAATCCCGGGCTCCGGGCCGAGGGAATCACCCGGGCATCGGATATCGAACTCTTCCGGCGATCGATCGAGCGCTGCAAGCAGTTCTCGATCGAAATGGTGCCGCTTCCCTGTCCTGAGACCCTGTACCTGGGACTCAGGCGGAAGCCGGGCACGTTTCTTGAACGCCTGAATACCCCGGCGTTTGCCGACCTCATCGACACCCTTGAACAGGATGTCCTCAGGATCATTGACGAACGCGGTCCCCCGCTCTGCATACTCGGCGTTAACTCCTCTCCCACCTGCGGGGTCACCAGCACGTATTATGGGAGTACGGACGAAAAACCCCCAAAGAGGGAGGGACGCGGCGTCTTCCTATCCCGGTTCCCCGGCATTCCTGCGATGGACGTATCGCTCTTTGCCCGGTACCGGGTGTATCTGGCCGCGCCGCTCTTCTCTGAGGCGGAGCGTGATTACAATGCCGCTCTGGCCCGCCTCATGGAAACGAACCTGTTTTCCGTGCACCTCCCGCAGGAGGCAGGGGACGATTCGGAATCAAGAGGAAAACCGGTGCAGGAGCAGATCTTCTACGGGAATAAAAAGGCCCTTGAAGGGGCGGACCTGGTGGTTGCCGTAATCGATGGGGCCGATGCGGATTCCGGCACTGCCTGGGAGATGGGATATGCCGCCGGTCTGAAAAAACCGGTCATCGCCCTTCGGACCGATTTCCGGATGGCGGGGCAGCACGAGCACGTCAATCTCATGCTTGAGATCTCATCAACCGTCGTGACCAGCCGTAAAGCCCTTCTCGCAGCCCTCCATTCCCCGCTTCCCGCCCGATAATGGCCCCGGCCCCGCCACTTTTGCGATGCGGTTCTTCATTTTCAGGAGATATTCCGGGCTAAATACGTGTACAGGAACCTATATCAGAATATTTACGCAATAATAGATGGTTAAAAATGGCGAAGAAACGTGAGGATCAGAGCAGGGGGAAAAAGAGCGGCGGGGATCGCGAATGCGACCTTGACGGGGGTTACGCATCGCCGATTATGACGATCCGGGATCTCAATGTACAGAATATCCGCGACGTGCTCTCAAAAAGCCGGTATATACAGCTCCTTCTCTCCCTCACGATTGTCGGACTTTTCCTCCGTTTCTTCAACCTGGGCTATAACTCTCTCTGGCTCGATGAAGCCTCTACCCATACTTTCGCCATCATGTCAATCCCCGAAATCTGGGAGGCGACAACCGGGGGGGAGTTCAATCCCCCCCTCTTCTACTGGATCGAGCATTTCATGCTCGTGTTCGGGAATAACGAGTTTGTCCTCCGGTTCGTCCCCGCCCTCCTCGGGGTCCTGACCATCCCCCTCGTATATTACGCCGGAAAGGAATTCATGGACCGGAATGTCGGGATCATCGCCGCAGCCGCATTCGCCTTCTCCCCATTTCTGGTCTTTTATTCCCAAGAGGCCAGGGCCTACTCGATGATGCTCTTCTTCGTTGCCTTTGCCATGATCTTCTACTTCAGGGCCATGAAGAACAACGAGATCAGGAACTGGGTGCTCTTTGGTCTTCTCGCCGCGCTGGCTTTCTGGTCCCATTTCTATGCCCTGGTTATCATCGGGGCACTCATCCTGTACGCACTTGCCGTTCAGATCCTGAAATACGCTAAGGATGTCAGGAACCTCGTACCTATGATCATCGGCTGGGCAGTGTTTGCCGTCATATGCCTGCCGCTGATCGTTGCAACTATCCAGCTCTTCGGCTCCCGGACTGCATCTGCTCCATCGTTTGGTCTCCAGGGACTGACCATGATAATGAAAACCTTCCAGCAGATTGCCGGTTTTTCTGATATTGCGATGTACCTGCTCCTGCTCCTGTTCATCATCGGGATCGTACAGGCTTTCATTCTTGATAAAAACAAGGGTCTTTTCCTTGTTCTCCTCACCATCCTGACGTTTGCGATCAGTTACATCCTGTCCTTCAAGATGCCGATGGTACCCCGGTACCTTATTTTTTTCAGTATTGTGTTTTTTATCGGGATTGCTGTCTCGTATAAATTACTCTACACCCTTGCAAAGCATCCCGGTGTTGTCTATGGGTTCATCGCATTTCTGGTTGTTTTGAACGCACCGATGCTCATGGATTATTATTCCGGATACAGCAAGGGGGACTGGAGAGGTCTCTCCGACAAACTCCAGCAAGTGACGAACCCCGGGGATTTTATAGTGGTTGTTCCCGGGTATGTCTCCCAGCCGCTCGATTATTATTATTCCAATACAACGGATAAGACTGAGGAATACAGGGCTTATACTGCAAAAGATCTTCAGGAAAGTTACCTGCGGAAAACAAACAATACCATCTATTACATTGTCACCGGGGATATCAGCTCGGCAAACCCGGACGGAGATGCCCTTGCGTGGCTGAAGGAACACACCACAACCCCCGCACAATATACGGGAATTTATATTTTTACATCTGCATAGTTTAATCGGTTGAACCACCATGTATGATCTCTCGGTAATAATTCCCACCTTCAACGAGGAGGAAAATATTCCCCGTATCATAGAGGAAGTGGATGCGGTCTTCAGAAAGAGCAATCTGAATGGGGAGATCCTGGTTGTTGATGATAATTCAAAGGATCGGACTATTGCCATTGTCCAGAAGCTGCATACGGAAAAAGAGAATGTGAACATCCTTGTCCGCACCTCGGATCACGGCCTCTCGCAGTCAGTAGCAGATGGGTTTTCCCATGCATCCTCCGATATTTTTGTGGTTATTGACGCAGACTTTTCCCACCCCCCGGCGCTCATTCCTAAGATGTACGACGAGATCCGTGCGGGAAACGATGTTGTTATCGGCAGCAGGTACATGGACGGGGGAGGGATCAAAGACTGGCCCCTGAAGCGAAGGGTGATCTCCAAAGGCGCCACTTTCCTTGGCCGGCTCCTTTTCCCGGATATCTCCGATCCGGTGAGCGGATTTTTCGCAGTCAGGAAAGAGGTTGTCACCGGGGCTCCTTTAAAACCAAAGGGGTACAAGATTCTGCTCGAAGTGCTCGGGAAAGGTACCTGGGAGAACGACAAAGAGATCCCCTTTGAATTTGTTGACCGGGAGATCGGATCGAGCAAGCTGAAGTTCAGGACCATTGCTGAATATGCCGGTCAGGTTGTTGACATTGCACTGTTCTCGGTACTGCACCGCGGGAGCGCCGGGTGGAAAGAATGGGAACGGGTCATCAAGTTCGGGCTTGTCGGACTTACGGGCATCGTTGTCAATATGGGCCTCCTCTATTACCTCAAAGAGTATGTCGGGCTCTATTACCTGGTGGCCAGTTTCATTGCAATTGAGATCTCGATCCTGAATAACTTCCTCTGGAATGATCTCTGGACCTTCCGCACTCAGGAAAAGCAGAAATTGTCGAGCCGGTGGCACCGGCTCTTGGCCTTCAACCTGGTTTCAGCCGGGGGTGTTGTCATCAACCTGGGGCTTTTATACCTGTTTACCAGCGTATTTGGTGTTTATTACCTGATCTCAAACCTGATTGGGATTCTGGTTGCCTTTTTGTGGAATTTTATCATTAACCGGAATATTACCTGGATTAAAAAGAAAACTGGGCGAGTATAAAGGGTTGTCAATCAGCCATTGTTTTTCTTGGCAGAGAAAACAATGATAACCCCGCCGTTAATCCGCTCGATTTTCTTGTCCAGTGCAATTCCCCACTGCAGGATCTTCCTGCTGTTGAGGAGTGCCAGAACCGGTGACAGGAAGAAGAGCGTTGTATGCGACTTCGTATCATACGCTGAAAAGTAATTGCCGAGATCCCGGACGGAAAAAAATTTCAGGTGCGTCTCGCCATAATTTCTGCCCCTGCCAAAAGTATCCCAGAAGAATTCGTAAACTCCCCAGACGGAATGTTCATTTGGCGTTGTAATAACAATCATGCCATCGTTTTTCAACACTCTCTGGGATTCAGCAATCATTTTTTGGGGTTCATGCAGATGCTCAATGATCTCTGCGCAGATGATCTTGCTGACCGTGTTTTTCTTAAACGGCAACTGTTCTGCATCGGCAATAATGAACTCGCTGTGGGGGATATTTTTGCTTTTTGCGTAAAGGAGGGCACTCCTGTTCACATCCATGCCTATCAGAAGGTTTGGAGAATCCAGCTCAAGCGCCCGTATCTGGACCCCGCTCCCGCATCCTATATCGAGAATGACATCACAGTTCCTGGCCTCCAGCATCTGTTTTATGGTATCCGTCCTCCGCCGCTGGAAGTACCGCTGGGAACAGAGATCCGAATTGTAGGCCCTCTCATCAATATCACCGTCGATAGCATTATAGTGGCTGAGCAGGCTGTCCCTTTTCGTATCAAGAGAGAAGAAACCCTTCAGGCCAATCAAGTCGATTACGATCTCGAGGAATCTTGTCAGGAATGCGAATGCCGTTGCTGTGGCAAGACTCACGCCGAGCAGAGTGAGGAGACCAACGACCCCGGCCTCCTGGATACCAAGGCCCGCCGGGGTGATGGGGATGAGCGAGAGGATTGTGAGAAGCGGGTTTAAAAGCAGTGCATCGATTAAGCTGATCGTCACAGCACCGATTGCCATTGCTACAAAGAACCACTCCAGCCCCCGGAGAATCCAACCGAAGAACGAGATAAAAATGATATACGGAGAAATTTTCTGGATGGAGCGGCTTTGTTCTCCCAGTTCAAGGATCTGTTTGAGGAAGGTGTTCTTCTGGCAGAAGGTCTGCAGCACCTGTCCCGGATACATGATGAAGAAATATCCCGCTATGATCACGAAGAGGAGAATCACGATCATGTAAAGGATGTAGCCGACCGGCAGGCCGGTAATTGTGGCATAGAAGTAGTAAATGGCAACGATAGCAAGGGAAATTTTGAAGAGAAGATCGTAGATGTACGTGCTTGCGATTGCCGCAAGTCCCTTGGGAAGGGATATGCCTTTCTTGTTCAAAGCAAACGCGACATAGAGATACCCGCTTCTTCCCGGTGTGAAATCCGATAAGAGCATGCCGGACATGTGGGACAAAAATGCGATCCGGAACCGGATCTTGTCTCCAAGGTGTCCGAGGACCTTTTTGAGTCGTACCGACATAATGATGTTATTAAGAAAATAACACAGTCCCGCAAGGAGGAGAAAAAACCAGTCCAGATGCAGGAGTATCTGGCTTGCCTGCATATAATCTACGGATCCCAGCAGGAGAAGAATAATGATGATGGCAATGGCTACCTGGATGATTCTGAAGGAATTTTTCTTGATATCGAAATCCATAAAACCTGCCAGTAAGCGGAGATCTTCCATTCATATTGGGTTAAAATCGATATAAACAATTGGAAAAATGTGTTTTTCTGGCCTTTAAAAAACAACAAAAAACAGAATAGAACCGGAATCCTTTTTGGGATTTGTTTTAGAAATATTTTTTTAATTCGCCTCATCAAGTAGTACCTGATGAGCTTCATCGCCCCGCTAAAAGAGAAACTCCGGAATTTTTCCCCGCAGGATCTTGTTTATTATCTCTTTCCCGTTCTTTTGATTGTAATCCTGTATTATTCGTTTCTCCCGTTCAACCAGACATATATCGGCGAATGGCACGATATCTTCGCAAATACGATGTATTACCAGATAGTTGATCAGAATTATTTCTTAACCTGGTCCAACCTCTGGTCCGGGGGTCTCCCCCTCACGGCGAACCCTGGTGGAGACAAGTACTATATCCTCTCGTTTCCTTTCTATCTCATTTTCCAGAATCTCTCAGTAGTCAACTTCCTCATCCTGTTCCATCTCATCATCGGGTATTTTGCCTTTTTCAAACTGGGAAGCCTGCTTACAAAGAATTTGAATGCCCTTCTGGTTTTTTCCTTGTTTTTCACTTTTTCCGGAATGCTTTTCGGCAGAATATATGCCGGACATCACCTGCTCCTGTTTGGGCTTGTCTGGCTCCCTCTTCTGTACTACTTTTTCTTCAAGATAGTACTTTTTAATGAACCCGGTATTCTGAACTGTGTTGGATTGTCTGTTACGGCAGCCCTTGTTTACTTTACCGGAAACGTCTATCACTTTGTCCTGGCATTTCTCATCATTCTCGTCTTTTTTATCTACTATGCAGTGGATAAAAAAATCTCGAAGAAGGTCCTGTATTACCTTGCCCTGTCTCTGGTAATCCTCCTGCTGCTGGTATCGGTAAAAAGCATTCCGGATCTCAATGTATCAGGATCCATAATACGGAACGATGTCATTGATCCGCTCGCCGGTGGCGGATCGCTTGAAAACGGCATTGCCTCGTTTGTTCTCGGAACCGGTATCGATACCCTGTGGGCCCAGTATGAGAGCGGGATACTGATCGGGATAATCCCCCTTCTCCTTGCAGTGTTTGCCCTTCTCTATGGACGCCGGGAGATAACGGTCCCCTCGTTCTTTGCCATCCTGGCCTCGGTCATCTGGGCAGACGGCGGGAAAACCCTTGTATCGTTCATTCATTTCCTGCCGGTTGTCAGTTCTTTCAGGAACCCGGGGAGGATTTACGGGGCGCTCTTACCCATTATCCTCTTTCTGGCACTGTACGGGACAATCCTCCTATCTGATAAGCTCAAGAAAGGGGAGACGTTCGATCTCTCTCATGATCAGCGCAGGATGGTAATTTTTGGCCTCGGCCTCCTTGTCGTTGTCAAAATTCTGGAGTTGCCGTTCCAGGAGATGATTACTGCTGAAACCGCGATTTCGGTAATCCTTGTTCTTGCCTTTATCGCCCTGTTGTACTTAGGAAAGGGATCGGAGCGTACAATACAGTTGTTCTTCCTCATCGCCCTGTTAATCAATGCGGCGGTCCTTCTCAGATTGTATTCCTTTGTCGAGACAGATGTCCTCATCAGGCTGCTCTTCATCGGCCTGTTGTTTATCGGCTTGTTTTTGTTCATCCAGAAAGCACAAGGTGTTCAGAAAAGCTCCCGGGTTTTCTGCGGGCTCCTCATCGCAGGGTTATTCCTGATGGTTATGGGAAATGTTGGTTGCGGATATGTCAAAGTCTATTCGCCCGAGCTCGACAAGAGCGTTGCACCGGCTATTATCCAGGAAATCACCCGGTTACCCAATACAAACACCCAGTTATGGGTATATGAAACGGGATGGGCAATCCAGCACATGGATTTCACCTACTGGGATGTGGTCAATAATATCCACCCTGTCAGTGCCTATGCTGCATATTACCTCAATACCGTCCCTCAGCTCACCTACATGATCGGGAACGTGAGCTATTACAGCGTGGACTATATCATCGACACCCGGTATCTCGATAACGGAAACCAGAACCTCCCCGCGTACAGCTTCAAGGTCCAGAATATCTCGGTGTACCGGCCGGAGCATGTCCTCCCCAATGCGTTTTTCATACGGGATGATCAGTTGTATCCCCTGAAGATCGAGAAATTTTCACCGGATGAAGTGATCGCGTCGGGGCAACTGAAGAGCGGCGACGTGGTTATCCTCAAGGGAGCCTTCTACAACGGGTGGAAAGTCAATGGTGCGGATGCGGTTTCCGTAAACAACTTCATTGGAGCGGGAATCTCCCAGGATACCCGGGTTGTCAGGTTTGTTTTCGATCCTGCCGATTATAAAATGGGGGCTCTGATCACTGCAGTGGGGATTATCCTCATCGTCATTTTGATCTTCAAACGAAAAACGGTGGAAGAATATCTCGAAAAGAACTCACGGGAAGAGCTCCCTGAAGATATAAAAGACCGGCGGAAACAAAAGCGGTAATTAATTTTCCTGCATCAGATATGCCGAAACCGGGTGGTTTCGCATAAACCCTCATATTTCTGGACAACCTACGTTCCTGTATGTCCAACCTCACGGTCGCAATCCTCGCCCCTCCGGATTATGCAAAGGATCTGGGAAAGAAGGGGACGGCAAGCGATATCACTTTTTACAACCTCAAGAAGGGTGATGCCACGGTTACGTTCATCGAACCCACGCGGTACCCGGAAAAATTATCCTCGCTCTTCTACGCGGTCTCCATGTCGGACCGGGCGATCCTCGTTGTAGACGAGATCAACGCAACCTTTGGCGAGTGCGTCCTGATGCTCCAGAGTGCCGGTAAATCCTCCGGGTACCTTATCCTCAAGAACTATATCAGCCCCGACCAGATAGCCCCCCTGATCAAGGGCACGGTTCTCGAACACTATGAGGTTCTCGAAGAGGATATGGTTGGTCTCCGGGAGAAGATGCTCGAGATCTCGGTAAAACAGACTGCCCACCAGAAAGCCCACGAGAGTACGGGAAAAGGCGTTGTACCGGTGGATGCCCACTTCAATGTGAAAGGAGTCGGCGTTGTTGTCCTCGGCTCTGTTGCCAAAGGAAGCATCAGGAAACACGATACCTTGAAGCTCCTCCCTACGGATAAGAGCGTCCAGATCCGCTCTATCCAGAAGCATGACGACGATGCAGACACTGCCGTTGCCGGTGACCGGGTCGGCCTCGCCCTCAAGAATGTTGAATCCGAAGATCTGGATCGCGGCTTTGTCCTGACCAGCGATCCCTCCGTTCACTACGCCACCACGGTCACGGGCAGGGCCCAGCTCGTCAAGTACTGGCCGGCCCCGCTCAAGGAGGGCATGGTCATCTACGCCGGCCACTGGATGCAGTTCCTCCCCACCCGCGTCGAGAAGGTGGAAACTGAAAGTGACTGGAGGATGCCGACTCTCACCCTCTCCATGGAGAAAGCGCTCGTTTATCCCCCGGGCGCCCGGGTAGTGCTCCATTATCTAGAAGGCGGAAAACTGCGGGTTGTCGGGTCTCTGACTCTCGAATAAAATTTTATAATACTCTCGTTCTATTTTTCCCTGCTCCCAATCATCTTATCTAGAAAAAACGATCATCACTACACTGAGAATCATGATCGAATGGATTATTCTGGGCGTTGTCGTCCTTATCATAATCGGGCTTGTCATCTGGGCGGTTTCCATTTACAACCGCTTCTTCAGCCTGAAAAACTCGTCCGAAGCCACTCTTGGCCAGATCCGCGTTGCCATGAAAAAGCGGCTCGACATGATCGAGCAGCTCCTTGGCGCAGTCAAGAGCTACGCGAAATTCGAGAAAGAGACCCTTGAGAGAGTCACTGCCATGCGGGCCAGCGTGGCCACGGCCAGCCCCGGCGACCTCAACAAGGTGGAAGCCGAGTCCCGCTCCATCTTCGGCCGCCTCCTCGCGGTTGCAGAGAATTATCCCGACCTCAAGACCTCCACGACCGTGAACAGTCTCATGGACTCGGTCAAGAACATCGAAGACGAGATCGCCCGCCAGCGCTATACCTACAACAACATCTCGCAGGAGTTCAACACGATGATGGACACGATCCCCTCCAATTTCATCGGGAAGATGATCGGTCTTCTTAAGCTCGAGTACCTGCAGTTCGAAGAGGCGATCAAGTCTCCGCCGAAGATCGAGTTCTAACGGGTAATTACTGTGGGCGAAGAAAAACAACTGGCCGTGGTCGTGGCAGTCTGCCTCCTCATGGGAATTGCGGGCCTTGCCCTTGTTACGGTAATGCCCCCTCTCTTTGAGGGCAACCTTGTGGTCGACTCCTACGTTGCCACACTGCATGAAGATGGCACCCTGAACGAGCAGTATACGTACGATGTACGGGCTTCAGGCGAATACCGGATGCTGTACCGGATATGGGAAGTACCGCTGGTCCAGAATACCAGCTCCCGCCCCTATATGCGCATCGTCTCAGTAAATCCCCCTGATGGTGCAACCGGGTATGCCAAAGATGAGAATGGCCAGGTTGTCCTGTTCGGCTCTTCATCCGATTCATCGCGAAAAAGTACTATCCGCTCGCTGGCTGAAACCAACGAGGCCGGGGTTTTCAACCCGGATTATTTCACCCAGGGGACATACACGGTCAGTTCCGAGTACGTGGTCCACCCACCGATAGAATACGATGCCTCGTCCTCACATCTCAACCTGAAGTTTGCGGGAAAGACTCACATCCCCTACCACAATGTCAGAGTTACCATCCCGGTGAGAGAGACCGATCAGGTCTCTGTCTATCCCCCGACCCTGAGTGTCCAGAGGACCGGGGACTCGGCAGTCATCACGGGCAGCGTTGCGGCCGATGAGATCCTGGCCGTTGAGATCCTGAGTACGCCGGATGGTTTCAGCCAGATGGCCGGGTTCAGGAGCGAAGTATCTGACCTCCAGGGAAAGACCGGTTGGGCGAATTTCTGGTACAACCTACCCTATTATGCCGGGTATATCCTGAATATTCTCGGGAAGATCTCCGTCATCCTTGTCCCGATCCTCCTCGTCCTGATCTACAACCGGTACGGCAGGGAGAAGAAGTTTACCGTTCCGGCCTATCTCAGCACCATTCCCAACCCCTCGCTCAAGCCTTGGCAGGTGAACCTGCTCTTCAAGGGAGATGCGCTGGATTTCGATGAAGACGGCTACTATGCAACGCTCCTGGATCTCCACCGGAAAAAGAATATCATCATCACGGAAAAAGGGGAAGGAAAGGGCATCGTGATCCGTGTCCTGAATACTGCCGGTCTTGACCCGTATGAACAGCGGGTGATCGCGTTCATCAACAATCTTGCCGAGAACGGGGTGCTTGATACGGACGCGGTTGAAGCCCTTGCACAACAGGCCCGGACAAATACCGCTGCTGAAGAAAAAGCCCTGCGGTACCAGAAGATGCTTACGGATGTTACCGGACGGCTGGACTCGGTCCTGCCCGGCCAATATACCGTGGACGGCAGGGACCACCTCCTGCCCCTTCTCCTTGCCGGTATCGTCCTGTTTGCCATAAGCCTGATCCTTGCCCTCACGTCTTCCATGTGTTCGTATATCCTTTTCCCGGCAGTGCTTCTCTGGATCATTGTCATACTCCAGGCTGCCGTTGCTTTTGCAGCCCCGTCCACCCTCTTCGGGCACTGGAAAGACGACCGGTACCGGGAAAAACTGGAATGGGACTCGTTTACCCATTTCCTCTCGGATCTTGCCATGATCCAGAAGTACAGCCCCGCCGACATCTCCATGTGGGGTGAATGGCTCGTGTACGGTACTGCACTGGGCGTTGGCGACAAGGTGGAACGGGCCATGAAAGCGCTCAATATCCGCGTTGCTGACACCGGTGTCCCGGTGGGAGCAATGGGAATGAACTACGCCTTTATCCCGCTCATGCATTTCACGCCACCAAGCCACGGGGGTGCCGGAGGCGGGGGTTTTGGCGGGGGAGGCTTTGGCGGAGGCGGGGGTTTTGGCGGAGGCGGAGCGGGTGGGCGGTAAGGCCCGCTCCCACCCCTGAAACCGTCACAGGAGATATAAACCCCCACAAACCATATTGAATATCAGAAAAGGAATCAGGCTATGCAGTACACGGAAGGGCAGCTCGGCAGGGTCTTTATGGTCAGGATCGATGACGGGGAAGACATGCTTGAGTCCCTGCATCGCTTTGTCCTGGATAAAGGCATCCATGCCGGCTCGATCATCTTCCTTGGTGCGCTGATGAACGGGAGGATGGTGACCGGCCCCGAGGAACCGGTCATCCCCCCGGTTCCCCATTTTGTCATGTTCGAGGGAGGCTGGGAAGTTTTCGGCGTCGGCACCATCTTTTCCGGTGAAGGCGGCCCCCATATCCACTACCATGCCTCGGTTGGCCGGTCGGGTCACGCCCTTACCGGCTGTCTCCGGGAAGAGGCCGTGACCTACCTCATTGTCGAAGCGGTAGTGTTTGAATTCACCGGCCTCATGGCCCGGCGGGAATTCGACCAGAAGACCCAGCTCCATCTCCCCACGCTCGGGAAAGGGGGATCCGGCAAGGGGAATGAGGGAGAAAAGCCCGCTGAACCGAAAGGACCTGCCCCGAAACCCGAAAAGAAAGAAGAGGCAAGCGAGCTCCCCGGGGGCCTTGCGGATATCATCCGGGATCTTACAAGGCGCCCCTCTTCATGATCTCTTCATCCGGTCCATGATCCCTCTCTCATTCCCGTCCAGCCTATGATTCCCCAGCCCCGTTTCCTCCCGATGTCCCTGCAGGAAGGAGAGAAGCTGGGGATACGGCAGTTCGATATCGTCCTTGTCAGCGGCGATGCCTACGTGGATCACCCGTCCTTTGGGACTGCTCTCATCGGGCGGATGCTCTGGGATGCCGGGTATGCCGTTGGTATTATCGCCCAGCCCGACTGGAAAAACCCCGGCGACTTCACTGCGCTTGGCTGCCCCCGTCTCTTCTTTGGCATATCCGCCGGCAATGTTGACTCGATGGTGAACCATTACACCCCGAACCTGAAGCGGCGCAGCGAGGATGTTTACTCCCCCGGTGGCATTCCCGGAAGGCCCGACCGGGCAACGATCGTCTATACCAATAAGGTTCACGAGCTGTTCCCCGGTATCCCGGTCGTGATCGGCGGGATCGAGGCAAGCCTCCGCAGGTTCGCCCACTACGATTACTGGCAGGATAAGGTACGCCAGTCGATTCTCGCGGATGCTCCTGCCGATCTCCTTGTTTTTGGCATGGGTGAGCGGCAGATGAGGGAGATCGCAGCCCGCCTTGCGGCAGGGGAACCAATCCGGTCCCTTCGGGATATCCACGGAACTGCGTATACGATGGAGATCGCGGAATGGAAAAGTACCCCGCCTACGGGTGTTGTAACATTACCGGGATTTTCCGAGGTCTCAGGGGATAAGATGGCATATGCCCGGGCATTTGCCCTGCACTATGCCGAACAGGATCCCCTGCGGGGAAAGGTTGTGGCGCAGCCTCATCCCAAGACGGTCGTGATCCAGAACCCACCGGCCCTGCCGCTCACAACGGAAGATCTGGACAGGATCTACGAGCTGCCCTTTGCCCGGCTCGCCCATCCCGCGTATACCCGGCCGGTTCCTGCCCTTGCCCCGGTCCAGTTCTCGATCACCAGCCACCGGGGATGCTTTGGCAGCTGCTCGTTCTGTGCCCTCACCCATCACCAGGGCAGGATCATCCAGAGCAGGAGCGAAGGATCCATCCTCCGCGAGGTTACGCGGATGGCAACCATGCCGGAATTCCGCGGCACGGTCCAGGATGTGGGTGGCCCGACGGCGAACATGTACGGCCTGCGCTGTGCTCTCTGGGCGAAACAGGGTGCCTGCAAAGACAAGACCTGCAACCCGGCCTGCAAGACCCTCGATACCAGTCACGAACCCCAGTGCCGGCTCCTGACAAATGTCCGGGGGATCCCGGGGGTAAAAAAAGTGTTCATCGGATCGGGTATCCGGTATGACCTGGTGCTTGCCGATCACAGCAATTACCTGCCGCTTATCTGCGAGCACCATATCTCCGGGCACCTCAAGGTGGCACCCGAGCATGTTGCCCCGGGGGTTACCCGGATCATGAACAAGCCCGGCCGGGATATCTTCGACCGGTTCCGGACGCGTTTTTCCGCCCTCCAGCAGAATAAACCAAAGAAACAGTACCTGCTCCCCTATTTCATGTCGGGGCATCCCGGCTGCACTGTTGCCGATATGGTGACCCTGGCAGAATACATCCGGGACAACCAGCTCTATACGGAACAGGTCCAGGATTTTACCCCGACACCCATGAGCGTCTCGACCTGCATGTATTATACCGGTCTCAACCCGTTTACCCTGCAGCCGGTCCATGTGCCCAGAGAGAGCGAGAAGAAGATCCAGCGGGCCCTCCTGCACTACCGCGATCCGGCCAACCGCTGGCTGGTTGCTGAAGGGCTTACCCTTGCCGGAAGAAAGGACCTGATCGGAAAGGATGCCCGTTGCCTGGTTGCCGGCGGGAACAAAAACCCGCCCCCAAAAAAATTCAGCCGGTCAAAAAAATAACCGGGATAATCAGGGGGGTCTGGCTCTGCCTTAAACCCGGATAAAACAGAAGTTTGGGGTCACGACGATCATGCCCGGCCGTACTGGTCGTCGAACCGGACAATGTCGTCCTCTTCCAGGTACTCGCCCAGCTGCACCTCGATGACTTCGAGGGGGATGACACCGGGATTCTTCAGCCGGTGCTGCATCCCGGCGTGCACATACGTGCTCTCACCTTTCCGGAGCAGGCGGGTCTCCCCGTTGAGTTCGACCTCTGCGGTACCCCGCACAACAACCCAGTGCTCGCTCCGGTGGTGATGGAGCTGCAGGGAAAGCCGCTCCCCCGGTTTCACGGTAACCCGCTTGATCTTATAGGTCGGGGTATCCTCAAGTACCGTATACGAACCCCACGGGCGGTGGACCTGCCGGTGGAACCGGGTCACCGGGTCATCGTTCCTGTTATACAGGTTCACCAGGTCTTTGACCTGCTCCGTGTGCCGGTTGTCGCAGATGAGGAGGGCGTCCGTGGTATCCACGACCACCAGGTTGCTGACACCGATAAGCCCGACATGCTTTCCAGGAGCCCGCACAAAATTGTTCTGCGCTAAGAGATAGTCGGCCTCCCCGACATTGCCTTCGGGATCGTGCGTCTCGATGTCATAGAGGGCTTTGAACGTTCCCAGGTCACTCCATTCCGCATCCAGGGGAACAACTGCAACCCGTTTCGAATGTTCGAGCAGACCGTAATCAATGGAGATGGCTGCAAGGCCGGCATAGTCCGGGCCGGCATCATCAGCAAACGCAGCAGACAACCCGGGCTGGTATCGCTCCAGTTCCTCAAAGAAACAGCCGGCCGACAAGAGGAAGATACCGCTGTTCCAGAGGTACCCTTTCCGGACATATTCCTCTGCGGTCTTTTCATCGGGCTTCTCTTTGAATTCCCGGACAAGGTTGCCGACCTGCAATCGTTTACCGGGTTTGATGTACCCGTATCCTGTGTGGGGTGACGCGGGCCGGATACCGAACGTGACCAGGTGGTCGGCAGCAAGGGGTTCTGCATGCCGGATCTGATCGAGGGCGGCATCCCCCAGGACATGATCGCTTGGGAAGACAACTGCCGTCGCAGCCGGGTCTTTTGTACGGATGCGCTGCATTGCCCAGGCTATCGCGGGAAGGGTATTTTTCCCGACAGGCTCTACAAGCAGGTTCTTTTCCGGAAGAGCATACCCGAGCTCCTCGATCTGGTTGCGGACAAGGTACTGGTGGATCTCGTTGGTCACCACGTAAATCTCTTCGGGACCCGAGAGCCGGATCGCCCGCCCGTACGTATTCTGGAAAAGGGAATTTCCTTCGAACTGGATGAACTGCTTGGGATAATATTCCCGGGAGAGCGGCCAGAGCCGGGTTCCCACGCCGCCGGCAAGAATTATCGATCTCATAAAAACACCAAAGGTTCACCTGAGCGAACCTGCATTCACGTCTTTACTGAACATTATCTGTAAAGGATAATTAAGTAACCACTGGTGAGGCAGGTTCCGGAGATCCGGTTCATTTGTCCCGCTGGTCAAAGAACTTCCGCAGCCAGAGTTCCGTGCAGACGATCCGCCAGATCTCAGGGGAATACACGGCCTTTTTGTCGAGGAAAGCAAGGTAATTTTTGATAACTTCGCCGGCATTCCACAGGTTCCGCCCCGCAAACTCGTCCGATGAGAGGACCGCAAGAACAAATGGCCGGAGATCTTCCCGCATCCAGACCTCTTCCGGGGTAACAAACCCCATCTTGTCCATCCGGCACCGGATGGATTCCGGGACAATGCCCCGGATGGCGTTCCGGAGCGCGATCTTGGTAACCCCTTTGCGGATCTTCTGGTTCTGGGGGAGCGAGGCTGCGTACTCCACAAACCTTACGTCGAGGTAAGGTACGCGGGACTCGATGGAAAACGCCATGGAGTTCCGGTCCTCGTAATGGAGGAGTGCGGGAAGGTTGGTGCTGATAAGTTCCCGTTGCAGTACGGCCGGCAGGCCTCCCCCGTACCGGTCTACGGCCGGAGCGGGGCACGCGAGCAGGTTCCTGCGCCCCTTTCTGACGAAGAGCTGCCCGAGGGCCGAGCGGAAGAACCCGCCGTGATGCCTGAGGCTGCCGGCCACTTCCTGAATTGCGGTCCACCAGTGCAATGACCCGGTGAGACCCCGTATGTAACTCCCCTGGTACCCGAGGTATCCCCCGAGGAGCTCATCGGCACCCTGCCCGTCGAGGACGACTTTTACGCTCTTCTGCGCCAGGCGCATCACGCAGTACTGGGCGTAGATGGAGAGCGAGCCGAACGGTTCGTCCTGTGCGTACACGAGCCGGTCTATGTCGTCCCAGAGTTCCTCAGGGGATGGCACGGTGCTGTGGGCGTCAACGCCGGTTGCCGCGACAATCTCATCGATATACCGGCTCTCGTCGAACCGCTTGTCGGAGAAGACCGAGGAGAAGGTCTTCTGCCGGGTCCCGACGCTTGCCGAAGCCTCGTTCCGGATCAGCTGGTTGATGAGGATCGTGAGGGTGGAGGAGTCGATCCCCCCCGAGAGGCAGGTCCCGACCGGGACATCGCTCCGGAGATGGATCCGGGTGGCATCTTCAAGAATTACATGGAGCCGGGATGCGACCTGTTCGTCCGGCACGTCCGACCGGATCTCCCCGTTCACCTTTACCTCCCAGTAACGGAACGGTGTCCCCGCCCCTGCGGCCGTTATCTTCATTGCATGGGCGGGCGGAAGCTGGAAGATCCCCTCAAACATCGTCTCTTCGGTGTGGTCCTGGACCCCCCAGGCAAGGAACGTCCCGAGCACTGGAAGGTTCGGTTCTGTCCCGGCTTTTTTGTGGGCGAGCAGCGCCTTGATCTCCGAGGCGAAGAGAAATGATCCGCCGGCCAGGGTGTAGTAGAACGGCTTGATCCCGAACCGGTCCCGGGCACAGAAGAGTGTTCGGTTCTTCTCATCGTAGAGGGAAAAAGCCCACATGCCGTTGAACCGGGAGAGGCAGTCCTCTCCCCATTCCTCGTACGCGTGCAGGATCACTTCCGTATCAGATTGTGAGTGGAAACGGTGCCCCTTCTGCACCAGTTCCTCGCGGAGCTCGATGAAGTTGTAGATCTCGCCGTTGAAGACCAGCCAGAGCGTCTTGTCCTCGTTGGTCATCGGCTGGAGACCTTCGTCGGTCAGGTCGATGATGGCAAGCCGGCGGTGGACAAGGCCGGCACTGCCCAGAATGCGGGTCCCCTCCCCGTCCGGGCCCCGGTGGGTGAGGCGCCGGGACATCTCTTCAAGGAGGCTCCCGTCCGGCACGTTCCCGTCCAGGCAGAACTGGCCTGCAATACCGCACATTATGGTAAAGGTGGGTACCGGTGGTTTAAAAGGATGTGAGGAGGTGAGGGATCAAGGATCGGTGCCGGTGCAGTCTGTTCCCATTGAGTGAAAAACAATCGCGATCCCGATCGCGTTTGAAAACCGCTCACGGATCAATCGCATCCTGATTTTATTTTTTCAACCGCACTTTGATTGAAAAATTTTGAGCAGACCCTGCTGAAAAAAATTTAAGCGAACCTTGGTTGAAAACCGGGTTTTGCGATCGGGCCTCCGTCGTGAACTATCATTTGGATTTATACAAACCCGTTTAACTTTTTGCAACCGCACCCTGCCTGAAATTTTTCCGGCAGGCTTTGCTTTTTATTTTTCAGTCAAGCTTTGATTTCAAAAAGTTCATCGCGATCATGACCCTGCGTAAAGAAATGATCCGGATCAATCGCACTTTGAATTTTATTTTTCAACCGCACTTTGATTGAAAAATTTTGAGCAGACCCTGCTGAAAAAAATTTAAGCGAACCTTGGTTGAAAACCGGGTTTTGCGATCGGGCCTCCGTCGTGAACTATCATTTGGATTTATACAAACCCGTTTAACTTTTTGCAACCGCACCCTGCCTGAAATTTTTCCGGCAGGCTTTGCTTTTTATTTTTCAGTCAAGCTTTGATTTCAAAAAGTTCATCGCGATCATGACCCTGCGTAAAGAAATGATCCGGATCAATCGCACTTTGAATTTTATTTTTCAACCGCACTTTGATTAAAAAATTCTGAGCAGACCCTGATGCAAAAATTTCAAGCGAACCTTGGTTGAAAACCGGGCATTATGATCATGTCTTCGTCGTGAACTGCCTTTTTGGATTTATACAAACCCGTTTAACTTTTTGCAACCGCACCCTGCCTGAAATTTTTCCGGCAGACTTTGCTTTTTATTTTTCAGTCAAGCTTTGATTTCAAAAAGATCATCGCGATCATGACCCTGCGTAAAAAAATGATCCGGATCAATCAAACCCTGCCTGAAAAATTTTCATCAGGGTTTGACTGAAAATTGTTAACCAGGTTTTGATTTAAAAAAAGGGGTACACCGGATCTGTGCACGAATGGTGCAGGAACCCGGTCTCTTAAAGGCGGATACTCCCTCTACTTTGCCTTAGCCACTGCCCTCTTCCGGGCCGGCGTTTTCTTCCCTGTCGTTCCCCTCCCCTTGATCGCAGTCTCCGACGCTTTTCCCACACCCTTGAGTTCGCACGGGATACATTTCTCCAGCTTGTCGTCGATGATACGGTATGCATTTGCCAGGACCGACGAGTTCGAGATCATCCCAGAGAGCAGGATCACTTCAAGCACTTCCTCGCGGGTCGCCCCCATCCTCATCGCGGCCTGCATATGGTAGCCGGTGCAGTGCGGGCATTTGAGAGCTGCCCCGACGGCCATGCTGATCAGTTCCACGTACTTCGGGTCGAGCGGGCTTGTCTGGGCCACCGTTCCCTTGTAGAGGAGATGGGAGATGAGCACTTCGGGACGCTCGCCCATCCTTTTGAAGACGAGCGGCACTTTCCCGTATTCCACCTCGATAGCTTTTAACCATTCATCCGCTGTGACATCCGCGCCCTGCCTGACGATCTGTGCGAGTTTCTCCTCGAACTGATCCCGGGTTGATTTTCCTGATACAATCTTTGCCATCATACCACCGTATTTGTCTCAGAGAACGGGAGAACCTTCACAAGGATGTAGTCCCGCATCCGCGAGGGCAGGATCTCGGCCACATCGCCGAGCAGGATCCCATCCTCGATCTCAATCTTCCGCAGCTCCGCAGAAAACGTGTCGTAGGGCAGTTTCACCCTGAGGCCTGCCATCTGGACGGTCAGGGGTGTCGGGGATGTCACATCGAGGATCGCCGGAACCTTCTCCCGGATCAAACCCATGAGCCGGGCCGGGGAGACCGAGAGCGGGTCTTTTGCAATCGAGTCGCGCTTCTTCTCAAGCACCCTCGTTATCTCGGCCACAACCTCGTCGAGCTTGTCGAGCTGGTCGGCTTCCTTTGTCCTTCGCATGAACCGGCCAACGTTCCCCACATACCCGTCCACCGGCGGGTCGATGATCTTCTTGAGGACCTCGATGTCCGGGCCCCCGCAGAGCACGATCGGCACCTCGATTCCCCGCCGGAGCGTGGGCATCTTGTACTCGATGCAGGTCTCGAAGTTGCCGAGCAGATAGACTGCGATGTCGTGCTCGTTGATCACGTCACGCTCCTCATCGTTGAGGCCTGCGATCCGCTTCCCGGGGCCCCGGGCAAGGCTCACCATGTTGCTCTTTGCCCCGAGGCGCCGTACGTACTCGGCGATATCGCAGGACGGGTGGGGCAGGTGGTGGATCTCAAGGCTCATGCTGACAACTGCGATCTCCGTCCCGACAAGCGGTGAATCGGTCACTTCCCCGAAGAGCGGCCGGGAGATCTCGCGGATCAGATCAATGTCATCCTTTGGGACAAAGCACTGGAGCACCACTTCCTGGGCGATCATGTGCTTCTGGACAATGTAGCCCCCGAGATCCTCGATCAAATCCACGATCACGTCGTGCTGGTAGATACCCCCCTTGTAGGTGACCGGAACCAGCGTCATGGCGTCTCCCCCATCAGCGCGAATTTCTCCCGGACCAGGGCGTTGATATCCTCGGCAAGGGTGTTCTCGCTTGCAACGAACGAGAACTTCTCTGTGGAAAAGCGCTCGCTCTTGAGCCGGAACCCTTCCGGTGCAATGCAGCGGAGGGCATAGATCAAATCCTTGAAGAGGGATTCACTCGGGTCGGCAACCACAATCTCCTCGATCTCCTGCGCACTCAGGGGGACATCGTAGAGGATCACCGTGAAGCGGTCCGGCTGCTCAACTTTCTCCTTCCCAAAGCGCTCCCAGAAGATCTTCAGCATCGGGGCAAGGTAGGTCTCATCCGAGACAACGAGCGTCATCTTGCCCTCCTGCGGGTTCACGTTCGCGAGGTCGCGGACCCGGACAATGGTTGTGATCCTCTTGAGGGTGCCCACCGCGATAAAGACCGGGATTTTCGGGTCGATAAAGATGTGGAGCTTACTGATGACCCTGAGGAGATTATGATCGAGCAGGACATCGTTAGTGATCTGCTTGTAGTACTCGGCGCCCAGCAGTTCGGGGCATTCCACCTCAAAGTACTCGATGGCGTACATCTAATCGTCCTTTATGAATCCCGATGCAAGGAGTGCAGATCCCACGGCGCCGATATACTGAGAGTAGGGCGGTACGACTACCTTGGTCTGGAGGAGTTCGCCCATGGCATGGACGAGCCCCTCGATGAGCGATGTTCCCCCTACCATGATCACCGGCTCCTTGATATCCACTTCCTGCAGCTGCTGTTCATACACCTGTTCGGCTACCGAGTGACAGGCTGCGGCAGCAACATCCTCCCGGGTGCTGCCGGCGGCAAGGGCATTGACAAGGCTCTGCGTGCCAAAGACGATGCAGTAACTGTTCATCGGCACCTTCCCGCCAAAACCCTTCATGGAGAGCGGGCCCAGTTCCGTGATCTCCACGCCGAGCCGTTTTGCCGTCATCTCAAGGAACCGGCCGCTGGCACCTGCGCAGATGCCGCCCATGGTGAAGACCCCGGGGATCCCGTCCATGACAGAGATTGCCTTGTTGTCCATACCCCCGATATCGATGACCGTTGCCGGCCCGTGCTGCCGGCCGGCAAGGTAGACCGCTCCCTTCGAGTTGACGGTGAGCTCTTCCTGGATGAGATCGGCGTTGATCTCTTTTCCTACGAGGAACCGGCCGTATCCGGTTGTCCCGACAGCCTGAATCTCGTCCCGGGTGACCCCGGCTTCGGCAAGGGCGTGGGCGATAACCTCGTTGGCGCTTTTCAAGACCTCGGTTGTGGGCTGCCAGCCCGTGCCGATGATCTTGTTGTCCCGCATCACAACCGCTTTTGTTGTCGCAGACCCCGAATCAAGACCGAGGGTGAGCCCCTTCTGGGTCTCCCGGGCGAGCAGGGCCCGGCGCCTTGCAATGGTTGTGAGCGCCTCCATCCTCGTGAGGAGTGTTCCTGCGGTTGTCCGCTCGGTAAACGAGTAACTGACCACGGGAAGGCGCGAATGCTCGTTGATGTATCGCCGGAGTTCGTTCCGGACAATTGCCGCCTCGGCGCACCGGAAACAGGTAGCTATGAAGACTGCGTCTGCCTCCACCCGCCCTTCCACGAGTGCCATGGCCCGGGCAATCGCGAGCTTTAAGTCCGGGCTCTTCACATCCAGCCCGAACTTCCCGAAATCCCGGCGGATATCTTTTAAGGCAACATCCGGGAAGAAGATCTCTCCTCCGACTTCCCGGGCAGCAGAATCGATCTCGTGCTGGATACCGGAATACTCCGGCCCGCAGGAGAGCTGCGCAATCCGCACCGGCTGGGTCATTTCGCGCCTCCCAGTTCAGCAAGGAACCGCTTGATGGCTGCTACGAACTTCACGCCTTCTTCCTCGTTCTTCGGGTAGTTCAGTTCGAGCCGCGGGATCGGCTTCTGGTGGACGAGGAACTTGATGAGCTCGTTTGTCCGGGCGCATCCCATGCACCCGAACGCGAGATCGGCGTCGTTGATGATGATTGCCGCCTCGCACGCCTCGATCATAGGCCCGTAGAGGGACATGCGCCCCCGGACCCCGGCGGGAACCTCGACTGCCGCCCACTTCAATCCTTTCTTGGGCTCTTCAGGTGTGATCTGGAGCGGCGGGGATTCGAGTCCTGCGGTCTGGACACGTTCGCGGATCGCGGTAGCGGATGAGAGCGGGTTGTGCCCGAACCGCGCCACCATGTCGGAGAGGATCAGGCTCGTTGCGGGATAGATGAATACTTTTGCCATTTCAGGACTCCTGTGCTTCCATGAGGTTCTTGAGTCGGGTTATATCGAGGGACGTATATTCGAGCGGGTTTTCCGGGGGAGGAATGGTTGCTGCATCGCGTTTCTTGAGCTCTTCGAGCCCGTGCGAAACGAACGGGATCACGGTCATCTCGAATTCCAGGCCATTGTACCCGGGCCGTGCGCCGCCAAGGTTTGCCCGGCAGCGTCGTGAATCGCCCGGAGGAAATCCCCGGTCCTTGACAAAGATGTGGTCCGGGTCCATCAGCCGGAGTCCGCGGACGATGCGGTCGACGTCCTCCTCCTTTCCGCTGACAACCAGGCCAAAACAGGTCTCCTTGATCATAGCCCCCTGTGAGATCTCGTATCCCCGGATAGCGAGGTCTGCCGGTGTTATGTCGAACGATTCCACTACCACGTATTTCGTAACGGTGCCCACGTGGGCTGGCGTATAATCCGTCACTTCCTTACCTCCCTGATATACACGGTCTCCCGCTCCCTGACTTTTTTGAGTTTCTCGGTATCTATGACGCGCCCGATGATGTTGGTCCCCTCAAAGGGCTCGGACGTAGGGCCGAATTCCCGGTTCGCCACAAGGCGCACCCCTACGAGACCTGCACCCTTGCGGGAATCGTTCGTTATCGCAAGCGCTGCTGCCGGGACCTCCTCCACCGGCTGGTTCTCCGGGGAGATCTTCGTTCCCGGTGCAATCGCCGGTTTGAAGAGAACCACATCGTCGAACTTGAAGAAGACCGGCATCATGCCGGCATCGTGCTCCTTGAGCCCGGTGAACCGCCGGAAGACCTCGCAGCTGAGCGGGGCGTTCTCATCGTCGAGTTCGATATCGATCACTTTTTCGGCAGGAGCGGTTGTTACGGTTACGAGCCGCTCGTTTAAGACATCCAGCGTGGTCCCCGGCTCCTGGGACACCACGATCCGGTCACCCTCGGTCTTGTCGGCTTTGAGGGCAACGCCCCGGGCCGCGGTGATCTCCTGCGCTTTTGCGAGCGGAAGTCCGAGCAGGTCGATGCGTCCAGGGAGGACCCGGACGGACAGGATATCGTGCTCCTTTGCAAGTTTGACAAGCTCGATGCCATGGACAACCTGTCCGGTAACGCTGTGGACAAGACTGCTTGGGACATCCGCCCGGTAAATGTAGATCCCGCCCGCGGACTTCCCGGTGATCCGGACCGTGACTGTCCCCTCCCTGCGGGGCCGGCGGAATTCTTTTGGCACATCCTCGGCCCCGGCAAGGTGCGGGTCCATGATATGGGTGCTTGTTGCACGGCCGGCTACAAACTTTCCGCGCTGGAGTACGAGGAGCATGTGCTCAACGCTGCCTGCCGCTTCCGTAGTGATACGTTCAGGCGAATAGCCCTGTGCCATGATCTCCACGCGGGTCACCACCTGCGTCCCGTCCTCGGGAACGAGGTTCATGTCGGTGGTGGTGAACGAGCGGCTGGTGTCCGCCCAGCTGATGACCGGTTCGATCTTCGTGATCCGGTCACCGGTTGTCCACCGGTCGAGAACCGCCCTGCCACTTACGACCTTACCGATGATACCCCCGCTCTCGTCAGCCCCATGGTCAGCCGAGTGCCGGCTTTTTGAGAAAATAAGGTAGGAACGCGAGGGTTCGTACCCGCCGCAGCCAAGGATAACATCGCCCCGTTCGTACAGGTGCGGTTTTCTGATTGGGTGGATCCCGGAAGGAAACGGGCCGAATGCGGCAGCATACCGGTCGCCCCAGTGAAGTGCGAGGTTTGCCATCGTTTCTTTGGACTGGATGAGATCCGCATCCATCCCGGCGATCTCGATGGTCACCTCGCCAGCCGTGGTGCTTATCGCGAGACTGCCGGTTGCAGTCTTTTCCTGGGTTGCAGGACGGATTATCCCGATTGCGCATCCTTTCGGGTGGCCCGGAAGGAGGGACGCAAGGGTTGCACCCTCCCCGATTTCCATCCTCATTCCGTCGAGGTGGATCGTAGCCATTTTACCCTCAGGCCTGGGGCTGCTGGCTCATGACTTTTCTCTCTTCCTCGGTCAGGATGGCAAGAACCTCGGCGGTTTTGCCGATCTGGATGATCTTGCCCGCCCGCATCAGGGCAAGCCGGTCGCAGACATCCCGCACGAACTCCATGTCGTGGGAGACCACGATGAAGGTCTCATCCATCTCTTCCCGGGAGTGCATGATCGAGTGCTTGACATCGATCTTCGTGATAGGGTCCATCGTGCCGGTTGGCTCGTCCAGGATCACGATACGCGGCTCGCGGATGAGTACCTGCGCAAGAGCTACCCGGTGCCGCTCCCCTTCCGAGAGCTGGGCCGGCATCCGGTCCAGGATCTCCTTACTCTTCTCTTCCGAGAACCCGGCCATCCTGAGCGTTATGAGAGCCTTTCGTATGGCGAGCTCCTTCGGGAACTCAAGACCGATGGCATCGGTCAGGTTATCGAGCACGGTCCGGTGGGGGAAGAGGTCGTACTCCTGGTGCAGGAGACCGATGTAGCCGGTGGCCCGGCCCCGCTGATCGATACCGGGTTTCGTCATATCGATCCACTCTTCGCCGATCCTGACATTGATCTCCCCGCTTGTCGGTTCGACAAGGCCGGCAAGGATTCCCGAGAGCGTGGTCTTTCCCGCCCCGCTCTTGCCGATGATACCGAAGATCTCCTTTGTATAGACCTCGAACGAGACGCCATTGACTGCTTTCACGACACCCCGGTCCACGGAGATATAGCGTTTGACAAGATCCCGGGCAACGACTACCTTTTCGCCCAGCTCGGCCTCATCGAACTCCTCGGTATCCGAGTATCCTTTCATGAACTCGCCAATGACCTCTTTGGGCGTACCTATCTTCTCAATACTGCCGTTGACCAGCAGGATTGCCCGGTGGGCCACATCCTCTATGACCTGGGAGAAGTGGGAGGTAACAACGATCCCCATATTGTTGGTCTTTGCTGCTTCCGTGAGCATTGAGTGGACGACTTTGGCCGTCCCCGGATCGAGGGTGCCGGTTGGCTCATCGGCAAACAGCATGAAAGGCTCCTTTGCGAGCTGGCGGGCGAGCACCACCCGCTGCTTCTCGCCTCCCGAGAGGTCCCGGGCGATATGCATCATCCGGTGCGAGAGCCGCACCTGGTCGATGAGATCGGCAGCCCGGTTAATGGCCTTCTCCTGCGGGTAATTGATATCGTCGAGGGCATGCAGGACATTCTCGATGACGCGGTCGTCACCATACAGGGCAAACGTCCGCTGGAACATGATGGCGGTTCTCCGCATCACGTTCCTCTTGAGAGCCTCGTTCTTCTCGTTCCAGAGATCCACATCAAGGGGAGCGAGTGCAGCCCCGCAGTGGGGGCACACCTTCCCCGCGGAACTGGCAACGTCCATGTAATCGCACTTGGGACAGGCCGCAACGTGGTAGATGACCCGGCCGCTTGTCGGGGGCTGTTCCACCCCGCGGATCAGGTGCATCAGGACCGTCTTTCCCGCGCCGCTCCTGCCAATAATCCCCAGGATCTCTCCTTCGGCAATCTCAAAAGAGATATTTTTGAGTACCCTCTCGCCATCAAAATCCATGCAGAGGTTATCGACCGTGATCAATGGAGCCTTCATAGTACTCTTGTACCTAATGTGACAGAAGTCGCATATTACCTTTTATATGCTACACCGATCCCGTCACGATCGCAAATTCCGCTGGCACCTGATCAGATCCTCAACAATGGATACGACTTCGCCAACATTTTCCACAACATAATCCGCTTCCTTGTAGAGCTCATCGGGACGATCACCGGGCTGCTGGACGGTCAGTATGGCGATATCGGCGTTCCGCATGGCACAGAGGTCGTTGATACCGTCCCCTACCATGATGACCCTGTCGTATTCCTCGCGGAGATCGGTGACGATCTGCGCTTTTACGGTTGGAGTCGCCACGCCATTGACCCGGTCGCGGGGGATCCCGAGATGGTCTGCCATCTTCTCGAGTTTGGTAACCCGGTCCCCGGATGCGATGAATGTCGGAACCCCCAGCCGGTGGAGGGCCGTGATCGCCTCTTTGGCGCCATCGAACGGCCATCCCCCGGCCGTGATCGTGAACTCGATGCCCTTCTGCGCCATGTTGATGATCGCCCCGGAATTGAGCGTTACCACGGATTCCTCCTTGCAGACCGTCCAGACGTTCCGGATACACTCCTGGAGATCCTGAACCCGAACCCGTCTGTCGGCATAGAGCACGTCGCCGATATCTTCCGCAGTCGTGATCTTCCGGGTGCAGCTGACCCCAAAACCGATGTCGTGTTCTATGAGGTAATCCGAGAGGAGGCGGTCACCCGAGGTTGCCATGAGATCCTTGGAATGGACGGGCAGGACAATGAGGACGCGGTCCTGCGAGCTGAAAGTTAAGGTTGTTGTCTCAACGCCCGGCAAAAGTTTTTTGTTGCAGATATCCTTTGCAACCCGGTAGGTGTTCAGGAGCGTTCCGGCACTGTCGAATACTACGGCTACGGACATGGGATCACCCGGTAAGAAACTCTATGTATTCCGCTCATCATTCAATGATTGAAGCTGATGATCGTAACTGATACTGCAGACAAGATAAAGAGCATGGAGATCCGGGGTGCGGGAAGGATTGCCCGTGCGGCAGCCGAAGCCCTCCGGGACCATGCCCTTTCCATACAGCCCCCGTACACTGCGGCATTCCAGCAGGAGATGGAGCGGGCTGCGGCAATCCTTGTTGCCACCCGGCCGACCGCTGTCTCGCTCCCGAATGCTGTCCACATGGTCATGAACGGGATCGGGAAGGCAACGACGGTGGACGAGGCCCGGACCGGGGTTGTCCAGCGCGCCGAACACTTCATCCAGTCCTCGCAGCATGCGGTGGAGAAGATTGCAGAGTTCGGGGCCCGGCATATCAGAAACGGGGACAAGATCCTCACGCACTGCAACTCGGAGGTGGCACTCGGCTGTATCATCGAGGCGCACCGGAGCGGTAAGGAGATCGAGGTCTTTGCAACCGAAGTGCGCCCGAGGAACCAGGGACTCATCACCATCCGGACCCTGAACGATGCCGGGATAAAAACCAACTTCATTGTCGATTCAGCAGTCCGGTCCTTCATCAACGAGATCGACCTCGTGGTGGTAGGGGCCGATGCGGTCACAGTCAACGGAGCTGTCGTGAACAAGATCGGGACCTCGCAGGTGGCCCATACGGCAAAGGAGGCGCGGGTGAACATGATCGTTGCTGCCGAGACGTACAAGTTCGCCCCGAAGACGGTGATTGGCGATCTGATCACGATTGAGGAACGGCCATCGTCCGAGGTGCTGCCGGATGATATTGCAAAGACCCTCCCTCATGTACGGGTCCGCAATCCCGCATTCGATGTGACACCTGCGGAATTTATCGATCTGATCATTACCGAACAGGGTGCGATCCCCCCGCAGATGGCGTACGTTATCATCCGGGAGTACCTGGGCTGGGATATTGCGGAATTCCACTGATGCAGGGGGTTCCTGGTTGGAGTTACCGGTGAAAGGTAGTAAGTAGCCGATAATGTATCATGGCCATCAGCATTGAAGACTTACGAACCGACCGCATCGTCCTGCGTGAATTCAGGGAGTCCGATGTATGAAAGTTCCGATACACAGCAGATTGCAAAAATTACCCTGCACCCGAAATGCAAGAGAATTCAGAAAAGCAGAAAAAGCGCTTCTCGCAATGGCGGTAAAACTCAGGAGACCCGATGAGAAAACCCACGAATGCGAATACTATACGGTTGCTGTAACGCAGTCCTCTGATCCGGAAATGATCCTCGAAAAAATTTCCCTCGACGGAATCAACGAGGCCAGAGGCGGGTATTGCGATATCGGTTTTTCCCATATCTCTTAAAAAAAATAAATTCCGGAAGAGACCACCTATACACATGCAGGGAGATAAGCCAATAAAAAAGACCGTTCCTTTTTCCAAGCACCAGATCGAGGAGCTTGAAACGAGGTTCCCGACACCGTTCCATATCTATGACGAGGAAGCGATCCGTTCAGTATCACGCCGGCTGTACAAGGCATTCTCATGGGTAACAGGTCCTGACGGAAAAGAGGGCGGGTTCAAGAACTACTTCGCGGTCAAGGCCCTCCCGAACCCGTACATCCTCCGTATCCTGAAGGAAGAGGGCATGGGAGCGGACTGCAGCTCCCTTCCGGAGCTCCTGCTTGCCGATGCAGTCGGGATAAAAGGGGATGAGATCATGTTCACCTCCAACGATACCCCGGAAGAAGAGTTCGTGCTGGCAAAGAAACTGGGTGCAATCATCAATCTCGACGACATCACCCATATCGACTTCCTGGAAAAGACCGCAGGAATTCCCGATCTTCTCTGCTTCCGCTATAACCCCGGGGAGGAATACAGTCACGGTAACCCGATTATCGGGAACCCGAGCGAAGCGAAATACGGGCTTACGCACGATCAGATCCTCAAAGCGTACAAAATCGCACAACAGATGGGTGTACAACGTTTCGGCCTGCATGCCATGATCGTGTCCAACCAGCGCGGGGAGGATATCCTTGCCGATGCAGCCCGGCTGCTGTTCAACCTTGCTGTCGAGATCCATGAGAAGACCGGCATCCGGCTTGAGTTCATCAATCTCGGGGGAGGCATCGGCATTCCTTATGCGCCGGCCGATCACCAGGTGAATGTCGAGGATTATGCACACAAAGTGCACGAGGTCTATAAGGAGATTATCGTAAAAAACGGTCTTGCACCGATACGCATTGTTATGGAAAGCGGCAGGGCCGTAACCGGACCCTATGGCTACCTTGTCTCACGCGTACGGCACGTTACGCAGAAACACCGGGCATATGTCGGTCTGGACGCGTGCATGGCAAACCTCATGCGCCCCGCCCTTTATGGAGCCATTCACCAGATAACGGTGATGGGAAAGGAGAACCATCCGCAGGATCACGTGTACGATGTGACTGGCAGTTTATGCGAGAACAATGACAAGTTCGCAATACAGCGTCCCCTCCCGAAAGTCGAACAGGGCGATCTCATGGTCATCCACGATACGGGAGCGCACGGTCATGCGATGGGGTTCAACTACAATGGCAAGCTCCGGTCAGCCGAGTTCCTGATGCAGGAAAGTGGCAACTTCAAACTCATCAGGAGGGCAGAGACAGTCAACGATTATTTTGCCACCCTTGATTTCGAGGGATCGGATTTCTCCGGGTTTGCACGGAAGAAAGCACCATCTGCTGTCAAGGCTAAAAGTAAGAACCTATGAGGACAAACGCAGGTTAAACCTGTATTATCCCTTTTTTAAACATTTGAGGCTTTCAAAAAACCGATGCCTTTATCGAATGGCAGAACTCCCAACTGTTTAATAGCAGAGCGCCATCAGGGATCTTGTGAAACGACAGGGCATGGCAGGAATTTTGTATGGAAATTCATTTCACCAAACTGCAGGAGAATGGTAATGACTTCATCGTTATCGATGAATGGGAACATGTTGTCATCCCAGAGGATCTGAAAGGACAGTTCGCAGCTGTCTACTGCGACCGGCGGTTCGGCATCGGAGCCGACGGGGTCATTTTCCTCTCGAAAACTGATAAGGGAAACCTGAAGATGCGTATTTTCCAGCCGGACGAGAGCGAAGCGGAGATGTGCGGCAACGGGATCCGCTGCCTTTCAAAGTATGCGTTCGATGCAGGGTACGTGAAAGAGACCTGCACGGTCGAGACCCCGGCCCGGGCGATGGAGGTTTCCATGGGATACCGGGACGAGGATTTCCTTGCAACGATCACGATGCTCACCCCTCTCTTCAAGAGAAAGGATATCCCGGCAACCGGTTCCGGGGAATATAAGGAACGGATCGGGGAATTTGATGTTTATGCGGTCAACATTGGCGTCCCCCATGCAGTTATTATCGTGGATTCGGTTGATGCGATTGATATCGAAGCGGTTGCCCCGAAAATCCGCAACCATGCAAGCTTTCCCAAGGGCACCAACGTGAACTTCGTTGAAAAGACCGGGGATGACAGTGTCCGGATCCGCACGTTCCAGCGGGGGGTTGAGGGAGAAACACTTTCCTGTGGCACCGGGGCAACCGCGTCCGCCACGATCGTCCATACCCTGGGAACGATGGGCCCGGTTGTCAACGTTGAGACCCGGGGCGGTCCGCTCACGATCCGCATGAACGGGAGCACAACGATGGAAGGCCCGGCAACAACCGTCTTTAGCGGCACCATCACGGTCTGATTCTTTTTTTTATTCCGGATCCTTGCCGGAAAATATGATCCCTTTCACCGGGATCACGGGAGTGCATCCGGACTCTTCCGCTCCAGAACAAGACCGATTGTTGCTGCAAGCGTCATGAGGATCTCGATCTCGGCATCCGCCCAGTCATGTTCCCCGTGCAGGTTGCTGCACCCGATGAAACCCCAGTACACGCCATGTACCTGGATCGGCACGATCAGGATGGACTGAATCCCCATCTCCCTCATGACCTCCTGTTCGGGAGGATTGAATCTGCTCCTTGGTCCCGCAATCCATGTCCCGGAGGCAAGGCGCTCCGACCATGGGGGGGGAAAGGCGATCCTGCAATCCACGTCAGCGCCAGGATCCCGTGCCGGGTCTTTTGTCCACCGGAATTTTTGTTCCGCACTGCGGGTGCCGCTCACCGGATCCCGTACGTCCCGGTAAATGTACGCAGCATCTGCGCCCATGGCCTCGCCCATGGTTGAGAGCACCCGGGGGAAGGGATCCCGGATCCTGCCCGTGAGCAGGAATCCCGATGCTGCCCCGAGGGCCCGGAGGACCCGGTCCCGCTTACGGGCATTCTCCTCCGATTGTATGCGATCCGTGATGTCCCGGGATATGCTTAAGAACTCCTGTATCTGACCGCTTTTCTTATCGCGGATTACATTGATAACTGACTCAAACCAGAGATAACTCCCGTCCTTGCGCCGGAAGCGGAATGTTGCGGTGAAATTGTCGTTTTTGCTGCTGATGATGGCATGAAGCTCTTCCTGGACCCTCGAAATATCCTCCGGGTGGACGAGTGCCAGGAGGGACATGCCCAGCGATTCCTCTTCGGAATACCCCAGTATCGGTGTCACCGAGGGCGAGACGTACGTGCAGATACAGGTGGGTGTCTGCCGGGTGATGATATCGAGCGAGTTGTTGACTATGAAGCGGTACTGCCGTTCCCGCACGAGAAGTTCGCTCTCCGCCTTTTTCCTCTCCGTGATATCCTCATAGATTCCAAGAACACCGATCACTTCCCCGGCCTTGTTGCGCAGGGGAACTTTGCTGGTGAGAAGCCATGCCTGGCTGCCGTCGGGCCGTATCTGTGGTTCTTCAAAATTGAGCTTGGGGATTCCTGTTTCCATCACAGCCCGGTCATCCGCCCGGTACAGGTCTGCTGTTGATGCTGAAGCATTATCATAGTCGGTCTTTCCGATCAGCTCAGATGGATCCTTATACCCAACGTCAAGGGCGAGGGACTTGTTACCTCCGAGAAACACCGAGTTTTTATCCTTCCAGAAAACTCTCCCTGGCACGGTGTCGAGCACGAGCTGGAGCATCTGGCGCGAGCTGAAGATCTCCTCTTCGGCCTTTTTTCTTTCGGTGATGTCCCGGGAGATCCCAAGTACGGAGTGGACAACCCCGTCCTTATCCGTCAGGGGAACAAGACAATGATCGAACCACCTGAGTGTGTTGTCCTGGAAAAGCGGCCCCTCACTCCGAAGAATCATGCCCGTTTTGAAGACCCGCTCAAGTGCCTCCTGCTGACGCCGGGTGACCGCTTCGGGAAAAAGCTCGCCCCTGGGTCTGCCGATAAGTTCATCCGCCCGTTTTGCAACAAATGCTGCGGCAATACTGTTCACGTATTCAATGCGGTCATTCCTGCCAATAAGAAAGATCAGGTCGCGCGATGCCTCTGCGAGCATACGGTACTGGTTCTCGCTCCTGCGGAGCCTCTCTTCATCCTCTTTCCGGCTGGTGATATCCTCCAGCAGGACAGAAACGCCTTTCTGGCCTTCGGTGTTGACGATGGGAACTACCCGGCAGAGGAAGATCCGGCCAAGGGCCGGGATATCGAGTTCCCCACGGTATCCTGCCCCGGACACCCCCTCCCGTAAGCGGGAAAGAACCCGCGGGAAGGCTGTGTCCAGTACCTGGGGAATAACGGAATACTCGATATTCCTTCCCAGGATATCTTTGCCCGCAACGCCCAGCAGCTGTTCGAATGCGGTGTTCATGTAGATGACCCGCAGGCTGCCGTCCAGCTGCATGATGCATTCCGAAGAGATGGAGAGGACCGAGGAGAGCGGCAGGCGCTCGGAAAGCGTATAGATCTTTGCCATGCCAAAGGGTCGCATCTCGACCTGCCCCGAGACCAGCAGGCTGTCCAGGTACCGCCCGGCCGTGTTCCGGTTGATCCTGGTAAACCTGACGATATCCGTGATGCTGAGCCCCTGCGGGTTCTTCTCCAGCATCTCCTTGATCTGAGCGGTGATCTCACGGGAGAGCGCCATTATACCCCTTTCTTTGAGTTTACTGGTATTATAATCTGTACAATGAAGTATCCGTGCGGGGTCAGTTGTTGCACGGTCAGGTCCGGGACCGGATGCCGCTTTCAATGATCTCGTACTCGATCATGGCACCTTCCGGGCGGGAACGGTGCTTGACGAGCCGGGCCCTGCGAAGGCCGGGGCTCTCGGCTTTTTCGAGCCGGACAATCACTTTCGAGATGTGTTCAAGGGCATATCCCCCGAGGCCGTACCAGGTATTCCGGGTCGTGTCCATGTACACCTGGTTGGTGATGATGACGGGGATCTCGTACCGCTTGGCATAGCCGAGAAGATGGATCATCTGCTTGGTGAGGGACTGGAGTGCGTCTCTCCCCTTTTCGAGATCCGTGCGGTAGAGGGCGGTTGCCGAGTCCATGACGAGAAGCCGGGGCTTCTGGGTTTTGAGCACCTTCTCTGCTTCGGCAATAACGATTGCCTGGTGCTCGAAGTCGAGGGGTTCGAAGAGGAAGAGACGATCGGCAAGCTTCTCCGTGTCCTCCCCGGCGATCTGGCGGAACCGCTCAATGGAGAATCCCTCGGTGTCGATATAGACGACCGGGTGGCCGGCCCGCAGGGTTGCAATGGCAGCGACAAGGCAGATGGTGCTCTTGCCGCTCGCGGGCTCCCCGTAGAGCTGGGTAATGGTCCGGGCTTCGAGCCCTCCACCGAGGAGGGTGTCGAACGCCGGGTCGCCGCTTGTCTGGCGATCGATCTTCATGGGGCTCCTGCCCCCTGCTTCTGCTCTGTCATGTACTTCCACCCGGCGGTTTCAACCGCCCGGAGCACGTCCCGGACCGGTACACCAATCTCGGCAGCGAATTCCCGGGCCGGTCCGAACTCTGCCTTGAGCATGTAGACCGAGCCGTGCATCCACCCGCATTTAACCGGCATCTTTTTGCATTTCCCGACAATCTCGACCTCGATCTCTTCTATCGTCCGCTCCGCAATGAACCGGTGGACGGCCGGGATGCAGCGGATCCCGAGGGTTCCGAGCTCGCGGGCCATCAGCTCCGCAAGGGCAGCGCTTGTTGCCGGGAGGCTGATCACCCGGATCAGGAATCCCGGGCGTCCCTTCTTCATGATGATCGGTGTTGCGCTTGCATCGCGGGCGCCGCCATCCATAAAGGCTGCAATGGCGTGGGCAATCACTTCGCCGCTCACATCATCCACGTTTGTTTCAAGGATATCCACGGTATCCTCCGGCATCCCGCCGGCAGGTACGGCCCCGGTTGTTTCCACGATCATTGCCCGGAGCACATTCGGGGTGTGTTTCGGATCGCGGGTTCCTGCCCCGTAGCCGGTGGCAGTGATGGTGTAGGCCGGCAGATCCACCACTGCTTTTGTGGCAAACTCTGCAAGGAGTGCCGCCCCGGTCGGCGTGCAGAGTTCCCCGGTATGAATGCCCGATATCGTGGCAAGTCCTGAATGTTTCAGGATGGCGGCGGTTGCCGGTGCCGGGATCGGGAAGGTACCGTGCGAACCGGTTCCCGTGCCGTGTCCGAGCGTGACCGGCAGGATCTGTATCCCGTCCACCGCGAGTGCATGGAGTGCCGTGCAGGCCCCGATGATATCGGCAACCGCATCATCAGCCCCGACCTCGTGGAAGTGGACGTGGTGACCGTGAACCTCTTCTTCCGCAACACTGATCCGCCGGAATACCCGGTGGGCCATGGCAAGCGCCGGGGCCGGCACATCGGGGGCAGCCTCGTCAATTCGTTTCTCAACATCTTCGAGGGTGCGGTGAACCGGAGTGGACCGGGTATCCACTTTGAGCGCCCGGATCCCGGCCCGGGTAACGCGGGTTACGGTCGGTTCGGTGACAACGGATCGCATTGCCCGTACAACCGTTTCCCGGTCTGCCCCGCAGTCAAGTAAGGCCCCGGTTATCATATCGCCCGCCGCACCGCTGAAGGGATCAAGAATGAGGACTCGCATTTACAGTACTTATAAATCCCTGCGTATATGACCTTTAAGGTAATGCCTGAAGTGCAATTGAGGGTGGATTCCGCATATCCCGGCGATCAGGGTGGCGGAAAGGCCCGGCTGGATCCCGAGACGATGCTGCTCCTGAAGATCTCGCCCGGCGATCTGGTTGTAATCGAAGGAAAACGCAGGACGGTGGCAAAGGTCTGGCGGTCGCTTGTCGAGGACTGGAACCAGCGCAAGCTCCGGATCGACAACTTCACCCGGCAGAACGCCGGCGTCAGCATCGGGGATACGGTAAAAGTTGCAAAGATCACCGAAGAAGTTGAGGCAAAGCGGGTTGTCCTTGCACCCCCCGAGGACCTTCCCAAGAAGATCCCGATAGCAAACAACCCGCACGTGGTCAACGGGCTCATTGATTTCCCGGTGGTAAAGAACGACACCATCCCGATCATGCTCGGGCTCCCGTTCATCCAGCCCCAGATTGTCGGGTTCAAAGTCGTGGAAGTCGAACCCGAAGAAGCGGTCATCATCACCAAGAACACCTCCATCGAGTTCTCGGACAAGCCTGCAGCAGGTTTTGAGGGAGTGAAGCGGTTCAGCTACGAAGATATCGGCGGGCTCAAGGACGAGCTCCAGCGCCTCCGCGAGACTATCGAGCTCCCGCTCCGGCATCCCGAGCTCTTCCAGAAACTCGGGATCGAACCACCCAAGGGTGTCCTCCTGTACGGGCCGCCCGGAACGGGTAAGACCCTCATTGCAAAAGCGGTGGCGAGCGAGAGCGGTGCGCACTTCATCTCGATCGCCGGTCCCGAGGTAATCTCGAAATATTATGGCGAGAGCGAGCAGCGGCTCCGCGAAGTCTTCGAGGAGGCCCGTGAGAACTCCCCCTCAATCATCTTCATCGACGAACTGGACTCCATTGCCCCCCGGCGCGAGGAAGTGACCGGCGAGGTTGAGCGCCGGGTCGTGGCCCAGCTCCTCACCATGATGGACGGCCTTGAGGAACGCGGGCAGGTTGTTGTCATCGGTGCAACCAACCGGGTCGATGCAATCGATGCCGCCCTCAGAAGGCCGGGCCGGTTCGACCGCGAGATCGAGATCGGTGTCCCGAGCGAACCCGACCGGATCGAGATCATGAAGATCCACACCCGGGGCATGCCGCTCTCCGAGGATGTGAGCCTGGACGTGCTCTCCCAGCAGACCCATGGGTTTGTAGGAGCTGATCTCGCAGCCCTTGCCCGCGAGGCGGCTATAAGGGCCCTGCGCCGGTACCTGCCCGACCTGGACCTCGATGCAGAAGAGATCCCGGCGGACGTGCTGGATAACCTCAAGGTGTACGCAAGCGACTTCCGGAGCGCCCAGCGGGATGTTGGCCCGAGCGCCATGCGGGAAGTGATGCTCGAGGTCTCGCATGTGAAGTGGCAGAACGTTGGCGGCCTTGAATCGGCCAAGACCGAAGTCCGCGAAGCCATTGAGCTCCCGCTGACCGACCGCCAGAGATTCGAGGACCTCGGGATCGAACCCCCGCGGGGAATCCTCCTTTACGGGCCTCCCGGAACGGGGAAGACGCTCATAGCAAAGGCCGTTGCAAGCGAGAGCGGGGCCAACTTCATCCCGGTGAGGGGCCCCCAGCTCCTCTCCAAGTGGGTTGGCGAGAGCGAGCGGGCAGTTCGCGAGGTCTTCAAGAAGGCCCGGCAGGTCTCCCCCTCGATCATCTTCTTCGACGAGATCGATGCCCTTGCCCCGGCCCGCGGGACGAGCAGCGACTCGCACGTGAGCGACAACGTGCTCAACCAGATCTTAACCGAGATGGACGGGCTCGAAGAGCTCAAGGACGTTGTTGTCATGGGCGCAACGAACCGCCCGGACATCGTGGACCCGGCGCTCCTCAGAGCCGGCCGCTTCGACCGGCTGGTCTACATCGGCGAACCAACACTCGAAGACCGCCGGAAGATCATCGGCATCCACGCCCGCTTCATGCCGGTCGAGGGATCCGCATTCGAGGAGATCGTCCAGCTTACGGTGAGGTACTCCGAGGATGCCATTGCCGAACTGGTTGAGAAGCTCGGGCGGGACAAGACAATAACTGCCGATGAGGTCAAACCCTTCCTCACCCCGGCCTCTGAAGAGAGCACCGGCCTGCCGGTTGGTTCGCGCCGGAAACGGCTGGTTGAGTTCTTCGCTGAGAAGAATCTCGTATTTTCCGATCCCGCACGCGACAGTCTTGCAGCTGCCCTTGCCGCCGAGACCGAAGGATTTGTGGGTTCGGATCTCGAATCCCTCTGCCGGGAAGCCGGCATGCTCGCCCTCAGGGACAACGTGGCTGTCGTGACCCGCCAGCATTTTGCCGAAGCGCAGAAGAAGGTCCATCCTACCATGAACGAGAACCTGCGGGACTATTATACCAAGATCCAGCAGTTCTTCAAAGGCGGACTGCCGAAGAAAGTCCAGCCCATGGAATACCAGTAACTCTTTTTTATTATATAAATCATAAAAAATCAGGTGCCTGATTAGTAAACGTCACAGGACGATAACTAACGCATACCTGGAGCGGGTCGGCGGTAGAGAATCCTGTTCTCTTAAAGGAGATAATCCCGAACATATCTCCTGCATTGTACCCTTGATCGATCTTAAAATAATAATACGGTGAGCTGCATGGGGAACAGACGCCCGTTCCTTTTCATCCCTGATACTTCAGTCAATTTCAGTCTGATGAAACATGTTTTTCGATCTCCCGGAACTTCATTATGTGCATTATTTCCACCCTGCCTTCCGGCTACCGGGGAACTGTATACCATCACTAAACGAGAAATAAAATCCCAAATAAAATATACAAGTAGATCACTAGTACAGGTGATTTATATCGTAACCTTCTTCCCTGTATATATCGAACTCCTCTGTAAAAGGGGGTATCGTGGTGACAGGGGGAATCGGGGTATCGTCTTTCGTTGGTGGTTTCTGTAAATGAGAGCAAAACATATTCTTCTGGTGATGGTGATCCTTTTGGCCGTTGCAGTTCTTGCAGTACCTGCAGCAGCAGTCCATCAGATAACCTTTCAAAATACCTGCAATCAGGATGTCTGGATGAACCTCCAGGGCGGACCCCAGGGAACATGTGATAATAATGGAGCCGCCTGCAGTGGTTGTGAGGTTTGTGGGGCTGATTCCTATGGTAACAATATTATCTGCAATACCTCTGTAGTAACCGGAAACAATACACCACTCTGTTGCCCGGGATCGAACACGGATATGCCATATTGTAATACCGGGGAATCCTGTTTACCTGGCGGATGCTGTCCTGGTGTGAATCCATCAGCAGGCCTGAGCTATAATTGCCCACAAGCGGGAAATTATGAACTAATTTGTGGAAATACCACCATGACCCCGGCCGAGATCGATGCACTTTCCGGATACAATAATGCAAGCACCGGTCGTCACCGCATTGCATGTAACGGTTCAATGATTGCCGGAGGTGGATTCAAGCTTGATGCCAGCACCGGAAGTCAGACGTACAACTTCCCCGACGGATGGAATGGAGGATTCTTCCCGCGAACCGGTTGTACATTCGATGCAAACGGGATCGGATCCTGCGATACCGGCAACTGTATTGACGGGCTGAACCGCGGTCTCTTACAGTGTGGCGGGGCTGGATCTGCCTCACCCGTTACCAAGGCAGAGATGAACTTTGGTAATACGTGGGTGGATGTTGATAATTACGATGTAAGTTTTGTCAATGGGTTTAACGTTGCCATGGTTTTTACCCCCACTCAATATAATGCGACATATATAGGGAGGAACCAATGTACCTCCGGAGGATGTGCAGTCAATCTATCCAGTTTTTCCAGCCCGAAGGTCCCCAGCTGGAATATGCTGAAATATACCAGTGTCAGTAATTTCATCGGAATTTATGACTCCGGCGACTATTTCTACAACACGCATTACATGGCAGGAGATCCACATACCGGGCCAAATGCAGCAAACTGGACTATCTTTTATGGTTACAGCTGCCCTATTTCCGAAGGATATGTGAATAATTCAGCTATTTCGTGCGCTGATGTCCCGCCAGGCAAAACCTGCAAGACCTGTGCCGGACAGAACACCAATTTATATCCGTTCAATCTGCCGGGAGCATTGCCGGATTCTGCAAACCTCTTCTTTGATACATGCCCGAATGCCTATGCATACACGTACAACGATACCGCTGCCCTGATGACATGTAACGGGCAAAATGCGGCAACCGAGACAAATTATACAATCACGATGTCGTGTCAGGGCGGAACAGCCGCTCCGACTATTACCAGTATCAAGCCTGGTTCCGGTGAGAACACAACAACTGTCAGCATCTCGAACCTTGCCGGCACCGGGTTTTATGGCACCCCTACGGTCAGCCTCTCCCGGACCGGTTATAGCAATATCCCGGCAACCGGCGTAACCGTAGTCTCCGCGAACAAGATCACGTGCAATCTCAACCTTGCCAACCAGATTGCCGGAGCATGGAACGTCAATGTTATAAATCCGGATGGGCAGCAGGCATCGCTTTCCAGGGGATTTGCGATAACAAACGCATCAACACCGGCTCCAACGGTTGTAAACATCACACCAGGCTCCGGAGCGAACACAGGAACCGTCAGTATCACGAACCTTGCCGGCACCGGGTTTTATGGCACCCCTACGGTCAGCCTCTCCCGGACCGGCTATAGCGATATCCCGGCAACCGGCGTAACCGTAGTCTCCGCGAACAAGATCACATGCAATTTCAATCTTGCCGACCAGGTTATCGGGTCCTGGAATGTCAACGTCATGAACCCGGACGGACAGCAGGCCACGCTCTCCAAGGGCTTTGTGATAACGAACCCCTCAGCCCCGGCTCCAACCGTAACAGGCATCACGCCCAGTTCCGGCCAGAACACAACCACCGTCAGTATCACGAACCTTGCCGGCACCGGGTTTTATGGTATTCCAACCGTCAGCCTTTCCCGGACCGGCTATAGCGATATCCCGACAACCGGCGTTACGGTTGTCTCCGCGAACAAGATTACGTGCAATTTCAATCTTGTCAACCAGTTGCCCGGGTCCTGGAACGTCAATGTAATCAACCCCGACGGGCAGGAGGCCACGCTCTCCAAGGGTTTCACGATAACGAACCCCTCAGCCCCGGCTCCGACCGTAACAAGCATCACGCCCAGTTCCGGCATGAACACAGGGTCCGTCAGTATCACGACCCTGGCCGGTACCGGGTTTTATGGCACCCCTACGGTCAGCCTCTCCCGGACCGGCTATGGTAGTATCCCGGCAACCGGCGTTACGGTTGTCTCCGCCAGCAATATTACGTGTAATTTCAACCTTGCAGACCAGGCGTCCGGGTCCTGGAACGTCAATGTAATCAACCCCGATGAGCAGGAGGCCACGCTCTCCAATGGATTTGCGATAACAAGCCCGGTTCCAACAACACCACCAACCCCGGCACCGGATTCCGGTGATACCGGTGGCAAGGGTGGATCCTCCTCAGGTTACACCGTTGCAACAGCCCCGGCAGCCGGGGCCGGCCAGACGCTGACATTCACCTTTAACCAGCAACCAACGCTAAGCAAAGAGGTAGCCGCATCCCAGGTCCAGATTATTACGGGAGCGCCCACGGAGTCCTTTGCGGTAATCGCCCAGCCGGTCACCGTTGGCAATGCCATCCAGATTACCGGTCAACCGGTTGCCGGATACCTTGAGATCTCCCCGGTAGGTGTCCCCTCGGGAAGTATCAGTCAGGGAATAATCACCTTTACGGTTGATGGAGTCTGGCTGACAACGAATAACCTCGCACCGGGAAATGTTGTCCTGATGAGATATCATGACCAGCAGTGGTCGCCACTGCCAACAACATTTGTCAGTGTTTCCAATGGTATCTACACGTTCACCTCAACTACACCGGGATTCTCGTACTTCGCAGTCACTGCTGACAAGCAGAAGTCCCTCGCCGCCACAACACCATCCCCCGGTGCCACAGCAAATACAACTCTTGCAGCGATCACCACGGGTGCTGGTACATCATCATCGGTTACAGCCACCACCACAAAACTTGTATCCTCTGCAATGGCGACTGCGACAACTGTCGCCCCTGCAGTAACCCCGGCCCCGGCAACCACCTCCGGATTCCCCCTAGGTCTTCTCGGGATCGCAGTGGTGATTGTTGTAATCATTGCAGTTGCAGCAATCCTGATACACCGCTGGTGGATCCGGAGACAGAACCCGATGCTGTTCAGGAAATATGACTGATAATAAAAAAAGCAGAAAGACAATCACCCTGACAGGATCGTTGTGAAACGGATCACAATATCCTGTTCTTAAAAAACTCTTTTTTGGTTTACGATATCATAGGGTCAGACGTTTCAGGGCCGGATTATATTATGATGCCTGGCGTTGGCAGGCACCGAAACTACGTTTCCCACCGGGTTCTTCGATGTTCTCTCCTGAGAAAAATTTCGCTTATCTGTTCCCGGCCGCGACCACACGCACAGCAAGCAGGATGCCGGTATCCCCGTCACACACCCGTCCGGTACATCTGTCCTTTCACTATCCGGCGGTGTATACCTCTCTGATGGATTTCTCTCAATGGCATTGACCGGATCGCCATGACCGCTTTCCATAATGACAGTCAGTTTCCTGCAGTGCATCTTTTCCCATGAGCAAAACGAATAAAAATCAGAATAGGGATATCTTTTTTTTTAATCAATTCTCGCTCTGCAACTTTGTCAAGAAATTATACATTTTTTTAGAGGAGAACGTGAACGATCCCATACCAATGGAACAGGACCAGAAAAATCAGAAGACCCTAAAAAAGGATCCGGCTGGTATCTGAATACTTACCCGCATGTCCCGGTGGCAGCTGCCGAAGAGGAGGCAAGCGTTGTATTGCAGACCTCCGGTTGGTTCGTATAACTGCAACATATCATAGACTTTACCGCTTCAGGGTTCCTGCCGCCGAATTTAAACTCGCTCACCGTTGCGCCGTTCAGGATCAGCGTCGGCGATGCCGTTGCGCCATATGAATTTGCAAGCCGGAAATCGTTTGCCGCATAGGAAATCCCCCGGTCCGGAGATGCCGTGCAGGCCGAGAGTTTTGTGGTATCGATACCCGTGCTGTTCAGGCATGACGCCGAAGAGGTGGAGTTGAGGAAGCACGATACGTAGTTCCAGTACCGGTTGGGCTGCTCTTCCCGGATACAGATCTGGCGCAGATTCTCTGCCGCCTCAGTTGGCCCGTGCATGGACTGGACCGTGCCGTTGGATACTGCGCCGAGATATCGGACCTTGATATGGGCACTCATGGTCGGAATGCTGGAGACGACGTTTGCAACAACTTTCTGCATCTGCTGTCCATAGGGGCAGTACGAGACAACAAACGCTTCAAGGAACGGGGATTCGGCCCTGGTCACAGCGTTACAGGCATTTGCAGATGCTGCTGCAGGGGCCGGTGTCGTACTTGGTGCAGATGGATTGAACTGATTGAGCATGAATGTCGAGGGGAAGAGATATTTCCCGTCTTTTGATATGAACACATAGAGGATCTGCTCCTGGTTGTCCGCAGATCTGACATTAAGGGAAAGACGAAAAAGCCCGCTTTCTTCGGTAACATTGATAAGCCTGACCGAGGTTCCGGATTCAACAAGGTTCGTTTGAATAAAATTTGTTGCAATTTCCGCTTTGCCTGAAGCATCTGGTGCAGATCTGCTCAGGAGTGATGAACTGGCTGCGTCGGAAAAAAATACACCGCTGATACAGATCACAGCAGTTGCGGCAAACAGGAGAATGAATACTATCGCGATTATCTTCCAGGGGTTATTCATGAAATCAACCAGAATATCTCTCGTAATTTATGTTCAATCCGGGAAATTTTAAGACTATGTTTTTTGGCAAACATTCGTACTGGTACCTGATGGCTGATTGAATCGTTTTTTCTGTTGACGACCGGCTGGCGTGCAGGTAGTATCGGGGATTTTTTTTATCCGCTCGCAAGCATCAGGACGCCAATGAGTGCCAGCAGCCCGGCAAAGATCACCTGCAGGTTCCTGCCTGAACAGCTGTGAGCGAACCGTACACCCAGCCGGGCGAGCGGGATGGTGGTGACTGCAAGGATTGCAAACGTGAGAAGATCCACATACCCTGCCGAGTACGGTGGTAACCCTGCCACCCCGATGCCATTGATGATATACGCAATAACGGCTCCTGCCGCAGAGAAGATGAGGCAGGCCGACGATGTCCCGACCGCCCGGTGGATCGGGTAGCCCAGCAGGATAACGAGGATTGGTACCAGCAGGGCCCCGCCGCCAAGCCCGGTCAATCCCGATAAGATGCCAATGGAAAAACCGATGAAAATATACTGGACTGCCGATCCCCGGGGCTCGCAGGCCGGGCATCCCCGGATATGCCAGACCATCCGGACCGCCATGATGAGAATGAAGACGGCAAAAAACAGCCGGAGGATACTGCCCGGAATATGGGAAGCAGCCATCCCGCCGGCAATGCCGCCGAAGATGGCGGCACAGCCCATCGGAACGGCAGCTTTCCAGTCCACTGCCCCGTGCCGGTGATGCCCGAGAGCCCCGCTTATCATTGTCGGGATGATAACGGCGAGTGATGTGCCGAACGCAAGACGGGTGGCAAGCGTACTGTCCATCCCGCTTGCGGTATATAACCAGTACTGGACAGGGGTCATCAGGGCCCCGCCCCCGACACCAAAGAGGCCGGATACAGTACCGGCCACAATCCCCGTCAAAAAAAGACAGGCAACCTGGATGAGAGATTCCATCAAGCGACTCCAAAAACTTCTGCACAGTTATTATATGCCGGGCATAATATTCTAACGGGAAATCATCATGGGACAACCAGCACTGCTCATCATTGATATGCAGAACGATTTCGTGCTCGAAGGTAAGCCGCTGAGAGTTGCCGGAGCTTCTGCGGTAATACCGAAAATCCAGTCTGTACTGGCTGAGTTCAGGAAACGAGAGCTGCCGGTCTTTCATGTTGTGCGGGTGCACCGGAAGGACGGGTCGGACGTGGAGATCATCCGTCGGGACCGTTTTAAGCAGGTGCCGTTTGCGGTGGATGGATCAGCTGGCGCCGCAGTTATCGATGAACTGGCGCCGCTCCCCGGCGAATACGTCCTGAAGAAGACCCGGATGAGCGCATTTATCGGAACGGAACTCGACCTGATGCTCAAAACTCTCGGGGCTACAACCCTGGTTGTCTGCGGCATCCAGACCCCGAACTGTATCCGGACAACGGTCTTTGACGGGATTGCGTACAATTACCCGGTTGTGCTGGTCAGTGATGCCACCGGTGCAGCCTCCGATGAAATCCACCGGGCCAATGTCTTTGACATGCAGAATATCGGGGTGCAGATTGCATATGCCGCCGATGTGAGCGATCTCCTCAATTCCCTGCGGGCGTAATTATTACGGTCTCACACCGATGGGAATCCGGACAAAAATTCTTTTTCTTCTAAAAAAGGATCCGGTGGGAATTAAAATACCGGTTCTGTCAGGAAATTTTTCCTTCTACTCGCAGTACGGATCGTTTGCCCATTCCTCGATGATCTTCTTGGGGGGCTTTCCGCCGCGCCGGTGGTGGTGCTGGGATGCTGCCGACCGGTCCTGCTCGGTCTCTTCATCGTCAGTGTCGGCTTCCTTCTCCGGAACAGCCTTCGGTGTTTCCTGCGCCGGTCTCTGGGGCTGGTCGCCGCGGGGATGGAATCGCTGGCCGCCCTGGTGCCGGCCCCGGTCCCGCCGGTCGTTTCTTCGCGGTCCCTGGGGGTTCTGTCCCTGGCGGGGCTGGCTGCCGGTGGTTTGTGGCTCCGTCTTCTCTTCTTCCATAACGTTCAGACTGATAAATCGGGGCAGGAACCACAAATAGTTTGGCATGGGTGGTGCAGGAAATCCGGATACCTGCCGGGAAACCTCATTTTCCCGGCCGGAAAATGAACACCTATATACATCAACGTTTAAATTTGTATAAAAAACCGGCGAGCCTGCATGTCCAACGTCACCACCCTGCTTGATGCAAAAAGTGTTCCCGAAGCAAAAGCCGCGCTCGTCTGCCCCTCCCGGAACGAGACGTACAGCTACAAAAAACTCCGCGATGAGATGAACCGGATCGGTCTTGGCCTTCTCGCCCTCGGTGTAAAAGAAGGCGACCGGGTCTGCATCTACCTTGACAGTTCACCGGAGTACCTGATCAGTTACTTTGCGATCTGGCGGATCGGCGCAGTCGCGGTCCCGACCAACATCGTGTACCGCGGCGAGGAACTGCTGCACGTCCTCAACGATGCGGGTGCAGTAGCGGTCATCACGGACACAAATGGCGTTGCCATCATTGAAGGAATCCGGAAGAGCGCCCCGATACTCACCCATGTCATCTGCACGGGTGGTTCCGTAGGAAGATCTACTGCCTGGGACTCGTTCCCGGCTGCACCTCAAACTATGCGGGCGGTCAACTGTTCGACAGAAGATCTCTGTCACATCCAGTATACCGCGGGAACAACGGGCAGGCCCAAGGGGGCAATGCACACTCACGGCAACTGGATGACCGCCCTTGACACCGAACGCGATGCCCTCCGGCTCCGCCCGGTCGATGTCTATCTCGGGATTTACCCTATGGGCCATGTCGGGCTCTCGTGGGGGCTCTCGGTGATCCGGGCCGGCGGCACGTACGTGATGATGGAGCGGTTCGATCTCGACTCGTATCTTGCTCTTGCAGAGAAGCACCGGGTCTCGGTCCTTGCCGGCATGCCGCCGGTCATCTATTCGCTCGTCCACTCCCCCCCGGGGACGGAAGACCGGCTCAAAGATGTGCGGGTGATGATTTCCGGGGGTGGCCAGCTCCTCCCCTCGGTCTGGGAAGCGTTTGACCGGCGCTACCATATCCCGGTGGCAAACTCGTACGGGCTCTCGGAAACGATCGTGATCGGATCCGGGACAACCACCCTCCCCGAGTACCCGCACCTGACCAAGGAGTACCAGAGCGTGGGGGTTGCGGTCGGGTACACCGAGCTGCGGATCGTGGATGCCGCTGACCCGGAGAAAGAGCTTGCCCCGGGTGAGAACGGTGAGATTGCGATCCGGGGTCCTGCGGTTGCAAAAGGGTACTGGAACCTGCCTCAAGCAACCCGCGACGTATTCCGGCACGACGGCTGGTTCCTCACCGGGGATATCGGGAACCTGGACAACAACGGGATCCTCTGCATCACGGACCGGAAGAAGGACATGATCATCATGTCGGGCTGGAAGATCTACCCGACCGAGGTGGAGAATGTGATCATCCAGCACCCGGCCGTAATGGATGTTGCCGTTTTTGGCATTCCCGATGAGCGCAAAGGTGAGGTCCCGGTTGCAGCTCTCGTCCTGAAGGCCGGTTGTTCGCTCTCGGAAACCGAGCTGGAAACCTACTGCCGCGATCACCTGGCCGGCTACAAGATCCCGCGCCGGTTGGTTGTCACGGATTCGCTCCCCCGGGTCCATGGCTGGAAACTCTTAAGACGCGATCTCCGGAAAAAATTCGGCGATTTATGCTCCTGATCCGGAAACGGCTGATTATTCTGCGACAAAATTCCTGCTGGTCCCGCAAACCTTTTTAAGAGCCTGATAAATACTACTCTCCGGAGCAATCCCCTTTGGACACAAGAACCCGTATCCAGGATCTCACGGTTGGCGTGAGAACCAAAAAACGAACCACCGGCATCGTGGGGCTCAACCTGCTCCTTGACGGTGGTTTTCCTGAAGGATCGGTCATCATGATCTACGGGACGCCGCTTGCCGGAGTTGACCTTGCGGCAAACCAGTTCTGGAAAGCGGAGGGGGGAGAGGAAGGCACGTACCTGATGAACGACGGCGACCCGGAGGTCGGGATGATCGATGCAACCGACCTGCATCCCGAGATGTACCTCACCCAGATGGCCGGGAGCCGGATCGTTGTCGACTCGCTCTCGACTGTCATCATCAAGTACGGTATTGACGGGGCCCTCAAATTCCTGCGGCTCGCCCGCGAGGAGATCAAAAAACGCGGAGCAAACCTGGTGCTCGTTGTCTACACGGGCATCCACACGCCGATGGAGATGACCCGGATCATGCGGGCTGCGGATATCGTCATCGAGTTCAAGACCGAGATCCACCAGAGCGAGATCGAGCGGACCCTTGCGGTCCACAAGATCCGGGCTGCGGCTGCCCCCCAGCGGCTGCTGCCGTTCATCATCACCGAGAAGGGAATCGAAGCCTCGACAACGTCGAGAGTGGTGTAATTTTTTATTTTTTCCCGCCGGGTATTAAGGAACTGCTGTCCCGATCTCCCGAACGGTCTCAACGCGAAATACGCTTTTTGGAACTCTCTGCAAGCTGGTTCCGGACACTTTGATTTTTAACAATCAAAGAAAATATACATATATATTTAAGAATAATATTTTAGTGCGTATTCACTTTAACCGGATCGGGACTCTCTGGATGCGCTAATGAAGAATGTCCCGGTACCGGCTGGGTGGCAGGAGGGTGTTGGTGCGATTCATTTCCCTGAATAGATATGACGAAGCGGCCGGGCACGAACCGGCAGTGTCCTCTACGAGTACGAGGCAAACAGCCGGCTGGTCTCATGGACCCGGTGTTTCCGTGAGGCCCGCATGACCCGCGGACGCCTGCCGGTCAAGGCGCAGGAAGTGGCCGATTCCATTGCCATGAAGCGGGGCAGGATCCAGCACTACCAGTACGAGCCGGGGGCGGTGTTCAGCTTTACGATATTACAAAAAATCTGTAATGTCCAGGTCCGGATAAAATGTGTACGCCGGCTCAGTTATACGGAACAGGAACTTGAACGGGAGATCGGGGCGGTGCTTGCGGACATCCGGCTCACGGCCTCGGGCCCGGGGATCACCCGCGAGCTCTGGCTCTGCTCATCCCGGTACGCGCTGCGGTTCTTCCGCGTGTCTGATGACGGGCTTGTCGAGCTTGACAGGGACGGGGTGGCGTTCGGAACCGGAGCATGACCGGCCGGTTTACCTGGCGCGGAAATTTTTTGGAAATGCCGGGGCGGTTGCGGTTGATAAGCCAGCCGGGACCGAAGCGCTTCCTGCGGCTAAACCGGAGATGACGATTGTTGGGACTACGGGAAGACTCAACAAGATCAACCGCCATCACATCGATCATGAGTGTGTTGATTGAAATTAAACCGGACTATCCGTAAAATTCCTCATAGTTGAGTTACACCTCACGATACAACGATTGAAACCATCTGATTTACAATCGACCGTACTTTTTATGAGCGCGTTCGATAGTATCGAGATAAAAAATAAAAACGATATCATGTTCAATACGATACAGGGCGGTGTAACTGCGGCTGATATGTAAACGATAAACGGGTTTTTTGCCACGGCAGGAAAATTTTTCTTTATCTCCACCTTTCCCGGGCCAGGGGTCCGTTTTAAGGAGAGATAGTTTAGTTCTTACGATGTGCTGAGTCTTTTCCGGAAGACTCTCAAGAAATGCCAGGGGTTCATCCTCAATCCTGGTGATGAATGACACTACTCAAGCTCCACAAAGTGGCCGTCCCGCATTTTACGATCAGCATCTTCAAATAACCGGCGGCGTTTTTCCCTGGCTACCATATCTGAAAGGACCTGATCAAAGGTCTGTCCCGGCTCTCGGAGTTCGTAAAGTTCCTCCCACGTGCTGGGGCGAACCGGTATTCTTTTTGTTGAGCATTCAGAACCGGTCATAAGTATCCTGTGGGTGCTGTAATGATTTACTTATTTGCAATTATTCCTTAATTCCTTAATGAAATTTACATCTCCAAATGCAATATTTACCAAAATACGGAAAAACGCTGAATCATCTTAATAGAACGATTTCATCGAAAACATCTCGTATGACTTCCTAAAAAAAATGGTGATAAGACTATTCCGATCTTTTCCTTCCTCCGGTTCGCCGCACCGATCAACCGCCTAGTCAACGTCCCCAAGAACCAGGTAACTCCGCTGCCCCCTCTTCCTGATGCAGTCCTGCCTTGGGGTCCTTCGTCGGTGGGGAGATACTCCCGGAAGTATCGCAGAAGGGTCAGATCCCGTTTTTAAAATCAGGCTCCTTTTGGCAAACGGAGGTCATTTTGAACTTTCCTCCCGGGAGGGTGTTGTATCCGGGGCCAGGAAATGTGCGGAATTCGCAGAAAATGGATGTAAATTCATTTTAATCTCCTCAAAAAGTGCCCGGATTCGAAAAATTAACGTCGGAGAGCCAAATGTGCGCAATTAGGCTCAATTGGCTGGCCGATCTCCCTTGCGATCAGGCTGGAGTAGGGCAAAACGAAAGGAACCCCTGTTTTTGGAATCCGGGGTACGTGTCAGCAGATCTGTCAACAGGTTTGATGGTACCCCATCATGATGAACCGCATATCACACGGGACGGGCATTTTACAGCGGTTGAACGACCCGGACTGACAACCGGTTTTTAAAAATAAGGCCGGGTGTTTGTTCCGGTTCCCGGGTCTTAACCAGTTCCCGATGATGAATCCATGGTAGTATTCTCTCGCCTTTGTCGAATCCGTTCAGAACTATCACGGGTACCTGATTACCGGGACATCCAGTTCCAGAAAATGCGGATCGTTTGTGACAACCGCTGCACGAACAGCCCGGGCCGATGCCGCGATGATGGCATCAGCAACAGAAATTCCCGGCCGTTTCGTCAGGCCGGCGTCCATAGCAATTTCTGCGGTGAGCGATATGATGTTCAGTTTTGAATGCCGGATCTGCATGAGCCGGAGCCTGGCAGACGCTGCATCGGATTTTCTGGTATAGAGATACGCAAGTTCTGTAAGCGTGATCGTTGCGACAAATCCTTCCGCGTCCCCGTTCTGGATTGCATCCATGTGGCCCTTGATGATCTCGGATCCCTGCTCGCGATTGAAAAATGCAAGGAACGCGTGCGTGTCAAAGAGCAGTTTTTCCTTCGAGCTCATTATCCCACTCCTTTCGCATCTCTTTGAGCATTGAGCCGGTGTTCTTCAGCTGGTCAGCGCCCCAGAGTTCTGAAAGATTGACCAGCGGCTGGAGCCGGATAGATCCTTTCTCTTCGATAATTACCAGTGAGTCGCCTTCTTTTAAGGAAAACTTTTTCCGAAATTTGGAAGGAATGACAATCTGGCCTTTTGAGGAGAGGGTTACTATTTCCATTGTAAGATTTCTGTTATCTTGTAAGAGAATATAGTTTTTGGCTTACTTGTAACCTACATTTCGCAGGACTCCCTAACGAAATAATAATTTCTAAAAGCGGGACCCATGATGTTGAGGATGTCCAGAGTTTCGTCCTCCAGATTCACGATAAACCGTTTGCTTTGAGAATTCACGGATAG
>NZ_JBAZQA010000008.1:0-124229 GCF_041645475.1 Methanoregula sp. | reverse complement strand
CAGGATCCGGGGATATCTCTCAACCGTTAAGAAAAATGAAAGGCCGGTTCTCGCATCACTCGTTGGTGCATTTCAGGGAAATCCATTCACACCTTCTTGTGCTCACAGGACGGGCTGAATAGTTACGAAAATTATTACAATGTACGAACCGAAAATGCCAGAGAAAGCAATTAACTAATTTTTTACCTCAACCTCTTTTGCCCAGCGAGGCCCCGACGAGGCGGCCGAGCGACCCCCATCAGGGGGTGGGAAACCTCGCAACATATCATACGGAAAGTCAGGAACATTCACTCCTCCTAAGTATTCCTTCCGGCTCAACATGGATTCCCTCTGCCCCGCCATCCCCCCGCACTCCTTCACGGCGACCAGCTCCTCCAGCAATGCATTTGTAATTTTCTACATGAATCCTAAGTAACCTTTGTAGGGAGATGCAACATTCCCCAATCCTGCAACAATGCAGTTATATTGCCGAAGGATAATCATCCGATTCCAGATTTCAACCCGTGTGATCCCAGCCTTGCGGTAAAGCTATCTCAAAACAGGGGTTTCTTTCATTTTGTCTTGCTATAGCCTGATCGGAAGGAAGATCGCCCCTCCAATTGAGCCTATTTGCGCACATTTGGCTCTCCGAGGTTATTTTTTCAATTACGGGCACGTTACGAGAAGATAAAAATGAATTTACATCCAATTTCCGCGAATTCCGCACAGTACCCGATTCCGATACAACACCCGCACGGTTTATACGTCCAAAATGGGCCCTGTTAGTTAAAAGAGACCCAATTTGAAAAACGGGATCTGGATCATTTCCGGTACTCCCGGACGATCTTCTTGCCAACGGAGATATTCGGGAAGGACTGCCGCCCCGGGTCCGGAAGGGAAGTGCTTCTGCTCCTCCATGGGCCCGTTGAGGTGACTCCCGTTCATCCGCTTTTTCCGGGGTCGTATGGACCTGAAAAACCCCTGAAAATAAACTCCTCGAAAATCGCTCTGTTTTCCAATCGGAGCCCGATTTAAAGATCGGGATTTTTGAGAGTCGCACTTTTTGGCGAATTATACGACATTGTTTTTGAGATACGCCAGCATTGTCCCCTGTTTGCTCATATCGGGGGTATTTCGGGCTTTAAAATCGGTCAATACAGTCCCTTTTGGGGGCAAACGGAGGTGTTATTCCGAAGTAGAGATCGCCCGGAGAACCGGAGGGGGGTTGTTCCGGGAGGGATTTTTAGCTGTCTGGAAAAGAACGGGAAAAATCAGCGACACCTCCAGCCGGTCCATGCACCCCGGGTACTTATAACCCGGCACCTGCCTTACCTCCGCAACGAACCGGGTCCGCAGGAAGGTTTAGCGGTATTCCTTCCGGCACACCTCGAAAACCCGCTGCCCCGTCTTCTCCCCAATCCCCTTCACGGCAACCAGCTCCTCAAGAGAAGCATTCACAATCGCCTGGATTGAACCGAAATGCGCCAACAGCAGCCGTGCGTTCTTCATCCCGATATCCGGAAACGCCGAGATAATGAACTCCTGCTCCTCGCGTACCGATGAATGCGTCTTGTGCGGGTGGACTTTTCGCTCGCCCCGCTCCCCCTCTTCCCGCCGGGCAAGCACCATGAGCATCTGCGCTGTGTCCTGCTCGTCCCGGGTGAAGAGGAGGGTTACGCCCATGTCCACGGTCAGGGCTGCGAGCACTCCTTTGATCGCGTTCGGGTGAATGTCCCGCTGGGTGTAAAGATCACCACCTTCGATGATAAGCACCGGGCGGGGGACGGCCTCGGCCATGGTTTTGATCTGGCCGAGCAGGTCGCGCTCGATGAGCGTGTCCACGAAGTCCCGTGCGGTCTTGCGCTCGACAAGGATCCGGTTGCCAATCGCGTAATCCCCGGTGGCGAGCCGTTCGAGCCGGATTGCGGCTTCCATGCCGGAGAGCAACTCCACGACCTTTGACGAGGTCTCGCGGTCGTCGACAACGATCCTTGGTCCCTGCGGGGTGAACTCCTCGATGCTTGCCTGTTCCACGACAATCGGGCGCTGCACGGAAGATGTCATGTTCCCCATCGAGCGCATGCTCTTCTGCATCATCTTCTCCTTGGTTGCGCTGACGTGGCGGAAGACCTCGTCCGATGTCCCTTTCGTGACGAGTACGACTACCCGCCCGGCCCCGGACCGGCCGGTCCGGCCCTTGCGCTGGATGGACCGGATCTCGGACGGCACCGCCTCGTAAAAGATCACCATGTCCGTTGACGGGACATCGAGGCCCTCTTCCCCCACGGACGTTGCGATCAGGACTTTGAACTCTCCCTTCCGGAACCGGTCCAGCGCCGCGATCTGCTTCTTCTGCGAGAGCCCTTTCTCGGCATCCTTTGTTGCCTGGCCAACGAACCGCTCCGATACAATGCCGTGCTTTCCGAGGAAATCCACGAGCAGCTGGACCGTGTCCCGGTACGTTGCAAAGACGATGATGCGGCTGTCCGGGCAGGCTTCCAGCTGGTCGCGGACAAGGTCGAGAGCCATCTCCATCTTCGGGTGAAGCTCGGTTGTCCATTCAACCGACTGGCTGAAAAGCTCCTGGAACGACTGGTCGGCCACGAGCCGCTGGCTTGCCTTGCTGCCCCCGGCACCCTTCCCCTCGGCAACGAGTTTTGCAAGATACCCTTTCAGCACCGTGCTTCCCTGCGATTCAGCGAGCATGACCGCGTGCTTGAGCTTCATGCATTCGGCATAGACTGATGCCGCTGAGTACCCGGCCGGATCCCGGTTTGCAATCCGCTGCTGGATCTGGGCATTGATTGCGTTCAGCTCTTTCATCGAGAGCTTCTCCCGCTTAGGGACGGTGAAATTGAGGGACGCAAGGAGGGCGAGCCGCTCCTCGATGAGCCCGTTGATGACACGGACTGCAGCTTTCAGCGCGGGTGGCAGGCTGACATCAAGGTATTCCAGCTCCCGCTCGAAGACGTACGGCCGGACATCCGGGTCGTTCTCTGTCCGGGTCTCGACCTGCTCGATCCCGAGGTTCGCACACACGTCCTGCACTTTCTCCTCAGCCCCACCGGGTGAAGCCGTCATGGCGAGCAGGAGCGGTTTTGCAGCGGTCGCAAGGTAGCGCTGGGCCAGGAAAACGTACGCGTAATTCCCGACCGCCCGGTGGCACTCGTCAACAACCAGGAGCGAGACATCGTTCAGCGTATAGCGCCCGGCAATCAGGTCGTTTTTTATTACCTGCGGTGTTGCAAGGATGACCGTTGCCCGCTCCCAGTCCGCGGTGCGTTCGTCCGGGGGGGCGTCGCCCGTGAACATGACAAACGCTGATGTTGCCGATCCCTCACTGCCCGGCAGGCAGAGGTATTTTTCGAAATACCGGAGGTGCTGCTCCACGAGCGGTTTTGTCGGGGCGAGCATCAGCACTTTGCCCTTCTCGTTGTAGAGCCGGGAGGCTGCAACAATGAGGGCAACTGCGGTCTTGCCAAGTCCCGTGGGCAGGATCACCATCGTATTGCCGTCCAGCGCCCGCATGGCTACCGAGAGCTGGTACTCCCGCTTCTCAAGGGAGTCCGGTTTTATCAGGGGGTGGCTGATGCTGCTCATATTCCTGTGAGTGGGTTGGCGTGCTTGAGTAATATAGGGAATTGTGTTCTTGAGAAACCTGATCCTGCTCCCCACCCATTATGAGCGTGACCCCCTCACTCCCCCAGTGGGGGAGGCTGCCCAAGGGGAGCACCCCTTGACCTCCATTTTCTCTTCGGGGGAAATACTGAGAAAAGACAACTGAACAAATCGCCGGTATTAAATGAAACGGTAATTGAGGCCGCCGCGGGGCGCCCTTCGGGGCGGCGGCAGTCATCGCAATTCAATTCAAAAAACAGAGTTAGTGTAATGATTCTTTATCGGGTTGAGAGGTATGTAAGATATGCAATTCCGAGACCAAATATCGTGAGTCCCGCTATAAATTTTTGATCTGCAAGCGCATTAAAAGTCTCTAATGATGAAGGAATCCATGATATTATCCATCCTGAAAAAACTACTAAAAGACCTACAGCTACAAAAAAAATTCCGCAGCCATAAGCGATTTTATCTATATTCGAAAGATTATCCCAATTTGTCATTTTTATCAATTATTCTATTAAATTTATGTTAATAAAAAATTTTGGTTTATTGAAGAAATTACCCCCTCAATACATCTAAAATTTTTTGAGGCATTTATCCAAGTTCGGCAAACTTCACGTCGCCTTCAACAAGCGCACTGACGATCTCCGGCAATTTATCGATTGCAATCCGGACCTGCTTCATGCTGTCCCGGTCCCGGAGGGTGACGGTGTTGTTCTCCTTGGTATCGTAGTCGACCGTGACCGCAAACGGGGTCCCGATCTCGTCCTGCCGTCGGTATCTCCGGCCGATTGCGCCCGAGTCATCGTATTCCGCCTGGATGCCTTTTTTGTGGAGCGTGCGGGTGATCTCGTCGGCAATCGTGTCGAGGCCGTCGCGGGTCATGAGCGGGAACACGGCAACCTGGACCGGGGCAACCTTCGGGGAGAGGCGCATGACGGTCCTGGCTTCGCCATCGGCGGTATCCTCATCATATGCCTGTTCAAGGACCGCATAGCACATCCGGTCGATCCCGTACGAGGGCTCGATCACGTGCGGGACAACATCTTCGCCCCGGACATCCACGATCTCGTCCCGGACCTCGAAGAGGTCTGCGGGGATATGGATCTTCTCCCCGTCAACAACAACATCGGCACCGTTCTCCGTTGGCGTGGAGTTCCCGAGCGCCTCGAAGATTGCCTTTGCCTTGTTCCGGTACTGCTTCCCGAGAACCCCCATGTTGGGGATGATCCGCCGGCGGGCAACTTTCTTTGGCTCTGCGTACTGGATGAAGACGGTCATCGGCGTACCGCTCGCCCCTGCGTGGGCGTTCAAGTCGTAATTTGTCCGGTCTGCAAGGCCGACCGTCTCGACCCAGCCGAAGCGGTCGGAGAGGATCTCGGCATCCCAGCAGTCGGTTGCGTAATGGGCCCGCTCGTCCGGGAGGTGCTGGCGGAAGCGGAGGCGTTCCGGCTTGATCCCGATGGAAACCAGCATGTCGTGCGTCAGGGCAACGTAATATGCCAGGTATTCGTTTGCGATAACGCCCGTGTCAACGGCCTCACGCATTGTCAAGGAGACTGCCTCTTCGCACTTCTGCTGCCGGCCCCAGGTGAGAAGCGGCATCCGGTAATCCGCATAGCGATGGAACCGGGGGTGGCGGTTCTTCTCATCCGGGTGGACAAAAATCTCTGCCTCGGCCTGCGTGAACTCGCGGAGCCGGATCATGCCCTGCCGGGGCGAGATCTCGTTCCGGTAGGATTTTCCGATCTGGACTGCGCCAAAGGGGAGCTTGTCGCGGTAGAACCGGAGGAGCCGGGTGAAGTCCACGAACATTCCCTGGGCGGTCTCAGGGCGGAGGTAGCCGACCCGTTGCGAGTCCGGGCCAATAGACGTCTTGAACATCAGGTTGAACCCGAAGACCTCGACCTTCCCGAGCACCTCTTCGCAGGCAAGGCACGTGCAGGAAGCAAGGGCAGCAGCGAGTTCCTGGTTCTTCATCGTTGATGCGTTCTTTACCCCGCCGCCTTCTGCAACGTGATCGGCTCGTAAGAACTCTTTGCAGTGCGGGCACTGGCACATCTTGTCGGCAAAGCCGGCAACATGGCCGGAAGCGATAAACACCGCTTCCTGGGCAATGGTCGGGCACTCGATCTCGTAGTAACCCTCACGGATAACGTAAAAATCCCTCCAGACATTCTCGATCCGCCGCTTCATCATCGCCCCGAGCGGCCCGTAATCGATGAACCCTGCAACGGCGCCGTAACATTCCGACGTGGGCCAGATGAACCCGCGGCGCTTGGCAAGTTCCATGACGTTTTCAAAAACATCGCTCATAGTGATCACGTAGTATTAATCTCCAGTAGTGTTGAACTACTGGCGACAAAAAGACTCTCATATCATATGAGGGCTCGTGAATGACTGCCCGGGTTGTTCAGGACCGGAAAACCTGTACAGAACCAGTTAACATTTCCGGATCCCGCAGATAAAATCGTACAGTTTTTAAGAGGAATCGAACTCCGATTTAAAGCCCTTTTGGTCAAACAACGCGTAAAGATAGGATTAAATAGTACTCGAAGTATTGTATATCCTAATCCCAATACGGGGTATGCAATGACCGAAGACAAACGCAAGGCACATCTTCTGAAACTCTTCAGCACCATGTCCGGCAAGACGAAAATCGTCGAGCCCATGAAAAATATCCATGGTACCTTAAGAGACAGCGACGCGATCGAACGCGAGGTCGCTCTCGTCATGAGAGAGATCACTGAACAGGGAATTTTCAAGACCTCCTTAAAACCGATCCAGCTTGCAAAGCTCGTCACCTCATTCTATGCAGGAAAGAATGATACTGAAATCGCCCGGGAACTCGGGGATGAGAAACTCAGTAAGACGGTTGCACGGGCACGTGTCCGGCTCAAACTATTCCGCGAGCTCGATTTCAAGATGCCGTTTGACAAGGAAAAAATGGAGGAGCTCGTTGATTCCGGCAAGACCATGAAAGAGGTCTCGGAGGAACTCGGCGTAAGCCCGTCGACCCTTCGCGAGTACCGGCATGTCATCGAAGAGCAGGAAGATCCCACCATCGACCCGTACATTGACCGGATCCGCGATGTCATGGAAGACCGCGATCTCTCGGAACAGATGACCCGGAGCGCAACTGCCGACAGCCTCGGGGACTCTATCGACATAACCGAAGCAGAACTTATCGATGTGACATAAGGGCGCAGGTTGCCTGCCCCTTAGCCTTTTTTCCCTGCACAAGGGGAACCTGCCCGCGTTTCTTTGCACATCCGAAATGGCAACTTTCATCAAAACAGACTCCGATCTGCATATATGCAAATCACGTACCTTGGCCACTCCTGTGTACTGCTCGCCGGTACAAAACGCGTTCTCATCGATCCGTTCATCGAGGGCGGGAGCGTTCTTGGCCTGGACCCGGATATCGTTGCCGTCACCCACGGGCACTCGGATCACATGGGCGAAGCAGTTGCGCTCAACAGAAAAACCGTTGCCATCACCGAGATCGGGCGGTACTTAAAATCCAAAGGCGTGCCGGCAGAGACCATGAACATCGGCGGCACGCATGTTGTCGATGGCGTCTCCTTTTCCATGACCCCGGCGCAGCATTCATCCTCCATCGAGGAAGCCCCCCCCGGCGTTCCCGGCGGCAATCCCGCGGGCTTTGTCATACGGATGGATGGCGTGACCGTGTACCATGCCGGGGACACCGGGCTCTTCTCCGATATGAAACTCATTGGCGACCTGTACCACCCGGACATCGCGTTCCTCCCGATCGGCGGCCGGTTCACGATGGGACCGAATGAGGCCATGATCGCGGCCAGTTTCATTGGCGCAAAGATCGTAATTCCCATCCATTACAATACCTGGGACCGGATTGCCGCCGACCCGGTTGCATTCAAAAAAGCCATCGAGCGGACAACGGACCTGAGGGTTCGGATCCTTGCCCCGGGCGAGTCTTACGAAACCGGATCCTGAGATCTGTTTTTCCCGGGTTCTGCAACCCGGCTCTATCGTTTTTTAATAGTACCGATACATAATACCGTGTACGAGAATACTCCGGCGGAATTGTTGTGTCGAATTGTCCCCAATGCGGCTCAAAAAATAACGAGTGGACGGACTGCAAGACCGTTGAGAACAAGACGGTCGTAGTCTGCCTCTGCAATGACTGCGGCCATACCTGGGAGCAGCGGCTGTAGTTTCCCGGAATCTCCGTAAATCCGGTGCCTGCAGCTCCTCCCGTGATGATATGATCACGACCCGGTAGTGCGTCTGTCCCGTTGCATCAGACCGGGTCTCACGTTAAAAAGAGAAATGAGGAAAGACCATGGCGCTTGAATGGGATCCTATCACGTTCATCAATCTGGTATTGTGCATCATCATCGTTTTTCTCGGTACTCTCTGCTATGCAAAAAGCCAGGAGAAACTCCCGCTCTTTATCGGTGCCGCCTTTGGCCTCTTCGGCGTCTCCCATGCAGCAACCCTTGCGGGCCTGAAAGTCCCGCTCACCATCCCGCTCATCATCATCCGGACGCTTGCGTACATCCTTGTGATCATTGCCCTCTGGCTGTACCTGAAAGACAGCCTCCTTCTCAAAGAGACCCGGCAGGGCTGGGTGGACTTTTTCAAGAGCGATGCCAGTGAACCGGATGAGAAGAAAAACGATTGATCCTTTTTGGCCGGAAGGCCATGTAAATCCCGGCTCAGGCAAGCAGGAGGAGAGCCTCGGCCCGGGTTTTGCTGATGGGAAAGATGCTGGTAAAGCCGGCCATCTCAAAAATTCTAAGAACCTGCGGTCGGATCTCAGCCAGCGCCACTTTCCTGCCGGCTTTCATCTGGTCCCGGGTTATGAGGAGAAGTACCCGCAGGCCGGCGCTTGCAATGTATTCGGTCTTTGAAAAATCAAGAACTATCTTTTTTGGGGCCGTAGAAAGGAGTGTTTTTAATTCCGCTTCAACGCCCGGCGCGGAACCGGCATCGAATTTCTGCGGGAAAAGGACGACCTGTGCATCTTCAGCGGCAATAATCTCAAGCACCATAGCGGTTCAGCCTCACAGGCTAGTATCTCACGCCGGTATTGATTAAGATTTACTTTCTGGCAGTCCGAACCCTCCCTTTTCGTATTTCCGGAAAGCCGTACGGTCCCGCAGGGAAAGGAGCGCTGCCGGAACAATCATCCACAGCATTAATGAGGATATCAGGAAAACATTGGTTTACGGAAAACATGAACTATGTTCGACTCCCTCTTTGAACATGAGACCGGCGGCACCCTCAAGGCGCTTACCCTCGAATGGCAATGCCCCAAATGCCAGGGACTTAATTTCAAGCTTCTCATGAAGAACATCCGGGAAACGGGGCTCTATCACACGCGGTGCAGGTACTGCAAGGCGAAATTCCGCGTGAGCTACCCGGATGCCGGCCGGAGCATTCCCGGTGAGGACGAATTCATGGAGCGGATCACCGAAGAGGATTTCCCGGATACCGACGTGCAGGACCTGATCAAGGACTACGCCGAGATCGAGTACCTGAAAGCCGACCGGGCCGCTCCCGGCGTAATTAAGGAAAAACAGAAGGCGCTCGAAGAGAAGATCGCCTTTGTAAAACGGCGGAGACGCTAGGCCGTTTTGATCCCGGGCAGAGAATACGGTGCGGGATCCGTTTCCGCTGAGGCGATGCGGGTCAGGATTTTACAGGACGGATACAGCCGTTTGTTTCCCTGTCCCCAGTTTTTTTTGGCGGGAGAAATCACCGCCCATTACCCCCGGGGTTAAAAACCAACGTGGAAACCTAAAATATTTAGAAAGCCGTATAGCTGGGTAAGAGTATGCGCTTTTCCGGGTACGGAAGATGTGCGGAGAATGTTAATGAGCGACGATTCCTATCTCGATCAGCAACCCCTTGGACCGGTAACTTTTGCGGAAAACCCCGAACCCCGCTGCCCCTGCCTGTTACTGCTGGACACATCCGGGTCCATGGCAGGACAGCCCATTGCCGAACTCAATGCCGGGCTCAGGGCATTTTACGAAGAACTGCAGGGAGATTCCCTTGCCTCAAAACGCGTCGAGGTAGCGCTCATCTCATTTGGCCCGGTGCGGGTTATCAGCAATTTCAATACCGTTGATTATTTCCTCGACCCGACACTCGTGGCCGAGGGCGACACGCCGCTTGGGGAAGCCATCCGGCAGGGAATCGATCTCGTGAGAAAGCGCAAGGAAGAGTACCGCGCCAACGGTATCTCGTTTTACCGGCCATGGATCTTCCTGATCACGGACGGCTCCCCCACCGACGCCTGGCAGCATGCAGCAGCTGCCATACGGGAGGGAGAGAGCTCGAAGTCGTTTGCGTTCTTTGTTGTAGGCGTCCAGAACGCGGACATGAAGACCCTCCGGCAGTTATCCGTCCGGGAGCCGCTCAAGCTCCAGGGTCTCAAGTTCCGGGAATTTTTCCAGTGGCTCTCCAATTCCATGAAATCGGCGTCAAGTAGCAATCCCGGCGACAAGATTATGCTTGCTCCACCCTCCGGCTGGAGTGAGATATGACATGGAAGCACATTGCAGCCACTGTTACGGGAATCTCGCACCTGAACCGCAATGAGGGCGGCCAGGATTACTGCAGGGTACAGGTTGTCCAGTTTGGCGACCGGGAATATTTTATCGGCCTTGTAGCCGACGGGGCGGGAAGCACGGCTGACGGTGGTGTCGGTGCGCAGATCGCCTGCGATACCATCCTCGGGTGCATCACCGTGTCGATCCGGGATACGGGTGAACTGTCCGGCATATCGCATGAGGATGTTGAACACTGGGTGTCCGCTGCCCGGGATGCAATAGCCCGGCAGGCAGAAATGAGTTCAAAACCCCTCCGGGAATATGCCTGCACGCTTCTTGGCGCGGTCATCGCCGACAACCATGCCCGGTATTTCCAGATTGGGGACGGGGGCATCGTGATCCACGAGGAGGCCGGTTACACTGCGGTCTTCTGGCCGGACCAGGGCGAGTATGCCAACACAACGTACTTCATCACGGACGAGGCCTTCCTCTCGCACCTCAGCCAGCAGAGTTCCGCAAGCCCCCCGGACGAGATCGCGCTCTTCACGGACGGGCTCCAGAACCTTGTCCTCTCGTTCTCCCGGAAGGTTCCCCATGACGGTTTTTTCAAACCCCTGTTTGAGACGCTCCGGAAAAGTTGTGGCGGAGAAAATCCCATACTGACCGAACAGCTCAGAACGTTTCTTACAAGTCGCGAGATCAACGAGCGCAGCGACGACGACAAGACCCTGATTCTTGCCACGCACTAGACGGTTTTTCTTATGGATGCACCTCCACCCGGATCATGTTTTGACAGCAGGGGCAGACAGGTACCGCTCGGGAAAATGATCGGCAGCGGGGGCGAGGGAAATGTATTCGAAATAGTCTCGTCAAGCCAGAAATTCGTGGCCAAGATCTATCACAAGCCGCTGGACGAGGCAAAGCAGGAGAAACTCCGCGTCATGGTGAGGGGGTGCAACGACACCCTCAAGGAGATATCCGCCTGGCCGGTCGATTTGATCCACAGCGGGGCCGGAGGGCCCGTGTGCGGTTTTGTCATGCCCCGGGTCATGGACTGCGAACCCGTCCACAAGGTGTACGGCCCCACCCACCGCAAGCAGTCGTTCCCGGAGGCCGACTGGAAGTTCCTTGTCCGGGCTGCAAAGAACCTTGCCGCCGCGTTCGACGCCATCCATTTCTACGGGTACGTGATCGGGGATGTCAATGAAGGAAACATCCTTGTTGACAAGCATGCCTGCGTGACCTTAATCGACTGCGATTCGTTCCAGGTCAAGACCTCGGCGGATGTGTACTGCTGCGAGGTCGGCGTTGCGCAGTTCACCCCCCCGGAGATCATCAACGGCAAGGACTTTGGTATCCAGCGGTCCCCGAACCATGACACGTTCGGGCTCGCCATCCTTATCTTCCAGCTCCTCTTCATGGGCCGGCACCCGTATTCCGGGGTGTATTCCGGCAAAGAGGACATGCCCATTGAAAAGGCGATCGCGGAATACCGGTTTGCGTTTGGGAAAAACTCCCGCTTGAAATCGATCTCCCCGCCCCCGAACTCCGTGGGGCTCGCGATCATCCCGACTGACCTTGCCGAACTCTTTGAACAGGCCTTTACGGAGAGCGGTACTTCGGGGGGACGGCCCACTGCCAACAAGTGGTGGAATGTCCTCAATTCCCTTGAAAAACACTTAAAGATCTGCCCGGCCGATTCTTCCCACAAGTATTATGCCGGGCTTGGTACCTGCCCGTGGTGCCGGCTCGAACTCCAGTCCGGCGTTTTTCTCTTCCTGAGCCGGGACGCGGTCTCGAAATTCGATCTCCCGTCAGAGTGGCAGAAGATTGCCGCCATCAAACCGCCCGGCCCGGCACCTGAGATCCAGCCCCGCAATTACCCGGCCCGGGCCACACCGCTTGCCCCGGGCATTGCAAATGCCCTTGCGTTCACGAGATTCCGCCAGGTGACCGGCGCGGTCATGATGATCGCGTGCATTGCCTTTGTCCTCCTGGACCTTGCCGGGGATTACTGGGGGGTTATCCTTGTCCTTGTCTTTGGAGCCGTGCTGGTCCTCGTACCCGGTCGGGAAGCCGGGGAGCGGGAGCGGAGGAAGGCCGCATACGAGAACGCCCGCTACAACTGGGGGCTCGTTGACCGGAAATGGAAGAAGGATGCCGGCGACGCGGAGTTCAATGCCCTGCTGGGAAAACTCAAAGCCATCCGGCGGAGTTATGAAAGTATTGAGCGGGAGTACAAGACGGTTCTTGCGTCCATGCAGCACACGGCCCGCGAACGGCAGCAGATCACGTTCCTTGAGAGTTGTTTCATTGACAGCTACAACTTTCTCCGGATCGGGGTAAACAGGAAAGCCACACTCCGGTCATTCGGGATCGAGACTGCTGCCGATATCACGCGGGCGTCCCTCATGCGGATAACCGAACTTGAAGAGATCCACAAGGATGAGCTGCTCACCTGGCGCCAGCAGATGGAGAACAAGTTCCGGTTCGATCCGGCGCACGGGATGGACAAGTCGGATATCCAGCCGCTGATCCATAAGTTCCAGCCGAAACTCAAACCCTTGGAGCGGGAACTGCACCTGGGCCCGGAGGCGCTGTACCGGATCCAGCAGGCAATCCTGAAAAACCGGGCGCGGTTTTTACCCATGACCGAGAAGAGTGCCCGGGAGCTTTCGCAGGCCCATGCCGATTACGAGCTCTTCCGCTTTTCCAATAAGTTCCCGTGAAGTCTATGCCGGTTTTTTCCCGGAGATGAGCGCTATTGTAAAGGTATGCGCTTTCCCGCCCGGCACCGGTTTTGTCCGGATGGCAGCGGTCCGGTCCTGTACCAGGACAAACCCGGCATTAAGGAATGCCTTTTTCTGGGCTTCGCGCTCGAACCCGAAGTGGAAGATCCCGGTATTATCGTCATGGAACTTCCCCCCGTCCGGGTCGAGATCCGCAATCGCAATCAGGCCCCCCGGGAGGAGTGCTTCAAAAAAATGCGCAAGGAGTTGCGGGATATCCTTTACGTGATGAAGGGTCATGCTGCTGACAATCAGGTGATAACGGCCGGGAATGTGGTCACCCCGGTCGAGATCGATGTGGCGGCTCTTCACGTTTTGCAGCTTGTTGTAATCTATCTTCTCGTTGAGGATGGCGAGCATTCCTTCCGAGCTGTCGATGCCGGTGATGGAGCGGACATGGGGCTGGATATGGAGCGTTAAGAGCCCGGTGCCGCAGCCGAAATCCAGCACGTCCATAGTGGGTGCAAGAGGAATGGTATCCGTAATTGCTGCTGCAACATCTGCGGCAAGCTTCACGCGGTCCGGGTTCTCGTCCCAGGTTTTTGCAACAGTATTGAAATCCCGAATCTCACCGGTCATGATTATCACCGGATTGTAGGCCGGGTCATGGGAAAAAGGTGGCGAAGACGGCGGGAACCAACCCCTGGTGTTCCGTGTTTTTGGAGGCACGATTCCGGGCATGTACAGGCCCCGGTTTCCTCATTATGGGATCGCACTTCATGTTTCCAGGGGAAGTGACGTCCACGCGGCTGGAAAAGTGCCAGGATTTACGTTATTTTTCAAAAATAATCCCAAACCGGCGAGTTTCAACCTGCAAAATAGCGGGCTTTGGCGGGCCTTCTTTCCGGCACCCTGTTTTATCCTGTGCCGGGATACAAACGCCAACCGGCATGCATCAGCACCCGTTTTCATTTTCACGTCGGAGAAACAGCGAAATATACGGCCATATGCTGGATCTCCCGCGGGCTCCCGGGAAAAACGTGCGAAAATTCCCGGCAGACCTTTACGCCCGTTCTGCAATGATCGTAATGAGACCATCTTCCGATTCAAAAAAAACAATGCCGAACCCGGCATCGGCCACCATCAGGACCAGATCGTCCGGTGCGACACGGAGCTTCGTGTAATCACTTGCCGTTCTCTCCCATTGTCCGGTTTTGCGGGAAACGAGAATGTCCGTCACGCTGATCGTTCTTTTGTCGTATTCCAGCCGGCAGAGAAAGATCCGGTCCGCATCCCGGCGTACCGGAATCACCACAACCGATCCCTCCGGTTCCATGGAATAATTACGGAGCGTGAGGACAAGCTTCCCGCCCGGTCCCAGCTCATCGTGACACTGCCGGATAAGATGGCGCACCGCGTCCAGGTCCGGCAGGTGGGTGAGCGTATCCCCCATGCAGACGATCAGTTCCGGATGGCGGGAAGTCCAGGCCATAAAATCAAAAATATCTGCTGCAATGCAATTGATGGGAAGCGTGCCGGCCCGGGCCCGGAGTTCAGCCAGCAGCGGCCGGCAGAAATCCACCGCGATAACAGAAAACCCGGCCTCCGCAAGCGGGATTGCCTGGAACCCGCAGCCGGCGCCAAGGTCGATTGCGGTATGCGTGCTCTGCGGGACCAGGTGATGCGAGGCAAAAAAATGCCGGTTCTTCCGGAGATTATGATCAAATCCCCCGCTCATCCAGAGGTACTGCTCAGCAAGAAACCGGTCATAGTGGGATTGTGTTCCGTTCGGGGGATCCTCCGTCATATCACGCATCACTGCCTGCTATACTTATTTGACGTGCGGCAACCAAGAAACTACCACAATGGCAATCGAGCCCGAGTTCCGGTACAAGCAGTGCCTCATCATCAGGAATGATGTCAAGATGAGCTGCGGCAAGCGGTGTGCGCAGGCAGCACACGCCTCCATAGGCGCCTACAATGGTGCAGACAAATCCCTGGTAAAATCCTGGACGGCAGAGGGTCAGAAGAAAGTCGTGCTCAAGGCAAACGACGAGCGGACCCTCTTTGAGATCAAGGTGATAGCCGAACGCGCCGGCATCTCCACGTCCCTGATCCAGGACGCCGGCATGACCGAGATCCCGCCCGGCACCATCACCGCCCTTGGCCTCGGCCCGGCAAAGTCCGAGGAACTCGACAAGATCACCGGGTCGCTCTCGCTCCTATGATGCAGAGCACTTATCCCCTTGAACGCGATCTCGGCATGCGGTATTACGCAAGCGATGCCGCCGGTACTGGCGGGAAGCTCCGGTCCGTTGCGGAGGATTTCATTGTCGAGGAGATCCCGCCCGAACCAAAAGGCGGGACAACCGGGCCGTACCTGATCTGCAACCTCACAAAGACCAACTGGGAACTCCAGCACGCGGTAAAAGAGATCGCAAACCGGCTCGCCATCAGCCACCGGAGGATCGGCTGGGCCGGCACCAAGGACAGAAACGCTATCACCAGGCAGCGGATCTCCATCTTCAATGTGACCGCAGAGCGGGTTTCTGAAGTCCGGCTCAAGGACATCGTGCTCGAACCCATCGGGATCTCGAACGAGAGCCTGCTCCTCGGTGATCTTCAGGGGAACCGTTTCGATATCCTGATCCGCGACACGGACTCAACCGATCTTGCGCATACGGTGGAGAGCATAACAAAGACGGCGAGCGAGGGAATCCCGAACTACTTCGGCCTCCAGCGCTTCGGGGCGCTCCGGCCGGTCACGCACCGGGTCGGGGAGTGGATCCTCAAGGGGAACTACGAACAGGCTGTCCTGACCTATGTCGGCATGGTATTTCCCGGCGAATCGGATTCCGCACGGGTTGTCCGCTCGGAGTTTCTTGAAAGCCGCGACATCGAGACCGCACTCCACCGCTTCCCGGTCCAGCTCTCGTTCGAGCGCTCCATGCTCCATTACCTCCGGTCGCACCCGGACGATTATGCCGGGGCACTTTTGGAACTCCCGCCCAAACTCCTTTCCATGTTCGTCTCTGCGTTCCAGTCGTACCTCTTCAACTGTGCGCTGAGCCAGCGGTTCGATGACGGGCACACCATGCACGACCCGCTGCCTGGCGACATGCTGATCTTCGCAAACGGGAGGACCGACACCGCCACGGCCACGAACCTCACGGCCGTCTCGATGCACATAAAACGCGGGCGGTGCGGTATTGCTCTTTTCATGCCGGGAAAAGAGATGGCAGCCGGCCAGGTTCCCGATGCCACAACGCTCTCGCTGCTTGAAGAGCATCACATAACGCCCTCTGATTTCGAGCGGGCAGCAAAGTTTGTCCGGACAAAATTCGAGGGGGCTTACCGTCCCATTGCCCTTCGGACCGAGATTGTCTCATCCCTTGAAAACAACGATAAGGACGTGCGGCTGAAGTTCACGCTGCCCCCCGGCCATTATGCCACAACGGTCTGCCGGGAGTTCATGAAGGCTGACCCGGTAAAAATGATCTAGGATCGGGACTTCGCCATCTTTTTTGCGCCTTCAATGGCGTCATGCAGGTTCCCGAGCTCATCTATCACATTGATCTTTATTGCATCTGCGCCCCGGATGACCCTGCCGTCATCGATACTGGACCGGTCGATCTTGCGCTGGCTCGTGACATCGCTGATGAAGGTCTCGAAGCTGTCGCTGACGATCTTCTGGGCATACAGTTCCTCATCGGAACTCAACGGGCGGGACGTGCTTCCCATGTCCTTTTTGCTGCCGGACTTGATGACGCTGACATTGTATCCCTCGTTGCTCATCCAGCGGCTGATATCGGAGAACTTCCAGATGACCCCTACCCCTGCGGTGAATGTGTCCGGGTTTGCGTAAATCCTGTCGGCATGGGCGCTCACGTAGTACGCAGCCGAGGTCCCCATGTCCCCCATGGAGACAACAACCGGCTTCTTGGTTTTCGCGTATTCCAAGTCGCCGATGATCTCCTGGGCGGCTGCCGGAGTTCCTCCGGGGCTGTCCACCCGGAGCACAATCGCTTCCACCATCGGGTCATCCGCTGCAGCGCGCAGCTCGCGGCCAACCACTTCGCTGCCTATTGAATCCCCGTCAGAGACCTCACCGGTCACCATAGCTCCCTCCAGGCGGACAACTGTTACGCCCCGCGTGTCATCGTGGGTGAGATAGTACGTTGAAAAGACAAAGCAGGCGATGAGGAACAGCCCGGCAATCAGCACGAGATACCATTTGAGCCCGGAGGGGGATTTCGGCGAGCCCTGCGGCTGCTGGCCGATGACCGGCCACTGCACGCGATCCTGTTCATCCATTAAGGTGCCTCACCATACAGCACGTCGAACTCGGAGACGAGGTTGCTGCCGCACAGGTAATATTTTTTCAGGTTGAGCCGGATCATCTCATCCTCGGAATTGATGTGCATGCCGCCAACGAGCGAGGGGGTGTCGGACCCTCCCACGATGAACGGCAGGTGGATGAGCCGGATCTCGTCTACGAGCCGGTCGTGCAGCATGTGCCAGTTGAGGGTCGGGCCGCCCTCGATCATCAGCTTGTTCACGCCGAATTTTTCCTTGAGGATTGTAAGGAGGAGCGGGAGTTCTACCCTTGTTTTCCCGGCCACGATAACGTGGGCTCCTTTTGCTTTGATAGCCTCGATGCGGTCCTTCGGAGCTGCTTCCGAGACGGCGATTGCGGTCGGGGCGTCGGGCCCGAGCACATTTGAATCAAGGGGGATATCCGCCAGGCTGCACGGGATCACCCGGAGCGGGCTCTTGCCCTGCACGTAACGGACGGTGAGAAACGAGTTGTCGATCCGGATCGTGTTGGCGCCGACCATGATGGCATCGTATTCCGCACGGGTGTTGTGGAGCAGAAGCTCGGTCTCGTGCGCCATATATTTCATCAGGATCTTGGAAGAGGCACCTTTTTTTAAGGTAAGTTTGCCGTCGGCAGTGATCTCTGACATCATCAGCACGTGAGGACGGTTTGTTTTAGTAGTCATTGCCACTTCACTCTCCGGTTACATTTGGTGCCAGGTATAAATAAAGTGATGATAGTGGAAGTAAAGGTATTAACCGCGCCGTTGCGACCTGAAGAGCAACTATTAATGGTTCGCGTACCCATGAAATACGTTATGAACATTACTGCCCTCCGGCCAAGGTTCATGAAATATCTTGAGCCGGTAGCAGATCTCTTTGTCCGGTTGAGGATAACTCCCAACCAGATCTCGCTCCTCGCCCTGCTTGCCGGTATTGCCTGTGCGTACCTGTTCTTCCAGCGCCAGTTTGCGCTCGGGGCTCTCATGCTGTTCCTTTCCGCCATTTTTGACCTTGTGGACGGGAGCGTTGCACGGAAGACCGGTGCCCACACCAATTTCGGGGCGGTCTTTGACTGGATTGTCGATAAGTACGTAGACGCCCTCGCATTGCTGGGCATCGGTCTTGCCGGCATCCCCATCATCAGCCAGTTTTTTGCTGTGCCGCCCGTTGCGGATTTTGCCGTGGTTGCCTTTGCTATCATCGGATCCCTGATGAACACGTTCATCAAGCCGGTGGTTTACGCCGAGATCGGGTACAAGGAGAAAGTGGAAGGAAAGATCGATGACCCGCTCGAAGGCGTTGGTTTTTTTGGCAGGCCCGAGACATTCCTTGTCCTGATCCTTGGCGGCATCTCCGGTTTTATCTGGGCATCGGTCATCATCATCGCGGTCTGCACGAACCTCTCTGCAATCCAGCGGATCGTTTACCTGTACCGGACGCTTGCCTGATCCTGTGTTGCAACAACTATCCCGTCACATTTTTTCCTGCCCGTGGTATGAGGGAACGGCAACAATTGCCGTTGCAAAAAAAAACGCCGCTGCAAAAAAGGAGCATCCCGTTTTCAGGATTTTGCATGAACAATACACGATTACGGGCATGCCGGGAAATGGTCATTTTTGTTACTGCGAAACCCTGCCCGGTATTATGGCTTCTTTTCAAATGCCTGCCGGATCTCCCCGTAATATAACCGGTACACCTCGTCAGCGAATTGGCCGAGGCTGGGGATCAGCCGGAAGAGGCCGTAGGCGATAAAGATGAGAACAAAAAGGGCGGTGATTTCGGCAACAACGTTGTGGGCCCAGAAGAAGCTCTCGTACCCGATCTCCCCGTTGCCGGCTATTTCCGGGTAATAGGGATACCACTGGTCCGTGTAAGCCATGATGACGTAGACGTTCCGGAGCAGGTTCAAGAAATAGATTGTCGGGGCTATGAGGAGGAATGCGAGGATCTTCTGGCGCAGTGTTGTCGGCACGGCAGCCGCAACCCCAAGAAGGATGGCGATGCTCTGGATGCCGGTGCATCCGAGGATGATCTCAACCCGGAAGTAGTTGTGCATGATGATATTCCATGCATCCAGGGTTACCGGGTACTGTAAGAGGCCGAGGATCCAGACCACCTGGCCTACAACAAGATCGATGAGGGCGTTCCCCAGCATTGCAAACGCGGGCACCTGGTCGAACCCGAAGGGAGCATAGATGAGGAAGGCGACCGCCGCTGCCCGGGAGAGGCTGATCGCCCGCATATCCTCCCTGAGGAGATATTTTATCGTAATGAATAGGAACGGAACCGAGAGTAACGCGACAATCGGGTACATGAAGTTATTCTCGGCAAAATACGTTGGCAGCTCGGCAAAGAGGGTTAAGACAATAAAGATCCAGCCGATGATGGCTGCATATTTCCGATGACGACCGGGTACGAGGAATGCCAGAAATCCAACACAGGAAATCAGGATCAGGTACTCGATCATTATAGGATTATCCACCCGATACCAAAAAAAGGATTCTGAAGAGCAATTTTTTCTCAATGGGGGTTGTCAGGAAAATGCGGAACCGTATCCGGTCTTTGGAACCAAATTTCCGGCCGGTAACGGTACAAGGCTTAATCTTCTATCATCACGCATAGTATACCGATGTTCTGTCCTGAATGTAAGAGTCTGCTCATGTCTTCAGCTGGTCAGCTCAAGTGCCGGAAGTGCGGGTATACCCGCAAGATTGAGGGCACTGACCAGATGAAGAAGAAAGTTGAGCGCAGGGAAAACGAGATTACGATTGTTGAGGAAGATGGAGAGAGCATAAAAACCATGCCTACCATCCAGATCCGGTGTCCCAAGTGCGAGCACAATCTCGCCATCTGGTGGCTCCGGCAACTGCGGGCGGCTGACGAGAGTGAGGTCCGTTTCTTCCGCTGTACCAAATGCGACCACACCTGGCGGCAATACGACTGATTTTTTTTATACCCTCTTTTTGAATTTGATCCGGTGAAACCGGGTTACGTGCAGGATCGTGTAGAATCGGGTTTTGCCGTCTTGCCGGATTTTTCCGGGCGGCTTTCCGCATAATTATTCCGTTGGAAAATTTCCGGATGAAGCCATTTCTGGATGTTGAAAAAAAGGGTAAAGTGCCAATCCAGCCCCTAACATCTATCTTTTACAATAGTCCGCCCCCCTTTGCGCCAGCCCTGCCCCCATTGGGGGCGGGGGCGCATGCGATTCCTCGGTATTACCAAAAATCCCGATTCAGGTAATACAGCACTATCGCAACCGTGGCGCCATAGCGGCGGGGCGAAGCTCCTGGAGCGTCAGTATTTCCGCTCCAAAACGAATTTACTTTTTTGCATTAAAATTTTAGGCATGTATTTTTTACCTCTTTCACTCCGTAAATCCTTCCTGGATTTAAGGTGCTGGAATAGTACATTACCCAAAAAAAATTAGAGCAGGCCCGGTGCCTTGACCCGGAACTTCTGCCAGAGTACGCGTCCCACGACCCGGTAGGTATAGTCCAGTTCTTCGAAGCTGGGAATATCGTGCTCTTTCAATATCTCCCGGCCCGTGTTCATCGAGTCCCCGCCCAGCAGGGTTGCAACGAGACGGTTCGGGGTCATGCCCGAGAACTTGAGGATCTGTTTGGCCATCTGCTCTGAAGTAAGGACGAGGTTCGGGAACGTGATGATGAATGCGATATCCCAGAGATCCTCATGCTTTGCGAGAACGGAGAACGTCTTCTCGAACCGTTTCTCGGTTGCATCGCCGAGCAGGTCGATAGGGTTGCCTTTGTTCCAGAATTCGGGGAGGAACTCGTTCAGCTCATCAATGACCTCCTTTGGCAGGTCAACGATCTCGACACCGTACCGCTCTGCGTAATCGGAGGAGAGCACGGCGTACCCGCCGGCGTTTGTTATGATAACGGCCCGCTTGCCTTTCGGGTACCGTTTCGGGTGGGCGAGCATCTGGGCCGCGAGGAATGCACCGGTGAGGGTGTGGACGGCGATGACACCGGATTTACGGAACGCTTCCATGTACACATCGTAGGACCCGGAGAGCGACCCCGTGTGCGAAGATGCGGCAGCCTGGCCCCTGCGGGATGAACCGGCTTTGATCGCAATGACCGGTTTTATCTTTGCCACTTCGGAGACGACTTCCATGAATCCCTTGCCATCCGTGATCTGCTCGATGTACATAATGATTGCCTTGGTCTTCTCGTCCTTTCCGACATAGCGCAGGTAATCGAGGAAATCGAGATCGGACTGGTTGCCCACGGAGATGACGTTCGAGAACCCGATGTTCTTTGCAAGACTCCAGTCAACGACGGTGTTGATGATGGCGCCGCTCTGGGAGATGAACGCGATGTTGCCGGGCTTTGGCGACTGGTGGACGTAAGTTGTATCGATGCCCCGCGGGGGAATGATGACACCAAGACAGTTCGGTCCGATGATGCGGGTCCCGTTTCTCTTTGCGATCTCAAGAACCCGATCTTCCAGCGCTTTTCCGCCCTCGCCCATTTCCTTGAAACCGGCAGTGATGATAACTGCCATCGGCACGCCTTTTGCCCCGCACTCTGCGATGACTGCCGGGACATGGATGGCAGGCACCGTGATAACGGCAAGGTCGACCGGTGCCGGGATGGCGGTGATGGACGGATAGGCCTTGAGCCCCTGGATCTCACTCCTCTTGTTGTTGACCGGGTAGAGCTGGCCGGGGAAGTGGAGCAGGTTGTGCATGACGGCGTACCCCATCTTCGATGAATCCTGCGATGCCCCGACAACGGCAATTGAACGGGGGTTGAAATATTCCATCGGGACCGGTATTCGTGCTACCTTCTCAACAACTGCTATTTCATCGTTAACGATGACACGTGCATCAACGGCACAGGCGCCTTTCTCGTAGAGCCTGATCGGGTTGATATCGAATTCCACGACTCGTTCGTTCTCTTCGAAGAAGCGGGCAACGTTCCCGATGATACGGACGAGCTCTTCCTCGTCCCGTGGCTTGGAGCCGCGGTACCCGGCAATGAGCGGGTATGCGTTGATCTCCTTGATCATCTGGCGGATCTCATCTTCCGTTATCGGCAGAATGCGGAGCGTCACATCCTTCATGAGCTCGACCATGGTCCCGCCCATACCAAACGTGATAACCTTGCCAAAGGCCGGGTCGGTCCTGCCGCCGATGATCAGTTCGAGGCCCGGCTCGGCCTGCTGCTCGACAATGACGCCCTCGATATGGGCATCGGGATTGTAGGCCTTCGCGCCGTCGATAATCTTGGTGAACGCACCGAGGGCGGCTTTCCTGCTCCCGATACCGACAATCACGCCGCCGGCATCGCTCTTGTGGACAATCTGGGGCGAGATGATCTTCATGACAACCGGGCAGCCCATGCGTTCAGCCGCATGTGCCGCGTCTTCCCCGCTCTTTACGATCTGGTACTCGGGTACCGGAAGATCGTATTTCCTGAGAATATCATATCCTTCTGCTTCACTCAACATTTTCTGGGTCACTTTTTCACCTCGGTTCTGATCTGTTTGTTCCCTTTTGGAAACTCGCGAATGTGTTAAAAGAAAATGCGTGCAGAAGGGATCCGATCCGGACAGGACCAATACCCGCACTACATTTTTTTAAAAAATTTGATATGGCACGATTTAAACATTCTGCAATTGTCGAATTCTGCTTCGGCATCGAATGCAGGCTGAAACGGGCGGATTTTGGCATTCAGACTAAAAGATTAAGTTAAATTATCATTATTGATAATGTAGATTGGGAGCACTCCATGCAAGAGAGCGCGGATTTGAAACACGAAGTGAAGTACTATACGCCTGATCCCTCCTACAGGACGAACAGCTGGATGGGGGATTACAGCTGGGCTTATAATGAATTCATCAAAGACCCCGAGGCGTTCTGGGCAAAGATTGCAAAGAAACTCCACTGGTTTTCCGAGTGGGACAAAGTGCGGGAGTGGAACTATCCCTATGCGAGATGGTTTGTCAACGGCAAGACCAACATAACCTACAACTGCCTTGACCGCCATGTTCTCGGGAAAAACCGGAACAAGGTTGCGCTCATCTGGAAAGGCGAGACCGATGAGGAAGAACGGGTCTATACGTACCGCCAGCTCCTCCGGGAAGTGAACCGGTTTGCGAACGGGCTCAAGACCCTGGGTGTTGTCAAGGGCGACCGGGTCTGTATCTACATGCCGATGATCCCGGAACAGGTCATCGCAATGCTCGGGTGTGCCCGGATAGGTGCCGTACACAGTGTCGTGTTCGGTGGATACGGTGCCGCCGCTCTCAACCAGCGGATTGTCGGGGCCGGGGCCAAGGTAGTCATCACTGCCGATATGGCGGTGCGCCGCGGCAAGTCCATTCCGCTCAAACATGTAATTGAAGAAGCGATCATCCATGCACCAACGGTCGAACACCTCATCGTCCTGCGTCGGGAGCTCGGGCGCCCTGTCGAGATCCACAGCGAGATGGAGATGGACTTCTATGAAGTGGTCAGGGACGCTTCTCCCGATTGCCCGGCGGAAGTCATGGACTCCGAAGACCCCATGTTCATCCTGTACACGAGCGGGACAACCGGAGCACCCAAAGGGATCGTCCATACCTGCGGGGGGTACATGGTCGGGGTCTATTATACCACGAAATATATCTTCGACTTAAAAGAGAGCGACGTGTACTGGTGTACCGCAGATCCCGGCTGGATCACCGGCCACTCATATGTTGTCTACGGTCCCCTTTCGGTCGGGGGAACGATCCTCATCTCGGAGAACACGCCCGATTACCCGGATCCCGGCATCTGGTGGAAGATGGTCGAGGAGTACGGTGTGAGCATCCTCTACACGGCCCCGACTGCCATCCGGATGTTTATGAAGCTGGGGCGGGAATGGCCCGACAAGTACAATCTCAGCTCCCTGCGTATCCTGGGATCGGTCGGGGAGCCGCTGAATCCCGAAGCCTTCGAGTGGTTCTACGATGTCATTGGGAAAAGCAAGTGCCCCATTGTCGATACCTGGTGGCAGACCGAGACCGGCATGCACATGATCACAACCGTTCTTGGCGAACCGATGCGCCCGGGTTTTGCCGGAAAATCCATACCCGGCGTTGTTGCCGATGTGGTGGACAAGGACGGGAAGAGTGTCGAGCCCGGGAAAAGCGGCCTGCTCGTGATAAAAGAGCCCTGGCCTTCCATGATGCGGACCGTGTACAATGATGATGCCCGGTACCGGAAATACTGGGAGACCATCCCCGGCTGTTACACGGTGGGCGATCTGGCCATCAAGGCCCCGGACGGGAACATCATGGTGATCGGCCGTTCCGATGACCTGATTGTAGTTGCCGGCCACAATATCGGTACAGCCGAAGTGGAGAGTGCGCTCGTGTCCCACAAGGCCGTGGCTGAAGCCGCGGTTATCGGGAAGCCCGATCCCCTGAAGGGAAACATCATCAAGGCCTTTGTCACCCTGCGGGTTGGCCATACGCCCAGCGACCGGCTGAAAAACGAACTTACTTACCACGTCCGGATCACCCTTGGACCTATCGCAATGCCGTCCGAGATCGAATTCGTGGATAATCTCCCCAAGACCCGGAGCGGCAAGATTGTCCGAAGAGTTCTCAAGGCAAGGGAGATGGGCGTGGACCCGGGCGATATCTCGACTCTCGATGAGTGATCCTTCCCGGGATTATACTTCATCTTTTTTGATTTTTTTATGACATTTGCGCTCCTTTGGTTTTAACTGGGTAATCAGTATCCCAAAAAAACATGTCACGGAATAACGAGCCGGTTAGATGTGGTTCAGGATAATCAACGGTGGCACAATGAATCTGACTGCCCGATGCATTTCCAGCCATAATGCCCTCTCATCCGGCCGTGAATCCTGAAATCCTGCAGGACTACCCTGCCATGATTCGCTGCGGGTAAATGTTACGAATAGTATCTGCCCATATAATTTTGGAACGCCGGTTAATCTGAATACCATTTTGATCTCGTTCTTCGCTCACGAGATTGCTGTGTATGAACCGTACGTCTTTTTTTTAAATTAGTGTTCCGGATTTTTGATCCTGAAAGAGTATTTCTTCTCCTGGTAAACATCAAAATTACCGGCAGATATCGTATGAATCGAATAAAAGGGGCTTAACGCACCCAGGGAAACTCTTTAGTATTGTTTTGGCACTACCGGTTGAATTGAAAATGATGATTGCGCACCGTTTATAAACGATGCCTTTTTATATGCCCCCCTCCCTTTCCTTATATACTTGATAAAGGGCAGTTGGAAAAACCGTGACGGGAATATTTTCCGTGAGGTTTTTAAAATGCCCGAAAATCAACGTAACCATACAGGTGGTAATAAATATGAAGGTCAGACCAGAAGACTCTCTCAAGATTGAAAACATCGTGGCCTCCGCAAAGGTTACGGATTATCTGGATCTACCCGCGCTCGCATCCCAGATCGAGGGTGCCGAATACAACAAGAAGCGGTTTCCCGGTGTCGTTCTCCGCATGCAGGATCCCAAAATTGCGGCCCTTGTTTTTGGTTCCGGAAAAGTGGTACTGACCGGGGCTAAAAGTATCGACAGCCTGAGCAAGGGGCTCAACATTCTTGGCGGGCTCCTGCGGAAACAGGGCATTGAGATCCCGAAAAAACTGGACTACAAGGTCCAGAATATCGTGACTTCTGCGGATCTTGCCACTCCCATCAATCTCAACAAGATCGCTGTAGGGTTTAACCTTGACCGGATTGAATACGAACCCGAACAGTTCCCCGGTCTCGTTTACCGGCTCGATGTGCCGAAAGTTGTCGTGCTCCTCTTTGGATCGGGCAAACTGATCATTACAGGCGGCAAGGAACCGGAAGATGCCAAGAAAGCGGTTGTCAAGATCATGGCCGATCTCCGGAGTATCGGACTTATCTGATTTCTTTTTCCCCATGCCCGGATTCTGACGTAAGCCAATGTGATGATGTTATGTCTTTCATCATCCGCAGAATTTGGGTATATAAAATGGGCGGGTATTGCTTGCCAATAAGAGTGCCTATATATCATTGGTCTAATAAATATATGTGTAAGGTTCAAACGAAATATAGTGGATGTGATGCATGAGAACTGAAAACGTGATGTATTTTACCGAGAAAGAGGAGGAGTTTGCAAACCTCCTTATCGAGATCGGTACGAAACGCAATGTGGCAAAAGTGCTTGTCTTCCTGGCAAACACCCCTGAGGCAACCTCACGCGCCATCGAACGTGGCACTGACCTCCGCCAGCCGGAAGTCAGTATCGCGATGCGCTACCTCTTAGAGCAGAACTGGATCACCAGCCGGGAGAGCAAAGCTGAGAGCAAAGGCCGCCCGGTCAAGATCTACGAACTGGCAAAACCGATCCACGAGATCATGGACAGCATAGAAAAAGAGAAGAAGAAAGAGGCGACCAACCAGCTCGCCCTTGTCCAGAAATTACGGGATTACATCCGCTGATACGTTTATTCAGCGGGTATCATTTTTTTAAAATGTTTTATTCAAAAAAAATCATCAACGAATCATTACGGGGTATTCACATCCGCTGATGTAATCACCCTGCACTTTTTTTCACCACCGACAATCACGGTTGTCTTATCCATAAAATTACAGAAGAGACCGCTCTCGACTACCCCCGGGATATCGGCAATTGCCAGCTCAAGTGCTCTTGGGTCCGGAATCTCATAGAATTTGCAGTCAACAATAAAATTCCCGTTATCGGAGATGACCGGGCCATCCTTCCTGACCGCCTCACGTATAATCGGGACGCACCCGAGGGCACGAAGCTGGTTCATGACCGATCGTGTGGCAAAGGGGAGGACTTCAACCGGGACCGGGGCACTGAACCGGTTCACGACTTTCTGTTCGTCAACAACGACCACGAACTGGAGCGCGGCTGCCGCCACGCACTTTTCGCGGGTATGAGCAGCTCCCCGCCCCTTGATCAGGTGAAGTTTTGGATCCACTTCATCCGCCCCGTCAATTGCCATCTCGATGACCGGGTGATCGTCGAGCGTTGTTAACGGGATGCCGTATTCGCGTGCACGCATGGCCGTCTGGTATGAGGTAGGTATGCCGGATACCCGGATCCCCTCCCGGATCCGTACGGCTAACCGTTCGATCATGTAATACACGGTTGAGCCTGTGCCAAGGCCGACCACCATGCCGTCTTCAACCATGTCGGCTGCCGCATAACCGGCCTCCTGTTTGGCCGACGCGAGTTTTTGTGCCTTTTCATCCATCAAAGTGATACTAATCAATGCACGGATAATTAAAAGTGGTGATATGGATGCGGAATAGTACCCCCTGGGATTTAATTGGTGAAAATATCCTTGATCTCATCGCAGGCGGCATATGCCGTGCAGTCAAGGGTTATGGGGGTGACGGAGATGTTGCCTATCCGGACCGCGTGGACATCTGTACCCTCCTCCGCATCCTCAATGAGCGGCCCATTGATCCAGAAGTAGGGCCGTCCCCTTGGATCGAGCCGCTTCTCAACGCCGGTATGGAACAACTTGTGGGCGAGCCGGGTCACTTCGTACCCGCCCCTGACGGTCGATGGGATGTTCACGTTAATCACATCCGCATGCGGGCAGAATCCTTTTGAAAGTACCCGCTGGACAACATCGCGCACAATCCCTTTTGCGGCATCAAAACTCCCGGCATTCGTGCTGGGATCATCGAACTTCTCACCCTGGTCCTCCACCTGGAGCGAGAATGCGATTCCCTTGACCCCCTGGTTTGAACCTTCGAGCGCAGCCCCGACCGTGCCGGAGGTCATGATAGACTCTGTTGAAAGATTTTCCCCGATATTGATCCCGCTGACGATCAGCGTCGGGTTGAGTTTGAGCGCGTAGAGACCGATAATCACCGAATCGGTAGGTTTACCGGCAACCGACCAGGCTTTCTCGCCATTGATCACGATCCTGCTGGCCCGCAGGGGCTCAAAGATCGAGATGGACCTGCCGACCGCGCTCTGCTGGGTTGCCGGGGCAACTACCGTAACATCCGCAATGGGTTTCAGGGCTTCGTACGCGGCCCAGAGCCCGATAGAGCTTACGCCGTCATCATTGGTCAACAGGATCGATGGTCTCATGTTCATCTTCTTTTGCTCCCGCCCCACAAATAGTTCACCGATCGGATAGGGTAATTTTACCAGACCGCATACTAAGGATCAATGAAAGTCCTGCTCGCCGAATACACGTCCGCACACGATCCTTCCCTTGCCGATGAGGGTAATGCGATGCTTGCCGTGCTGAAAACCAGTTTTGAGCGCTGCGGGTACGAGACCGTTCTCTGTGGCCCGGGTGATTTTGCTGCCGAGATCGAACGGCTCGCGCCGGCCTGCGACATGGGTCTCGTTATTGCGCCCGACCACCTTCTCTCCCGGTTCACGATGATCCTAGAACAGCACATACACAACCTCGGTTGCGGTTTCATGACGATCGCGATCTGTGCAAACAAAGTGCAGACAGCACGGATCCTTGCCGGGCACGGCATTCCGATCCCCGGGGACGCGGGAGCCGGAAAACGGGTGATCAAGCCGGTGAAAGGCTGCGGGTCGCAGGGTGTCAGGATATCCGAAGGAAATGCCGGTGAAGGAGAATTTGCCGAACGGTTCATCGAGGGCGAACACTTCTCCGTGAGTATCATCCCGAACCGGGTCATCGGGGATGCCTGCCTGTTTTTCAAGGGCAATCCCCCGGCTGTACTTGCGGTGAACCGCCAGAATATCGAAATAGATCCGGACGGACTGATCCGCTACCTGGGCGGCGAAACCCCGGTTCAAACGGCCCGCAAAGAAGAGATCGTCAGCACTGCGAGGAAGGTTGTTGAAGTTCTCGGCTGCCAGGGTTATTGCGGCGTGGATGTCGTGGTTGCCGACAAGGTTTATGTTGTGGATGTCAACCCGCGGATTACAACGAGCCTTGTCGGTATTGCAGCCTGCATGAAGGAGGAGATTGCCGATCTCCTTGTTGCAGCCTCCAAAGGGGAAGGCCCGGCAACCGTTCACCTGGAGGGCCAGGTACGGTTTGACACTCATGGGACGGTAACCCGGGTATGATCGGGATCGATGTCGGCGGAGCTAACTTAAAAGTGGTGGATGAGGAGGGCGTCCACATCCACTACTGCCCGCTCTGGGAGAATGCCCCCATCACCCGCCTGCTCGAACCGTACGTGCGGCACATGGACGATCCGGCCGCGGTCGTGATGAGCGGGGAACTGGCCGATTGTTTTGATAACAAGCTGCAGGGCATAGCCTTCATTGTGGATGCGGTCCGGAAAGCATTTCCTGCGGCCAGGTTTTACGGCACGGATGCCCGGTTTCACGACTATGCGGTCCCCCAGCTGGCTGCTGCCAACTGGCTGGCATCGGCTGATTATCTCCGGAAAAAATACCCGGATGCAGTCCTGCTCGATATCGGGAGCACTACTGCGGACATTATTCCGCTGGGCCGGTTCTTACGGCTGGCGGGGCTCACCGACCTTTTGAGACTCCAGGCCGGGTACCTCATCTATACCGGTATGCTCCGGACCAATGTCGCCACCCTTCTTCGGACGGTTGACCTCGATGGTATCCACACTCCGATAAGCACTGAGTACTTTGCCACGAGTGCTGACGCCCATCTGGTACTGGGGCATATCACGCCATCCCTTTATACGTGCGACACCCCGGACCGGAAAGAGCGGACGCGGGATGCGTCCCTCCGCCGGCTTGCCCGGGTGGTCTGTGCAGATCTCGAAGAGATCGGTGAAAACGGGGCGCTCCGGATTGCCGCACGGTTCTGGGATTACCAGAAAGATTTGATCTGCGGGCAGGTACGGAAGATTGCCGCAGAGTGCGGGGCCGGTCAGATCATCGTTGCCGGGATAGGTGCTCCCCTGTTTGCAAAAGAACTCGGTGGTATCGATCTCCTGCAGGAACTTGGGCCGGTCGCAGATGCGTTACCGGCCTTTGCTGCCCGCGAGCTGGCATGCTCCGGGATGAACGACGGCTGAATAGGGTACCTGTGGATTCGTAGAAGCTGAGTATTGTCCTGGTTGCGGGATCGGTTGTGCTGACTGTTGTGCTCTGGATGATTGGCCTGCCCCTCTTCTTTCTCTGCCTCGTCATCCCGATCATCCCGTTTCTCCGGCACACCGCGGTGCGGCGCTGCCCGGTCTGCGGACGGGAAACCACCGGCAGCGAGCGCTTCTGCCCTTTCGATGCACCACCTCTTGCGGAGATGGACCGCAACAGTGGCATGGATACGGCCTGACTGGGGAACTGAAGCCTGAACCTGTTGTTGGTCGTGATCTACGATTTGGTCCTGTCATGTCCAATCCTCCAAGGGAACGGTCTACCGGGAGGTCTGTTGATTCTATGACCCGTGCATCCCCGCTCTTAAAAACACCCGCAGCACTATGATCTACAGGAACGTTTTCCCCCTCAAGGGACATGACCTTTTTTGCGGCTGTGAATTCTTGGATACTATACTCCGGACTATTTGCCGGGCCGCTGGTTATTTTGTCGCAGGCAACTCCTTACCATTTTTATTCCAGCAGCACTAATGCAGGATCAACGGGGAGAACTCATGGTCCAGCAACTTTTATTCTCAGTTGGGGAGATCCCGTGCGCTATCCCTCTTGCCGGAACATCACATGTGATCAGGATGGTTTGGCCGGGAGCAAACCCCGGAAAGACTCCGTGGGAAGCCGGGCAGATAAACCTTCATGGCACGATCATACCGGTTCTATCGATGCGATCTGTCTTCGGACTGGAGGTCCTGTCGCCCCGGCTTACTGATATGCTGATCATTGCCCATGCAGGGGATGGCGATGTTGCACTCTGGGTGGATGCCACCTCGGGTATTGAGGGAAGTGTGCTTTCCCCTGACCTTCAGGAGATCACAGATCCGGCAGAATCCGGTATACCCGGTCTTTTGAGAACCCCGGAAGGATTGGTACTGGTCCAGGATCTCTCCCTCCTTCTCGCCAGTAGCTCAATGGTCCCGTGTGAAACCAGTCTGCCTTTGCAACCCGTTGAGGAAGAATCCGGAACCGGTCTTTCCCCGGTCAATGCCCTCCTTGTGGAGCGGGCTAAAAAACTTGCCGAGCCTGAACACGAGTTGTCCGACACGGCCATTGTCGAGGTCCTCAAATTCCGGCTGGCATACCGGGAATATGCCCTGGAGATGCAGTATATCCGGGAAGTCATCTTAACGGGCGAGATAACGCCGGTTCCCGGTACGCCGGATTATATATCGGGCATATGCGTTGTGCGGGGGGAGATCATCTCGCTTGTGGATCTCCGCGTCCTGCTTGGTATCCCGGAAAAAGGGTTGACCGACCTGAACCGCGTGATCGTAGTGACAAACAAGACGCTGTCGTTCGGTATCCTTGCCGACCACATTACGGGGATTGGGATACTCGGACTCAACAGCATCTCCCAACCGGATCCGGGTGCGGTGCCGGTGCGGAATACCTATGTCAAGGGAGTTGCCGGCGGGTTCCTGACCGTCATTGATGCTGAGGCACTCTTTGCGGATCCCAAAATGGTTATCGAGGATCCCTGAGGATCTCCCCGGCATTGCAGCGGACTTGCGCTATCGCACCGTGCTTCGGATTCATTTCAACGAAGTGTTCCGGTTGTCTCTCCCCATTTTTTCCATCTGATGGATCACGGTGAGTTTTCTTTTTAAAACCGGTGTGATACAAAAACCGGCTTTTTTAAGGAGATCAATCGTGAAGCAACAATGGCCGGTGTTTTTCCGGTACGGAGTTCGTTTCATGACTTTTTCTCGTGAAAAAAAATTCCAAAAACATTTCCGGAAAAAACCGAAGACTTCCCCTGTGAAAAACCGGGATGATTTCCCCACTCCGGAATCCCGGAAAAGAGGGCAGGAATGACGTTAAAACCGGCTTCTCCGAGGTGAAATCGCTATCGGGCCATAGAACGCGTGTACGGGCATCCGAGCCCTCGCCACCTCATAATCTATGCAGCAGAACGAAACGCCCGTAAAAGCCCGCTAAAATGCAGGTTTAAATCCTCTCAAAATCGGGTATTTTGGCAAAATAACCGAAAATCATCTGATTTTTTTGTGAGGTGGACATGAGATCCCCAAAAATCCGGAATGGTGATCCGGTTTTTGGCAATCCGACTCAGAATTGAGCCCGGAATAGTGTATCTTCATCCCCCCGCGTAACCCCCCCGGTCCCGACCCATATCCGATGTGTCGGGTATCTTGGATCCCGAGGTTGCCACTCTGTCTGGAAAAAGAGGAGGTTTCCCCTCATACTCATACCGGCTGTTGCGGGAAATTACGGGTAACCGGATTTCCGCAGGATGATACCTGGTTTTTTCAGAAATCAAACAATAAAAAAACGTAAACAAGAAAAAAGGTTTGGCACTACAAAAACACTACAAAATAATTCCCCTCTGCACACATTTTTTTAAAAATCGTAAACAACCTTTCACCATCCGTGAACCGCGTGCAATCCTCCCGAAGAATATCGTTTGCCCGACAACGAAACGCTCTTGAATGCAATTGAGAGAATTCCGTTGACGCGTCCGGGCCCGTGAGTACAGTATCCGAGATCTCCTGCCGGTTCCGGCAGAGAACAGGATCATTATGTTTATCCGACATGGCGTCAGTTTATTCAATCAGCAGAATCATCCGGTGTTTAAGGAGTCAGGAAATGTTCGAGTTTTTCTCCAACCTGAAAGTCGGGACCAAGATTCTGGTAATCTGCCTGTTTCTCGCCATCATCCCGACACTGTTGCTCGGCCTTGTGGCATATTCCAGTTCAAGCACAGTGATCAACGAGCAGATCCAGACTCTTCTCGAAACCCAGGTCCAGGACATGAAAGGCTGGACCAACGATGTGTACAAGCTCACGCGGAATAAGGTCAACAGTGATCTGAACGTTGCAAAACAGAATTTTTATGGCAAGGGAACCCCCCAGATCATCAAGGACAAGATGACCCTTGTCGACAGTAAAGGCAACGAATATGTTGTGAACGACAATTTTGAGATTGTTGATAAAGTCCAGTCGCTTGTCGGGGGTGCGGCCACGGTCTTCCAGGTTTACAACAATACCTACGCGGCCCGCATCTCCACCAATGTCCTTGACTCGAATGGACACAGGGCCGTCGGTACCCACCTCACGGACAATGTCTATGAAGTGGCGGTCGATAAAGGGGAGACCTACTACGGGCGCCGCGACCTGTTTGGTAAGAACTATGTGACCGCATACGAACCGATCCGGAATTCCCAGGGAATGGTTATCGGGGTTCTCTTTGTCGGAACCGAGGAAGGACAGACCCTTGATGTCGTGAAAAAGAGTATACGGGAGACGGTCGTGGGCACGCACGGGTACATGTACGTGCTCGACAGCGAGGGAAACGTGCTCGTCCACCCGAGTCTTGAAGGACAGAACTGGGCCGACAAAGATTATGTCAGGGAGATGTTCCGGAACAAGGAGGGTGCAGTTCCCCATGAGGTGAACGGGACCCGGGTTCTTGACGCGTACACCTATTACGAGCCGCTCGACTGGTACATAGTTTCGCGTGCGGAACTGCCCGATTTCAGCGGCCCGATAGATACCATACGCAATACGATATTTGCTCTCGTTCTCGGGTCGATGACGATCGGTATTGTCGTTGCGGTCCTCTTCGGCCGTTCGATATCCGGGCCACTCCAGCAGGTGGTCGTGATGATCAAGGAGCTCAGGAACGGCCACTTATCCGCCCGGCTGAATATCCGGCGCAAGGATGAGATAGGTACCATGTCCGCGACTATGGATGAGTTTGCTGACGATCTCCAGACTAACGTGGTGGGGGGCATCAAGAAGATCGCAAACGGTGAATATATCGAGCGTTTCTCGGAACCCGTTGACGACCAGGACGAGATACGGCCGGCGCTCAAGATGATGGTTGATTCACTGGACCATCTCCACCGGGAGACCATCAAGCTCACCGATGCGGCCCGGGCCGGCGACTTGTCCGTGCGGGGCGACGAGAAAGCGTTCCGTGGCGGGTACAAGATGATCATTGCCGGGTTCAACAAGACGCTTGAGACGATCACGGAGCCGGTGAACGAAGCCATGCGGCTTGCGCGGTTCTATGCGTCCGGTGACCTTACCGCCCGGTTTGATGAGAAGATCCCGGTTGCCGGCGAATTTGTTGCATACCGCGATGCCCTCAACACGATCGGTATCGAGCTCCAGCGGATGATGAAGCTGATCAACGAGGAACTGTATGAAGGAATCTCGGTTCTCTCATCAGCGTCGAGCGAGATCCTGACAATCACCACCCAGTTATCCACGGCCAGTTCCCAGACCGCGACAACGGTCAATGAATCCTCCGACACGGTCGAGAGCGTCCGGACAAAGACCGATCTCATCAACCAGAAAACCAAAGAGGTTTCCGAAAAAGCAGTCAACGCCCTCAACGATTCCGTTGACGGCCAGAAATCCGTGCAGGAGATCCTTGACGGTATGAACCATATCCAGCGGCAGATGGATATGATTGGCATGAACGTCATCAAGCTCTCCGAACAGAGCCAGGCAATCGGGGAGATCATCGCAACGGTCACTGATATCTCCGAACAGTCCAACCTGCTTGCCGTGAATGCCTCTATTGAAGCGGCAAAAGCCGGCGAGTTCGGGAAAGGCTTTGCCGTGGTTGCCCATGAGATCCACAACCTTGCCGAGCAGTCAAAGCAGGCAACGGCGAATATCCGGACAATCCTTACCGATATCCAGCGGGGTGTGTCCTCTACGGTGATCTCGACCGAGCGCGGAACAAGTTCTGTGGCAGACGCGGTGAGGCTGACGAGTGATGCCCGGGAAGCAATTGAAGTTCTCACCCGCTCAACCGCGGAATCCTCCAGGCAGGCAATTGAGATCGCGTCGTCCATTCACGAACAGGCTGCCGGCATGGACCAGATCTCGCTTGCCATGGAAAAGATCCGCGATGCTGCGCAGAAAAACCTCCAGATCACGCGACAGGCTGAGAAGACCGCAGAAGACCTGCACGAACTGGGCCTCCGGTTAAAGAAACTCACGGTGCAGTACCATGTGTAACCTGGCCTCCCATGACCTCCCCGGATGCTGAGTTCCAGAAACGGCTTCTTGCCACATTCCGTGAAGAAGCCGAAGAACATCTTGGCGTAATGGGGACCCTGCTCCTGGAGCTGGAGAGCGCAGGCTCCGGGGCGGACCCCGGGCTTATTGAGCGCATCTATCGGACAACCCACAGCCTGAAAGGCGCAGCCCGGGCAGTCAGCCAGAAGGAGATCGAATCTGTCTGCCAGAACCTTGAGACGGTCTTTTCCCGGATGAAAAAGGGGACATTTATTCCGGATGCGGAAGCCTTCGACATCTTTTTCCAGGCAATAAAAGTTGTACAATGTCTTCTCCTTGGGGAGAAACGTCCCGATGTATCCCCGGTGGGCATCGTGTCGGCGCTCCGTGCCCTTACCGGAAAAGAGGGCACAGGGAGCGGGAGCACGGCTCCGGAACCGGTTCCCGTTTCTGGATCCACGGCTTCCGGTCCCCGTTCGGTTTCCGGTGAACCGCGCCAGCCCCCCAAAAAAGTCATCATGCCGTTATCGGAACGACAGCCTCAGTCCCCGGAAGAGACTGCACGACAGGATACGAACAGCCAGGATCTTTTCAACCCCGCCGCAGCCGGGATCCCTATCCGGTCCGGGGTTGACAGCGGAACGGTCCGCATCGCCACCCACAAGCTCGACCGGCTCATTGCCGGATCGGATGATCTTCTCACAACCCGCCTCTTCATCACGCAGCGGATGCGGGAACTCGAAGAGATGATGGGCCGTTTTGCGCTCTGGCGATGGAACCACACGCTTGTCTCATCCGACCTGTACCTGATCCGCGAGACCGCATCCGGGATCCGGAAGACCAGCATCCCGCCCGATCTCCTGCCGCCCCTCCAGCGGCTGATCGAATTCATGGACTATGACCGTGAGTTCGTGACGCATCTCCAGCACGACCTGGACGCACATATCCGGGCCACTGAACGCGACCGGTCGGCCCTCGAGACCAGCACATCGGAGATCTCGGACCTGATCCATGATGCGGTACTGCTGCCGGTCTCGAGCATACTCACACCGTTTCCCGGGCTGGTCCGGGAATATTCCAGGACTACCGGAAAGCAGGTTGAACTGGTGACCGAGGGTGTGGAGATTGAAGTTGACCGGCGTATCCTTGATGCCCTCAAGGATCCGCTCATGCACCTGATCTACAACGGCATCGACCACGGGATCGAGTGGCCCGATATACGGTCCGCCCGGAACAAACCCGTTCGCGGCAGGGTTCAGATCACGGTGTTTCCCCTTTCCGGTGGCAGGGTTGGTATCGAAGTGAGCGATGACGGGGCGGGTATCGATGCCGATGTTATCCGGAAAACTGCCGTCCGGACCGGCCTTATCACTGCCCGCGAGGAAGCCCGGCTCACCAATGCCGAAGCGATCTGGTTGATCTTCCGCTCCGGGCTTTCGACCAGCCGGAACGTATCTGAGATCTCCGGCCGTGGTCTTGGCCTGGCTATTGTCGAAGACACCGTAACCCGACTGGGAGGGGATGTCACGATCTCGTCCGGGGATGGGAAAGGAACCAGCATCGTGATGCGCGTTCCCGTGAGGCTGGTGACGTTCCGGGGGGTCGTGGTCCGCTCGGGAAACCGGGTCTACGTCCTTCCCATGCAGCAGGTCCGGCAGGTCCTCCGCGCACGGCCGGATGCTATCGTGCTCCAGGGAAACCGGCCCGTACTCTCATTCCAGAACGAGATGATCGATGTTGTCCATCTCTCGGCGATCCTTTCGACACCTCATACGGGAATTGTGCGCGGAGGGGATGTGCCGCTCTCGGTTGTCATCATCGCGTACGGAGCCGGGCAGGTAGCATGTATCGTGGACGAGATCATCCGGGTCCAGGAGATTGTGGTCCGGCCTCTCGGAAGCCAGCTCCGCCGGGTGAGACGGATAGCCGGAGCTGCAATCCTCGGGGACGGGACGATCGCCCTTGTCCTCGATACGCCCGACCTGATCCAGGAAGCCCTGAAATCAACGGTCACACCGGCCCCGCTGGTGTATGCAGATCCGGATGCGCAGCGGATCCTGGTTGTTGAAGATTCTGTTACGTCCCGGACGTTTCTCCAGATGGTTCTTGAACGGGAAGGTTACCATGTCCAGACGGCAATAGACGGGATGCAGGCTTTCGCCCTGCTCAAAAAAGAGATGTTTGATATGGTGGTTTCCGATGTTGATATGCCCCGGATGAGCGGCTTTACCTTGACCGAGAAGATCCGTGCCGACAGCCGGCTCGCATCGATACCGGTCATCCTCGTTACCTCCCTTGATTCTGTGGAGGACGAGAAGCACGGGCTCGCGATCGGGGCAGACGCCTACGTGGTAAAGAGCGGGTTTGAAAAGAATGACCTGCAAACTATTGTTAAGGACCTGTTAAGAACCGCCCGTCAGTCCGGGCGGTAACCCGGGGGAGAATCTGAATGGAAAACCCAAACAACCGAATGATAACAATCCTGCTTGTCGAGGACAGCCGGACCCAGGCAGAATACTTACGCCATATTCTTGAGAATGAAGGATACCGCGTCACCCTTGCTGACAACGGTTCTGATGCACTCTTACAGCTTGCAAAGGACCGGCCGTCCATCATCCTCTCCGATATCGTTATGCCCGAGATGGATGGCTATGAGCTCTGTTCCCGGGTCAAGCAGAACAAAGAGACCGCCTCAATTCCGGTTATCCTTGTCACCCAGCTCTTCGATCCGGTTGACGTGATTAAGGGCCTTGAGTCCGGGGCGGATGATTTTATTATCAAACCTTTTGACCCGGAATATGTCCAGTTACGGATCTGCAGTATCCTCAAAACCATGAAACAGCCTGACCCGGATGGTCCAGCCCAGCCTCTCAAAATAACCCTCTTCAGCAAAACCCACATCATTCCCGCAAGCAGGGTCCAGATCTTAAGCATCCTCCTCTCAACGTACGAAGTGGCGGTACGAAAAAATGTTGAACTGGAAGAGGCCCGGGAACGGCTCAACGCGGTGAATGAGCAGATCCAGCAGGCAATTGCCGATCTCAAACGATCCAACACCCGGCTCGAAGAGGAGAATCTTGAACGACGGAGAGTTGAAAAAGCTCTTGATGAGGCAAATAAAAAACTCAACCTCATGGCAAGCATCACGCGCCACGATGTGATCAACCAGCTCAACAGCCAGCACGAGTCGCTCGAATCTGCCCTTTCCTTAAGCACCCGGGATCCGGTCAAGGCATGGGAACATGTAGCGGCCGCATCCCAGATCACGACCCAGACCTTAAACTCGGTCCGGTTCACGGAAGATTACCAGAAAGTCGGGATCAAGTCCCCCCAGTGGCAGGATCTCTCAACACTTGTCGATACTGCGGGAAAGAATCAGGCACACGACCGGATCTCAATCATCAACGAGATTGCTCCGGGGACCGGGATCTATGCCGATCCCCTTATCGGAAAAGTGTTCTCCAACCTGATTGAAAATGCGGTAAAATACGGGGGAAACGTTTCTCTCGTCCGGTTCAGTACGGCGGTGGAAGGAACGGACACGATCATCCTCTGCCAGGATGACGGGGCCGGAATCCCGTCCGGTAAAAAAGAGCGGATTTTCAGTTACGAATACGGGATGAACACCGGTCTTGGTCTCTTCCTCTCCCGCGAGATCCTGGCAATAACCTCAATTACCATCCGCGAAACCGGGGTTACCGGTTCCGGGGCACGGTTTGAGCTCCGGTGTCCTGCAGGGACAATCCGCACTGCGGGCCGGGTGGAATCCTAACTCATCAGGATGCGATAGAACGGACTTTCAAATGAAGGGCACAGATCGCGAGATCTGATCCGGGCAGCTGCGCAGTTAAAAAGGGATATTCCGTTCATTCTCGTCCGGACCTGTTGTATCTGCGGCAATCTTTTTGCACGTTGACAGCGAAAAAAACATACGCAGGATTTTTCATCATGCATATCCCCGCTTTTTCTCATAACGGCGATCCCGTTCACAGCCGACGCATCCTGGTGCTGATTGCACTGACCGCTATCACTCTCGGGGTAAACCTCTTTGGCATGACCGCCGGCCTCACTGCCGTTCTTTCCCACCTGCTCTATTTCCCGGTCATCCTGGCCTCTTACTGGTATCCCCGACGCGGGCTCAGTTTCTCGGTAGGCATTGCTGCTGGCTACGCACTCCTCGTTTTCCTGTCAGTTCCTGTCAATACACTGATTGGTATTGAAACCTTCACGCGCATGGCAATCCTTGTGCTTGTTGGCAGCGTTGTGGCCTTTCTCTCTTTGAATCTTGCCGAATCCGAACAAAAACTCCAGGATATCATAGAATTCCTGCCCGATCCTGTCTTTGCCATCGATCACGAAGGAAAAGTAATTGCGTGGAACCGGGCCGTTGAAGAGATGACCGGAAAACCCAAAGCTGCAGTGCTGGGCCGGATGAATGATGAATATTCCCTTGCATTCTACAGCGAACGGCGCCCTATGCTCGCAGGCCTGATCCTGAAAAATGAGGAGGGTATCCTAAAAAAGTACCCGTCCGTCCGCCGCGAATCCCGTCGGTTTGTCGCGGAATCATATCTCCCGCATTTTCATGGTGAACGGGGGGTGTACCTGCGGTTCTCGGCCACTGCTCTCCTGGATGCCCGGGGAAATGTCACCGGTGCTATCGAATCTGTCCGGGATATCTCCGACCAGGTGATGACTGAGTCGGCTCTCAAGAATACCGGAAACCGGCTCAATACAATATCAGGGATCCTCCGCCACGACATGTCCAGGATACTTGCTGTTCTCTACGGCCAGCTCCGGCTCGGGGTGATGAAATTCCGGGATCCGGGTATTATCGCCTTCATCTCCGAGATCAAGGAATCCGCAAACAGTCTCAAACACCAGATCGACATATCCCGGGAATTCCGGGATATCGGTACTACGCCTCCCTCATGGATTCCCGTGCAGCAGGCAATTACTGAAGCGGCAGGCCAGCTGGATTTCGGAAAGACGGAAATGAGGGCCTGGACCGAGCGTCTCGAAGTTTTTTCGGACCCGCACCTGTCCGGGGTTTTTTACCATCTCCTCCACAATGCACTCAAGGAATCCACGGGTGTGACAAACGTGATCATCACCTACCATATCCGCGACAACGGATGCGCTATCGTTATTGAGGACAACGGGACCGGCATCGCGGATGCTGAAAAGGAGCAGCTGTTCCTCCAGAGGGAAGACAGTTTCGGGCGCGGGCTGTCCCTGTCCCACGAGATCCTGTCCTTAACCGGCATGAAAATCCGTGAGACCGGGATATATATGAAAGGTGCACGGTTCGAGATCATCATACCTCCGGAAGGCTACCGGATTATTGGCATGGGAGCGTGAAGAGTATGGATCCCCCTCAGCCACCCTCATCCATGGCGTCAAAGGAATTTCAACAAAATGTCCGTTCAACATTCTCCGGACCATGTACTGTTCGGGAACTACGGGCAGACGAGTTCCATCTTGCGGACGAGATCTGGATGGATTACCACGAAACGAAAGGGGATCCGTCCCATGACCGGATTTTTGCAGTATTCTCCGGCTCAACTCCCGTCTCCGTTGCACGGTGCCGGCGTCATCCTGACGGGGTGGAAGTGGATGGTATCTTCACTCCGGAGACGTATCGCGGCAGAGGATATTCCCGGATTGCGGTGGGTGCGCTTGTTGAAGCCTGCCATAATGACAATCTCTTCATGTATGCAGTCCGGCATCTTGTCGGGTTTTATACCGGCTTCGGGTTCCAGCTGATCTCGGAAAAGGATCTTCCCGATGTGATACGGGAGCGGTATACCTGGGCAGCCGGAAATCTCGAAGGGGCCGAAGTTCAGCCCATGCGCCGGAACGCCGGCCTGTAACCCGCGGTGAAAAAAAAAAAGAAGTATGGTGAATCAAATCTTAAAATTGGGAGGGTTTCCTGTCGGGACACCCATGATTCGCAGAATCCGGTTTTATTTCCACCGGAAGATCGGGATCATCGGCTTGAGGGGATCATAACTCTCACCACTTGACGATAACTGCCAGGTGCGGGAGAATGTATCGTTTTTTTCGTTCTCAAAGGTGATGACAACCTTTACCTCAGCAACCATCTTCTCCAGTTGACGGACAGAAATTGCATCCGCTTGCAGCGAATCAAGATCGAACTCGATATTTTCTGGAACCAGTGCAACATGGATTTTCTGTGCAACTGCATTTCCCGAATTACGGATGGTGATCCCTTTTGCATCCGGGTTGAGTTCAGCCACGATATCCGGCAGGGATGCGCTGTCCTGCATGATGAGGAGTGTCATGACAAGGGCAGCCAGGATAACAAAGACAATACCGGCTGCATAGATATTGATAAAGAAAACAACCCCGGTAATGATGAGTCCTGCAACGATCAGGATTCGTGTCTTTTGGTCCATAGTGTCCTTTGTGCGCTCCAGTTTTTGTGTTTAACGGTTTGATCACCGGGTTTTGAGAGGTGGAGATTGGTCTTAAGGATCCGACTGCGAGGAACTATCGTTTGGGTTATCCCTGCAGGTTGTGGATTTTTTTGAGGAGACTGATTGTTTCAATGGTTTTCTGTCCCGGTTTTCCGGCAGTGTTTTCTTCCGGTACCTTTCCTTTGAGTACGTCAAAGACAGATCTCACGGCAGCCCCATGGGAAGGGCCATATCCCCCCTCAAGGATGAGAGCGAGCGGGCAGTCTGCGGCTTTCAGAACGAGATGGGTGAGGAGGCCGATATCGGCCGGCCCGAGTTTCATGGAACCCAGGGGATCGTCTTCCAGGATATCCTGTCCTGCGGATATAATTACGAGACCCGGACGGAATCTCCGGAATGCCGGGATAAATATATCTCTGAACGTGAGCAGGTAATCGGCGATTGCGGAATTGCGCTCAAGGGGCGCGTTGATGGTAAACCCTTTTCCCGCGCCGGTGCCGATCTCTTCGATGAGGCCCGTGTGGGGGAAGAAATCCTTCTGGTGGACGGAACAGTACAGTACGCGATCCTCCTCATAAAAAATATTCTGGGTGCCATTGCCGTGATGGGCATCCCAGTCAATGATCGCTACCCGGTCAACGGACTTGAGGGCATCTGCCGCAGCAACGGCGGTATTATTCAGGAGGCAGAATCCCATGGCCCGGTCCGCTTCGGCATGATGGCCCGGGGGCCGGACAAGGGCAAAGCAGCGCTCTCCGGAAAGGGCGTATTCGACCGCCGCTGCCGCAGACCCGGCCGCGTACGTGGCAACTTCGTACGAGCAGGGGTTGATGTAGGTATTCGGATCAATATACCCCGGGACCAGCTGGTTGTTCTCGAAGTATCCCCCGGAATACGCGTATTCATCGAGACTGCAGAAGTCAACGTGCTTAACACACTGTCGTTCAAGCCATGTCAGGTATCCCGGGACATGGACCCTTTCCAGCTGGGAACGGGTTGCCTGCACCGGCTCGTGGATGGTGATATCCGCGGGCATGCTTTCCAGTACAGACAGGAGCCGGTCGTGGCACTCTGCATGACCTTTGCAGTCATGATTTTTAAAAATCGGGCCCGAAATTGCAGAAACGTTCATTGGATGGTGGTCCCTGGTAATCCGATACTACATATCCGTTTTTTACAGATTATGAACGTTGTGAAATTTGCATAGAGCACACGCATACCCGGTAATATCCTCCGAACCGGCTCGTGTTTTCCAGGGTTTCCGTTTTTTTTCCGACGTGGCTGATCTGTCTTCCACCTCGGTGTCCGGTGTGTTTTTGCCATGCGCGTTGGGTGTTTCGGGGAACTAAACCGGTCACCGGAAAGGCTTTAAAGACCTTTGGGGGTGATCCGCAGGTAACCGGTTTTCATAAAAAAATATATAAAGTAAATAACAACTGATTCGTCGGAGTTATGCGCTTTTTTACCATCCCGGCTGAAAGCGGGCCCTGCCGGCGAGCAATTCGAAAATTATTAATAACTCGGTACAAAAGTTTTCATTGGCCTATACGAGATTCGTATCAATAGTCACTGGTATAGGTGAATGATTCAGAGGTGTGTTAAAAAATGGTTTTTCATCCGCCGGTAGCAATTACTGCAAAGGCAGGAGATGCCGGTAAGTACAAAGTCGGCTTACCGGCCTGGAACATGGTCCTCCGTGGATTCATGTCGGGCGCATATATCGCCATGGGTGCAGCTCTTGCGACAGTCTGTTCAACAGGTATAATGGCAACTGATGTTGCTCTCCGCTACGGTACTGCGAGTGCCGGGTTTTCCCAGTTGATTCTGGGATGTGTGTTCCCGGTTGGGCTTATCATCACCGTTCTTACGGGTGCTGAGCTCTTCACTGGTGATGCAATGCTCGCCCCGATGGCAGCGTTCATTCACAAGGTCACCTGGATGCAGGTTATCAACCTGTGGATCTTCGTGTATATCGGTAACCTCATCGGATCGATCGTATTTGCCTACATCATGGCATATGGTCCGTTTGTCTCCTTCGATGCCGCAGGTGTCGGAACGGTTTCCGCTTTCGGTACACGGGCAATTGCTATAGCCGGAGCCAAAGTCAGCTATGTCGGAATGATGGGCATGTGGTCTGCATTCCTCAAGGGTATCGCCTGCAACTGGCTTGTCAACCTCGCTATCCTGCTCGGTATCTGTGCGGATGACGCGGTCGGCAAGTTCTTTGGTATCTGGTTCCCGATCATGGCCTTCGTTTCCAGCGGATTCGAACACTGCGTTGCAAACATGTACTTCATACCTGCGGGAATATTCACCCAGGGATTCATTACAGACCCAACGAAGATCAACGCCAGCATCAACTGGGTTACCATGTGGACCGCTAACATCATACCGGTAACAATCGGTAACATCGTCGGTGGACTCCTGTTTGTGGGTATAATTTACTGGGTTGCATTCCGGAAAGAGATTGCTGCCCTGAAGTAATTTTTCACCACATTCATATATTTTTATGAATATCAGGCATACCAAAATCCAAATTTTCCTACTCGCAATAGCGGGAGTAATCTCTTTTCGGTCCCGCATATTGCCGCCTCATGTCTGTGTCCCGCGGCCCGGATTCATCTCATCCGGATAATCGCGGGGCCTTTTTTCATCAGTTATTCCGCAGGTATTGCCGATGCAGTACGTCCGGTCAGCCTCCGGATCGGAAGATGAGATCCTCTCTCAATCTCTTTTGGTGCAGCGCGTATCCCGGGAATGCGGAAACATAATCGTAGCACTGAAGTAGGTTAACGCCAAACATTCATTTTGATGAAGATTGGAAATGTTGACGTGAAGGTCTCAATTGTCTCAATCGCGGTATTTGTGTTCTTCACCCTGATTCTTATCATCGCCTCCCTGTTCAGTCCTGAAGTACGGTCGAACCTGATCTGGATGATCCCGTGCCTGTTCCTGCTTCTCGTCATCCCTGTTGCGCTCAACTATATGAGCCGCAGCGAATATGCGGATCTCACTCCCCAATACGAGGTTGAAGCAAAAACCGTACGGGTCAGGCTGATCAATGAGAGTATGGTCGGCAAACCCGTGCGGATTGAAGGTGTGGTGGAACGGGTTCATTTCCAGTTCCTGAACCGGCCGCAGTTTATGGTTGCAGACCGGTCCGGCGCAATCTCGGTCAAGATGTTCACCAGTCCCGATGAAGATATAAAGGTCAATGATATCGTCGAGGTGCTGGGACAGGTAATCCGCCGGTATATCGTAACCGGTGATCCGGTGATCAACTGCGTATCCATACGGAAGATCAGAAAAAACTAAGGTGGTCCCTCATCTCCATATCCCGGAGTTGAACCAACCCGGATTTTAATCTTCCCTGCAGAACAGATTTTTCTCATAAAATGGTGATACAGATGCCTGATCAACAGACGCCACAAAATCAGAATTCCCCCGGCTCAACGATCCTGTACCTGGAGCTGGCAGTACCTGCACTCTCCTTTGGCGGGGCCTTTCTGGCCCTGTTTTTTTCCGGTATCGGCAGTACCCTGGATATTCGGTACTTTGCCATGGGATGCGTTATCAGCTCATTCGTACTGGCCTATCTCGCATGGATCCGGCCGCGGAAAGATATTGTCGCACTGTCAACGCCGATCTATTCCATTATCTTCTTTGTCGCACCTTCGGATATTGCGGTCAACCTTGTCCTTGAACTGCTTTACGCAACAAGCCTTACTATCCTGCTCGTGCGGCTGAAACACCGGTTTGGTGCAGTCCATCTGTCAGATGCTCATAAAAGAAATGTTCTCGAAGATTCCTTAAACGGATACTGTGATTCTGTGAACGCACAGGTATCCGGCCTGAACCCGGCAATAGTACATTATGCAGCGGCCGGGTTTATCCGGTTCGCCCAGGGAGATTACCGGGATGTGGTCACTGTGGCAGATGTGGCAATCGCAGAGATCGTGGATGCAGAGTATCACCCCGCCATTTCAACCGCGTTTGCCATTATGCGCGAACAGGCTCTGTTGCTTGATGCGTCTGCGGATCAACCGGAACATTTCATTGAATTCTCTGAAACTGACATTAGTCTCCTTGTAAAACCTCTGCCTCCCAAGGATAAATCCCGTGAGCGGTTTGAGGTAATGCTCGAGAATGCCCTGCTCCTCCTCTTTGCAGCTGCATGGAATGGATCCGAAAAGGAGCACCCGCTCCTCCTTACCGGGCAGAGTTTTGCCGTAAAGCTCTGCACCCTTTAATCACAGGCTCCACTACGGTATCTGTTTTTTTTCGGGTGAACTGCTGCCAGTAAACGATCCGTGAAGCCGGCTTTCTTCTCACGTGGTTTTGGGTATTGACGTCCCGGAACCCCCCCTATCCAGCAATCCGGTATTGGGGGAATTGCGCCCCGGGGGCTGGAACACCCGGTTATACCGGGCACATGGTCGTGCGCGAACGGTAAGGGAAACACTGAAGAACCGGAACCTGCAGGAACCGCAGGCAGATTTTTATTGACGGATTACCCGGCGCTTGTGGGTTGAAACGAATGTGAAATGTCTGACAACGTCATCAGCGGGTTACACAACGGTTGATAAGAAAGGTATTGGGAGAGTCCTGGATATGGTGATATGGTTCAGAGGTGTGTATACCAACATAGGGTGAGCAGGATCTTTCCCATTGGGCAGTATGCAGTGCACTAGTGCACAAACACTATGCACAATACATATTATTGCACACCCATAATTAAGCATTGGCATCAATAATGCAGTGCAGATGCAGTGAGCACAGCACACAACAACCTGTGATGCGGACTTTACTGAGGTGGCGGTTCAATGGCTGGAAATGTGGGTGAAGACGAGACAACACGTATCCTGAAGATCCTCAAAGAGCATCCGCTGGGTATGAGTATCAAGGAGATCTCGGCTGCGGTTTCCATGAGCCGGAACTCCGCTGCGAAGTATCTCGAGGTACTCACGGTTTCGGGTCAGCTGGAACTCCGCCACATAGGAAATGCCAAGCTGTATACCCTGTCCCGCAGGATTCCGATCGGGAACCTCCTCAACCATGCGGGCGAACTCATCATCGTCCTTGACAATGACCTGCGGATCGTTCAGGCAAGCGACTCGTTCTGCCTGTTTGCCGGGGTCCCCCGGCCGAAGATACTTGGCTTCCACTTAAGTTCCCTCACGGTTCCGCTTCTGTCGGAACGGGATGAACTGGAACTCCAGGCGCTCCTGCGTGGCGGCCCCTCCCTAAAAAAAGAGATACGGGCAGTCCGGAACGGGGATGAGGTCTTCTTCAACGGCCGGTTCATTCCCGCACTGTTCGAGAACGGGGGGTCCGGCGTCACCGTGATTCTTGAGGATATCACGGAACGGATGCGGGCTGAGCGGGCAACTCTCGAACGTGACCGGCTTCTCCATACGATCTTCCATATTCCAACCACTCCCCAGTTTTACATTGACCGGAATCACAAGGTCGTGTACTGGGACCGGGCGCTCGAGATCATGACCGGCATAAAAGCCGAAGAGATGGTTGGCACTCACAATCACTGGAAAATGTTTTATCCGGCAGAGCGGCCCTGCCTTGCGGATCTGGTGATTGACGGGAACCATGCGAGAATCGCCGCGCTGTATGCCGGATCCCGTTTGCCGAATGCCGATGAACAATATGAATATACGGGATTTTTCAGTTCCCTTGGTGCTGGAGGAAAGTGGCTGCATATCACCGCTATGCCGATTCGGGACCCGGCCGGAAACCTGACCGGCGCAATGGAGACGGTCGAGGATGTAACCGACAAGAAAAACCGGGGGTTCATTGTCTCGGAGTGATATCATTAAAACCAGTTCCTTAACGAAGCCAACCGGTTATTCAAAACGAAAAAGATCTGAACATGGGAAAACCGGTTTTTTGTAACAAGGGAGAGTTATGCGATCACTTTTTTCTGGCTGGTTTCCCGCTGGACCTGCCCGTGGGAACCCGGTTCCCGGCGCATAGGGCAGACATCGATTCCCTTAAGATTTCCCATGCAGAAGTCGAACCGGTCCCGAATCGATTTGGGAAGCTCGATCTCCGGAATTGAGTAAAATCCGAAACTGCCATAGAAGTCCATCAGTTCCAGTTTGGAATGCATGTACAGGGTCTCGTTCCTGCCGCACTCCTCAATTAAGAGGGACATGACCGAGCGGGCAAAACCCCGGAGCCGGTATTCGTCGAGCACGTAAACAGCATCCACCTCAAGACCGTCTTCGTGCCGCGCACAGCGGGCAACACCAATGATACGCGTTCCGACAAACACCGCAAAGAGCCGGTCGTGCTCCCGGTCAGCTTTCTGCTGGTGATAGTGGATCCACAGTTCCCGTTCGGCCCGCGCCATCTCGGAAGGCGTGAGTTCCCGGACCTCGACGGCCTCATAGATGCGCGCAGGTGCAGCTGTGGTACTCTCCGAGAAAATGGCCCTGCCGATCCTGCCGATAAAACCCGGCCGGAACGTAACAAAGCCCCCGCTCTCCTCGCCGGCAAGAGCATAAAGGGTGAGGAGCGTCTTGTCCTCATTATATTCTTCAACCTCAGCAGGTGCGGAGATGGTTGGCATGGGATACCTCCTCTGCTTTTTGGGGTGCACTCAGAAAAGAGCGGTTTTTTTCTCGCATTGTGATCATCACGGGAGAACAACGGTCTCTGATATTCTATAGCCGTTATCGTTCCAACCAGATAAAACCTGCCAGCCTGCCCCGATCATTTTTATCTTTGTCGTACGCGACAATTCCGATCTATTCCGGATCACAACCCTGCCATAGTGGGGAACTGGTTTTTCACAGAGAAATATTCCGGTACCCGGACACCGGCTGACATTCATACCCGTGCCCACAGACTCATAACGAAAAGTATTTTGATCCTCCTTACCAGTATCAGTATACGCATACGCCGGTTCCTGCCAGCGTATGTAATAACACTGTCAGAGGTGTGTATGGCATGATAGACAAACTCTTACTAGGGAACCTGAGGTTTCGGGAGACTGATTTCACCCCGAACATTGACTATTACAAGGAACTGGCCGGAAGCCAGCACCCGACAACGCTCTGGATAGCCTGTTCGGACTCACGGCTCCAGTCCGGGCACATAACGCAGGCACGCGCAGGGGAACTCTTTATCCAGCGCAATATCGGTAATATTGTCCCGATCCACGACTGGAATTTTGCAACGGTTCTGGAATACGCGGTCGTTCACCTGAAAGTTAATGACGTGGTCATCTGCGGCCACTCGAACTGCGGGGCGATACGGGCACTTGACAAGGAGAGCACGGACTCCTACATTCCGCTCTGGCTCAACAATGCCCGCGAGGCCAAAACCCGGGTGGATGCAAAGATCCCACCGCCGCAGACCGTGCTTGAGAAGGATGAACGCTACAAGCTCATCGAGCAGGAGAATGTCCGGCTCCAGATCGAACACCTGTTCACGTACCCGCTCCTGAAAAAAGCGGTGGATGAGAAAAGGGTGGAAGTTCACGGACTCTACTACGATCTGGGCACCGGTGTGTTGTCAAGGATAAAGTCGGCCGGTCCTGCGACTTGAGATGGATATGCGTTCTCCCGGTGGAACCGCCTGCGGGCGTGAATACAACTGTTGAGACGGATCCGGTTTCCCGCGTCCGCGCTCCCGTCTATTTTTGGGAAATTCTTTCCCATTATTGTTGTTCAGGACAACCGCTCATAATATTTCATGGAGCCGCAGGCACCGCACTGCTCCCCCTCGATGAGGTAATCCGGGACTGTCTCGCCGCAACATTTGCAGGAGACCGAAATCCATTTCTTCTTTTTGTGTACAGTAACCCGGACCTGCTCTGAGGAGAGGATCTGTCGTCCGGCCCGGAAAATCTCTTCCTGCAGGAGGCCTTTCATGGTGTGTTTGTCGTAGGCCGGACTGTTGGCATACCAGGTGTCAATGGTGGGGAATTTTTTGAGTTTATCCAGGTCCACGTACACCCTGACTGCATCAGCTGTATCAGATTCTGACGGGGCGTTGAGCGTTATGGCGAATTTTCCTATGGGCACGACTTTGAGCCGGTTGTTGCCGGTCGTGCAGTGAGCTATCACCTGCAGGGCATCCGGAAGGCACTTGGGCGTCTCGCAGACCCCGTAGAGTTTTTTATCCGGTGTAACCCCGAGCAGTTCCAGGGCATAATCCACCATGAATGCTCCGATCAGGACCCCGGGGGCCGGGTAGGTGTGGAATTCAGACACCCGGAGGATCTCCTGCGTGAGGTGGGGGCTGACCCCGCAGGCTTTCAGACTGGCTTTCAGCGCTTCCGGAGATTCTTCCTGGTGACCTGATTTCATACCAATACGTAAGCACATTATCTGATAAACATGTTATGAAAAACAACGTATTTTATTGAATGAATATGGGTAGGTGTACCGGACATCCCGGGACGGGCGAAACTCGTGGTGGCTGACCTGTAAATTTGTAAGGACTGCAGTCAATTGCAGAGTTTTAGCTCTTAACAAAAATGAACGCGTGATAAGAATCCATCTCTATTATCACTTGTGGAAACTGATGCCCCCCGTATGGGGAATGCCACAACGACTTTTCAATTATCTGTGAAAAACGAACATTTTACCCGCCGTTCCCATGGAGAGACCTGATCTGGAGAACTCAAGGGTTCTGTCCGCCGGCTCACTGATTCTGGTCATCTTATTATGGATCCATTTGGATCATTTCTGATAAATTCCAGCACAAAAATCCCCATCCGGTTTTGCATAAAAAAACCCGCGATCAATATCCGGCAAAAAAATTTCAATCACCCCCTCACCCCCTGCCCGGAATTTTTCAACCGCACCCTGGTTGCATTTTTTGGTGGGTCTCACCGGAGAATCAAAAATTTTGTAGCATGTACATGCCGATTGTAGGATAATTATCCGATTGTAGCCTCATCAACTAACACCCCATGATCGCGATTGAAATTTTTTTAGCAGGGTCTGATATGAAAAAGTACCTGGAAACGTGCACTAAAAATGTGATGCCAGATCCTGCATCAGGTCCTTTTCAGCATCATCTTATGTGGGATCCAATCGATCGGGCATCTAGAATTATTGAGCAACGTATCCAGACATTTATACTTACGTTTCGTTCTCTCTTTCCCCTCGTGCTACAGCCTGTTGCGGGAGGGAAATAAGCAGGCTGCGAGTACATCCTCACCGCTGGCGTGACCGCTTTCCATAAGCGATCCGGCAAGGGCTGATAGTGAGATTATCGAGACCGGGATCTTCAGGCCGAATGCCTTGATTGTTGCCGGGGGGATAAATGGTGTTCGGCAATACGCACGCACGCTCCAGCGGTCGACCACGATTCCCATCTGGCCGAGTCGTGTGGCCACCCGGCTGTACGACATCGTATCCGCGAATGCCCGGCAGAGATCCACTACCGGGGATCCAATCCGCGTCCCGGGATAGAACGGTTCTTCGGGTACCACAATCTTCCCGCAGGATCGACAGTATGCCCGGTGGATGATCACTTCGATTATGTGATCCCCGTCGTCCTCATGGAGGATCGCAAATCGCTTTCTCCGCATATCATAGCCGGAAAGGGTGCCGCCACAGATTTTACAGGGACCTGCTGTCACATATCCGGTTTCGTTACATACCCGGAGCGCGGCATGCACAATACCTCCGAGTATGGGAGGTACCGGGCGCAGCTTCACTGCAATCGCCCCGTATCATCGCCGTTCATTCTTCGAGGGGCAGACTTCAGGAAGATCATATATTCGTGTATACCCTGCCCCCATAAGCGGAGAATGCCAATAACCCCCAGATAATCACCAATTATGAGGTATTTTTCAGAATGTATAAATATGGTGTTTACCGAGATCAGTAATCAAGCAAAGTTGTTTAACCAATTTTGCAAAAAACACTGTCAGAGGTGTGTGTGCATGGTTGTTCCGGCTGCTTTAGGCCGGGGCTTCTGTGAGTGTTTGGTGATATAATGGTCAATAGTTCGAGTACTCTTAAGTATGTACCGACAACTTGTCCGTACTGCGGGGTGGGCTGCGGCCTGAACCTTGTGGTGAACGATGGCAAGCTTGTTGGTGTTGAACCGTATAAGCGCAGCCCCATCAATGAGGGAAAACTCTGCCCGAAAGGCGCATCCTGCTGGGAATCTGTCCAGAAGCCCGGACGGCTTACAAAGCCGAAGATCAAGAAGAACGGCAAGTTCGTGGACGCTTCCTGGGACGAAGCCATTGAGCTGATTACGAAAAAGTTCAAGGAGACCTCCGATAAGTTCGGCCCCCGGTCCCTCGGTTTCCATACCTCGTGCCGTACCGTCAACGAGGACTGCTACGCCCTGCAGAAGTGGGCACGGGTTGCTTTCCAGACAAACAACGTTGACAACTGCGCGCGCATCTGCCATGGACCCTCCGTTGCCGGTCTCTCGCTCTCGTTTGGTTCCGGTGCAGCAACGAACCCGTTTGAAGATGTCCTGAACTCCAAGCTTATCGTTCTCTGGGGTTCCAATGCAGTCGAGGCCCACCCGCTTGCCGGCCGGCGTATCATGCAGGCCAAGAAGGCAGGTATCCCCATCATTGTTGTTGACCCGCGGTACAGTGCCACTGCCCGGCTTGCTGACCAGTGGATCCAGTTCAACCCGTCGACCCACATTGCGCTTGCCAACTCCATGATGTACTGGATCATCCATGACGATCTCCAGGACAAGGCGTTCATCGCGGACCGGACCAAGGGCTTTGACGATCTCAAGAAGACCGTCGAGAAATACGCCAATGTTGAGGATATCACCGGTGTCCCGACGGATATTGTCAGGGCATTTGCCCGCCAGTATGCATCTGCAAAGAATGCAGTTATCATCTACTGCCTGGGCATCACCGAGCTGACGACCGGAACCGACAATGTCCGATCCATGGGCAACCTCGCTCTCTTAACCGGGAATGTCGGCCGCCCCGGTGTCGGTGTCAACCCGCTCCGTGGCCAGAACAACGTGCAGGGCGCCTGCGACATGGGTGCATACCCTAACGTCTTCTCAGGCTACCAGGCTGTTGCCGTTGCCGATAACCGTGCCAAGATGGAGAAACTCTGGTTCATGAAGGAAGGCTCCCTGCCCGACTGGTATGGTGTCACCTTAACCGAACAGATCACCCAGTGCGGCGACCCCATCAAGGCGATGTATATCCTCGGCCTGAACCCGGTAGTTTCCTACCCTGATTCAAACCATGTCAAGAGATCCCTTGACAAACTCGACTTCCTTGTCATCCAGGATATCTACTGGAACGAGAGCTGCGAGTACGCGGACGTTGTCCTGCCCGGCACCTGCTTTGCCGAGAAGGACGGCACGTTCACAAGCGGTGAGCGCCGTGTCAATCGTGTCCGTAAGGCCGTTGACGGTCCCGGCGAAGCTAAGTACGACTGGGAGATCATCGGCATGCTTGCCAAGAAGATGGGCCTCAAGGGCTTTGACTGGAAGACCGCAAAGGATGTCTGGGACGATATGCGGGCATGCACCCCGAACCTGTTTGGTGTAACCTACGAGAAGATGGAGAAGCCCGAATCGATCCACTGGCCCTGCCCGACCGAGGAACACGCGGGAACGCCGATCCTTCATATCGGGAAATTCTCCGCAGCGGATGGCAAGGGCACCATGTTTGGTCTCGAATACAAGCCGCCGGCAGAAGTTGCCGATGCAGAGTACCCGTATACCATGATGACCGGCCGTGTCATCTTCCACTACCACACCAGGACCCAGACAGACCAGTGTGCAGTCCTGCACTACGAAGTCCCCGAGTCCTATGTCCAGATGAACATCAAGGATGCAAAGGAACTTGGTGTCAAGAACGGTGAGAAGGTCAAGATCAAGAGCCGCCGTGGCGAGACAATTACCATCGCCCGGGTTGGCACCGATGTTGCCCCGAAGGTGCTCTATATGGCCATGCATTTTGCTGATGGTGTCAACAACCTCACCAACACCGCGCTCGACCCGCTCTCAAAGATGCCTGAGCTCAAGCACTGTGCTGTCAGTGTTGAAAAGATCGCGGGGGCGAAGTAACATGGCAAAGAAAGGCGATATGCTCTATGCCTGGACCAATGATGCCGGTCTTGCAAAGAAGGCAGAATGCGGTGGTGCGGTAACCGAGCTTCTCAAGTATGCTCTCGAGAGCAAGACCGTTGATGCAGTGCTTGCAGTCAGGCGCGGCGTTGACCTCTATGATGCGATCCCGGCTATCGTCACCGACCCCAAGGATCTTGACGCGTGCGCCGGCTCGCTCCACTGCGGAACGATCCTCCTCTCCAAGCTGGTTGTAGAATACGCACCCAAGCTTTCCGGCAAGAAGATTGGCATGGTTGTCAAGGGCTGCGACATGATGGGCGTCCTTGAGCTTGCCAAGCGGAACATCCTCAACCTTGACAACATCGTTATGATCGGTGTCAATTGCGGTGGATCGGTCAACCCGACCCTTGCCCGCCGGATGATCAAGGAAGTGTACGGTGTGGACCCGAACAAGGTCACCAAGGAAGAGATTGACAAGGGCCAGTTCATCATCGAGTACGAAGGAGGTCACAAGGGTATCTCCGTTGACGAGCTCGAAGAGGCAGGCTTTGGCCGCAGATCGAACTGCCGCCGTTGCAAAGTAAAGATCCCGCGCCAGGCAGACCTTGCCTGCGGGAACTGGGGAGTTATTGGCGAGAAGGCTGGCAAGGCAACCTTTGTTGAGGTCTGCTCCGAGAAGGGTGCAAAACTCATCAAAGGCGCTGTCGATGCCAAGAAACTCTCTACCGAGGCAGCAAATCCCAAGGGTATCGAGATCCGCGGAAAAGTCGAGAGTGCAATGCACAAGCTTGGCGACAAGTGGCGGAAGCATGACTTCGAAGCCCTTGCACCCGTTCTCTGGGAGACCATTGCAAAGGAGACCGGCCGCTGCATGAAGTGCTACGCATGCATCGACCACTGCCCGGTCTGTGTTACCCGTGCTGACAAGTTCCAGCAGCCCGACATGATGGTTCGCCACGGGGTAATCCCGGCCGACCCGATGTTCCACCTGCGCCGGCTTGCGCATATCTCAGACTCCTGCATCAACTGCGGGCAGTGCGAAGAATGCTGTCCTTCGGAGATCCCGCTGGCGCTCTTCAGCCATGCAATCCGCACGGAGGCAGACAAGCTGTTCGAACCCAAGCTGGGGAAATCAGCTTACACCAACTAATTTTTTTGGTGAATGCTGTAAACCGTTGTTTGGTTTCTTATTCCATATCCATCTCTAGGGATACTCACGGGGACCTGTGCTCCAGGGGGAGATCTTGCAGGCGATCTCCCCCGTATCTCATCAACAATCCCGTGAAAGATCCGGTTTTTCGTCACACCACTGTAACGTGTGTTATGCCGTTTTAAAATGGACCCGCAGATCCCGGAATTTTCCCCTAACCCGGTTCGGACCCGGAGTAATGCTCTCCCAATGGAAATAACCCGTTCTGGTTCCTTCACCGCTCCGGTGGATCGTGAACCTGATCCTGTAATGATATCTCTGCAGGGTGATTTTTCTTTGAGGGATACCCGCAGGCTGCAAGAACTCTCCCTGCATCGATGGCCTTGTCTTCACGTATCCCCATGGAAAGGGATGAGAGAGAAACAACCGATACCGGGACCCTGATGCCGAACATGTCCACTGCGGGAACCGGAAAGCGGTTGTTTTGAATATAATTGCGAACGCTCCAGCGGTCGACAATAATTCCCATATCCGCAAGGGTGGAAGACACGCGGGGGAAATGCATGGTCTCCCCGAGTGTCACACAGAGATCCACCACCGGAGCCCCGATGCGGGTATCCGGGTAAACGGGCTGATCGGCAAGACAGATCTGCCTGCAGCGGCGACAACGGAACCGTTTCACCAGTACATGGATGATCTTCTTTTGTTCCCCATCCATCAAAACGGCAAACTGTTTTTTTTTCACATCATATCCGGCAGGTTCCCCCCCGCATCTGGGACATGCTTCGCAGGATTCAAACCGGATATTGTCACAGGATGTAAGCGCTGCCAGGATGAGATCCGGGAGCATTGGCGGTATCCGGTTTTTTTTCATGATAATCATCCCTGTCCTTTTTTACGATATCTTTATCTTTTTGCAGTTACCCGCATGAATATTTCAAGCATGGAGCATACCTACAATTACTGAGATGAGATGATAAACCCACTTCTGTTCACCAGTTTTTGTGAAAATTTCAGAACGGTTAAATAATCCAAGGGTAGACAATTTGTGTTCAATCAAAATTCTATGAACAAATCCACTAAGTCAATTGTTGTTATAAAAAACAGATGAACAAATCTGGTGATCATTCATGGAAGACATAAAATCAGAACTGAAATATACAGCAACGACCTGTCCCTACTGCGGGGTTGGCTGCGGCCTTAACCTCGTATCCAAGGGGAATAAGCTCGTTGGTGTCGAGCCGTACAAGCGGACACCGATCAACGAGGGCAAGCTCTGCCCGAAGGGTGCAACCTGCTGGGAAACCGTCCAGAAGCCGGGCCGGCTGACAAAGCCCTTAATCAAGAAGGGCGACAAGTTCGAGGAAGCCTCCTGGGACGAAGCTATTGACCTGATTACGAAAAAGTTCAAGGAGATCTCCGACAAGAACGGCCCCAGGGCTCTTGGTTTCCACACCTCGTGCCGTACAGTCAACGAGGACTGTTATGCCCTGCAGAAGTGGGCCCGCGTTGCGTTCCAGACCAACAACGTTGACAACTGTGCCCGTATCTGCCACGGACCCTCCGTTGCCGGCCTCTCGCTCTCGTTTGGTTCCGGTGCAGCAACAAACCCGTTCGAAGATGTCCTGAACTCCGACCTCATCGTCATGTGGGGATCCAACGCCGTTGAGGCCCACCCGCTTGCCGCCCGCCGCGTTATGCAGGCCAGGAAGAAGGGAATCCCGGTTGTTGTCGTTGACCCGCGTTTCAGCCCGACTGCACGGCTTGCCGACAAGTATATCCGGTTCAACCCGTCGACCCACATCGCCCTTGCCAACAACATGATGTACTACATCATCAAGGAAGGCCTTGAGGACAAAGAGTACATCAAGGAACGCACGAAAGGCTTCGAGGACCTCAAGAAGACGGTCGAGAACTATGCCGATGCCACGAAGATCCATGGTGTTCCGCAGGAGATCGTCCAGGAGTTCGCCCGCCAGTATGCAAATGCAAAGAACGCAGTCATCATCTACTGCCTCGGCATCACCGAACTCACCACCGGTACCGATAATGTCCGGTCCATGGGTAACCTTGCTCTCTTAACCGGCAATGTCGGCCGCCCCGGTGTCGGTGTCAACCCGCTCCGTGGACAGAACAACGTGCAGGGCGCCTGCGACATGGGTGCATACCCGAACGTATTCTCAGGTTACCAGGCCGTTGCCATCCCCGAGAACCGTGCCAAGATGGAGAAGGCATGGGGTATGAAGGAAGGCTCCCTGCCCGACTGGTATGGTGTCACCTTGACCGAACAGATCACCCAGTGCGGCGACCCGATCAAGGCGCTGTACATCCTCGGCCTGAACCCGGTAGTATCCTACCCCGACTCGAATCATGTCAGGAGATCCCTTGACAAACTCGACTTCCTTGTCATCCAGGATATCTACTGGAACGAGAGCTGCGAGTACGCGGACGTTGTCCTGCCCGGCACCTGCTTTGCCGAGAAGGACGGTACGTTCACAAGCGGCGAGCGCCGTGTCAATCGTGTCCGTAAGGCCGTTGACGGTCCCGGCGAAGCTAAGTACGACTGGGAGATCATCGGCATGCTTGCCAAGAAGATGGGCCTCAAGGGCTTTGACTGGGAGACCGCAAAGGACGTCTGGGACGACATGCGTTCAGTTACCCCCGGCCAGTTCGGAGTAACCTACGAGAAGATGGAGAAGCCCGAGTCAGTCCACTGGCCCTGCCCGACCATCGAGCACCCGGGAACACCAATCCTCCACATCGGAAAATTCTCCGCAGCGGATGGCAAGGGCACGATGTTCGGCCTTGAGTACCGCCCGCCCGCAGAAGTGGCCGATGCCGAGTACCCGTTCACGCTCATGACCGGTCGTATCATCTTCCACTACCACACCAGAACCCAGACCGACCGGAGCCCGACCCTGCATAACGATGTGCCTGAAAACTACATGCAGATGAACACGCTGGATGCAAAGGAACTCGGCATCAAGCCGTACGAGAAGGTCAAAGTGACAAGCCGCCGTGGAGAATCCATTGCTATTGCACGCGTTACCGATGATGTGGGACCAAAAGTGCTGTACATGCCAATGCACTTCGCTAACGGTGCAAACAACCTTACCAACACGGCACTCGACCCCCTCTCCAAGATGCCGGAGCTCAAGCACTGTGCTGTCAAGGTTGAGAAGATCAAGGAGGCCTGAACATGACCAAGAAAGGCGATATGCTCTATGCCTGGACCAACGATGCTGAGATCCAGAAGAAAGCTGAACTCGGTGGCGCAGTCACCGCAATCTGGAAGTATGCACTCGAGAGCAAGGCCGTTGACGCGATCTTCGCGGTCACCAAAGGTGTAGACCTCTACGATGCGGTCCCTGTCCTTATAAGGGACCCCAGGGACCTCCCGAAGACTGCCGGATCACTCCACTGCGGTACGCTCCTCATGGCCAAGCTCGTCAAGAAGTTCCTTGACGGTGCAAACGACATGAAGATCGGTGTCACCGTCAAGGGTTGCGATGCAATGGCATTCTACGAACTGGCCAAGAGGAAGCAGATCAACCTTGACAACATCGTCATGATCGGTGTCAACTGCGGAGGTTCGGTCAGCCCGATCGTTGCCCGCAAGATGATCAAGGAGAAGTACGGTGTCGACCTCGAGACCGTCCACAAGGAAGAGATCGACAAGGGCCAGTTCATCATCGAGTACGAGGGAGGCCACAAGGGTATCTCCGTTGACGAGCTCGAAGAGGCAGGCTATGGCCGCAGGTCCAACTGCCGCCGCTGCAAGATGAAGATCCCCCGCCAGGCAGACCTTGCCTGCGGAAACTGGGGAGTCATCGGCCCCAAGGCCGGAAAGGCAACCTTTGTTGAGGTCTGCTCCGAGAAGGGTGCAGCTCTCCTAGACGGTGCTGTCAAGAAGGGTGTCCTCGCAACCGAGGCTGCCAACCCCAAGGGTCTCGAGATCCGGGGCAAAGTCGAAGGCGCAATGCTCAAGCTCGGCGACAAGTGGCGCAAGCACGACTTCGAGGCACTTGGCGAAGGCAAGGATCGCTTGAAGAAGATTATGAGCGAGACCTCCCGCTGCATCAAGTGTTACCAGTGCATTGATGTCTGCCCGATCTGCTACTGTGTGGACTGCACGACCAAGAACCCGGCGTATGTTCCACCCGGCGAACTGCCGGTCAACTTCATGTTCCACCTGATCCGGTACTCGCACATTGCAGATTCCTGTGTGAACTGCGGCCAGTGTGAGGAAATCTGTGCAGCAGAAATCCCGAATGCACTTTTCATGCACGCCCAGCAGGTTGAACTCGAGAAGATGTTCGGCCACGTGCCCGGCGTTGACATGGAACTTCCGCTCATGGCCTATGCCGAGGAGAAAGAGGAGCGATCACGGCTCCACAACACCGGCAGCGATATGATCTACGAAAACGTGTTCAACCCGCTTTCCAAAAAGCACTAATCCCTCTTTTTTTATCCTGCTACATTTCCGATCCTGGGATGCCTTAGCGTAAAACCGGATATGTCGGATTTTTACGTTTTTCATTGCAGCTATGCCGATCCGTTTCCGGGGGAATTCTGTATGCCTGACCCGTAATACCCTCAATGTTGTCCGGGTTTTGATCTCATCCAGAATCCGGTAAAGACGCACGCAGTTTTGATCTTTTTTGTAAGATACACTATCCTGTTCCGGATAGTAAGCCCCGTATCAGCAGGAACCTGGTAAAAAAAAGGAAAGAAAAAGAGATTATGCAGGTCCGGCAGAATCGTAGATCCGACAGAGGTAGCGGGCCTGGAACATCGTGAGGAACGGGATGATGATGAAGAGAATGAGTGTCCCAACCATGGGAATGAGCGCGCAGATCATTTCAACAACCCCAAAGATGATTCCCATGATGATCAGGGCAATGATGTAGTTGACCCAGCCAATCTTTGCAATGGTGGTGAGAATGGCACCAAAGTTGAAGGCCTCACCCATGCTGCCGGTCCTGGCAAAACGGACAATACCGATATTTGCAAATAATCCGATGATGATGGCAGCGATGATGAAGATGACAAGTCCGAGAAGGAATGTCCCGACTGCACCCATTGCAATTGAGTTCACTGCTGCGGGGTTGCCACCGGCCGCTACAGCTTCCATGACCAGCGGGGCAAGCGTGAGGAACGCAATGATGAAGAGCGGGATTGCATAGATTATGCCTATGATGAGGTACTTGATACCGTCAATGAACAGGGTTCCCCAGTTCTCGACTTCGGGTGAGGGTTTCTCGCCGCGGAGAATCCGAAGCGTGTAGCCCATGAGGGGCAGCGTGAGCAGGATCGTTGCAATGAGAAGCAGGATCCACTTCATCCATTTTCCTACGAGACCTTCCTTTGCATATTCAAAGGATTCTCCAATCATGTTTCCAAAATCCATATCTGTCACCTTTTTGATGATACTTCACGTTATGGCGTATCGCTATAAAAAAGGCTTGATGAGAAACGATTCCGCGCTGGCAGGAACCTTTTTTCCCGGTGATTTCCCTGCTCCTCTTCAGCAGAGCCGGCAGGACTGGATGTGGATTCAACCCGCAAGCAGCCCCGCTTTCAGCATGAACGTGGAGGATGCCCGCAGGAAAGAGGATACACTCCCTCAGAGATTGACGATCTCAAGGCCCAGGTCATTCCCGATGACCGGTGTTGAGATAGCGAGTGAGGCCATGAGAACCGGTGAGAGAAAATTTCCGATGATGGCGGCTGTAATCCCCGCCCGGATCATTGCCGGGGAATAATACGTCTGACCCGGAGATTCATTTTCGGTATTCATTATCAGAAGGCTCCGATATATTGGCTGTGGGCAATACCGTTTCACATACAATCAGCCGCATGCACAATACGCTCTTCTCATGTGGGGGTCGAATCCGAAGGTAAATCTGCACTGTACGGATACCTTTGCTGGAGATCTCGAAAGGGAAAAATCAGGAATTGTTTTAAAATACCTCCTATCTACATCGCGTTCATAGGGAATGATACGATCTTAACCAAGGTCTGCCGCTCTTTTTTCCTAAGGGTGCATTCACCGGGATCCGATTCAGATCACTATGCATAAAAAAGGGCCGGATCATAGTATCCTGAAGAGCAAGGCTGCCCGATGTTCGAAAAGGTCCTCCTCCCTACCGATCTGTCAGAGATGTCAGGAAAACTCATCGCATGCGTAGCCGACATCCGGAACGTCAAAGAGGTAATCCTGCTCCATATCGTCCGTAACGGGCAGTCACTGGTACGGGAACGTGAAGCTGTGGAGCACCAGCAGGCCCTCATCACGAACCCGGATATTGCGGTGAGATGTCTCATCCAGGAAGATTCCGGTGATGATATTCCTGCTGCAATCCTCAAAACCGCCGAGGCCGAGCGCCCCTCCCTTATCCTCATGGGGGCCAGGAAAGGGCGCCTTAGTAAAATCCTCCTGGGCCATGACGATATTGAGGTCCTCGCCCACAGCAGGACCCATGTCCTTATCATGCGGTTTCCCACGCAGGGTTTCTTTTCATACCATCCCCGGATGATGGAGGCTTCGCTCTTCTATCGGATCCTCTTCCCTCTCGATTTTTCCCGGCCCGCAAACGATGCACTGAAATATGTTGGTGAACTCGAAGGGGTCTCGGAGATCATTCTCCTCCATGTCATCCGGAAGATCGAAACCGAGGAGCGGATGAATTACATTGTACGGGAAGTCGAGAAACGCCTGGCAGATGCCCGGGAGGCGATCAAGGCGGACCCCCCGGACATACGGGTGAGAATGATGGTCCGGTACGGCGACCCGACCCGGCAGATCGAGATTGTGGCAGACGAAGAGGTGGTCTCGCTCGTCATGATGTCCCGCTTCGGGAAGGCGGATTACATAAGGAAAGTTCCCCTTGGCATGACGACATCGAGGGTTACCGCCCTGGTAAAAAAGCCCGTGCTGGTCATGTTCACTGCTATCCAGCTGGAGATCAACACCCGAGAGCTCACCGCGTCCGAATTCTACCTGGCCGAGAAGATCTGGTTTGATTACCACCAGACGAAATCGGATCATGATCACGACCGGATCTTTGCCGTTTTTATTGAAGACACGCTGGTCAGCGTTGCCCGGTGCAAGCGGCACGATGACGGGTACGAGGTGGACGGGATCTTCACGTGGGAGGAGTTCCGGGGAAACGGGTACTCCAGAAAGGCCCTCGACCTCATGATGCAGGAGTGCGGCAGCCACGTCCTCTACATGTATGCGGTGCGGCACCTCGTTGATTTCTATGCATCGTTCGGGTTTGTTTCCATTCCTGAAGAGGAACTGCCCCTCTCGATCCGGGAGCGATACTCCTGGGCAATGGGCGAGATAGTTGGCGCCGGGGTCTGCCCGATGAAACGGGAACCGGATAAAGGTCTATGAGGTCTATGAGGTCATCCTCTCGTACTGGGAAGGGGACGGGTTCCGGACCAGTTTTGTCTGGATGAACTGCATCAGGATCCTCCGGCGGCTCATCGCATATCTCATCTGCCGGAATGCACACGATCAAAAAAGCCCGCACCGGTTTTGGTTATCCGTAGAATCATTTCGGTGTTCGGGTTTCTCTCCAGGGTAATGTACTATTCTAGCCCCTGAATCCATAACGGATTTACAGATTGAAAAAAGGTAAAAAAAATCTGCCTAAAATTTAATGCAAAAAAGGAAATTCGTTTTGGAGCGGAAATACTGACGCTCCAGGGGCTTCGCCCCGCCGCCATGGCACCCCATTTGCGATAGTGCTGTATTACCAGGATCGGGATTTTTGGTAATACCGAGGAATCGCATGCGCCCCCGCCCCCAATGGGGGCAGGGCTGGCGCAAAGGGGGGGCGGACTATTGTAAATGATAGATGTTAGGGGCTGGATTGGCACTTTACCCCTCTCCAATCCGCTTTATGTCATCCAACGGGTGACCCGGCCCGCCAGGAAACCCGGACACCCCTCGGGCAGAAATCCGAAACCCCGGGCTGCCGCACGATCTGGTGCGTACCTCTCCTGTAGCCTCCGGCCCTTTTTCCCTTCTGACTTCTCACCCGGCAGGAACAAATATCCGGGCGGAAATACTCTGATGCACGGATCCTGATGCTATGAAAAAAGCCTGTCTGCTCCTGCTGGTACTCCTAGCCATTTCCCTTAGTACGGGATGCGTCTCCCCCTCTCCCAACCGGGAGATCGTGGTCACCAGTCCGGATATCGAAAACCCGGACCCGGTTAGCATCGGCTCGGTTGACATGTACACCCCCCGGTTCCGGATAATGAATCCCTCCAACCAGACCTATACCAATATCGTCGTCAGGATCGATGTATCCCCGCTGCTGACCTACTGTCACCCGGCCACAAAAACCATTGAGATTACGGCCCTGCATCCCGGGGAGAAGAAGATCGAACAGATCCCGATTACCGAGTTTCACGATATTAACTGTCAGTATTCTTTCACGTATGATGTGATGTCGGACCTATGATCCCCCACAAGAATCTATTTATCATTGTTAAATAATCAGTAATCCACGGAAAAATCCCATGCCCCCCGTCCCCTCGCTTGAAGACGAATTACCGCTCCTGAAAATATCGGTTGATCAGTCATCCGATGAAGTCTTCTGGCTTGATTTTGCGGGCAATGTTCTCTATGTCAACGATGCCGCCTGCCGGATCACCGGGTATTCCCGTGAAGAGCTCTGCGCCATGAAGATAGCCGGACTGGACCCCGGGATGTCCCCCGGGGCCTGGGAAGCATCCGTGGCTGATCTTCGGGAGAAAAAGACCCAGTTCATCACCTCCCGGCACCAGTGCAAAGATGGCAGGTTCATCGATGTCGATATCCTGGCCATCTATGTCAATCAGGGCGACCGGGAATTCAGTTTTGCCTATGTTAGGGATATCACGGAGCGCAAACAGGCCGAAGCATTGCTCCGGGAGACCGACCGGAAGTACCACCTGCTGGCAGATCATGTCCACGATGTCATCTGGACTACCGGCCGTGATTTGCATTTTACGTATTTCTCTCCCTCGGTCATGGCACTCCGGGGTCTGACTCCTGAAGAAGCCATGGCAGAGATGTGGCAGGATGCACTGACGCCAAACTCCTACCGGGCACTGAGGGAGAGCCGCGAGCAGGGACTGGCCGCGTGGAGGAGCGGCGGGTCTGTTCCCCGCAACATTGTCATGGAGCTGGAGTTCCGGTGCAAGGACGGATCAACGGTCTGGACCGAAATGGCCATTACCCCCATCTTTGACAAAGACAGGACACCGGACGGAGCTGTTGGCATTATCCGGGATATTTCCCAGAGACGGCTGATGGAACAATCCTTGCGGGAGAGCCATGCGAAGCTTCGCACGGTCCTTGATAATTTACCGGATCTCGTTCTCGTGCACCGGGACGGGATCATCCTCTATGTCAATCCTCCCATGATCGAGAACATGGGTGTATCCCCGGAGGAAGTCCTGAACACGCCTATTCTCGATTACATCCCTGCCCGGTTCCATGCACGTATTACTGCGGCCATCCGTGAGCGTAAGGAGAATGGCCCGCATGAGCCGTACGAGATCGAGGTAGAATCTCCCGTGAAGGGCCACCGGGTCGTTCTCATCCGCGGATCCGTCATAGAATTCAACGGCTCTCCTGCAGTCCTGACGGTGCTGACTGATGTTACCGAGCAAAAACGGGCTGAAGATGCGCTCCGGGAGAGCGAGGAGAAATTCCGGTCCTTTGTTGAGAATGCAAATGACATCGTTTTTTCTCTGACTCCCGATGGTATTACGTCTTATGTCTCCCCGAACTGGACGGAGATCCTGGGACATGATACTGCAGAAATTATCGGAAAACCGGTGAGACACATCCATCCCGATGATTTACCCCGTGTCCGCGAGTTTATCCGGCAGTCCGTTGCAACCAGGAAAAAGGCGTCCGGGATAGAATACCGGATACAGCACAAGGATGGTACCTGGCAGTGGCATACCCAGAATATCTCCCCGGTCTATGATGCCGGTGGTACGGTTGCTGCAATTCACGGCATCTGTCATGATATCACCGGGCGCAAGAGAACCGAGGAGACACTCCGGAAGAGCCAGCAGCAGCTCTCTGAAGCAATGGATATCGCCTCCCTGGTAAACTGGGAATACGATGCCACTGCCCGGCTTTTCACCTTCGATGACCGTTTCTATAATCTCTATGGCACTACTGCTGAGCGGGAAGGCGGCATGCAGATGTCTCCGCAGACCTATGCGCAGGAATTTGTCCACCCCGACGATCAGCATCTCCTGTTCCGGGAAATTGAAAAACTCCTAAAGACAACCGATCCCGGTTACCGGGCAGAAGTGGAACACCGGATTATCCGCCGGGATGGAGAAATCCGGTACATTATCGCCCGTATCGGGGTTGTTCTGGATGCAGAAGGAAGGCTGATCAGGACCCATGGCGCAAACCAGGACATCACCGAGCGCAGGCGGCTGGAAGAGGCGCTCAGGCAGAGCGAGGAGAAATTCCGGTCCTATGTGGAGAACGCCAATGATATCATCTACTCCTTAACGCCCGAAGGTATTTTTACGTACGTCTCGCCGCGGTGGACGGAAGTGCTGGGTCACGATGCCCGGGACGTCCTTGGAAAACCGATTGACCTCTTTCTCCATCCCGATGATCTTCCCGCATGCCATGCATTTGTGCGGCAGGTTCTCGACACCGGGGAGAAGAAGGGTGGTATCGAGTACCGCATCCGGCATAAGGATGGCACCTGGCAGTGGCATACGACAACGGCGTCCCCTCTCCGCGATGACGCGGGATCGGTTGTATCGTTCCTCGGCATCTGCCGGGATATTACCGGGCGCAGGCGATCTGAAGACGCCATCCGGTCCGCGAACCGCCAGCTCACCCTGCTCACCGGCATCACCCGGCATGATATCCTCAACAAGGTCTCGGTCATCCTCGGTTTTCTTTCCTTTGCCGAGATGAAATCCACCGATCCGGTCATAAGCGGGTACCTGGAAAAGATCCATGCCGCAACCACGGCGGTCCAGTCGCAGATCGAGTTCACCCGGGTGTACGAGGACCTCGGTACCCATGAGCCGCAATGGATTGACCTGAGCACGATCCTGTCCCGCCTGCATCTCCCGGCAACGATTGGCCTTTTTGCCGATGTGAAGGGTTTACAGATTTTATCAGACCCCATGTTTGAAAAAGTCTTTTTCAACCTCCTGGACAACTCGATCCGGCACGGGCAACAGGTGACTGCGATCCGGATCTCGGTCCACCCCTCCGGTGGGGATATGATTGTTGTGTGGGAGGACAACGGGGTTGGCATTGCTGCTGACGAGAAGGAGAAGATCTTCGAACGGGGTTTTGGGAAGAACACCGGCCTTGGCCTCTTCCTCTCCCGCGAGATTCTCACCCTGACGGGGATCACGATATCGGAGACCGGGGATCCGAGCCGGGGAGCCCGTTTCGAGATACGGGTGCCAAAAGGGGTATTCCGGATTTCCGCGGAATAACGTCACCGTGTTTTTACAGGTGAAGAATGGTATGATTCCGCTGAATCTTTCGTAACAATCCTGTTTTTTTTATTTCCAAGGCTCCGTGTTTACCGTTTCCCCTGACGGGAAACTGGATCCGGGTACCGGTTTACTGGGACGGGGTCTGCCGTATCCAGGTGCGGAGGCGCATCCCGTTAACGCACAGGGTTACCCCGAGAAGGATCGTGATCGCGCCAAGAACCTCCATCAGCAGCACAAAGACACCCGCAGGACTGATGTGGAGGAGAATGGTGAGGATAAGCGAGATGATACCCGTTGCCAGGCGGCTGTAAAATCCCTCGGGTACGGCACTTTTACCTTTTGTCACCCGGAAGAGGAGCATGCTGGCACTTGCGAGCATCCAGACCGTGAGGACGGCGAGGATGCCGGTCATCCAGTAGTCCATGGGCAGGAGAAACGCGAGGATTCCTGCACAGAATATGATGATTCCCGAGAGGAGATCCCGGGCCTTGTACATCCGGGGCAGCCCGGCCCGGATGGTCCGGATAAAGATCATGCCTGCAATGCAGAGGATTGCAAGCGGGAGGAGCAGCTCGAAGATGTTTTTGAAGATCCGGACCGGGTTATTGAGGATAAAGAGCCCCACGATTAAGAGGAGCAGCCCGTACACAACCTGCTCCTGCCAGATGAACCGCTGGGTTGCAAGGGTCTCTGCCATACTCTCGTTGTCAACCCTCCGTGTATCCATGATCAGGGTCATGAATGTGTCGCTGATCATGAGAACCAGCGGTGCGTCATCGATGAGGTGGAGCAGGGGATTTCTTTTCGGATCATACCGGTCCAGGTGCACCCGCCATCCGGTCCTTGTCTCGTGCACATGGAACCGGCCTTTCCGAAAGCTAGCAATGGTGCCCGGGGAGGGGACATTGATCCGGGACCGGATCCATCCGGCATCAAGGGGTTCGGTTACCGATGCCTTCGGTATCTCGACTTCCCATATACCCTGACTCAACGGGTCTAACAGATCATCCAGCCTGGTCAAAAATCCGCTCCTTCTGCTGCTCTCCTGTTGATGATTAGTGGGATGTCATATAATTTGAAGAAAACGAATGGAAAAAACCTGATGCGGGCTGACCGGAGCACATCTTCCGGAGATGTTTTCTTGTGTATCCGGCCCAGCTATCCGGCCCGTCACGGTATCGCATAATCATTTCCCGAAAACCGGGTGCCGTTAACTCCCTTATGCGGCGGGTTTGCTGCCTGACCGCGGGGAATAATTAATCTGGTTGCGTGCATTACAGAAGAGTGTCATGCTACGAGAGAACCGCTCTCCTGAAATTCCTTCTGCAGGCAATAATCCGGGTACCCCGGTCATCTCGTTCCTGTCAGAAGCGGACGCAGGACCGGTAACGCAGCTCTATGCCGACATCTTTCTTGCCGATGAACCCACGTCCGTGCGCATAGCGCCCGATCCGGCCCGGCTCCTCCCCCTTGCCCACTGGTACGTGGGCCTCCTTGCCCGGCGGGGATTCAGCTTCGTTGCCCGGGCCCCTCATACCGGCGAGCCGGTCGGGTTCCTGTTCAGTTTTGACATCACGGATGATTTTTGCGAAGATCCCATGCGGTATGCAGCCTACCTTGACAATTTCCGGGAGGCGATCGCCATGATCGATGAACTGGAAGAGCGTTTTCTCGACCGGCGCAGTATTCCTCCCGGCGCAGTCCTGCATGCCCTGCAGGGTGGCGTCAGCAGGGATTACCGCCGGTGTGGCCTGCTCAAGGCCATGATGGAACGGCTGGTAACCCGGGCCCGCGAGCGGGGATACCGGCAGATCGTTGCCGAATGCACGAACCCGGCTTCGCACAAGGCATTACTGGCATCCGGGTTCTGCCAGGCCGGCTTTTTAGCATACGACACCTTCCAGATCAACGGTGCGCCCTGCTTTGCCGGGCTCAGCGGAGGGCTCTCTCTGATGGTGCTTGATCTCTGACTGCCGGATTTCCGGCAAAATGGCCGCTCATTTACGGCGTTTTGTGACACATTCGAGAGAATGCCCGGATACAATCCCCTTCAATAATCCAGCCCTCTGACCGGATCCAGATTGATCCTGCTATGTACTGCCCCATTATTTCGAGTGAATGATCCTGAGCATCTCGATCCTGCTGTGGATGACAATAATGCAGATCCCTACTCCCAGGGAATTTGCAATAATCATCTGGGGGATGTTTTCCATGAAGATTGTACTGGCAACACTGAACGGGTTGACCAGGACAAGGATCAGGATGCCGTGCATCAGTTCCATGAGAGCGCCAAAGATCATTGCGAGAACAATCCCGGGTAATTTCCCTTTGCTGAAATGGTACAGTGCTCCGGCAAGGAGCCCGGCAAGGATCGTGCCAAGCGAACAGGCAACAGCAGATGCCCCGCCCAGGGACAGGCGCTGAATGCCACCGATGAGCCCTACTGCAAGACCGGCATACGGGCCGGCTATCAGGCCGGCAACGATAGGACCGATGTCCCGGATATTCATGATGGAGTCGTACTCGGTCTGCATGCCGACATATGTCCCGAAAATCGAGAACAGGCCAAACAGGACGACAAGGATGATATAATCCCGGAACTGCGCTGTTTTCGTTATGACCCGCTCGATCGGTTCCAGTTTTGTGACGATCTCGATAAAAACAAAGATAAAGATTTCAGCTGAGGCAAAAAGGGTGAGATACGGTCCCAGCATACTCCCTGAACCCGCTGTTGTCATCCTGCTCCCTAAAAAATTGTCTTACGGACTTATGTTATCCGCATGTTGTTAATTGTTGTCCTTATCTCTTAAAACCGGTTACGCCTCAAGCGGGCGATCCCCATGGGTGTTTTATCCCCGGGGGTTCCTGGCGCGACGGCCGGACAAAAGCCCACGGAGTTTTCTGTATGCCCGGGTTTTCCTGTACGGGTAAAATCCGGAACCGGTTGGGACTAAAACAGTGAGAATCCTCCCCTTTTCCGCTGCTGTGAAAATCGTTAAATACACCGGTTGGCAGACATGAACGCATGCCACTCATGACATGGAATGATGAACTGAGTGTTAAGGTCAAGGAGATTGACGACCAGCACAAGAAACTCATCGGACTTATCAACTGCCTTCACGATGCCATGAAAGGCGGACAGGGAAAACAGGTGATGGAATCCACCCTCCAGGAACTTGCATCCTATACCGTCTACCACTTCCAGGCTGAAGAGAAGTACATGCAGAAGTTCAGTTACCCCGGGTATCATGCGCACAAGCTCAAGCACGATGCCTTTGTCAAAAAGGTCTCCGATTTCCAGAAAGATTTCGAGGCCGGCCGCCTCGGTCTCTCCCTGGAACTCATGAATTTCCTCAAGGAATGGGTTACAACGCATATCATGGATACCGACCGGCAGTATTCCGCAACGTTTGTAAAAGCCGGGCTTAAGTAAAACGGGCATGTCGCGGGATTATCCCGGGGGCTATAGTATCCGGCCCCTTTGCAACCGGTGGCCCGGGGGGAGAGGAACCGGTCAGGGCCGGAAGTACCACATCCTCCCGTTGCCATCTTTCTCTTCTTCCAGGGTCCGGTCTTTCACGCACTGCTTTACATATCTCCTGAACAGCTCTTGGGAAATATCCCCGGCCTGCCAGGTCATGGTGGCGAGACAGAATTTTCCTTTGGACCGTTTGAGATAGTGATCCAGTTTCTTCTCCAGCCTTGTTTTTATGGGATCGGATCGTTTCCCGGTTTTTTGTGATGTGTTGTCAGGGCCGCAGGTGGTGGACCTGCCCAGGTTTTCCGCACCGGTTTTCCAGATATACTTGCACCGCTTGCAGCGCAGGGTCTCGAGGAGAGGATAGACCCGGTCGCTGCCACAGAAAGGACATACTGGCATGGTTCTTCAAACCTGTACCGGAACGATCGGCCGTTTTCTGTGCATCCTGCAACAACAGGTGGAAAACAGGGTCCGCATTCCGTTCACGGTAAAAATTTCCTGCAAACCCTTGTAATCATGTTGCTCTCTCAAAGGCCCCATGATGCAATGGTTCCGGTTCATGATTTCACGTACTCCCGGACCGGCATATCGAGGTTGAAATTTCCCGTGCTTACCATGCGGACATGCGAGCCGGTCACCTTCCTGTACGTAGCGGGATAGAGGTTACGGAAGGTGATATTGCCGTCTGCCCGGATTGAGCTGAGAACGCTTGAAGTGAACTCGTCCGAGAGCCACTGGTTGATGTCCGGATCATAGGTTGCCCCGAGCGAGGGCTCGCTTTTAGCTGCCCCGGTCAGGTAAAGGATACCCGGGGCCGTAACATTGGTTACCATGCTCTCCCCAAAACAGGTATCCACGAAAAAGGCCATCTGCCGGTACTGGTGGTTCTGCCCCATCGAATCCGTAAGCGCGGCAAACTCCTTTGCAGTCAGGACTGAATTACCGGTCCCGAATACAATCTCTCCCGGTGAACCATGACTCGCAATGTACACAAATACATCCGTGCTGGTATTGCCCTCGATGACTACCGGCGTGGATTCGCTCTTGTTGCCGGTCATGATGTTTTCGAACGTTGATGCGCTCACATTTGCACCATAGTAATCCACATCCGCCGCTGACCTGATATTGGGTCCTTTCGGGGTATTATGGACATCTCCCCTGAGGGGATTTTCCGGAACGGTGGGAACATCGTCGTATATCATGAGGATGATGTCTTCGTCGCTGACACCGTTCTGGCGGAGCAGGGTATAGACCGTGAGAGCATCGGACTGGTGCCGGTAATTGGTCCACCCTCTCGAAGGCCCGACAATCACGGCCTGAAAGTTTGTTCTGTTTACCGGAGCACTATAGGTTCCGAGAAGGGCTCCGGAAGAGGACATGAGTCCGACCGAGGCATGGGATCCCCCGGCCGATTCACCGCCGGTTTTGTCCGGAACCGTGCTGTTCACTGAATCGAGGACGCGGAGGGTCCGGAACGTGCCGTTGCTCACCTGCCAGTGGGAGTAGTACGAGGAGATCGGATCTACCCCCAGCACTTCATCGTACTCGAGGCCGCCACTTGCGCCGGTGATCCAGGGCATGGGTCCGCTCTTGATCTTCTCAAGCGCTGTGCGGACGCCCTGCGCATCCCAGCCGGTGACCGTTCCCTCGCCATACACGACCCGCCGGACCGAGTCCGGAAGCGACTCGAAGGGCTCTTTTTCCTGCCGGGCCTCGGTAAACGCAGCAACCAGGAGGGCATCATAGGCAGGCGCTGCATAATCTGCCGGGCGCTGCCCGAATTTCTTCTCGTATGCTTCAGTAAATCCGGTTGAAGGATCTGCCGTGGGGTTCGTGCCCTCGAGCCCTTCGGCAGCAGCACCAAGTGAACTTACCAGGACCGGTGTGGCTGCGGAATCGGTAAAGAAGAGTTTTGTCCGGCTTCCGGACCGGTCAACCGCCCGCTTGATCCTTGCAGCATCTTCCGGATAAGCAACGGCAATAAGGTAATCCGGGTCTGTCGCCAGAGCATCGGCAACATCGGCTTCAAGCGCAGGTGATCCTTCGTTGAACTGGCGGATGAAGGGGACATCGATGCCGTATTCGGTTGCAAAGAATCCGGTCCAGTCATAGAACGTGTCGCCATAGGTGCTGCTGTCCGCGAGCAGGGCTACTTTTGTTGCCCCCTTGCCTTTTAAGATCGTGAGGATGACCTTGACTTGGGCTGCGTCGCCCTGCACAGTCCGCCAGACATACCCGTTCTTTCCAAATGCCCTGAGAATATCCCCGGATGTCGCGGACGGGCTGATGAGGACTTTCTTTTTTGCAATGAATGCGGGAGCGAGCGCGTACACCTCATCACTTTTTTCCGGTCCTATCACGATATGGATGGAATCGTCGTTCAGGAGCACCCGGCCCAGCTCTGTTGTATTTCCAGAGCCCGTGTCCCTGTACACGAGCTCAACCGGCCTTCCTGCGATCCCCCCCTGGCTGTTGATGGTGTCTTTGGCCCATTCGAGCGGCTCTTTGAATTCCACATCGCCGGTTATCGGGAGGAGGACGCCGATACGGACCGGGGTATTTGCGTGGATTACCATATACCCGGCCCAGGCTGCGGCCAGAAGGATTACCATGATGAGAGCGATGAGCCCGAGCGTTTTTTTGTTGATGGATATCACCGTTGCCTTTAAGGAAACCGGGTATTCACGCGTGAGAAGCAACCGGTTTTATGTACCACAAGATGGGGATACCAAAAAGATAAGGATAGTTATCCGGGCCTCATTGTTTTGCAGTCCGCTCATCACGCTGTCAGTCCTGTCCGGGGTTGTCTGCGTTCCTCCATCGCACATTCGTGGAAGATCTGGGTGGATGAACCCCCGGCCCCGAACACTCGGGGAAAAAAGATTATCCGAACCCAGGTGGAAGCCCGTCCCGGATGTTTCGTGCTTTCTGTTTGTTAAGTTCCTTCACGTAGTCATCAAACCAGTGGATTCGTGTACTTACCGGGAACGGAATTTTTAAAGTACTAATAATTGCTTCTCCCGTATCTAATGTCTGGATCTCTACTTCCATCTTTGATAAATCCTGTTTGGCACTTCCCATTACGATATCACGATCTCCACGATCACCGAGTCCCATGACAACAAATGTGTTAATTTGGGCTAGTACTTTCGGATCAACATTTTTTGGTTGTTGTGTAATAACACAAAGACCAACCCCAAATTTTCGTCCTTCCATGGCGCATTCACGGAATATCTGAGTCGATGCTCCACCACTGGATAATACTCTCTGCGCCTCATCGATTGCGATTAATACTTGTTTTTTAGCAGGAGTGTCATCATCAACACCAAAATTCTCTGTCGTTTCTCGATGTTTGGCGAGAATTTTTCGTGTAATTATTGATAAAATAAAAAGTTCGCTCCTCTCACTCATCCGGGGAATGTCAATGAGAACGACTTTCTGATTGTGTAAGGCAGTTAATATTTCGTTAAATACCGATGTCTTTTCTCGGAAGAATTTTTTATTACCCTGAACGATAATATCGATTTTTCGTTTGATCGATTTTAGTGTTGAAGGATAGAAACTGCGTAATTTGTTGGCAATTTCCGGATAATCCCCCTGATATACATTTTGATTAGTTGCATTTGGCAGGGTATCTATATCGGTGTTAAGGAAAAAGGGAATCGTTTTACTACAATCGAAATCATCTAGAGATTCGATTACTTCCCATTGTGGCGGAGATAACTCAAAAAGGAGGCCGAGATCGCTCATTCGGAAATCATCGTATTCAAGCATGAGTCTATTGGCGGAATAGTTTTTTCTATGGGTTTCATCAATTGTGAAAATTGCTAGATGGTCTTTTCCTTCGGTATATGCTGGTAAACCGAATGTTGTTTTTCCCGTGCTCGAGGGTCCACCTGTTAAATATTCCCCATGTGGATCCACAATGAGAAGACCAAAATTATGAACTTTCATGCACGATGCACAGAATACCCGCATGAAATTGCTCTTTCCCATACCCGTTGTTGCAAATACTCCCATATGTTGAGGCAATACTTCGCTGGGGATTTTTACCGGGACCTCTTTGAGGTCATTCTGGCCAGTTCGCATCACCCCTATTTCGATATCTCCCATCAGTTTTGTTAAAAATGCAAAATCTTCGGCTTTCGGAATTGTGACTTCGGAAAATTTTATTGGGACTGTACGGGGTTTCCTGAATTTTCCTGTCTCATCAATAAATCCGAGAGGGACCGCTTCAATTCCGAGAAAAACATCTTCACCAAGACCGTAGAATTGTTCGCTGAATGGACGGGTATCCCAGTTTTGATCGGCGAAATTACTCTCATGGAATAGATCGATTACCTTTGCAAAAAAAGTATACTTCTTTCTTGCATCCTGAATTTTAACAATATCCCCAACAAACAGGTTCGCATCGTGAGGTACAATAAACCGATATGACAGCACGCTCTTCCCGATCAATCGGAATTTTGTCTTGTCTGAATTTTCAATATCGTTTAAAGTCATCATGAATATCACCAAAAAGTAAGTCAAAAATTTCCTTGTTCAATCCGTGCGATGAAAAACCCTTCATGAGATCCTGTCGGATTTGTTCCATCACCGTTTTGTCGATTACAACGGTCCTGTGAGCATCCAGTAGGGGATAAGGGTATCCAGGTATTCGCCCATCATCGGAACATGCAACTATTGAGTTCATAATCAGTTCAACCGTTTTTTCATCCGTTCCTTTTGGCAGTTCCATTTTGAGGGGGAAATTCTTAGATGGATGTACGGAAGCCACATACAGATCTCCCTGTCTTCCCCGTTTGTAAACCGCGCTATCAAGCAGATGTTCATTAATCCGAACCCACCAAGGCCCTGACATGCCAAATTTACGGGCCATGCCCCCAACTGTAGGTAATAGGGGATGCCCACCCCCCCATGTCGCATGAGTCCGTTTCGTGATTGCTGCAAGGAGTACGCCACGGTCCTGTGCGGTCTGGATAATTTTCTGCAATATGGGATCATGATTCTGGTCCGTTACGCGTAATGCCCCATCAAGGAGAAGAAGGGATCCTTTGGGAAGCTGCTTGGTCTGTTGTAATGCAATCCAGTATTCAAGGGTGTCACGGAGAATTTCCGATACTTTTTCTGCATCATTGTTTTTCAGATTTGTTTCAGGAAATATGCCAAAACAATCACTCATGAGGATCTTGAAATCCTCGTTCTCTTCTTCCGGGCCGACAGAAATTACGGAGAGGGGTGTTATTGCCCGTGAATGACGTTCTCCTTTGGAAAAGGTTGTCTGGACTGCGCGAATTGCAGCGAGCGCAAAACTACCCGATTCAGCAATGATAGCATTACTCCCGTCAATTGCACAGACAATACCGGCAGATTTTCTTTGGATGGGATGGATATCCTGGTCGGTGAGATGGCTGAACTCAGAAAACTTTTCAACCAGATCATAGGGCATCTGATGTGAGATTCGTTCGAGAATAAGGGTGATTGATTCATCATAGGATTTTTTTAGGGTCATCACTCCACCACCTTTACCCGGCTTGCGCCATCTGTTCCCATCTCGATGACGAGCGTGTTTGCAAACTCGCCCTGCATCTCGGCGATGTGCGAGATGAGGAGGATCTGGGGGAAGCGGGACTCTTGCGTGCGGAGTGCGGTGAGGAGGTTGTTTCGCCGCTCCTCGTCCTGGCTCCCGAAGATCTCGTCAAAGATCAGGAACGTGCTCTCGTGCACCTGGTGGAGTTCCGCAAGGTACCGTGAGAGGGCGATCCGGAGTGCGACCGCGATGTCGTCCTGCTCCCCGCCACTAAAGCGGTCGATGGCGTAATCGTTGTCAACGTCACGAACGAGAAGGTTGAAGTCATCATCGAGAAGCACCTGCTCGTACCGTCCGCCGGTGATCTCGCTGATTATCCGGCTCACTTCGCCTTCGAGCCGGCTCCGCACGACCTGCATGAGGTACACCACATACTCCGCTATGAGGGCCCGGGTGAGTTTGAGGAGTTCTATCTCGTCTTTGAGGGCGGCTGCCTGTTGCTTTAAGCCGGCGATCTGCTCTGCGGCTTTTTTATAATCCACGATTTTCTCTTCGGCGAAGCGGAGGTCCTTGGTCGCATTCGCGATGATAACCTCCTCATTCCGGAGGGCCACATCGGTCTCTGCGAGGGAGTTCTCGATTCTTGTTGTCTCTGCCGGATCGAACGCGGAGGCAGCGATCTCTTTCTCTAGAATCGCAAGCCCTGCGTTCCGTTCCGCAATGCGGGTAGTAAGTTCGGCCAGTTGTTGCTTTGTGGTGACAGCCTGCCCGATCTTCTTTCCGAGCTCGATGAAGCGGGCCTGCGCCTTCTGGACATTTGTGGCCTCGGCCTCGCAGATCTTGCAGGCTGTATCGTCGTAGGCGAGCGCTGCCATTGTTTCGGCAAGGACCTGCTGCTCCCCGGTCTTTTTTGCATGCTTCTGTCTGAGTTCCACAAGCTCGGCCTCGTACCCGACCCGAAGTTTCAGCCTGCCGGCAATGGTACGGAGCGTCTCAAGGGATGGAACGAGGGCACTGATCGCAGTTTTTTCTTTTTCGAGCCGCTCTTGTTTTTCGAGGTCGGTTACTGCCCGCTCTTCGAGTTCCCGCAGTTTTACCGAGAATTCCGCATCAAGGCACCCGAGGTGCTCCCCGAGTTTCTGCCGACAGAGCGGGCAGATGCCATCGGACCCGGCTTTTCGCAGGGTTTCAAGGTCGGTGGTTATCTTCTCCCGTTCCTCGCGGTATCGCTCCTGCTGTGCGGAAAGCGTGCCTGCCCTCTTCATGATCTCGTTCAACCGGTAACTGAGCGCACTGTCGAGCCGGTCGTCCGCGAGCTCCTGGCCGGCTCCGATGCCGGCCCGGATGGCGGTGCAGAGCCGGGTATGTTCAGCCTCATCCTTGTCGAGGCCCGCGAGGAGTGACTTCTGCTTCTCTTCCCGTGTGGCAAGATCGGCAATCTCGCGCTTCAGAAAAGCGATCTCCCCGGTGAGCCGGACATGTTCGGCCTTCTTTTTCTGGAGGAGATCGAGCCGTTCCCGTACTTCCGCGTACGAACCGGCGGTCTTCTCGATCCGGTGGTACTCGGCCTCCTCATCCGCGACCAGGGCGAGGGCTGATTCGAGTTTCTTTGCCCGGATTGTCTCGTCCGCGAGTTCCTGCCGGAGTGCCTGCTGCTGCTCGCGAAGCCGGCTGTATGCCAGTTTCTTCTCGGCAAGGACTTTCTGCTGCCCGTCGATTTCAGCCCGCTTCTTCTTAAAAATGTCGCGGGTGGTGATGTGCTCAGCAATTGCTGCCGTGAACCTTGTAACCGATGCCTGAAGTGTGGCGAGTTCCTCTTCGCTCTGCCGGCCGGCCATTGCCGCAAGCTCGCCTTCCTTCCGCTGGAGCTCCCCGGCTTTTGTATCGATCTGCTCTTTTAGGATCTTCTGGCTCTCGGTGTTCAGAAAATCGATCCCGAGCGCCCGGAGAAACCACTCCTTCCGCTTGCCCGGCGTGTTTTCAAGGAGCGTTAAGAGATCTTTCTGGCCGGCGTAGATCGTGTTTTTGAAATCTACCGGCCCCATGCCGAGCGTCCTCCTGACTTCGGTCTCGACCTGGCTCACGCCCGTTGCCATCATTTTTGTGTTCTTGTAGAATTCTGCTTCGTGCGTGACGCTCTTTGCCTTCTTGAAGATGCGGATGACTGCGTACCTGTCACTACCTATCGTGAATTCGAGCCGGACCTGGCACTTCTCTTTCTGGCCAGCAAAACTGGAAACAATGTAGTCGGCTGTGATCCCGGTTGCCTGCACGCCGTACAGCGCAAAGAATATTGCTTGGACGAGGCTCGACTTGCCCGTACCGTTGTTCCCGAGCACGCCGGTGATACCATCTTTGAAGTTGATCTCGGCGTGCCGGAACCGCTTGAAGTTGTCGAGCACGAGCCGGTCGAGGATCATTCTGCCGTCCCCCGGTGCTCGTCCATCACGGACTGCAGGACTTCTTTCCCGCGTGCGAGCGCGAACTCCTTCTGCTTTGCGGAGATCTGCTGATTTCCTACAAAGCCCTCAAACTCCTGCAGGTAATCGATCATCCGGATGTCCTGCTGGAGCGGGACGGGTGAATCATCTTCCTCCGACTTCACCCGGATTTTCAGGTCCAGGAGCTGTTCGCGGACACTTGCAAGATCCCGCATGTCGATGCCCTTGCCATGCTCCCGCGAGAGACCATCGAGCGTCACCTGAGCCATCGCGTATTTTGGCAGGTTCTTCTTTGTCACCCGGGCGATGATCTCTTCCGTGATATCCCCGGGGTGGACGCCCTGGCACTTGATTGTCCCACAGTCCGCCATCGGGGTCTTCGGGAGTTCGAGGTGCGTAACCTCATGCCGGCCCGGGTCCACGAGAAGCCCGCCCTTCTCGTCCCGAATCTCCCCATACGTGAGAAACTCGGTCGAGCCCGAGTACCAGGCATTGTCCGTGATCTGGCACTGGCGGTGGTAGTGGCCGAGCGCAATGTAATCGAATCTATCCGAAAGGATCGTGCCGTCCAGCTCGTGCTCGGCAACGGTTGCGAGCCTCTTGTCCTTGATCGCGGTTGCGAGCCCGTGGGTCACGAGCACGTTCGTGTGGCCGGGTGCGAGCTCTACCTGATCATAGGCTGCCCGGTAGTCTTCCACGCGGAGCATATTCGGGATGAGGTGGAATATCGTGTCGCCGATCTCCACCTTCTCGTACCGGAACCTGTAGGCCGCGGTGATTTGCGACTTGTGGTACGTGAGGACTTCGAACGGCGAGGTCGTGTACCGGGTCTTTACCATGCTGTGGTTGCCGGCAATGATGACGAGCGGGATGCCAGCTTCACTGAGTCTTTCGAGTGCTTCCAGGACGGTTGTGTAGGCTTTGGTTTTTGGTTTTACCGTATCGAAGAGGTCGCCGGCATGGACGAGTACGTCCGGCTTCTGGCGGATAATCCCATCTATCGCTTGGAGGAAGTTGTCGTAAACCTGCTTCTCCCGGAGGTTCATGCCGGATTCGGGATCGAGCCGGTTGAACGCAGCGAGACCCAGGTGGGTGTCGGCGATGTGGATGAGTTTCATCGTATACTTTTGTATGGAATTTTATGGGATATAAGGGGGTGGGGGATGGGGGGAAAATGGAAGTGGGATGAGTGGATTATAAAGAAAATGCATCTAGATACAAATTTTCATAGCGATGACGATACATTTTGAGAAAATCCTTTTTTTTATTGAATGAATGAGACCTATTGAACATATTAATAAATTTTTATCAGCAATAAATCCATTTAACAACTTTTATTATCATTCCACTTTATTGTTAATCTAGGTGTACCATGTTACGACAACCGGTTCAATCGAGCAACCTAAAATCTGTAGGTTATGACGAACACCAAGAAATTTTAGAGATCGAATTTATTAGTAGTGGAATTTATCAATATAGCAATGTTCCTAGAGAAATGTACAATAATTTAATGAATGCCCCGTCCAAGGGGAAATTCTTTGCCCAATACATAAAAGATCGTTTCCCCACAAAAAAAGTGGCTTGAAAACCACAATGCCATGATAATCGAATCAATTCATGTAAAAAATTTTCGTTCAATCTATGATGAAAGGGTTTCTTGTGAGCGACTTACAGCATTAGTGGGAGCAAATGGATCAGGTAAATCCTCATTTCTGTATGCATTGAGAGATTTTTATTCAGGATCGCCCACGATTAGCCTTGATGATTTTTATAATCAAAATGGTTTAGATGAAATATGCATATCCATAACTTTCAAAGACCTCTCTACTGAGGCCGAAAAGCAATTCTCAGAATATTTACAAAATAATATACTCACTGTTGAGCGAATTTTTAAACTCAGTGATACTGGAAAAATTATATCCGCGTATCATGGATCAACATTACAAAATCTGGAATTTGAAGGAATAAAAAATGCATTTGAGATTAAAGATAGTGGAAAGACCGCAAAGATTGTCTATGACGAATTAAAGAAAAATCTCAAATATTCATCACTACCCGGGTGGGTTAAAACACTCCGTCAAAATAAAGAAAACTTGGGAAAGTGGGAATCTGATCATCCTCAAGATTGTGTCCGAATACGTGACAATGGTCAATTTTTTGATTTCAATGAGGGAAGTCAAGGGAATTTAGGAAGATTCTCCCGACTATTGTTTATTCCCGCGATCAAAGATGCTAGTGAAGAGGCGTATGAATCAAAAAATTCAATTTTAACAAAATTGATGGATTTGGTTGTTCGAAGTGTCATTGCAGAAAAGGAAGAAATCAAAAAACTTAGAAACGACACTCAAAAACGTTATGAAGAATTAATGGATCCCAAAAAGATCCCGGAACTTAAGACCCTTTCGTCTCAATTGACAAAAACTCTGAATGACTATATACCCGATTCGAAAATAGATCTGAAATGGGTACCTCTCGGTCAAATAAATATCCCTCCCCCAACTGCTGAGTTGAAATTATCAGAAGATGGTTATTCTTCAACCGTTGATCGGACAGGGCATGGAATTCAACGAGCATTCATATTAACGATTTTACAACATCTCGCGATAATTCAATCAAAACTTAGTCTAGCGAAGCAAGAAATCACAGAGATGTCTCCTGGAGCCGGACATACTTCTGTAGCAGGTAAAAACGAACTACCCAATTTAATATTGGCTATCGAAGAACCCGAATTATATCAACATCCAAATCGTCAACGACATTTTGCAAAAGTTTTATCTCAACTAGCACAAGGCAGCCTTCCCGGTGTTGCTGAAAAAACTCAGATTATCTATTGTACCCATTCTCCGCTTTTTGTTGGTATCGACAGAATTAATGAAATCCGCCTATTAAAAAAGGTAAATAACGGTCCGAAGAACCCTAAGAAAACGATCGTTGTTAGTACCACTCTTGATCGCATTGCGGAGATAATGTGCACCGTGTATCCAGAACCCCCGGGCCATTTTACCGGTCAAAATATTATTCCTCGACTAAAAACGATTATGACTCCATGGATGAATGAGGGTTTTTTTGCAGATGTTGTTATTCTCGTTGAAGGTGAAGATGATCGTGCGGCAATACTTGGCATGGCTCATGTGAATAATCAAGATCTAGAAGCAATGGGATTCGCGGTTATTCCATGCATGGGAAAAACAAACATTGATCGCCCATACCTCATTTTTTCCGAATTGGGAATACCCGTTTACATCATTTGGGATAACGATTCTGGAAAAGGAGTGACCGAAGGAAGTTGTATTACATGTCGACGGCCTCTTGATAAAAAGATAAATCCCTTAGAAAATCGTCGGTTATTACGACTAATTGGTTCAAATAAGATTGAAGATTGGCCGTGTTTTATTGAAGAAAATGCAGCTTGTTTAGAAAAAGATTTAGAAAGTACATTAAAGAGGGAGATTGGTAATGATTTATACGAGGCATTAATTCGTAGATATCAAGATGAATTTTCAATATCAGAAAAGAAAAATGCTCAAAAAAATCCTGTTGTTATCATGAATATAATCAAAGCGGCAAAAGAGCAAGGAAAATCGTGTATCACTCTCGAAGCAATTGTTCAGAAAATCTGGGCATTAAAGAAATAAAAATAATGTTTAATGAAGAAAATTAAAAGGCAAATTATTTCTTGTAATATTAAATATATAAATCCAAGGAGTCATTCTTGGATTAAATGCTATTGAACATCACATAGATAGCATGTATGGCGTTACGCCATGCAAATGGAATAGTAGGCAAATGTAGAACATGTGACCCATATTCCAAGGATAAAGTCGCTGGCGCGACTTCATCCTCGTAACACGGCTCACCTTAGCAAGAATGGCTCCTTTTTTGATACCATGGAATTTTTTGTAAGAAATGAATGTGAACTTAGTGAATATTTACATTCGCGTGGGCTTGCAAATTTTGATAAGCAATTCGATGAAGAAAAAGATTTTTTCAATCGACTTACTTACAAAAACCTGCCCTATATTTATGATCTCAAGCATCTGGCTGAAATGACTAATGCTTCAGCTGAACAGTTAGAAGTTTTCATTTTGAACAAAGAAAGAGCATATTCCTCATTTGAAATTCCCAAAAAAGTAAAAGGATATCGAAGAATTGATGCCCCCTCAAAACCTCTGAAAAATGTGCAACGATGGATTTTAGATCATATTTTGTATAAATTAAATCCTGGAAAATATGCGCATGGCTTCATTCCGACGCGATCGATTTTCACAAATGCTAAAAAACATGTGAGAAAGCAAATCGTGATGTGTATAGATATCAAAGACTTTTTTCCAAGTATTAATTTGAAAAAAGTAAGAAATTACTTCAAAATTATTGGATATAATGATAGAATTTCATTGGTTCTCGCTGAACTTTGCACATTTAACTTTCGATTATCTCAGGGTGCCCCTACAAGTCCGATGTTATCAAATTTGATTGCATATTCTATGGATCAAAAAATCGCTTCCTTTTGTAAACTGAGACGTTTATCCTATACGAGATATGCAGATGACATCGCAATCTCCGGTGGTCGGATCCTCCCTAAATATAAAAACCTAATCCGGAAAAAAATTGAAAGAGCCGGATTCAAAATTAATGTAGAAAAAACACGAGTTCTTTGTCGAGGTTCCTGTCAGAGAGTTGCAGGAATTGTTGTTAACGAAAAACCTAGTGTTGGAAGAGAGTATAAAAGAAATTTAAGGGCAATACTGCATAATTTATTAAAAAATGGTCCAATTTTTGAAAATCGAGATAATGATCCACTATTTCGAGAGCGAATTCTCGGAAAAATTTCACATGTTATCAATATTGAACCGGGTTTAGGGAAAAAATTTAAAGACCAATTTTTTTCTATCGATTGGGATGAATATACAACTCAAAATCAAAAAATAATTGAAACTGAATTAAACATCAAAACCTTAAAAAGAAATTCATTCGCTAATGGTATTATTCCATTTGATCTGATTCATTCGTTTTCAGACATTCCAGAGATCTCAACAAAATCTATGCTAGAACTCAGGGAACAGATAGCTGGATTAAAAGAAAAATGTATTTCTCACCCTACTAAAGACGATTGTAATTCTTGTTTGCTTAAACGCGATAAAGACGAATATAAAACCTGTATAAAATATATTTTGGGTCAGTATTTACGAAAAACTGGGGGTACTCACCATGGACATGAGATTTGTGATATAGGAATTGTTGATAAAATATCCGAAAAAAACGGCTGTAATATTTGCTTCATTATTAAGCCAGATTTAGAATCAGGGTCTGAACGAGATGGCTATTTCCGCCAATTTCATGATTCTATCCATAAAAGTGGGATTAATATTGTTACAACGGTTACCATGACAGATATTGATAACGCATTAAGGGATCGTATTTATACGGCTATGAATGAAAATCGTATAAAAAAACACTATTGCTTCATCACAGAGGTAGAATTTACTAGGATTTATTCCGATTTCTTACAAAAACATTGCAATGAATAAAGCGCTTTGATTGTTTATTAGCATTTTATATTTTATTGAAATTGGGTCTCTACTGATAATCCAAGACTTCTCAATTATTTCAAATGATTCAGCATATGTCTTCTGGCTTCAGATTTTAAGTGTTCAGATTTTTTTGGCATCTTTCTGATTGTTGTAACGACCTCTTTGGGGTGAACACAATTTCCCTACCTTAAAAAATCTTCGTCCAATTGGAAAACCGGGCAGTTTAAGGGCTTATTTTGGATGAGGGTATGCCCAGTCAAGTACTATGCATAAGCCTAAGCCCCCTCTGCCAAGTCCCCCTCAAACCCCTTGTTGTTGATTACCCAGACCCATTTTAATTTTCACTCCATGCTCCGCACCTATATCAACCGCATGGTCAATCCCTGATCAGGATTTTCATGACATTTACCGATCTCCTCCTCCCCGCTATCGCATTTATCCTGGGCATCGTCGTCGCATATCTCTTCTTCCGTCAACAGATCAGCGCAATCGAAGGGCGGGCACGAAACGATCTCGAACGCTGGAAAATAGAATGCACCACTGATATCCGGAAGGATTCGGTCAACCGCTCCCGCTCAACGCTGAAGGGAAGGATCTCCGAACAGATGGCCCCGTTCCTACCGGAGTTTCCGTTTTCTTCCGCTGACGCCCGGTTCATCGGCAACCCGATCGACTTTGTGGTCTTTGACGGGTATACTTCGGTAAAGGACGACAAAGGCGATGTGATCAATATCGTTCTCGTGGAAGTGAAGAAAGGGAAAGGAAGACTTACGCGGGAAGAAACGCTGATCAAGCGGGCGGTCGAGGAAGGACGGGTTTCGTGGCAGACGATATTCCTGAAGGATGAGGGGCCGCTATAGAGTTCCGGCTGAGTGAGGCCGGGGTGCATTGATTAGGTGGGCGAGGTGGGTGTCGGCAATATGGATTAGTTTTTTTATGGCAGATTTTGAATTTTTATTTTCATTCAAGGTTTGATTTCAAAAAAATCATTGCGATCATGATCTCGATTGAAAACCGGATCCGGATCAACCGGACCTTGAATTTTTATTTTTCAACCAGACTTTGATTGAAAAAAGATTCAGCGGATGGTGCCGGGAAATTTTTCCGGCACGGTCTCCGTGTTCCCCGCTGAAATCCTATGTACCCCTGATGCCAGTTCTCCCGGTGCAACTCTCCCTTTGTCGAGATGGAGCCCCGGAAACCCTTTCTTTTCCGACGGAGAGACCCTCCTCTCCGACGTAAACCCGATCCCCAAAACCGCCCGTCCTTCCATTTTCCGCAACCTCCTCCTGTTTTCCGGACGAACGCCCCTCCAAATGGTGCTAAATGCTGTCATGAATTGCCGACGTGAAAATGAGGAAAAATGGGTGAAACAGTGTCGGTTTTCCGGGAAATAGTGTCGGTTGGGTGGTGCAGAGGGAGCTCCTGGTGGGGGGCCTCCGTCGGAGAGTGCGGGCCGGGAAATGGCAGGTCACGTTGGGAGATCTTGACACACATGTCTCCGACGGAGAAATCCCTTCTCCGACGTAGGATCGATCCCAAAACCGGCTTTCCTTTCATTTTCCGCTACCCCACCCTGGTTTCCGGACAAACGGCCGCTGTAATATGGCTACATATGACCTCTACATCTCCGACGTGAAACTGGCCGGAAATGGGTGAAACTCACCCTCATTTTAGAGTAATATGACCTCTGGATCTGGGAAGATGGGCAATCGGGGGCCGTAGATGGCCCGGATCGGGGGTAGTGAATATACTCCTGTCAATGCCCTCACGATGGCATTTCAGGATCTATCCCCATTCCCCTATGCCAAAATAAGCCCGTATCGGGCTCTGATTCCTTTTTTCCGAAACGGGCCGATTCCGGTAACCCCCCATATAACGCTCCTTTTCAGTTCCTGTGGAAAATAAGCCCTATAATCGCCCCGTTTGCCGGAATGCGGCTGGAATAGACCTCGTAGAATGGCCCTTAATGGTGGCCCGGTCGACCCGGTTTTTGCCCCTTATTTCCCCCAACCGGCACCCGGAAATGCCCGCAGAACGCAGATATGAGGGCCGGATTTTCCGGGGGTGGGAACTGTGATAATCTCCACAGAATGGATGCCGGTCAGTTCTGCCCGGCTCCACCGATTCACATTTCTGTTTTTGAGGGCTCCGGACTCCTTTTTGGCAGGGTCCAGATTGAAACAATGCTCCCGTCAGAAACATCAACATTTACCCCGATCATATCCTGGGGAGTGTCGATCAGAACCGCAGTGACTTTCAGGGTCCTGTCGTTTATTCCGGTAGTTGCAGGGCCAACATTCGTCACGGTAAACCCTTGTGAAATGTATAATCTCACCGTCTCGTTCTGCAGTGCTATTTTTACTGCTGTTGCGTTGAAGTCCTGTTCCTTGATGGTGGTCGTGATGGTTGTCAGCGTTGTATTCTGTTCCGATATCACAGAGGATGGTACTCTGGTTTCATGAAGGCATCCTGCGGAAATAACCCCTGTCATGATGCAGGCAAGGAAAAAAATAGTGAATAATGATTTCTTCATGATACCCACGAAACGAATGAATAGGATCCTCCGCTCATAGCATTTGTATATTGTCCCGAGCCCCATGTATTGAAATTCGATTGAAGTCCGCTGTAGGCTCCCCACAATTGATAACCTGAGTCCTTGAAGAGATACCCATACTGGAATGTTGGATGCGAATTTTCCGGGGAAAACACGTTGTTCCCCTGATCCCAGTTTTCATTGGCACAGTTTATCCCTGTCTGACGGGATAATAAATGACCGTTCCTTACCCAGTTATTATTAATCCAGATATTGTAAACATATCCCGACACGGTTCCGCCATTGTGGGTATATGATTCCAATGTATTTGATACAAAGATCTGGTAATTTTTCTGTGAGGAATCTGCACTGCCATGGAATTGCCATCCTCCTTCATCATTATCATACGTGAAGTACCGTGGACTCGGATCGTTTACAGACATAGTCGCACCAGCCTCTGTCCAGTCTTCCCCGGAAGCTGCAGGTTTACCAACATGTGTTGTAACAACATGCTGAAATGTCCCGGTTGAACTTACGGGGAGTGGTCCAGGGCTCATATCAGTATTGATACCCGTATAGGTGTTCTGATCATTGATCATCATCAATGCACCGGCTGTGTTATGTACCAGTGTATTTCTTAACAGATTGGTCTTATTCCTTGCATTCACGTCAGTAGTCCAATCGGGGGAATATCCAGGTCCGCGAATCAGATCAATATTTTTTTGTTCCTCAGCGGTTGGAGGTGTGCCTTTCCAGCTGGCTCCTGTCCGGGGATCCCACCCGTATCCGTTTTTCTGTAACAGATCGGTGATTTGAGAATCCTTGTACCCTTTTTCTCCATTAGAGTAATGATTTTCTTGGACGGGCTGACATAGTTTTCAAGATACGACCTCTTATCCACTTTTGCCTGTTGAATGGTTGTGACGGTTTGTTCATTCAATGGAATGTGTTCTTCAACGGATGCAATCTGCAAAATTGAGATGATTTCAGGATCTGCATTGGGATCCATTGTCTCATTCAGATTATTCTTTTGTAGTTCCCCTGCACTCACCATCGGTACCATCGCCATCGCTGCCAGCAATAGTGCCAGCAGGACGAGGCTCAGTTTGCGTAGTTTCATTTTTTTTCAACTCCGTTCGTTTTTTTAGATACGCTCCGCTCGCAAGGCACAGAGAAAACCTTCATAGGATCAGAAGATAACAATCTCATGCCTACGGGCGGGACCGGGTTCAACACAAAGTTCGTCGCTTGGTGAACCCGTCCTCTTCTTTTGGGACAACCTCCGGTTATTCCCACTGAACGATTTATAATACTCATATATACGATCTCTGTGCCGGGATCCGAACGATCGGGTATCGTTTTGGAAATATGCGGAGATGATCCGGCTGAAAAAACAGAACCCTGAAACGAATCTCATCCGGCGAATTGGAATTTCCCTGAGTAATCCTGGTCTTGCGCGTTTTTATGGCGGAATTTGTGTTTTTTTGTTCGTGCCGCGGATCCACTGTTTTCGATAGATGCGTACCCTTCCGGTTGAGGATAATTCCCGTCCGGTGATCTTCTCACACCATCCTTGCACCCGTCATCCTTTTCGTTGAACTGCTCCCCATGGGTTCCCGGGATCCCTCCCACGTCGAGGGAGTGCTCAGGAAACCCTGCCCCCACTGACGGAGTAAACGCCCTCACGTACGTAAACCCGATCCCGGAAAAAGGCGTTCCTTCCATTTCCCGCAACCTCCCTTCCGTTTTCCGGACGAACGCCCCTCCAAATAGTGCTAAATGCTGTCATGAATCTCCGACGTGAAAATGAGGAAAAATGTGTGAAACAGTGTCGGTTTTCCGGGAAATAGTGTCGGTTGGGTGGCGCAGAGGGGGTTCCTGGTGGAGGGCCTCCGTCGGAGAGTGCGGGTCGGGAGAATGCATCCCCCGAATTGAGGTCACGGCACCAAAAACCCCCGGCCGCCTCCCGCACTCCTCAGCCCCCGCCACCACAGAACCGTAGTCCCGGGTGGTCCCGCCGGCCGGGGCCTGATACGGGTGGGATACCCTGGTACGAAAGACCCCCTCCCCCCGAGGGAAATACCCCCGTATCGGGCTCCGATTCCATATTTCCGATCCCGGCCGATCCCGGTAAACCCCGTAAAACGCACCGTTTCAGTTCCTGTGGAAAATAAGCCCTAATATCACCCCGTTTACCGAAATGCGGGTGGAAACGACCTCGTAGAATGGCCCTTGCTGGTGTTCCCACCGGCGCGGTTTTTACCCCCTACATTCCCCAACCGGCACCCGGAAATGCCAGCAGAACGCGAATATGAAGGTCATATATTTTGACCGGAATAGTAAAAATCGGAGAACTCCTGGAATGAGCCGATCCCCCCTGGGCTATCCTGGTACCAGGTGCCCCCATCCGTGTACTGACCGGATAATTGTCCAGATACCATTGGAGATGAAAAGAATCGTGTGAATCCGGACAATCAGGTTGGATGATAGATTTCGGTACAAACGTCCGTGAAAAGAAGAGTCCTGCCTCCATGTGGACATTTTGTCCAGATAAGTGTCCAGGTGGAACGAACACAAAAGATTGATCTTTGTACGTTTTTCGAGGGGGGTAATTCCATCGTTATTGAAGTCGGACATGCTATCTCATGGTACGGCCGGAATATCCACCCGGATGCCGGGACCGGGGCGTTCCGGGTTGATGGATGGCCGGGTGCCGGCCTGCACCTTCATACCCTCACAGGATTAGCCCCCGGAAAGAACCCCTCAATCGTCAAAACATTAATCATCCTAATCGTGATTAGTACTAATCATGATTAGGGAGTTCATCGACCGCGAGGAGGAGCGGGCGTTGCTCGAACGCGAGTGGCAGAGCGCCGGAGGAAGGCTCATCATCCTCTACGGCCGCAGGAGGATTGGGAAGACCCGGCTGATCGATGAATTCATCCGGGACAAGCCCGGTATACTCTATATTGCAGAGGATGCTTCCCCGCATATCCAGATCGGCCAGCTCAAGACCCGGTGCGCAGAATATTTCGACGACTCCCTCTTATCAGAGCTGGATATAAAATCCTGGGACCAGCTCTTTACCTATCTCGCACAAAAGCAGCCCGGTAAAAGAACGTACCTTGTCATCGATGAATTCACGTACCTGGTAAAAAACGATCCTTCCATCCTTTCTGCGCTCCAGAAAGCCTGGGACCGGAGTATCAGTGGTTCCGACTGGTGCCTTCTCCTCTCCGGCTCGATCCTCTCGCTCATGAGCGATCTCGCCCTCTCGTCCACGTCGCCGCTCTATGGCCGGAGGACCCGGGACATGCTGCTCCCGCCGCTCCGGTTCTCCGATGCACGGCGGTTCTTTCATTTCTCATTTCACGATGCCCTCAAGGCATACCTGTCGATTGGCGGCGTGCCGGAATATTTACTCAAGGCCGGCGCATACGATGACAGCGATAATTTTTTCAAATCTGAATTTTTCAACCGGTACGGGTATTTTTACCACGAACCATATTTTATCCTCTCGCAGGAGTTCCGGGAGCTCAAGGTATACCAGTCGATCCTCCACGCGATTGCACTCGGGAATACATCCCCGACATCCATCGCCCAGTTCTGCGGTCTCGACACCCGCCACGTGTACCCGTACCTCGACTCCATGATCCGGCTGGGGCTTGTAGAAAAAGAGGTGCCGGTTCTCGGGAATCCCCGGCAGGGAATCTACCGGATCCGGGACCGGGTCTTTGATTTCTGGTACTGCCATGTTTTTCCGCGCCGGCAGGAGATCGAGACCGGGCACAACGATACCCTTGTCCTGGATATGAACCCGTTTTTTGGCCGGCAGTTCGAATCGTTTGTGCGGGACGAGTTTGCCGGAATCGTGCTGCCGGGGTACCGTACCGGCCACTGGTGGTACAAGGAAGACGAGATCGATCTCGTGGCCCTTGACGATACATCATCTGCCATTGTTTTTGGCGAATGCAAGTGGGGCGATATCGCATACCGGCAGGCAAAAAGTCTCCTCGCTCTCTTAAAAACCAAGTCGAAGATCGTGCGTGCCGACCAGTACCGCCACCGGAAGTACGCGCTGTTCTCTGCCGGGACCATTGAAGGCAAGGATCGGCTGCAGGAAGAGGGGTACCTTGTTTTTGACAGCACGGACCTGGAACGAATCTGAAAAACGGGCCGGGTACATTTTTAAATCCCGTGAACGGAGGGCTCCCATCCGGGTCTCACCGGCCCTTCTGGTTGTGCCGGAGGAATGTGCGGGGATGAGCGGGACGTGGACTCCCCGGGAGTATGCGGTTGGGCCGGCGCGGGTCCGGGTCCAATCGGTCTCTGATCTTGAGAATTCCGGGAAGGGACCGGTGATGGTCCGGGAACCGGGGGTGCAGGGGGAACCTGAAAGATTCTGAAATCGTTTTGTTCTCACTCATGCGGGGTCGATTCTTGCGGTCTCCCCTACTATGAATTTCCCTCTTGTGAATTCACCGGCTTTCATTTTCAAGCAGCCATTTCCAGAGCGGAATGCAGCGAATCTTTTCTTCCTGTGACTCGTAATCTTTGGTAAGGATCAAAAGCCCGCTCACCTTCCCGTCAAATTCCCCGGCAAATTCCCGCAGGCCTTCATATTCCCGCTCGGGAATCGCATCACTGTAGCAGACATTGATAGCCGTTAAGGTATTGTCGGGGGATCTGATGACAAAATCCACTTCCCGTTCTCCCTTCCAGTAATACGGGGTCAGGCCGGACCGCATCAGTTCCACAAAGACAAGGTTCTCGGCAAGTTTTCCCTCGTCGTGTGAGAACCGGGACGAGAGTACGTTTCTGAGGCCGTTATCGATGCAATAGATCTTCTTGTTCTGCCGTGCCTGCGCCGGCAGCGAATATGAAAAAGCCTGTACCTCAAAGAGGATCTTAGCCATGCCGGCAAAGTGGATATAATCCCGGACTGTTTCGACATCGATCCCGAGCATCTCTTTTAAGCGACGGTATGAGTACGGGGAGGAGATGCTGGTGAAGAGATAATGGAGGAGACCTGCCAGGGCTTTCTGGTTCCGGACCACGTTTGTACGGATGATGTCCCGGTACACGATGCTGTCGTAATACGCTCTGAGGTAATCCTGTTTTGTTCGTTCGTCCTGCTGGAGCACGACAATGGGAAAACCACCTTCATGGAGGTATTGCCGGAGGCGGGTGGTGATGTCGTACTTTTGTGCTGCCCGTGTGGTGGCATCTTTGGGGGGGACAATGCCATGGAACCTGAGGTATTCTGAAAAATCCAGCGGGTAGACGGGAATAGAAAAGTACCGGCCCGAGAGGAGCGTTCCGACCTGTGAGTCCAGCAGGTACGAAGACGAGCCTGAGAGAATGATCCTGCACTGTTTGCGGTCGTAGAGGGTTTTTATCTCCCGCTCCCAGTTTTCCACAGCCTGTATCTCATCAAAGACAAGCCAGATGGTGCCTTTTGCCGCGACTTCCCGGCGGTACGTATCAACCGTTTCGAGCAGTGCGTTCTTCCGGTCTGCTACTTCCGGCTCATCGCAGTTGACAAAGAGGATATTTTTGGCCGGCACCTTGTTGGTTGTGATGAGCAGCCGGATGGTCTGGTACAGCAGGGTGGTCTTTCCCGAGCGCCGGACCCCGCTGAGCACGATGATCTCACCGGTTTTGAGATACCGCTTAATCGTTGCAAGGTATTTCTGCCGCTCCCGGCCGCTATCGAATGGCTGGCCGCTCCACCACGGATTCTGGTCTGCAAGCAGTTCGAAGAGCGTTGGCATACTAATGTGTAGGGTTATACCCCTCCATAAATGTTTGGTTGTGATGGGTTATAACCCGACAGGTTCTGGCAATTGTGATGGGTTATATCCTGTCATGTCTGGGGAATCGGGCGGGCAATGACGACGGAGAACCGGGACGGGATGCTGTTACTGTTCTGAAGGAGTCCGGGGAATATTCGGAGGAGCATGTCCGGCAGCTCGGGGAGATCTGTTCTGCGTTTTTCTCTTCGGATTTGATGAAGCGGGTGAAACGGTTGTATTGCGAGGTGCCGTTCATAATCATGCGGGAGGGACAGCGCGTGACCGGCACGATAGACCGTCTCTTGGAACTTGACAACGAGTTGTGTGCTGTGATCGATTACAAGAGCGAGGCGGTTGGGTATGCGGCGTTGGTGGAGGAATACCGGAAGTTGATGGAGGATCTATTGCGAGGCGGCGAGGAGTTGACCGGGAAAATTTGGTGAATGGGTGGTTGTATATTACAGGAGTTGGAGAGTTTTTCGTTGTAAATGAAGGTGACAAATCGGAGAAGTTTAAAAAAAGCATTGATATAATAATATCTCATATAAACTTTTGAGAAGGCATGAACTCACGTCAGCTTGTTGAGGTCGCATATAAAAAATATAAACAATATGTCTACTATGAGCAACTCGATCTTTTTCAAAGAAAAAAAATCGCAGATTTTGAATGTGATACTCGATTTGACAACAAATTAGATGATCTTGCTAAAATTGTTGATCTAATAAAAGAAGGATCGGATAATATAGAGCAACTCAATAATTTTCTAAATCTTGTTGGTTATAATTTAATTCCAAAATCAATTGGTCCAATTCCTTGTAATAAAAAACGAAATTCAAACGATTTTGATGAGAAATCGGTTCATTTTATAACAAATACAAGATCTGCTGAAAAATATCGTCTCGATGGAATAAACTATTTTATTGATGTACCTGTGGAATTGCAACTTATTAGTGTAATTTGGGTTATGAAAGCTGGAATACATATAGATTCTAAATTATCAGATTGTTGTTATTGGTTTAGGCTTAATGAGAGACTCAAAAAACCCAATGAAAAAAGCAGTCATATCTTTAAATTTTATAATAATCAGTATAGTGAATGGCGAAATAACGCGATCAAAAAAGCCGAGGATATATTAAAAAAAGAAAAAAAAGACATTGCCATTTTGAGTTTAGATCTTAAACATTGTTTTTATTGCATTCATCCCGATTTTTCAGCACTTAAGAAGTTCTTGGATGAAAAAAACCTAACTGAAAACGATAAAATATTTGCAATTACACTCACAAAAATTATTGAAAAAATACATAAAGCGTATCAAGAAGAAATAGAGAAAGATCACTTTTGTTATACTCATGGCCATATTAAATTTGAATCAGAAAAATATGTTGTACCTATTGGACTGGTATCATCTGGAATTATATGTAATTGGCATCTGAGTCGGTTCGATGAGCAAATAACTAATGAATTAAATCCCGCGTATTATGGACGATATGCTGACGATATTCTAATTGTAATTAGTAATCCGTATAATGTTAAAAGTGAAAACATATGTAATAAGGAATTTGTTAAAAATTTCATTGAAAAATACTTTGTAACGCGGGGTATTTTTTTTGAGAGAACTCAAGAACGGAAAAAATATTATTGTTTAACTGTAGATCCAAACCTTTGCATTCAGAGCGATAAATTATTTTTACATTTCTATTCTGCAAATGACTCTTTAGCCATGTTAGATGCCTTTAAGGAAAAGCTTACGGAAAACTCTAGTGCTTTTTATTTACTACCTGAAAAAGAAATGGAATTTTATATTAATAATTCTGCATATAGTTTACATTTTGAAGGATCAACAAACAAATTTCGTAGTATTACCGGAATTACAGAAAATATAACTGAGTTATCCATTAAATTATCAAAGATAAACCACGTTTTAATGCAAAGTGAGGTAAAACAAGAAACACTTGAGGAAATATCGGATCAGATTTTTAAATTTTATAAAGGATCGAATTTTATTAATTTTTGCCGAACGTGGGAGAAATATTTTACTTTCACTGTACTATCCCGACGACACCAAGATTGTGCAAAATTTTATTTTAAAATACAAGATGCCATAAAGAGGATATCTGATTTTAAACCTGATATCGGATATAATCCTGATGCTTCAAAAGCTCTTCTTAAAAGACAAAAAGCGGATTTACAAAAATATTTGGATATATCGATATCCATGTCTGTCTCATTACTGGGATCCAGTATTGAGTTATATTTCAAAAAACATATCGAAGAAGGTACGCATAATTGTAAATCCCCAAGATCCCTTAACCAGGATGTCTTCAATATCACAAGTATCTCCTTTACATTACGAAAATCCAATTTAATTCGTCATTATAATGTCGCGTATCCTCTAGTCAATTATACTGATTATGAGAATTCTTTGATTGATATAGAAGAAATTATTAAATACCTCTCAAAAGAACAAATTTTACTTTCAAAGAAAGACAATAAAATAAAATTTTCACCGAGGTTTATTCATTTTGATGAATTTTACCTTTTCTGGTTTATTCAAAATATCTATGGAAAAAATTCTTCGAAAATTTCAGATATTATCCCTCATTACTTGAATTTATCAACTATTGGGGAGTTCCAACTTCCAATCACTATAGAAAAAATATTGTGTATACCTGAATTACCCGGAAAAGAAAAAGAATGTAATGATAAGAATCAAAAAATTTCTGCGTACCATATTCATATACCTAGAAATATTTCGACAATAAATAATGAGAAGACTACTTTACGGATTGGCATTGCTAATATTAAAATCAAAAAAGAGGATGTTGAATCCAGTTATCTTCCTCGCAGAAAACAAAATGTGTCTCTTAAAAGAAGAGAGGAGCTTAACAAGATTTTAAATTTAGCAATAATCGAAAAGTGTGATTTGTTAGTTTTACCCGAATTAGCTGTACCCCCACAATGGCTCTCTTTAATGGTTGATTTTGCCCGTAGACACCAACTTGGGCTAATATTTGGGATGGAATACTTGATTGATAAAGAAAATGAAATTGCATATAATAATGTTGTTGCTGCTCTGCCCATAATTAATGACAAAAAATACAGAACTTGCTGTCCGATTATTCGATGCAAAAATCATTATGCTCCCGGTGAAATAATTGATTTGACTCGCGCAGGACGTTTAATCCCAATAATAAATCCCTATATTTATTACTTAATAAAGTGGAGGAACAGTCAATTTTCTATATACAATTGTTATGAGTTGGCAGATATTACACATCGTTCTATCTTTAAGTCAGATCTTGATTTCTTAGTCGCTTGTGTGTTAAATCGAGATATTGCATATTTCTCCTCTATTGTTGAATCCGTTGTTAAAGACCTGCATTGTTTTGTAGTTCAAGTAAACTGCTCCGAATATGGAGATTCACGCATTGTTCAACCCACGGAAAGTCGGCGAATGAATATTATTAGAGTTACTGGTGGTGAAAATAGTACAATATTAACGACAGATCTTGATATTGAAAATCTACGTGATTTCCAAAGTTTGGATTATTCGGAAACGGATGATCGTTTCAAACCAACCCCCCCGGGATTTAATCATTCTAAACCAAGAATGCGATGACTTTCTTTGTTCAAAAACTAGGATGAAATTATTATCTTAACAGAAATGTTCGGTAAAACTTTAGTGTACATATACCAAAATGACAACGATGTTCTTCTTCTTCGATACCGAAACCATCGGCCTCCCGAACTACTCCGCCCCAACCGCCACAGAAAAATGGCCTAGGGTAGTTCAGCTGGCCTGGGCCCTCTATGATAACGAAGGCAACCGCGAATGCCTTAGGAGTTTCATCATTTACCCGACTGACTTTTCCATCCCCATGGACTCCGCGAACATCCATGGCATCACGACCGAGCGGGCGAAAGCAGAAGGCGTGTCGCTCTATAATGTGCTTCCGCAGTTCAACTCCGATATGGAGCGATCAACAACGGTCATTGCCCATAACCTCGACTTCGATCTGCCTTCGGTCCATACCGAATTTTTGCGGTGCAAGCTTGAAACGAATCTCCTCCAGAAACAAACCTTCTGTACCATGAAAGCACCGGAGATAATCACCTGGTGCAAATTCCCTTCAAAATCCGGCCGGGGCTACAAATGGCCCACGCTCATGGAGCTGCACCTGCAGCTATTCGAAGAAGAATTTACTGACAGCCACAATGCCGGTGCCGACGTGGAAGCCTGTGCCCGGTGTTATTTCGAGCTACGGAAGAGGGGAATTATCGGGTAGGGAGACCATGGTAGGGAAGACCCCCTCCCCCGGGGGGAAATAACCCCGTATGGGGCTCCGATTCCTATTTTCCGATCCCGGCCAATTCCGGTAAACCCCGTAAAATGCTCTATTTCAGTTCCTGTGGAAAATATGCCCTAAAACTGCCCTGTTTGCCGAAATTCGGCTGGAAACGACCTCGTAGAATGGCCCTTAATGGTGGTCTGACCGACCCGGTTTTTGCCCCCTTATTTCCCCCAACCGGCACCCGGAACCGCAAAAAGAACGCGGGATAACGAGGTCATATATTTTGACCGGAATAGTAAAAACCGGAGGAATCGCCTGGAATGAGCCGATACTCCCCTTGGTGATTGGAATTTCCCTGTCTAGTGTCGATCCGGAAGTGAAATATCCGTATCAATATACCTCTTCGCATACTCCGCAATCTGCAAATTTTCCGGCACAAACTGATCATACTTCTCGCGTGTCCGTCCCTTGAACTTCCCTGCAATCTCTACCGGTGACGGGCACGATTCCAGCATCTCTTTGTACGTCTCAATGATCTGAACTGGCGAGGCACCCTTGAATTTCAAAGCAATCTCCTCATCTTCAACATGAAGTCCGGTAAACTCCTTGCCTAACGTCAAAAGCGTCCGGTGTTTTGCCGAGCCGGTCCACGTAAACCAGTACGTATGAACACCCTCGACAACAAACGGATTCTCCGCAAGCCCTGCTTCCCGGGCTGCATGCTGTGCCTCCCTGAGCATTGTCTGTGCCGAAGGATTGAGATATGCGGGAGCGTAGTCAGAGGTAACGATCTCACGCATCTTCTCTCTAATCTTTGGATGGATCTCTGGCTCACCGATTCCGGAAAATATCGGGACTTTTCCTCCTTTCGATGGCTCGACAAGGATCTCGCATCGCTTAAAATCAATCTCCAGGATCTCCCAGCGACGCCCCGCGAGAATCAGGAACTCACGGGTTTCAAGGTCAGGGGCCGACTGGATGCTGCCGATCTTTCCTCCCTTGTGGATGACGCTGAACTCCTTGGGTGTGGAAAATGCCGAGTAGAACTCGAAATTGTTGACAATTATTTCTCCCTCAATCCCAAGGATCAGGACACCTCGTTCATCCTGCTCGATCAGGTCAGCGTCACCCATGCTTCGTAAAATCTGGACGAAATCCCCTTGCTGGACATTCTGGAAAGCCCCATCTTTTACAAGGGTATCGAACAGATCTTTCGCTGTAGATCCGCCGTGTTCTTTGATGACACTGAGGATCTGCTGGATCAGGGTTGAGAAATGGTAATAGCCAATCTGGGGTGGCTCACTCCATTTTTCGATCATCAGCTCCGACATTGCAACGGCCCGGAGAAGTTCGGGGTGTAATCGTTCGACTATGGAGTCTTCCTTCAATTCCTTCTCGATGATGAACATGATAAGGATGGAGGGCTCTCCCTCTTTGCGCCCGCTCCTGCCCAGGCGCTGGGTGAGCGAATTCACAGACCATGGGGCGCCGATCTGTCCTATGCATGAGACATTCCCGACATCGATTCCCATCTCAAGGGTACTTGAACAGAAGGTTGCGGTGGGCCGGTTTGATTTCAGGGCATCTTCTGTGTCTTCCCGCTCACTTTTGGATAATGACCCGTGATGAATCCGGAAATAATCCGGTAAGTCCTTTCGTTCCAGATATCTTCTTGTGCCGTCTGTGAAGAATTCCAGAAGTCCCCGGCTGTTCACAAAAATCAGGGCAGTTTTTCCATAGAAATAGGTGACAATATCTTCGATGACCGGTGAGGGTGCCTCTTCTTCACCCACCGGTTTTTTTTCGGGGTTTTCTTTGAGATTGTAACCCCGTACGAGGTATTTCACTTCTTTTTGTTCGCTCGGATCGGAAATGATCGAAATCGAATCCGGGTTACGGGGAATGAGCCACACTTTTGCCAGTTCCGGATCACCAAAAGTCGCAGAGAGCCCGATGAGCCGGACCCCTTCCGGGCTCCTTTGCATTACTCGTGAAAGCAGGCTCTTCAGATGTGCTCCCCGTTCAGATCCGATGAATGAGTGCATCTCGTCAATGACGATGAAGGAGAGCGAACCAAAAAGCCGGGAGAATGTGTCAGGGTGATTGATGAACAGGGACTCAATTGATTCGGGAGTGATGAGGAGGACACCGGAGGGATTTTTTAAGAATTTTGCTTTCCCGCTGCTGCCGACATCCCCATGCCATTTGAATACCGGGATTTCAGAGAGTTCACAGAGTTTTTCCAGGCGCTGGAACTGGTCATTGATGAGTGCCTTAAGGGGGCCGACATAAATCGCGGAAATCCCGGTACCTTTATTCTCAACAATCTGCGACAGGATCGGAAGGAATGCAGCTTCCGTTTTTCCTGATGCCGTTTTTGCAGAGATTATCAGGTTTTTATCTGACGTATACAGTGCCCGGATGGCGTCCTCCTGGATCGGTCGCAACTCTGTCCAGCACATCTTGTAGAGTTTTTCCTGAATGGTTGGATGCAGGTATGAAAATGCGGTTTTTTCCATGGGTCTTCCTGAAAAATTACAGTTTGAAAGATACCAGATCATCCATGGGTTTTGGGGCAGCAGGTTTTTCCGGGATATTCTCTTCCGGGTTTTCATTGACAGCGATTGGATCCGGCGTTTTCTGAACGGTCGTTTTGTTCAGCAGGACTTCCCACGAGGTCCCGGGATTTTGTTCAAGAATTGAGAGCATCCGGACATAGCTCTTGACGATATCTCCCGGTGTCAGGAAAAATTCTGCACCAAGGGTATTCTGGCAGTGCTGGAGGAATCCTTCGATGCCTTTATCCGGTATGAGATATTTTGCAGGATCCTCGTAAGCAAAAACACTCCTGATATTGTGGAGAAGGACGTAGGTATCTTCCTTTGAGAGATTCTCCAGTTCGATGACGGGTCCACTGAAATCTTTCAGTCCCGCGATATTGAAATCATCTCTCACGGCCAAACGCCGGGCAAGGGCCCCATAACTTACGAGACCTCTCCGTTGATCCTTGAGGCATTCATCGGTCCCGGCAAAAATAAATCCTGTTCCGGATACGTTTCCCTGAAGACAATCATTCACGATATGCAGGATTGTCTCATAATTCGAATTGCGTGCCTGCGCATTATTTAGCCGGTGAGACAGCACTCCCAGCTCATCAAGGTTGACAAGAAGCCCGGAATACCCGGCCAATTTAACAAAGCGGCCCCACAACTTCAGGTAGTCGTAGATATTGTCGTCTTCAATGATTGTCCTGACCCCGAGGTCCTGCCGGGCTTCGGTCTTGGTGGAATATTCTCCGGAGAGCCAGCGGATTGCCGAAGTTCGAAGCGCATCATCGCCTTTCTGATAGCCTTCAAAATATTTTCCAATGACGGTGGCAAAATCATATCCGCTGACAAAGTCCTGGAGGCATTTTAGTTCCTGAGGGATCTGCTGCAGGATCTCTTCAGTAGTTTTGCCATCCTTACGAAGACGGCAATCAAGATCGGAGATCCATCGCTCGATAAGGCCGGACAGTGCACCGCCTTCAGGTTTTGCCCGGACAGCAAAATTATGTACAAGTTCCGTATAGAGTGCCCGGGCCTGATTTTCTTTTGAATATAATCGTCGTTCAAGATTGATATCGGCCTGGGCCACAACAAATTTCTTCTCAAGAGCAACAATTCGGCAAAGGTTTAAGAAAAAACTCTTCCCGGAACCATAACGTCCAATAATAAACCGGACCGCAGCCCCGTCGTTCTGAATTTTTTCCAGATCAGATAAAATTGCACTTACTTCATTTATTCTACCAACCTGGATGTGCTCAAGTCCAATCCTTGGAACAACCCCGGCACTCAGGGACTGAATAATTGCGTCCCGTTCTCTTTGTTTCAGTTTTCCCATAACCCGCACCACATACTGAAATTCATTTCTGGTAATTGATCACGATACGGCTTTCGTTTTCTTCCAGCAGGAAATCACCCAGTTCTTCATCGGCCCAGGTATTGATATCATCAAAAGCTGCCCTCGGCATCAGGTTGTGTTTTTTCGCAAGACCGGTGAACTCATCCTGGCTTAACTCCGCCGACTTCATGATGTCATGCAACATCAGGAGATATTTTACGTCCAGCAACGGGATGGTTTCAGGAGGGAAGGGAAGATCGATATCATTTTGCGGTGAATCTGCTTTGATTGAGACTTCCGGAACGTTCACTTCCGGTTCAATATCAACCACAATCTCTTCCTGCTCTTGTTCAAATACTGAGGCGAGAATGATCTGAACTGCCCGGGTGTCATCCATCGTTTGTCTTAATTTTTCCTTGTCTATCACAAATGCCGGTTTGACTACGGGTGGGGGTATTGCCTCGCCCTTCCGGGCTTTTCCGGGTTTCTGGACGGTTACCGGCTCATCCGGAATATGCCCGACAAGGAGTTTTTTGATCAGTTCATCGGATACAGCCGGGTCTATCTCCAGCGCTTTGAAAACGGTTTTGAGTGCCTTCTGTTCTTCTTTAACGAATTTGTCATCGAGAAGGACGATCTCTCCAAGGAAATTGGCAAGTGTAGTCTTTTGTTCCGGAACCAGATGTTTGCTCAATCGTTTGCCAATTCTGGATAAGGACGGGGGCTGGATTTCAAGTACTCTTTGTAGTCCTTTGAGACATTGAATTTCTAAGGAATTCAACGAGAATTGTTCTGAAATAAACGTGTGAAGGTATTCTTTCTCGATATCGGAAACATTTTCATCGGATGCTGCAATCCCGTACGCCAACTCAAAGATTAATGCTGCACTCTGAAAATTTTCTGATAGCCGTTCCGCTGCACCGTGAATGGGGACAATCGCGACATTATCGCTCCATTTATACGAAGTACCGGTTGTTGTTTGATCCGGCACGAGAACCCATCCAAAATCCCTGACCGTTGATGTTACCATCCCGCTCTGGCTTGACGTAAGCGCATCACGTTTCTCTATCCCGATCCGGAGGGCAACATCGGAAACCTGAAGGACCAGGGATCCATCGACAAGAGGTTTGGCTGAAATAAAATTGCGCCACGCTTCCAGTTCAGGATGAGGAATTTCTCCTTTAAGTGCTTCAGGAAGAGCATTATAGACGTCCCGCGTGATCTTTCCCTCAGCCTTTGCCAGCTTGTTGCACGCAGGTTTGATCTCGTCGATACAATCGACCCAGATTTTCCTGAGGGTTTCAAAAGGCAGAGAGCCGAGTCGGGGAATGGGAAATGACAACGGTTTGATGAGGCCGGGTCTTCCCGGGTAGCCAACATATTGCAGCAGCGACGGACTGGCGGGTCGGTAACTCAGTTGGAACTGATCCGATTCAGATGAGATAGGAATCCCCTGCGGGAACTGTTCGGAAAATTTTTTCTTAAAGAGTTGCTTCAATAAAGCGGGTGCCTTTCTCGTTATGTTTGTTCTTGCGAACCCATCAGAATTTTTTGCAAGAGAATAGCAGAGATCCCACCGGAGGGGTAATCTGTTCGACCAGTGCCATGACAGGACAACTTTTGTTTGATTCTCCTCAAGATTGTCAAACTCCGGGAAAAATTTTCTGATATTGGTATCTTTCATACCGGTAAGCCGTGAGCCGACAACGTATGCCATGAAATGATTAAGGTACGAATTGAAGGACCCCGATGAGGAATAACGTGACAACAGACGGCGGACTTCATCCAGAATTACTTCATGATCTGTATTGTCGAAAATGGCTCTTCTCTCAAGACCATAAAAAAAGATGAACGCGTACCCGATTTCATTCAGCTCGTCATTTCGTCCCCTTGACAGCCACGAAAGGTACCTCCCTCTCTGTGCGGGTGTAAGCCCGGAGTATTGCGGCCAATACGGCAATGGTGGAAGAATTGTAGTTTCATGTTTTTCGGTTTTTAATCCTGTGAAGATACAGGAGGCCTCTGGATAATTTGAATTTGACCAGTACGTTAAAGGATCGCGAATTTTAAAACCATGAACCGTTATCAGCTGGCCCATTCCGACCCATGTCATGCCGGACGTTGCATTTTTTGCGTTAATTATTGGTGGATCATAGACCGAATGTCCGTGAACATTTATTGAGCGATATTCATCATCGGACTGATCCAATTCGGTATTTCTTTGGGTTCCAGAAACTTGTTGGGTTTTTTGAATTTTATTGGGATAATTTTGAATGACCGAATTATCCTTTAATATTTCGTGGGTTTTTACGTTTTCATGAGAGAGTTCAGGATCGTTCTTTCGCCCGAGAAGATTGCAGATCGAATCGAAAAATCCAGCCATATTGATCTCTCCGTTAGTATCGAACCTATAAAATTTATTTGAAAAATATCTGGTAAACAATATGGCCCTTTTCTCTCGCTAGAGTTTAATTGAAATTTAAATTTCAGAAGATATGTTCGTAAAAAAACCTAATCACACACCCATTTCGAAACACTCAATTAAGATACTCACCCGAATGATGATAGTGAACACTATCCTGCGCTCCGCATTTGATGATCCGAAATGACCTACACAAACTCCACCATCTTATCCGACAGCAAAGGCAACCGGATTAATCTCGGGAAGAAAATCGGCAGTGGTGGTGAGGGGGATGTCTTTGAAATCACCTCATCCAGTCAGAATCTTGTTGCAAAAATTTATCATAAGCCAATCGATTCCCAAAAACAGGAAAAACTCAGATTAATGGTCAAGTGCTGTAATGATGAGCTGAAAGCAATTTCTGCCTGGCCAACCGATTTGATATTTTCCGGACACAGAGGTCCGATCTGCGGCTTCACAATGCTGAAAGTTTCTGAATATAAGCCGGTTCATATGGTCTACGGCCCGTCACACCGGAAACAATTATTTCCTGATGCCAACTGGCAGTTTCTGGTAAGAGCCGCAAAGAATCTTGCTTCAGCGTTTTCTGTTATTCACCAGTTTGGTTATGTTGTCGGAGATGTGAATGAAGGAAATATCCTGGTGAATCATCATGCCTGTATCCGGTTGATCGATTGTGACTCTTTTCAGGTGAGAGGACACGATGATAAAAAATTCTTCTGTGAGGTTGGTGTTGCACAGTTCACTCCGCCGGAACTTCAAACCCTGAAGGATTTTAAAATTGAAAGGATACCGAATCATGACAATTTTGGCCTCGCTATCCTCATATTCCAATTATTGTTCATGGGCCGACATCCCTATTCCGGTGTTTTTCATGGAAGCGGTGATATGCCTATTGAGAAGGCTATCATTGAATACCGGTTCGCATTTAGTAAAACGGCCCATCTCAAAAATATCTCCCCTCCTCCCAATTCTGTTGATTTGTCAATAGTCCCGGAAGAATTGGGATCTGCATTCGAGCAGGCATTTACCGAAGTGGGTGTCCAGCGTCCTTACCGCCCCAGTGCAAAAAAATGGTGGGAATTACTCAATGACCTTGAAAACCGGCTGAAACAATGTCATCTGGAGCCAATGCATGTTTATTATTCAGGTTTATCGTCGTGTCCCTGGTGTAACCTTGAAACTACATCCGGTATTTTATTATTTTTAGAGCTCGAAACAGCGGTCAAATTCGATCTCAAGAGTATCTGGCAAAAGATCGTTTCCATCAAACAGCCGGGTTCCGTTCCGATCATCAGTCCGAAAGCATATAATTTCCAACCGGATCCTCTCTCGGTTCCGCTGCAAAATGCTGTACGGAATACCAAGATCCGGAGAATTGGCGGAGTTCTCATAATTATTTTGGCGCTGGTGCTTAACCTTGGATTAATTATCCCGGCAATTATCCTCGGGGCTATTTTCTTCTTTTATCCGGGCAAAGAACAGGCTGAACGGAAAAGAAGACAGAAATTATTTGAAATCTGTCGGAATAACTGGCGTTCCATCAATATCAGATGGAAATCTGAAGCCGGCGATGCTGAATTTAAAGAACAATTGAACCAACTGATTCTCCTAAAACGAAATTACGAATCGATTGAAAAAGAGTATAATCAGGCCCAGGTTGCGTTACATAATACTGTAAAAGAGAGGCAGTTAAGGAAATATCTTGAAACTTGTTTTATCGATGGGGCCAGTATTCCTCGTGTGGGACCGAATAGAAAAGCCACATTGAGATCCTTTGGTGTTGAAACCGCTGCGGATATCTCGTTTGGAAAAATACGGGGAATTCCGGGGTTCGGCGATGCATTAACTGTTGAATTACTTGGATGGCGTCAGCGCATGGAACGTAATTTCACATTCAATCCCTTAAAAGGGGTTGAAAAGACCGATATTCAATTATTAAAACTAAAATATCAACCCCGTATGCGACCCCTTGAACGCGAACTTCAAACCGGAATTGAGACATTAAATCAGACTCAACAGAAAATTTTTAAAACACGGGGAGATTTACAGTCCACTGTAGAGACGAGTGCAAAAGAATTGGCCCTAGCGTACGCCAATCTCAAACCGTTTAAATTTCTTTGACAAAACCAGAACCATTATTTCTTGAGAATAACCTCATCAAATCGATAGACAAACCCAAATCCCCTCCAAAATAATATCTGGTGCTCCTCTTCCCCGGCACCAAAAACCGTCGGGCCTCCCAAAATATTCCGCACCGACCTCCACAGAAAAATGGTCCCGGGGGGTCCAGCTGGCCTGGGCCTTATGTGATAACGAAGGCAACCGCGAATGCCTCAACCGTTCCATCATTTCTCCGACGGAGAACTCCCCCTCTCCGGCGTAACCCCGATCCCCAAAACCGCCCGCCCTTCCATTTTCCGCAACCTCCCTTCCGTTTTCCGGACGAACGCCCCTCCAAATGGTGCTAAATGCTGTCATGAATCTCCGACGTGAAAATGAGAGAAAATGGGTGAAACAGTGTCGGTTTTCCGGGAAATAGTGTCGGTTGGGTGGTGCCGGGGGGGTTCCTGGTCGAGGGCCACCGTCGGAGAGTGCGGGTCGGGAAAGGGCAGGTCACGTTGGGAGATCTCGACACACATGTCTCCGACGAAGAAACGCCTTCTCTGACGTGGGGTCGATCCCAAAACCGGCTTTCCTTTCATTTTCCGCTAAACCCCCCAAGCCGGTTCAGGAAACTGCCATTGTAATAGTGTTCTCAGCCTGTTTTTTGGGGCATGGTTTGAGCCGGAATATGGCAAACGGGAATCATTTTGAGCGTATACGAAAACTACTATGTCATTTTTTGACGATACTATGTCGTACGGTCAGCTGAAATGGGAGATCAGGGGTCATTTTGACCCCGGATGGGGGGAGATGCAATTTTGGTGGATGCGATTTAGGGATGCAGACCCCCCGGAATATGAGTTAGTCCTCGTCGTCCCCCTCGAACTTGTCGTTGTTGGGGTTCAACTGGTCCGCATGATTGTCCATCGCCGCATCATGTGCGTCGTTGTTCGGATTCATCGAGTTGGACCGGTCATCGTTTGAGCTGTGGCCGTGGCCTCCTTTTCCCATTGGTGTGTCACCTCCTTTGTGGTTGTGAATGAAGATGGGTGTGAGGGTGGATATCTGTCAGATTCGAAATAGTTTCCCAGGTTGTCAAGTATTCATTTTTCCGGCTGCTTTCGTTTTTGCATCTGAAAAAATTTCAGGGCAAACTTTCCATCTTCGGTAATAAAATAAGTTTTTTCTTTTTTGCTTGCGGGATGGTTCGCTTCAGTTATGAGCCCATCCTCAATGAGTTCTGCCAGATTTTTCGTCAGGGTTCCTCTCGAATAGATCCGTTTGGTTGTTTTGTCTCCAGTATCCCTGACGGGCTGATATCGTTTTTTCATTTCCTGAAAAAGATTCCTTCCAGCTATCCCACCATCTTTTTCTTTTTCAATTATTGGCGAAAAAAAACAATCTAAAATTCGTCCAAGATTCTCATTCCGGGAAATATCCCGAGGATGCATTTTTGGAATAAACAACCGCTGGATCGTATCATCTGTGGGTGTGTGATACACTTTTCCCCCAACCCAGATTGACATCAGAAATAATCCATTCGAGAGGGGTTTTGTTCCACCGGAAATATTGAATGAATATTCCGCATCGGGAAATTTATCGTAAATCTGGAGAACTGCATCCCGGACGGATTCGATCGATATGGAGTCCATCCAAACCGTTTCAAAAATAATTTTCATCCGTCTGGATGTTTCTTTCACTTCACGGATTGCATCCTGAATATTAAGTTTGATATTTTTCCTCACTTCGTTATCAGTTTTTGAGATTGTACAGATATCTTTTTCGACGACAACATATATCCGGGAAACGTGCCCCTCCTCTTTGATCGCCAAGTGAACGGTCTTCCCGATATTTGCCCCGGAAGCAATAATGTGAATACGTTCCTTATCGTCCATGATCATCATCTGAAGGTTTTCACTTAAATTTTGTTGCTATCTTGGGAAACGATTGCAAATTTCATTCATATCCATCATCAAAAAAATATCATCAGCATGTCCTCAGCTGGTATCATTAAATCCGTCAACTGGCATCTGCTCTCCACTTGCAACTACCGCTGCAGATTTTGTTTCGCCCGGAATCTTGGAGAAACTCCGGTCTCTTTCGACAAGGGAGTAGAAATTATTCAGAAACTTGTTGATCTGGGTATGGACAAAATTAATTTTGCCGGTGGCGAGCCCCTGCTCCACCCGCGTCTTCTGGATTATTGCAGGGTAGCCAAAGATCAGGGAATGACGGTCTCTATTACAACAAATGGCTCACTTCTCAATGAGGACTTAATCGGAAAAATGAGAGGGGTTATAGACTGGATTGCGCTTTCAATTGATTCAGGCAGCGACGAGATCGAAGCTCAGCTCGGGCGGGGATATGGGTTTCATGTAAGACATTGCATTGGAATAGCTGGTCTGATTCGAAATGCCGGAATACGGCTGAAGATGAATACAACTGTCACGGCCTCAACGTATCGGGAGAATATGATTCCTCTCGTTCAGACAATAAAGCCGGATCGCTGGAAAGTTCTCCAGATGTTGCATATTCACGGAGAAAACGATGATGCAGTTGAGGATTTGGCAATAACTTCTGACCAATTCAATCAATTTGTTGGGAATCATCTTCATATGCATCTGGATTGGGGAGAATCACCGGTATTCGAATCAAGTGATGAAATCGAGAATTCATATTTCATGATCACACCTTCGGGTAATGTGAAAATTGATACAGGGAATATAATCACAAAATTTTCTCTGGATGACGTTATCTCTCTCGGTGTGGAACACGTTGTGAGTCCGGTAAAATATCAAAACCGGGGCGGTATATACGAGTGGGCGAAACTATATCCATGAAATTCTTCTCTAAAATCCTGTTGGAAGATATCCGATATCAAATTTCAAATAAGAGGTGAAATTTTGGAAAATTTTTGGAAATCACATGCTTATTGTTTTTTAACTGCATATTTACTCGAATCAAGAAAAAAGTTTATTGAAGAAAAAGGGGGATTATCCGAAGAAAAAATTGAAAGTTTTTTGAAACATGGGGGACTTCTCAATCAATTTATTTTAAGATCTCAACGTGATCCTGGTTTTTATTCATATCTATGTCAAAAGATTTCACAGGATAAAAAAACAATCTGGCTTACAAAAAAGTGTGTGCAACAGTTGTATTATTCAATGAATGATGATATAAACAAAAATCTTTTTCAAATATGCCCAGATTTACCCCCACGAAAAAATATTGAAAATGCAGGAAATAACCCAAGATCAGGATTTCCGGTTTTAAATTATAAAAAAATATCTCCTGATTTACAACAACAAATGCATTTTTTACATAAGCGTTATGATCACGCCATAATAAACGAAGATCGAGTGGAAATACAGACAATAAAATCGATCGTTGAAGAGATTAGGACCAAGAATTGTTCATTTTGGACCGTATTTGACGACGAAGAATTTTATTTTGAAACTTCTTCATCAAATCGACGGAAATTTTTTTCATTGCGTTATTTATTTGCGAATTTATTGAGATACGATTACTTTAAATTCACTCCCCATCCAGATGACGGGTTTTCACTTGGATTTATCGATTTTACGTTTCTCACTCAAACGATAATTCCAATGATGGAGGAATTGGGATTTGATAATGATCTTAAAAAAGCAAATGTTGATAGTGCGTACCTTGCGGAAGATATCAAAAAAATCGCCTTTATTATTTGGTTTAAAGATCTAAATGAAGAAAAAAAATTAGGTATTCTGAATGATATTTATCCCCTGAAAATAAATCCGGCAGTTATTGAGAGTAACACAGATCTTTTTGAAATTGAAAATTTTTTTTCCGATATTAAGAAACTCATTAAAGATGGTTACTACGATCTCTCATCAAAATACCTTTCACATGTTTTAGAATTATCCCGTAAAAAAGAGGATTATGAAGCGTGTTTTAGATCCCTGATGCTTCTTGGTTCCATTGAAGATAAAAAAAATGAATGGGCTCGTTCCCGGGATTTTTATTTTGATGCATATGAAATTCTTGAGAAGGCTAATCGTGTCCGTGTAGATGATGCAGAACTTTTCGATAAAGGGTATTGTTATATCAGAATATGCACTGCTACTTCTTTGCTAGGGGATAAAGAGACCTCCGAAAAGTTCTATTTAAAATTTTTTCAAAATATGCAGGATACAAGTTTATTGGACCGTGTGCTTTTGAATAAAGAATTAATAAAGCACTTCCATTTTACAAAACAATATGAAAAAGAATACCAGTTAATTAAACAGTGGTCAGATTTCTTCTTAAAAGTTGATCACAACGAATTTCAAAAATTTGAAGGGCAAAGAAAATATTTAGACCAATTTAGAAACCCAAAGAAAATTGGGACATTTAAATCAGAAGAAATAGTTGCTCGGGAAAAATCCCAAGAATATGAATTATGTTTCATCATGGGTATGAAATTTCTTTTAATATTTCAATACGATCTTGCCGAATATTGGTTAAACCGGGGTTATGAAATACAACCAAACAATGAGGTTCTCAGAAGACTCGCACATATTGCATTCTATCGAAATAACTTCCCTCGCGTGAAAGAACTTTGCGAACAGATCTTATTATCCGATTCAGAAGATGCATTTGCATTTAAGACCCTGGCTGTAGTAAATTATTATTCCGGTGATTTCAAAACATCTACAGAGAATTTCGGTCGTGCGATTAATTGTGCGAGTACCAATGTCATCACCTATCCGTTTTACGATCTCCTGCTGGAATATAATCAACACGACAAAAAAGAGAATCCATATGTTGCAATTCAATCGATTGTTCGCGTTTTCGTCAAAGAAGTTCTCATTGCGAAAAACAATACTCAATTATTGGAAATTCTTTCTGATATCTCTCAAGACACAACTATCAAAATTGAGCCCTTGGTATATTGGGCCCTGCTCGGTGAAGATTTTTCAGATTTAGGTTTCCTCGAAGAAGGATTAGTTTGTTATAAAAAAGCGCTAGAAGGATCTCAATTTGACGATTTCTCCGCAAGGGTCTGCAACAAAATTGGACATAATCTTCTTAATCAGGATTTAATTGAAGAAGGGATCCGGTATTTCCAAAAATCGACGGAATTCGAACCGTCCGCTTTTTTCTATTTTGCAGACCTTGCAGATGCTCAGGCAAACAATCTTGAATATCGATCGGCAGTTACCAATTTGGACAGAGCAATTTCTCTTTGCAATCCTGAAACTGAAACTGATATTATCTCCAACTTGAGAAGAAGCAAAACACAATATCAGGAATTAGCAGTAACCACGATTGATTTCTCGAAGATCAAAAAGGATCCGGATGTATTCAAGACATTATTTTCGGCCGAACAATTAGTATTAAAGCAATTCAAAAAAATTGAAAAACCGGAACAATTTGATTTTTCGGTTGCAATCATTCCCTATGCAAAAGCAATCGAAATTTTACTTGACACACACATCACCGAACCATTCAAATTGAAAATCAAATCACGAAAATATATTTTTAACCGTTGTGGCGGAATAAAGGATGGTTACTGGGATGGTGGAAATTTACGGAAATTGTATATCAGTCCTTTACCGTATCCACTTAAAAGCGTTTTAAGTTCAAGAGCAAAAAAAAATAAAACGATGGCATTAGGTAGTTGGCTGAATTTAAAAACTGAAATTTATGACGCTGCTTCTAATCCAATCGTTAAGGATTTTATTCAGATTGTCGAAAATAAAATTGATAAATCCGACTTTGAGAAAATGGGCTATGCTTGTAATATAATTGCAGAGTACCGAAATGAAATAGCACATGGCAAAGTTAAGACCTGGGAGGAGGTAATTCAAATCCGTAAGGAAATTGTTGAAAAGATAAATTTCATTATTGCGTTATTTGTGAAATAAATTTCCTTTTTTTTGCTATCCATCTCGGAGCTGGTATGCTATTAAATCCGTCTAGTACTATGCATAAGCCCAGCACCGTCTCATCACACCAGCCCCGGTATCACAAAACTCACAAAAGCAAGCCCCCGATCCCCGTCCGGCCTCCACCAACCACTCTGACAAAAACCAAATCGATCAACTGATCGTGATCAAAATTTTTCAAGCGACCCGTTTTCAAAATTTTTTCAGCATGATCCACGGGAAATTTTTTACAAACTCACAAACTCTACTCAGCCCTGCCCTGGCATCCACCTCATCGCCATGGAGGTGCCCCAAAACGCACATATTCTCCGACGGAGGACCCCCCCTCTCCGGCGTGAACCCGATCCCCAAAACCGACCGTCCCTCCCTTTTCCGCAACCCCCCTCTGTTTTCCGGACGAACGCCCCTCCAAATGGTGCTAAATGCTGTCATGAATCTCCGACATGAAAATGAGGAAAAATGAGGGAAACAGTGTCGGTTTTCCGGGAAATAGTGTCGGTTGGGTGGTGCCGGGGGGGTTCCTGGTGGAGGGTCTCCGTCGGAGAGTGCGGGTCGGGAAAGGGCAGGTCACTTTGGGAGATCACGACACACATGACTCCGACGGAGAAAACCCTTTTCCGACGTAGGGTCGATCCCAAAACCGGCTTTCCTTTTATTTTCCGCTACACCTGCCTGGTTTCCGGACGATTGGCCCTCCAAATACTGCTAAATACTGTCATAAATCTCTGACGTGGAAATGAGGGAAAATGTGTGAAACAGTGTCGGTTTTCCGCTATTCTCATACATTATTTCAAAAAGTATTTGAAAAGGAATGGATTAAATTCATAGGTTATGTCGGATCATTTTTATCTCTCATTAATGGTTGTCGTGGCTTTTTTAATTCCTAATCACCAAAAAAATTAATCCTTTTTTGATATTGATTCAAACCCCTTTTTCGCCTCAAAAATAAAAGACATGACTAAATTTTTATCTTTTCGACCCCATTTATTCTCGACACCAGTGTGAACATCTACTCCTGCAGGTCTCACTTGAAGAATTGCTTGACGGACATTTTTTGGATTCAATCCTCCGGCAAGAATTACAGGAATTGGTGATATCTCTACTAAATATCGACTGATTTTCCAATCATGTGTTTTCCCCGTCGCACCACAAGCTCCAGAAATTGGATCATATGTGTCAGTGATAAATGCATTTACTATCGGACTAAAGATTTCTATGTCATTTTTTAATGAGTTGACATTGCCCTTGCGAATAATTAAACTTTTAAAAATCTGAATTTCGGGATACATTTGTTTAAGCATGTGCATTTCATCAATCGAAATCTTACCATGTATCTGAACATAAGTAGTTCCTAAATATTTGCATAAATTAAAAATTTCTTCGGCGGTTTCAAGATATGTTATAAGAATTCCTTTATAGGGTTTTTTTAATGATTGAATTATTTCAGCAGCATCAGCATCAGAAATATCTTCTTTATTAATAGGAAGGCGTAAAGGAAAACCTAAATATTCAACACCGCATGCCATTAACAAATTCGCTTCATTTCTATCACTCACTCCAGCTATTTGAATCAAATCTTTTATTTTTTTCATTATTCGTACCTCTGCACTTATAGTTTATAAGTCTCATTTTTGAGGGTTTCAAATTGCTAATAATATATTAAGATATTGTATGTATGATGAGATTAAAAATATAAGCCACCATATGCGCAATCCCATTGCCGGTCTATCATCAACAGATTACTTCCAATCAAATGAAGATTTCACTACGTACAATTCCTCTTCCAGAACCTCCCCGATTTTCCCATACCGACCCCCCAATCCGGCAACGCAACAAGTTCCATTAAACCACTTTTCCGGAACGGAGCCCCATGCGCTCCCGTATTGGGATCCGCGACCCCTGTTTGGCCTAAAATTCCTAAAAGATTCAGTTGGGGGGTCCGGATGAGCGGTTATGACATGAGGGGAATTCTCCAGCGAAGGATATGCCTCGCGACATGCACACGTCATCCGAAGGAGAAACCCGCACCACTTCGGAGACCCCTCCGGAAAACAGGGGTTCTCTGGATGGTAATTGTGCTGCATTTTTACGATAAGTGGATGCTGGATTTGGATAATAGAGGAATCCGGGCCCTTAGTGTAACCGGATTTACCCCGGGAAGGGAGTGGGGGTCGGGAAAGGGCAGGTCACGTTGGGAGATCATGGCTCATCTGTCACCGACGGAGAAAACCCTTCTCCGACGTAGGGTCTATCCCAAAACAGGCTTTCCTTTTATTTTCCGCTACCCCTCTCTGCCGGTTCAGAGATCGGCCATTGTATTAGTGCTGTCAGGCTGCTTTTTGGGGCATGGTTTGAGCCGAAATATGATAATCGGGAAGCATTTTGACGTATCCGGAAACTACGATGTCATTTTTTCACGATACTATGTCGTACGGTCCGCTGAAATGGGTGATCCGGGGTCATTTTGGGCCAGGATTGGGTGATCCGGGTTAAGGTCTCCGGGAGAGGAGTTCTCCAACAGAGACATGGATTGAGGAAAAAAGGTTCACTTCTCTTTCGAATGTTCCCGGTAAAACTCGATCAGCCGGTTGAGAATGGTATCATAGCTCTCTGATTTTTTGCCAAGATCGGCTAACTTGTCCCGCGTTTCCGTCTGGATCTTGATCGTGGTCAGAGACATATCTCATCCTTTTCTTTTTTGATCCGTCTGCCCGACAAGATCTGATAAGAACCTGCGTCCTTCTTCTGATGTGAGATATTGTTTTATTTCATCCGTGAGATTTTTTCCCTGGGAATCAAAGTAAAACCGGAGAGCCGTTGTAATAATATCCGCACGGGTATCAAATTCGCCACTCTCAATAAGTTGATTCATCTTTTTTTCAACATCCGGTGGAATCCGATAACCCGTTGAAGTCCTGGATTTTTCAGTGGATATTTTGCGGCTCATTAGTATAACACTGGTGGTACAACATTATCACCGTAAGTTTCACTACAGCAACTAATATGAGTTACATTAATTATCCCCCAGAAGAATATAGATCAGGCGCGGCAATGTCGGCCGCTACTGAAGCAGAATGGATGTGACACCGGAGCTGACCAATGCCCGAAAACCCCAGGATTAATTTACGAGCGCCCGACCCCGCGACCGATATCCTTCTCTGCCGTGTTCCTCGTCTCCCATATCCTCCTGGCATTTCAAAGGAAGATGACACCTGCCTCTTCGCCCACCCGGTCCACAGCAGCACAACCATATTTTACCTCCGGTACCTGGATGAATTCGCCGGCCAGCCGGTGATCTGCCCGCTCGACCCGGACGATGCAGCTGCATTCATCATCGGGCTGGCAGGATTTGAGCTCACAGGGATCCCGGCACCGGAGCAAAACTGTATCCGGGAATATTTCCCGCGATGGTTCGGGAGGAGAAACGCGTGCGAGGGCGATCCGGCAGAACGCAGCCCGGACACTCCGGTGACGGGAAATGAAACCCGGCCGGATGTTCCTCCCGGATCGTCTCCCCTGACAGGATCCTCTGTTGGCAGGTCGTATCCATCCCCCTCCCCCGATCCCGCAACCGATACCATCCTCTACCGCTCGCTTCGCCATAATCTCAGCGATGGAAAGCGACAGGAATACGGCGTGGATCTGTTCGCTGTGCACGAGGCAGATGGGATACCTGTTCTCTACTTCCGGCACTGGCGCTGGAGTGACACCGGCCCGGGCATCTGCCAGATCACGTCCCGGGAAGATGCGGCCCTGTTCATCCGGGAACAGTTCACAAAGCCGGGCCTCTTCTCCGGGTGGAACCACCGGGGGCTGCACGAATTTTTGCCGGAAGTGTACGGGAAGGAAAGATAGATTGTAGGGCCGGCGGTTTGCATCTCTCATTCCCCCTCGCGTCAATCCTTCTCATGGGATGCGACCCTGCATTATTTCCCGCGCATCACGTAGACGAGGACCAGGACCTGGAGGACCACCGCTGTGACCGCAACAACAATCATTGGAAAAAACGGATCGTCCAGACCTGGAAATATCCGGATATTCAGCCTTGGAACCGCAAAAAACGTAACGACCGCGACAAACCCTGTGATAAAAGTCAAACCTGCTGACAGGATAATTGAGAGTTTCATCTTTTTATCGGGATTGAACAGGGCCTCCCCGAACGGAGTAAGATGGAAATACACCCATTTGTGGCCGTCTTCACGCGATTCCACCAGCCCTGACTCCTTAAGCAGTTCGAGATGGTGGTGGATGGTCGGTGGTTTTAACGACAGCTCCTTGGACAATTCTGCGTTTGTCTTCTGGCGGGCACGAAGGGAGGAGAGAATAAGGATCCGTGTATCAGAGGACAAACTGTCGATGGTGGTTTTATCGAGCGTATACTCTGCCGGATCTTCCATGATGAAAGAGTAATGGGAAAAAATATTATATCAATTCTCTTGATGTCGCCCGAATCAGGAAAAATGCAAACCCGGTTTGCAGGATTGTTAGATGAAAATCTTCCATTTTCCCATGCGTAATCATCAGGTCGTTTCAAATTACCCATGAAGATCGCAGGTCTTTGAGAACATGGAAGTGTGAAAACAATGAAAAACTGGATAATCTTTTCCGGGCTCCTCTGCCTGCTTCTCCTTATTGGAAACGTATCAGCGGAAACGTTGAGCGTATCGGGCGTTGTTGTCGATGACAAAACCTACACGTCGCTTGCGCCGTGCTATACAAGCAACCTCATCAAATCGTATGGTCCTGTCCCGGTCTACGATAAGGATAACCGGGTGATCTCACGCGGAATAATGTCAGACTTCAGGGGTTTTGTCGAACGCGATGCGCTGTATCAAAAACTGCATAACCTCTATGAAGCAACGAAAGTACCGGTGAACAAACAGTACGCATACCCGAATGGGCCGGTACTTTCCTACGGCTACAATGCCCTGGGATCTGTTGCCGTAGGGATTTATGATAAAGGGACCATCGATGAAAAGACCATGGATGCAATGTATTCGGTCATCGCGGCCGAAGCAAAAAAGCAGGGGATCGATGACGTCCCGGTAATCTTCTATAAGGAGCCCACAGCGCGCCTTGACCTGGGCAGGGCTGATACGTGGAGACCTGTCATAGGTGGCGTGCAGGTAGGTAGTTCAATTGGGGCTTTGACCTCGGGTTTTGCTGCGACACGGGGCGGGGAGAATGGTTTCATAACCGCAGGGCATATCGGCAGCGTTGGCAGCACGGTCTACCAGCCGGATCTCTCTGCTCCTATTGGGAGTGTTACGGTTTCATCGGGAGGTACGTCTTCGGATTCAGCCTGGATCCAGTACAACAACGTGGCAGGACAGATCTTCGAAAGTTCTGGCAGCCAGCCTTCGATATACGGGACCTCCAGCCCCTCTGTTGGCCTGGGAGTCACGATGTCCGGCATCACATCCGGTATAAGTACCGGCACGATTATTCAGGAAACCTCACTCTATAACCGTTTCTTTAGTAAAACAATTGACAACCAGTGGTACGCAGATTTCTCTTCTGCAAGTGGTGACAGTGGTTCCCCCGTCTACTTCAAGGATTCAAATGGGAATATTCAGTTGGTCGGGTTATATTGGGGACAGGGTAGTTATTCAACGTTCTCTCCTATCTCCAATGTCCTGAGCGACCTGAGTTAGTTTCATCCATTTTTTTTTAATTTTCAGGAAATTAATGTGAACTGTTTCACTCTGGCATATCCAGCGCAGCTCATTCATGTTGATTGCGGGAAATCAGGATCAGAAATGTGGCCCCGTGGGTCCAGCGGGCCTGTGCCTTATACAATAGCAAATGCCTCAACAGTTTCATCATTTACCCGGGTGGACTTCACGATTCCCTAGGACTCCGCAAATATCCACGGCATCACGACCGGGCGGGCGAACGCAGAAGGCGTGTCGCTCCATAAGGTGCTCCCGCAGTTCAACGCCGATGTGGAGCGATCAGCGCCGGTCATTGCCCACAATCTTGACTTCGATCTGCCTTCGGCCACTACGGGATTTTTGCGGTGCGGGCTTGAGACGAATCTCCTCCCGGAAACAAATGTTCTGTACCATGAAAGCACCGCAGGACCGGGAATTTTTTCATCGCGATCACGATCCTGATCAGAAATATGATCCGGATCACTTAAACCTTGAATTTTATTTTTCATTCAAACCCTGATGAAAAATGTTTCAGCAGACCCTGGTGAAAAAATTTCAACCGCACCCTGATTGAAAAACCGTGCCTGCGTTCGTGCATCAGTCGTGAACGATTCGTGTGCGTTAGTGTACCGGTACTTACCTTTTCATCATCAAACCGTGATGAAAAATTTTTCACCAGACTTTAAAATTGGATAAGAATGAGGTGAAAACCGATATCCCGCATCATTTTCTATGGATGTACCCTGCCACTCCGGCATATATCCCAAACGAAGCAATCGCAATTGTCACCGGGAGCGGCGCAGGCTGCGCTGTCGTTGGATACGAATAAACACCGGATTGATTCTCGTTTTTCATCTGCTGCGATATGAGCCATTCGATATCTTCCGGCGTTAACTGGGAAAATGTTTTGCTTTCACCGGATTGTACGACTACAATGCTGTCTTCACCGGTATTGAATCCCTGAATATGACCCGGTCTGGACGAATAGACCATACAAATGTTCTCGTCAGATTGCTTGGAACCGAGATCGTTTATATAATAATGGGAATCAGTTACAGAATCATGAATTACCCCGTGAACTCCGGTATAGTCGATAGTAAGTTGAACAATGCAATTTTTTACCACGCTGCCCGAACTGTTTTCGAGTCGTCCTACAAATGAGTTGCCCCTGTTCAAATCCGGGGTATAGGGAATAATTACATAGGGAATACCATCGAGATGGATGGGAATTTTCTCTCTGGACATCAGTCGTTGTTTTAATTTTTTTGCGTCAATGCTGATGACATCGTACTCGGTTACCCCGGCAACCTGCGGATAACTATTTTTATCACCATTTCTGATATCAGAGATGTTGTCGAAAATGAGAATCGGTGGTTCACGAATATCAGGATGTTGTGAGGTGATCATGGTTTGTTCGCCGGTCGCTGCATTCGTTGCCGGCACCAGACAAGCTATTAACAGCAAAAAAAACAGAATAACGCTATGATTTCCGAACTTCATCTCCACTCACACCTTTAATGGTACATTCAATCAATATTCTTCGTCTTTTTTCAGCTATTGAAATAACTGGGGATCCTTTTCAGTGGTTTCGAGGTATTGTAAAATACCCATACATTCAAAGTGATTCATAATTTGTTTTTATTTCCTGATAAAAAATGATGAGTGGGTTATCGATAGCCGGCAACCGTATCCTTTGTTTCGCTTAATCTTCTCGCGTTATCATGAAGGGCATCTCCGTGATAGTTTGGTGATGAGAAATAATTCGGATCCGCTAGGGCACCCCGCCACATCACTGAGTACTTCACATTACCACTCTCGGTCCAACTTATTGCACGGTTGTAGTTTTCCAGTTGGATTGCTTCGTCGAGTAAACCCGCTCGTACTGTAAAACCAGATTATCTCCCTCTTCCCTCACAACAAGTAAGAAGACATCGCCCGGATAAATCTGCGATTCCAGCTTGCGGATCTTTTTATTGTCTCCTTTGCGTTTTTAGCGCTCATCATAGTAAGAAGACATCGTACCATAGATCTTTTAGTTGTCGGTACAATGTGTTCTGGATCACGATTTTAACCGATCAAAAAATTCTTAAAACCATCTTTTTATCCTGTTAGGGAAAAACAATACCGGTCATGACATCAAAATACACACTCCTGATCATTATGGGCGTCTGCCTTGTTGCCGCTCTTCTTGTTGCCGGTTGCACCCAGCTGACGGCACCCTTACAGACACCTGCAGGCACTCAAACCAATGATACAAAGATTGATAGACTCAACTCAGCCGCGGTCTATTGCGGGCAGATTGGTGGCACCCCCAATACGGTGAAAAACGTTGATGGCAGCGAATATGGTATGTGTGCTTTCCCAAATAATACTGAGTGCGAGGAATGGGCACTCTTCCGTGGCGAAGGATGCAAACTGAATGTGACACTAACCGCTACCCCGATAAAATAACTTTTTGCTCAGTAAAAAACCACAATGAGAAAAAATTGTCGGGACGTGTAAATGGTAAAGACAATCATTTACTCGGGCGGATTTCACGATTCCCCGAAACTCCGCAAATATTCACGGCATCACAACCGAGCGGGCGAAAGCAGAGGGCGTGTCGCTCTACAACATGCTCCCGCAGTTCAACGCCGATATCGAGCGATCAGCGCCGGTCATTGCCCACAATCTTGACTTCGATCTGTCTTCGGCCACAATGGGATTTTTGCGGTGCGGGCTTGACACCCGTCTCCTCCCGGAAATAAACCTTCTGCACCATGAAAGCACCGGAGATAATCTCCGGGTGCAAATTCCCTTCGAAGTCCGGCCGGGGCTACAAATGGCCCATTCTTACCGAGTTGCACCTGCAGCTGTTCGAAGAAGAATTTACGGACAGCCACAATGCCGGTGCCGACGTGGAAGCCTGTGCCTGGTGTTATTTCGAGCTGAGGAAGTGGGGTAATATCGCTCAGGGTGGCCGGATCCCTCTCATGCACCGCATCCTTGGGCAGAACGTAGACTGGAAAATCCACTTAAAACGTGACCTGGGGACGCGGCCCTCATCCGGCAAGAAAAGAGCCCGTTGCATTGAACCAGCCCTCCGCATTCCCGAAGATCGTGGCAGTGATGCGTTCCTGGAATGCGTCCCGGTTCAGGGACTGCGATGATGAGATAATACGCGTCCTGTCAAAGGATACGGTGATAATTGTCTGCGAAGCAGGATCTGTCTCGAATGTTGCATACACACCGGATTCATAGTGCGAACAATCCGAAGGTCTTTTTCCGGATAATATCCCCTGGAATTGTGTATTGCTGCAGGAATCTGGCAGCAACGTCCATTCTGGCGATAAAACCGGTTGGTTATCCGGAGGGGATGAAGGATCGCGTGGTCCCTCGACCATGAAACTTTGGTACAACCGCAGCGGCTCCTGCGGGAGTCCGTCACCGGGCTTTTCAATGGAGTCAGCAGTAATTTTTAACATGGTTCCGTTTTCTGTTTCCACCAGGGATTGAGAATAGTTCGTGAAATACGAAAGCGAGTTCCCAATGAGATCTTTGCTCATGTTTTTCCGGAAATTCCCGGATGGGAGTGGCATCATGAGCGTGACATTATGTACCGGGGTATCAGGATAGATTTCAATCTGGTAGAGGCAGGTATTGTACTCTTTCTGGTAACTGATGAAACCAATTGACGTAATAAGCAAAAAACATAGAAGAACACCGGCAGACACCAGCAACCCGGCCCACGGTTTTCCCATAAAAATCGTGTCGACGCTCTTCACGTTTGGTTCGGCAGGTTTTCCGGATTTGATCAGGAGCGTTGTGCAAAATAACGTCACGGACAGCAACAGAACGAGCCAATAAATTGCCGGGGGAACCTTGTTATTATAATAGAGGACGGTAAGGTAACCATTAATAAAAAAGAGCATCCCGTATACAAGCGCGATGATCGCATGCCCTTTTATTTTGTAATAAAGAAAGACCATCACAATGACCGTGATGAAGATGAGTCCCATGGCATACAACACGGCGGGAGCTCCGGCGATCTTATATCCAAGGAAAAATGCTTCAGGATTGATAAACAGGATGACGAATACCGACAGGATGTTGATCAATAATAAACCAATGAGAGAATACCGGGATAAATCCTTTATGAATTCCAATCTGTTACGGTTTTCCGGCTGCAAGATACTTCACTCCATATAAGTTTCATAAGTATATACGCCTTTAATTTTCACATCGCCAGATTCAGGTTTCCCCGAATGGTGCCCTGTTGTGTCTGTCCTTGTATCATCCCAGTCCGGTACAGGTGCTTCCCGTACCGGAATAGATCCATGAAACATTTTGTCTTTGGCGGGAAAAAATACTGAAATTTCCATGAAATCATCTCTGTTGGATAAAAATAATTATTGGGGGTAATATGGGATCGACATCTTGAGCATGGACATTGTCGGATTCGAGTCCGAAGTATCGATATCATGGTTCCAGATATTGGAAACATAAATCCACGGATGATATTCCCTGGTAATACTGCCATGGTTTCCAGCTGGGTACCCATAGGTACGAGTGCTGCTCCAGCTCAGGGAATATTGGATATTGGAAGCATCCCACACGGTGAATTGAGCAGAATCCTCATAGGTCCCGATTTCTAAATACCTGTAGTAATCGTACGTTACATCCAGTGTCGGGTTTGGGTGGTCTTCATCATAATAATAGAGACGGTATGTATACGGGTAGGAATTCCCCCAGGTCAATACCTTATACAGCGTATTACCTCCAGCGACATTGTACGGTAACCCAGCATCATCAAAACCATATCCCCCATAAACATCGGGATACGTCTGGTACAGATTCATAAGAGGAGCAGATACTATGGAATCCGTTTCGGGCTTGTTGATCTCATCCGTCATGGTAACGACACCGAGAACTTTTGGCGTGATGACTTTTGCGTCTTCTAATTTAAGACCGCGTTTTTCCAGTTCCATGTCATTGGATACTTTTTTGAAATGCTCGGTGACAATGATCTCTTTCAGGATGGTTCTGTTCGTTTCATCAAGATGAACCCCAGTCAGCGTATCCAGACGAGCGACAATTTCATCAAGGTTCTTTTCGTATTTTTTGAGAACTTCCTTTGTAGGTTCTGAAAATCTATCTGTTCCAGCCTGACTGGAATAGAGAATTTTTTCGTCAACCATTTTATTGATATCTGCATCAATCGGTTTAAAAAGGTCCCGAACTTTTTCTTCACTGGTAAGACGAGCCGGATCTTTTTCCTCCGCACTCACCATCGGTACTATCGCCATCGCTGCCAGCAATAGTGCCAGCAGTACAACGCTCCATTTGAAAAGATTCATTTGTTTCATACCTCCATTTTTTCGATACGCTACGCTCGCAAGGCACAGAGAAAACCTTCATACGATCAGAAGATACTCTTCTCATGCCTACGGGCGGGACCGGGTTCAACACAAAGTTCGTCGCTTGGTGAACCCGTCCTCTTCTTTTGGGACAAACCCCGGTTATTCCCACTGAACGATTTCTAATACTCATATATACGATCTCTGTGCCGGGATCCGAACGATCGGGTTTCTTTCTGGAAATATGCGGAGATGATCCGGCTGAAAAAACATTACCCGGAAACGAATCTCATCCGGCGAATATGAATTTCCATGAGTAATCCTGGTCTTGCGCGTTTTTGTTGCTGCGCTTGCGCTATTTACTCGCGACATTGATCCAATATCATCCATAGTTGCGTACCATTCTGGGTGTGGATAATCCCCATCCGGTGATTCCCTCACACCCTCCCTGCACCCGTCATACTCTTCGTTGAACTGCTCCCCTGCATAAATCCCGATTGTCCCTGATGCCCGCTCCGACAATACCGCCCTCCCCCAGAGAGTGTGCCCTGGAAACCCTGTTCTCTCTGACGGAGAAAATCCCGTCTCCGATGTAGGGCCGATCCCAAAACCGGCCTTCCTTCCATTTTCCGCAACCACCCCCTGTTTTCCGGGCGAACGCCCCACCAAATGGTGCTAAATGCTGCCATGAATCTCCGACGTGAAAATGAGGAAAAATGAGGGAAACTGTGTCGGTTTTCCGGGAAATAGTGTCGGTTGGGTGGTGCATCGGGGGATCCTGGTGGGGTGTCTCCGTCGGAGAGTGCGGGTCGGGAAAGGGCAGGTCACGTTGGGAGATCTTGGCACACATGTCTCCGACAGAGAAAACCCTTCTCCGACGTAGGATCGATCCCAAAACAGGCCTTCCTTTCATTTTCCGCTACCCCACTCTGGTTTCCGGATAAACGGCCGCTGTAATATGGCTACATATGACCTCTTATTCTCCGACGTGAAACTGGCCGGAAATGGGTGAAACTCTCCCTCTTTTTAGAGTAATATGACCTCTGGATCTGGGAAGGTGGGCAATCGGGGGTCGTAGAGGGCCCGGATCGGGGGTAGTGAATATACTCCTGTTAATTCCCTCACGATGGCATTTCAGGATCCCTCCCCATTCCCCCATGCCAAAATACGCCCTTATCGGGCTCCGATTCCGTTTTTTTAATTCCGGCCGATCCCGGTAAACCCCGTAAATCGCTCTTTTTCGGTTCCTGTGGAAAATAAGCCCTATAATCGCTCCGTTTGTTGAAAATCGGCTGGAATCGACCTCGTAGAATGGCCCGTAATGGTGTTCCCGTCGGCCCGGTTTTTGCCCCATATTTCCCCCAACCGGCACCCGGAAATGCCAGTAGAACGCGGATATGGTGGGCATATATTTTGACCGGAATAGCAAAAATCGGAGAAATCGCCTGGAATGAGCCGACACCCCGGGGGTGATCCCGAGAATACGGGCTCCCCGGTGCTCCTCCTGAAAAAGACCGGCCCCACCACCCGGATCCTTATGGCACAAACATGGAAGAATTACTTCCTCCGATCAAGGAATCCATCGGGGCATCGCAAGCACTATCTGTGAGAACGATCACCACATTACTAAGAACAATACCATCCGGAGGCCGGATCCTCTCATGCACAGCATCATCAAGCAGAACATGAACGAGATTATCAGGATAAGTGCTCACCACCGGGTCCGCCGTCTCGCCGTATTCGGTTCCGTAACGGATGACCGGTTCGACGCGGACAGAAGCGATCTCGATCTGCTCGTTGAATTTGAAGAGATGCAGCCTGCCGAGCACGCAGACCAGTTCTTCGGGCTTGCTGAAGATCTCGAACGCTTGTTCAGCCGTCCGGTTGATCTTATCGAACCGGGGGCTGTTCGCAATCCGTATTTCCGCAAGTCCCTGGAAGAAACGCAGGTTGAAATTTATGCTGCCGCATGAGACCCGTAAATATTTTTTTGATATCGCGGCATCCTGCGATCTTATTGCGCAGTTTACTGCCGGTAAAACGTTGACAGATTACCAGAACGATCCGCTCCTTCGATCGGGTGTTGAGCGCCAGTTTGAAATAATCGGTGAGGCCCTCAGCCAGGCAATCCGGCACGATCCCACTGTTGCAGAATTGATCAGCAACACCTCACGAATAATCTCATTCCGTAACCGGCTCATTCACGGGTATGCCTCGGTTGCAGACAATGTTGTATGGGGTGTTCTTGAAACCAATTTACCTGTGCTCACCCGCGAAGTAAACGCCCTTTTGGAAAAAAAGCGACCTGATTCATAACCCGGTTCCCCCGGACATCTCACATCTCCAATGCATCACGACCGGGCTGCATCCCCTGACCGTCCATGAGGTCACATTCACTGTTGCATGCGAATTTATCAGGTATGAGCAGGCAGTTGGCCTTCTCAGATATCGCACTGCGACCCGTATTTTATCTCGCTATTCCGGGTTGGGCTGGCTTTCTGTTCCGGCCCAAAGAGGGGTTTTTGGGATATGAAATTCCCCGGTGTTTTCTGAACAGTTCAACAATCGGGCCGGTTCCGAAAAATAGTCCGATCTCCGGGATCATCCGGAGCCGGTGGTATGGATCGTGGCAAAAAAATCAGGATTTGAGTTTTGATTGCGCTCTGTCTCGTTCCTTTTTGGCATCGTCATTCGTTGGATCGATTTTCAATGCCTGGTCACAGGCTGCGATGGCCTCGGAATACTTTCCCTGATTGTTGAGGACACTTCCCTTCGTGGCCCATGCATTGGCATTGTCCGTGTCAATTTTCAATGCCTGGTCACAGGCTGCGATGGCCTCGGAATACTTTCCCTGATCGTTGAGGATACTTCCCTTCGTGGCCCATGCTTCGGCAGAGTCCGGGTCAATTTTCAATGCCAGGTCTGAT
>NZ_JBAZQA010000007.1:0-127700 GCF_041645475.1 Methanoregula sp. | reverse complement strand
CGTTTGTATACAAGTTTGAGGACGTCATGTTCAGCTGGAATGTATTCGTTGCCGCAAGTCCGGTTATCCGGATAGTAACCGTATCTCCATTGTAGACATTGTTGATATCCGAGGGAGATGTAAGCTCCGCCGTAAATGCAGACACCGGGGGAATCGCTACAAGGATCAACATTGCACATACCAGGAGCAACAGTGATTTTCTCTGCCAGGACAAGGCACCTATCTTCACATTCATGATCAAAACCGTCATTAATTATATGTTACGCCTCTTATTTTTTTAAAAATACATTAATTGTTCGGTATTGCGGGAATATTATCAGGGGGCCTGTCAGAGGGCAATCCAAATTGCTTGCCGGCCAACCGGGAAAACCGGCCTTATGCTGAATTTTATTAATTAATTCCCGAATGCATAACGGTCAGGCATTTTTTTGAGCAAAACCGGGTAATGCAGCACTGGAACTATTGTTCCTGTCCCCGGCATATCAGGTTGGTTTTTTATCCAATGCGGTCCACGAAACAAATGGGAGCGATTTGTGAGCCCTGATATCGATACTCGGTGACATGACCCGAAAGCAGGGATTGAGCATTGTTAAATCGATTCTCCCAATGTTTTCCAGGAGCGGCAGCCAATAACAAATCCCAATGCACCTTTTTTTCTGAAGGTGCTCGTCATCATTTTTGACTTCACTTCCTAAAAGGGAGACGTTGTACCAAAATTTTTTCGATCGTCCGGATGCCCCGGTCAAATTCAGGAGTTCTCCAGAGCTGAAAATAAAAAAAGGTAGTGGAAGGTTACTGTTTTCTGCTGACGACAAAGTATCCAACAAGCCCGACAATTGCAATAACCGCTATTGAGGGAACGAACGGGCTCTTGGGTGTTGTGGTTGGGGATGCTTTAGCAGCCGGGGTTGCCTGGACACTGGGAACAGAGACCGTTGTCGGTGTCTCCTGGATTAACGACCCGTAGGTCTGGGCAGAGGTGCTGGCAGGCGCGGTCGTATTGGTGACAAAGACCTGGTAGATGGTGAAATGCGTGGTTGTTGCTGAGAGCGTGCGTGTTGCCGGGTCCAGTTTTAACGAGGGGAGAGAGATCCATCCCTTAGCCGAATCATAATAATTGATAGCAACGTTAGCAGGGTTGCCGCGAGCACTGCTCATCATGCTATCCCACTGGTTCTGTGACAGGGTGAAGGTGATGGTAACCGCATTGCTGAACGTTGTACCATCAGGTGTACATTCAACTCCCAATCCCGCTATTAGAATCGAGTCTGGTGTGTTGAAAAGGCTGGAGTACCGGCCGTAATCTACCGGAACAGGTGTGACCGTTATCGTACCACTACCATAATTAGGTGGCGTAAAGACTGTTGTGCCCTGGGGGATACCCAGACCAAAGCCGACCGGTGAGTTAGTTCCGGTTTGGATAGTAGTGGGTTGCAGGGTCTGGCCATCCTGGTTTAACAGGAGAGTTGTTGTAGTCTGGCCGGGAACTGTGGCTGCAACTACCGGTGCTGGGGCAACTACTCCTGCAGTTTTGGTGCCTGGAGAAACACTGCCACCAGAGGTGCTGTCGCCACCATTGATCGGTGCAGGGTTCGGGCGGGTTCCCCTGAAGGTAAGGGTTTTATCGAGTACGGTAGAGGCACCGTCTTTGACCTTGATCGTGAGGAGCCCGCTGTTGATGTTGTTGACCGTAAAGGTAAGGTCCGAGGGATTGACACCGGCATCTGCAACCGTACCCCGTTCTGAGAAGTCTACAGTCACTGCCTGCGTTGGCGTGACAGGATAGCCAATGATTGAGATATTCTGATAGGTCTGTTTCACGACATCGTTCGTTGCAACGATTTCATACGGAGCAGCCATGTCCGACAGATCCAGCACGGTTGCCGTACTTCCCTGGACATGGAGTGTCAATCCATTTGCAACATCCAGATTGTCTGCCTGTAACAGGGTTGATGCCGGAGTCATTGAAAACGGCATCGCATAGCTGGTAATCGAGAACATGCCCCCGTTTGTATACAAGTTTGAGGACGTCATGTTCAGCTGGAATGTATTCGTTGCTGCAAGTCCGGTTATCCGGATAGTAACCGTATCTCCATTGTAGACATTGTTGATATCCGAGGGAGATGTAAGCTCTGCCGTAAATGCAGACACCGGGGGAATCGCTACAAGGATCAACATTGCACATACCAGGAGCAACAGTGATTTTCTCTGCCAGGATAAGGCACCAGTTTTCATATTCATGATCAGTATCTTCCTTAATTGAATAATAGCAGTTTTTTATTTTTTAACCTATTAAGGATTCTCTTATGAGGGCACAGCAATGTTTGTGCAAAATGGCCGGGACGAATTTGCAGTTTCAGTACTTTGCTATATTTTCCTCCATGGATCCTGGATATTCAGCAACCGCTCCCACATCAGTTCAGCCGATGCATCGAAGAACAGAACCAACCGAGACAAATTTGAGTTTTTTCGAATTCCTTCCCAAACGAAGAGCCAGAAGAGATCAAACCGGAACCCAGTACTTCTTTCATTATCCCACCCTCATGGGATAAGACCGCCATGGCATCAGACATACATTCTCGCACCTTAATCCGGGAGAGAAACGGGCTTATTTTCCCATCAGGGTCCGGTGGTGAACACAAAAATGGAACCATTTTGTCCACCACGGAAATGATTCCCGTAATTTGTGGCGAAAATTCAAAACCGGTCAAATTGCGGTGCATTATTTTCTCCCTTCAGCGGTGTTCTGTAAGGAGGGTTTTTTGCTCGAACGTTGTATCCACTGGTATCCGATGGGTCCCCGGAAGCCAATATGGGCCATAATCCGGATTGGGAATGGGCAGGAAAATCTGGGGTTATTGATCCATTCTGAAATTGGTGAGGTACTGGAACAAATGATTGTCAATTGTCTTTGGTCCTGGTTGCACCTTTGAAAAATACTGAGTCCGGTTGGATACCTGGATTAAGAGGAAACGCAGGTAAACAAGGTGCAGCTCCGGGATATTTCCCTTCCCTAAAAAAAATCAGGTAATCCTGATGTTATTCCTGGCAATGGCTATGAAAAACACCGTGCCCATAATCGCGAGGATTCCTGTCAGAGCACTGGCGATTGCCGGATAGGACGGGGCAAAGAATGACCCTCCCTGTCCCGACCATGCAGAGTCGAAGAGGAAGATTCCCATCAGGCCGAGAATTGCTGCAGTTATCTGGTAATACCGGGGCCGGAGGGGTTTTCCGGCAAGCATACCTGCGAGGATGACGAGGCATGCAAAAAAGAACAGCCATTCGGATGGCGACAGGAGTTCCAGCCAGAGGTAGTACCCGGTATATGACTTGACCGTCATAATGGGAAATGGCCCGAAAACCGGAAAGAGCCATGTCTGCATAGTCACCCACATGGAATCAAAGATCTGGTGGAGAAAGACACCGGCCACAAAGGCCGCCCCGAGCAGCGTGTGCCGGCGTTTGTACAGGAGCAGGGCAATGAATGATAGTATGAGGATGAACAGGAGGCAGTGGCCGATCGTCCTCCCGCTGCCGAGTGCAGGGACAAGCAAAGCAAGCGGCTTGTCGAGGAGGTCCGGCAGCAGGGCCCCCGCAACACAGACCGGAACTGCACGCCGGTCCCCGGTTATTTCCAGAAAGACAAGACCCAGCAGGAATCCCAGGAATGCGTGGGCGACAACAAACATCCCGGGAAGATAGGTTGTGCGGGTTTATAATCATCCATAATGGGTAAATATCCCCGTCAGGAGTGGGAAACGTTGATATCTGTATCAATCCATTCACCCATTATCTATCGGTGGACACGATGCTCACCAGTCACGAACTCCTCCTGAAGTACTGGCACGATGAACGGTACGTTTTTTCCGAGATAATCGTATGCTATGTTGACCGGGGTGCACCTGGAGACCGCTCGTGTGCCCGGGGCCGGGATATCCGGGCTCTGGAAGGGTATTATTTTATGATCGCAGCAGGAAGGGATCCCAAGTATATTCCCTACCACCGGATCCGGAAGATCACGTACTCGGGTGAGACCGTCTGGGAACATTAGGACGGGCAGTGAAGAACCGGATAAAATCCGGCAGGCATATCCACGCTCCCTTTGGTGTCTGCGATGCTGACGCGTGTCCGGGTGTTTTATCTCAACGCCTTTTACCTCACGGCACCTACTACATCTGAAACCTATGCCAAATGTGATCTCCGATACCATGCCCCGGGGACCGGGGGGGACTGCCTATCCGGAAGAGCCGGTCCGGGCTCACTATGCCCCCGGTGAAGTTACCACATTTTTTGAAGCTGCACTCCGGCTCGCAAACGATTCGCTCAATGAGATCGCGTTACTGCCACCTGAAATGCGGACCCTGGATACAACTCTCCTCCGGTTCGAAACGATCATGAGCGATTACCATGACCGTATCCTCCCCTTAACCCTGATGAGTTACGTGAATCCTGATCCGGTTGTTGCCGCAGAAGGATCGTCCTGCGAGGAAAGATCCGGTACGTTCCTTGTCAGCGTCTATTCCCGGCGCGATCTCTACGATGCATTCCGTACCCAAACTCCCCGCAATGACGATGAATTACGGCTCCTCTCTTTCATCCTGCGACAGTTTGTAAAAAACGGGCTTGCTCTTCCCAATGACCGTCTTGAGAATGTCCGGGCTATGAAGACCCGTCTGGCGCAGCTTGAGTCCCGGTTTTCCACCAACCTCAACAATGACAATACCACCCTTGAATTCACCCATGATGAGTTGTTCGGCGTTCCCGAATCTGCCCGGGCACCGTTTGGGAAGGGCCGCAATGGTTCGTTTCTGGTCACAACGAAATACCCGGATTATTTTGCGGTTATACAGAATGCGGACCGTAGTGAAACCCGCCGCCGCATGGCGGAAGCGTTTCTCAACCGGCAGGCAAAAACGAATACCCGTCTTCTTGAGGAGGCAATCGTGGTGCGGGCGCAGATTGCTAAGGAACTGGGATACGATACCTGGGCAGATTACCGTATAGACGGGCGAATGGCCGGAAAAAAAGAGAACGTGACCGCATTTCTCGCGGGGCTTAAGGAGCCGGTAAAGGAGAAGACGACGGCGGAGCTGGCGTCCCTCCTCTCCGTCAAGCAATCGCTCTTCCCGGGTTCGGAGTCACTGAATGCCTGGGATATTGCGTATCTCAAAACCCGACTGCGGGACCGGGACTTTGCCATCGATGATGAAAGCGTCCGCTCGTATTTCCCGCTGGATGTTGTGATCGCCGGAATGTATTCCCGGTTTTCTGGCATCCTCGGCATCCGTTTCGAGACGGTGACCGGTGCCCGGGTCTGGGCTTGCGGCGTGACCCTGTACCGGGTTGTCAATGCCACGGACAATGCCACCATCGCGTACCTCTACTTCGATCTCTATCCCCGGGAGGGCAAGTACGGGCACATGATGATATACCCGCTGATCTCCGGCCGGATGCTTCAGAACGGGACATACAGCGTTCCCGTCTCGGTCATTATCGGCAACGTGCGTGCACCGGATGGCGAGATCCCGTCGCTCCTCTCCCACGATGACGTTGAGGGGCTCTTCCACGAGTTCGGCCACGCCCTTCACTTCAGCCTGACGCGGGCACCGTTTGCGAGCCTCTCCGGTCTCAATGTGGAATGGGACTTTGTCGAGACGCCCTCGCAGGCCCTGGAGGAATGGGTATGGCTGCCGGAAGTGCTCAACGCAATCTCGGGCCATTATAAAAACCCTGATGAGAAGCTCCCCGCCGACCTTCGTGACCGCATCATCGCTGCCCGGCATATCGATGCCGGCCTTACCTACAGCCGGATGCTGATGCTCTCGTCCGAAGACATGGCATACCATACAACCAGCGGACCGGTCAATGTCACGGATATATCCGACGCGCTTTACGCGGAAATGATGGGGATCCGGCCCCTCCCCGGCAACCATGAACCGGCAACGATCGACCATTTCATGGGAGGATACGATGCCGGCTACTACAGTTACCTGTGGTCAAAAGTGTATGCCCTCAACGTCTATTTGCGGTTCAGGGAAGAGGGTCTCATGAATGTGAGCACGGGAACCGATTTCCGTTCCTGGATTTTCGAGCCCGGTAACATGCAGGACGGGATGGTTCTCCTCAAGGGCTTCCTGAAAAAAGATCCGGTACCCGATGCCCTGTACGGGCAGCTCGGGGGCAGGACACCCCGATAATATTTTACCCGTTACAGATCCAGTGCTCCTCAAAGGTACCGTCAAAAAAAACCATTACCCGGAGCTTTTTTCCTTTGCCAAAGGCCCGCATCTGGTCATCGTACACTTTTTGCACATGGCGGAGCTTGTGCCCGGCAAAATACTTCTGGATGCATTCCAGGAACTGTGTTTCCTGTGCGAGAAACGCGTTCTCGTACTCCTTGGTCTCACGGGCCAGGGTGAGGGCCTCTTCTTCTGAAATTTCCCTATGATACTCCCCGTGGTTATCGAGCCCCGAGAACTGCCGCCAGTCTACCTTGCCGTACTCGTCCGGCTCCCGGTGAAGCATATAGGGATACACCCGGCAGATGGCAAAACGGCGGTTGTAAATCCTGCACCTGCCGTTCTCCAGGAAATAACAGGAGCCGCTCTCGTCGTCTTTGACTTTCAGGGCATACCCGGAGACGTAGAACGTACCGTTCTGGTCACAGAATTCGGGGTCCGGCGCCGGTTCGAGTGCCTCCGGGTCGATCTCCCGGACGGTTGTCACATCATGATCGAGGAGGAAGACATGACCGTTGAAGGAGCGGGTGCAGCACTTCGCGCAGTTCGTGCACGAAAAGCCGATCTCCCGGATGATTCCGGCCAGGCGTTCGATTGGGTATTCAAAAAGGCTGTTTCTCTCCTGCGTCAGGGCTGCAATTCGGTAGGGAATCGGAATCAAGGAAACGGTAACCACCAGGCCAGTACAGGAACATAGGGCGTTCCTGTTCATCCTTCTTTTGGCAGGATCCGGATTCCCAAAAGATTGCAATCCGGAAGTGCCGACCGGGGTCTTTCCCCCAGGAAATGCAAGTCCCGCTCCCTTCGTCGATCTATTTTATTTTACAACAAGGACCCTGCACGCGGCAAGTCGTATGACTGTCTCTGCAACGCTGCCAAGAAGGAGCCGTTCTATACCCTTCTTTCCCTGCGTGCCTATCACGATCAGATCAATCTTTTCCGTTGCTGCAAAATGCACGATCTCCTTTGCCGGTTTGCCTTCGAGTACCCGGGTCTTCACCTCAATATTTCCTGCCAGGGACCGGACTTTTGCGAGCGCATCCTCCGCCTCGGCCTGGATCACGCGGAATGTATCCCCCATGACAACATCGGCAGAGGCGGTTTCGTAGGTGGCAGTGTCGACCACATAGACCGCGTGGAGGACTGCCCCGCTTCCTGCGGCGATCCGTACAGCTTCCTGTACCGCTGTTGTGTTCCGCTCAGATCCGTCTGTTGCAACAAGTATATTCTCAAACAGTTTTTCAGCCATATGGATCTACTCCTGGTGTTGGTAATTTATTGTCATTCCCGGTTGTTTTTATAGGATGCTGGTGTCAGTGGAGATCGCTCCTTCATCCCGTTCTCCCCATCAGTTTCATGCACGTATTTGTCTCCCCGCATGGCACAAAGCACTGCCGCCACAAACGAGATGAGTGCCCCGGCATAGAATGTGAGGGCAAGGGACGGCATGAACGCATGGGCAAGCGTTGTCGGGAACCAGGTGACCCCGGTGAGGGTGGCAACCGTTGCCGGTGCGATCGATGCTGCCACTGACGGCGAGATGCCGGAGAGGATCATCTGGGCTGGATTGTACCCGAGGAACGCCGCAAAGAGTGCTCCTGTCGGGGGAATGGCACTCATGGCCGGGAGGAGCGAGGATGCGCCGATATCCTGCAGGGACGAGGCCAGGGCAAGGGGGAATTCCCTGGTGAGGCCCACTACGATTATCGTGAAGAACATGCCCATACTCACGACCATCCCCGAGTTCATCAGGGTCGACATCATGCCGGACGTCACCCCCCGCTCGGAAGCCGGGACCGAGTTCATGATCGCGGCAGCGTTTGGCGAGGCGAACATCCCGTTTCCCATTCCCATGATCAGGAGTGCAATTGAGAACGGCAGGTAATCGAAGTCATAGGGCAGCACCGCGAGGATCAGGAACGAAAATCCCACAAGGAGCATCCCAAGGGTGCTGATCCACCGTGCTCCGTACTTGTCCGAGAACAATCCGGAGAGTGGCCCCGTGATAACGAACCCGATCGTCATGGGGAGCATGAAGACGCCCGCCCAGAACGGCGTTGATTCGTAACTGTACCCGTGGAGCGGGAGCCAGATACCCTGCAGGAGCAGAATGAGGATGATCATCACGCCGCCGCGGGCGAGGGCAGAAAGAAAGTTTGCAGCGTTTCCGTAGGCGAAGCTCCTGATTTTAAAGAGGTCCATCTGGAACATCGGGTCTTTGACCCTCTTCTCAATGAACGGGAATGCACAGAGGAGCAGGAGCCCGACAACAAGCGATGCAATAACCCAGGGGTCGCCCCAGCCCATCGGGTCGTTCCCGTAGGGCATCAGGGCGTAGGTTACCCCTATGAGAAAGATTGTCAGGCCGCCGATAAACGAGATGTTGCCCCAGATATCGAGCGAGTGAGCGGTCCGTTCATATTGAGGTTCCTTGAGCCGGTAGAATGCCCAGATTGTGCCAATCACGCCGAACGGTACGCTGATAAGAAAAACGTATCTCCAGTTGTAGACTGCGAGGATACCCCCGATCAGGAGCCCGATGAAACTCCCTGAGAGGGCGGCCACCTGGTTGAGGCCCAGTGCTTTTCCCCGTTCGTCCGGTGGAAATGCATCGGTCAGAATCGCGGCGCTGTTGGAGAATATGAATGCAGCTCCCACGGCCTGGATTAAGCGGAAGACGATGAGCTCGATGGCACCTGCGTCACCGGTATCGGGAGTGAGAAAAAGGAGGATCGAACCAATCGTGAAGATGAGAAACCCGATATTGTACAACCGTACTCTCCCGTAAATATCGGAGAGCCGGCCGAAACTGAGGAGGAGGGTTGCCGTCACTACCCCGTATCCCATCAGCATCCAGAGAAGGTACTGGAACGAGGTGAGGGGGTTGATATTGATCCCGTTGAAGATTGCAGGCAGGGAGATTAAGATGATGCTCCCGTTCACAGCCGCCATGAACATGGCAATCGTGGTGTTCGATAAGGCTACCCACTTGTAGTGAACGCCCTTCCCGGCGGGACTGTCACCGGTTTTCCCTGAAGTCAGACTTGTCTGGTCCACAAGTATCGCCCGATCGCCGTATCCATATCATAACATCCGGTTTTTCCGGCAGCATACGATGGCTCGTATACTTCTGGTAACCCGGCCATTTATAGGAGATACTACCCCCGGGGTGAGATAGTATACAAAGGCAAAGTGCTTTTTACTTGTATTTCACATTTACCGTAAGGAGTGAGGGGATTACATATGCAGGCCATCCTGAAAGTGTTGAGTTTTTTTATCGGGTTCTTTGTGATTGCAAATGGTCTTTATATTGTCTTAATGCCGCCGTTCGGGGATGAACCCCAGGGGTATCTGATTATTGCGGTGGGGATCATTATCCCCATCATCACGCTGTTCGTATCCCGCATGGATGACCGGGCCGAGTTCTGAAGTATCTCAATGAACCCGGGCGGGATTCATGCCCGTTACCCGGCAAGGTATCCGGCTCGTTTTTAAACTCATACCGGCTCTTCCATTCATCAGCCGGCACGTTTCATGCAAAAATTATCGGTGAAAAAGATCTTCCCGGGTGAGGATCAGTCATACTTCCGGAAGAGTGCCATGTTCTGCTTCCTGATCCACCAGCGTCGCAGGAAAATCCCCCCAATAACCACGATAATAATCCCGGTCATCCCCGCAATAACCGGCAGGAACAAACTCCCCGACCCCGTTCCCCCTACAGGAGCCGCCATCGAATGGTTTGTCTCCGGTTGCACTGCCGGCAACGGTGCCGCAGCGATACCGGAGGTTAATGACGGGAGCGCTGATGTGGGAATAGCAGAGGCCTGTGTAATGACGGTCCCAGTTGCCGGGAGAGTTGCTACCGTTGTCACATTTCTCCCGGATTCATTCTTTCCGGGTTGTTATGGCAAAATACGAGAACCCTGGAGATCTTCCATTGAAGTAATATGCATCGGGAGTCTGGTGATCGAACACCGTGGGAAGTTCCGTCCAGGCCCCGTTATGATTTCGCATCAGAACGATATTCTCCGGTTAATCCTGTTGGTAAATCAGTTACCCCTCCGGGGCCTGAAGTCCGGGCAAATCGGTTTTTATCGGGAGCGACTGCTGAATATCCTGGCCCGCGTGAGTTGAGCAGGAGGATTTTTCCGTCCCTTCCGGGTAATTTTTAAAAAAGAGAAGGATCAGTTGAATGTCCTGAACGGGATGTACTGGTCGTAAATCTTCACTTTCTCGCCATTGGGGGTGATTGCCCAGACTTCGGCCCGGTCCGTGTTCTTCCGTGTGCCTGCCAGGGTGACCGTCTGTCCAACCTTGAACGGCTGGGACATGGAAGCTGTCTCGACAACGCCGTCAGACCGGGTGACCCTGATCTCCAGCCTGGGGATGAGGTTCTGGCCCTTGCCGCCACGGAAGGTTGTTATGATCTGGGGGTCGATGGATTCGCCATTGCTCTGGACCTGGACCTCGATGCTCCACATATCCGGCAGGGACTGGGTTGGACCGGGGGTTACGGAAGCTTCGGCTGCCTGGGGGGTAACGGCCGCCGTTGTTACTACTGCCGTAATCTCCGGTGTGGGGGACGGGGTTGCCGGAGGGGCTGCCTGCTGTTGTGTGCAGCCCGCAGAAAGGGCGAGGATCATGCAGAGCATGAGCGCAACAGAGATGGATATCGTCTTTTTCATGCCGGAAGGTTGCGTATGAAGGTATTTGATGGTTGTGCCAGGGAGATATGATCTCCCGCGCTCTGTGCCGGAAAAACCAGTCCTCCCGCCCGGTTCGGCGGAAAATCATGTTTCTATTTTAAAAGAAAAACCGGCCTGGTTCGAAATGCATATCAGGGATGGGGACGACGAGATACTATGGACGATCATCACCATCTCCGCTGGAAATCAATGATTACGCTGGGATTGCTCTGTTCCCTTGTAGGAATCATCCTCCTGTTCTTCCCTGGCGAAGCAACCCTGTTCTTCCTGCAGATCGCAGGGATTATTATCATCCTTCTATCAGGAATCTTCCTTGTCGAGGGCCTCTTCATCGATAACGAAGGGATATCGAAGTGGGTGGTACTCTGTCTCGGGATCGTTGGGGTTATTGTCGGTATCCTCACGATAGCAGCGACTCTCATCGTTGTTGTTGCCGCAGGTCTCCTGCTTGGGATCTTCCTCATATTCTTCGGTATTGGAGAAGCAATTCTCGGACTCCGGATGATCATTGCTGAACCCATGGTCCGGTTCGTGATCGCTATCGTTGGGATCCTTGCTATCGTTGTCGGGATCTATCTGCTCATCCACCCGGCAGCAACCCTCGAGGTCATTGCCCTCCTTCTCGGCCTGTACCTCTTCGTCTTTGGACTCCTGCAGGTCTCTCACGGGCTCAATGAACGCCAGATTGAAGCAAACCGTGTAATAAAGCGCCTATGAGCCCGGAGGCCCTTTTTTCTTTTAACTCCTTTCTGATCCCCATGCCTTTATGGGGGCGGTCAAAGTGAGCCGGAATATGCCCTCCCGCTCAAAGGATGGTCGGGAATGAACGGATGTTCTTCTGGATCTGCGAAGCCTCGCTAAAAAAATCCAGATTGATTTTTAAGAATCCTGCGGACTCCCGCAAGTGAAAAAAGGGGAGGTCAGTACGACCGCTTGCCCGCTGATGCCGGTTCGATCCCGGTTGGCTGGTTGCGGATTGTCCGCTCTTTCATGATGGTGTAGACATCGTTTGCATGCTCTTTTGGCACCTCGACAAACGAGTAGGCATCAAGGATACGGATTGCACCGATCGCTTTTCCGGGAATCCCGGTTTCGCCGGCAATTGCCCCGACGATATCTTTGGGAGCAACCTTGTGCTGCCTGCCAACGCCAAGGAAGAATCTGACCATGCCCGGTTCTGCACCGGTATCAGCAAAGTCCACTTCCGGCCGCTTCTCGGCCGCCGGCTCGTTGCCGACTTCCATCTGGATCTTGAGGAGAGCCGCGGCGATCTCAATTGTCTGGAGGTCTCCTTCGGTCTCCGCCTCGATGATACGGATATACTGCTCAAGGCCGCCAGCCGCAATGATCTCGTGTACGCGGTCGATCATAACCTTTGTACGGGTTGCGGCAACATCGCTCTCTGATGGCACCGGGATACGGGGGATCTGCACTTTGGCGTAGTGCATGATCTCGCGGAGCTTGGTGAAGTCGCGGGGGGCAACAAACGTGATTGCCTTTCCGCTCTTGCCGGCCCTGCCCGTCCTGCCGATACGGTGGACGTAATACTCGACATCCTGCGGGACATCGTAGTTGATGACGATGTCTACATCGTCGACATCGATACCCCGGGCCGCAACATCGGTTGCAATGAGGATGTCGATGGATCCCTTGCGGAACCCGCCCATGACCCGGTCCCGCTGGGACTGTTTCATGTCGCCGTGCAGTTCATCCGCACGGTACCCGCGGGCCCGGACTTTCCCTGAAAGTTCCTCAGCCCTGCGCTTGGTGTTGCAGAAGATTATCGCGAGCTGCGGGTCTTCAAGATCGATGAGCCGGCAGAGCACGTCGAGTTTCTCGCGGTCTTTTACCTCGATATAGGACTGAGAGATCTGCGGGACGGTGAGCTCTGCGTACTGGACGCGGACAAACTCGGGTTTGTTCTGGAAGCGCTTGGAAATCTCGATGATAGGCTGAGGGAGTGTTGCCGAGAAGAGAAGGGTCTGCCGGCTCTGGGGGACCTTTTTTAAGATAATCTCAATATCGTCCCGGAAGCCCATGTCGAGCATCTGGTCGGCCTCATCAAGCACTACTGTCGCGACATCGTCAAGCTTGAGGGTGCGCCGGTTGAGGTGGTCCATGACTCGTCCGGGAGTACCGATAACGATATGAACCCCGGTCTGGAGCGCCCTGAGCTGTCTCTCGATAGGCTGGCCGCCGTAGACCGGCAGCACAAGGATGCGGGGCATGTGAGCGAGGAGACTTGAGAACTCTTCGGCTATCTGGATGCAGAGTTCCCTAGTGGGACAGAGCACGATTGCCTGGACTGATCTTCGTGTGGGGTCAATCTTTTCGATGACGGGGATACCGAACGCCGCAGTCTTGCCGGTGCCGGTCTGGGCCTGGGCGGTCACATCGCGCCCTGCCTGGATGAGGGGGATTGCTAATGCCTGGATAGGCGAGGGCTCTTCGAAGCCCATATCTTCTATGGCTTTCCCGACTTCCTTTGACAGGTTAAAGTCGGAAAACTGTATACGTGAATTCATGTCGCATTACCATTTGGTGTGCGAGCTCATAAGATGGCGCACTGAGGACTATCGGGTTCCGTCACGGTATACCGGCCGTCGGGTATTTATGTCGGCACAGGAGAGTGGGTACTGATAATCATGACCCTGAAGGTTGTTGCATTCAACGGCAGTGCGCGGAAGGACGGGAACACCGCAATCCTGGTGAACGAGGTATTCCGTGCCCTCAAGAAGGAGAAGATCAAGACCGAACTTGTCCAGCTGTCAGGAAAGAAGATCCGGGGCTGTATCGCGTGCGGAAAGTGTTTTGAGAAGCAGGACAGGATGTGCGCGATCAAAGCGGATGTTGCAAACGAGTGCATTGAGAAGATGCTGGAAGCCGATGGGATCATCCTTGCCTCCCCCACCTACTTTGCAGATGTTTCATCGGAGATGAAGGCCCTGATCGACCGGGCAGGCTACGTTGCAAAGGCCAACGATGACATGTTCCGGAGAAAGGTCGGTGCTGCGGTGGTAGCCGTGCGCCGTGGCGGGGCCATTCACGCGTTTGATACCATGAACCACTTCTTCTTCATCAGCCAGATGGTGGTCCCGGGCTCATCCTACTGGAATGTGGGGCTCGGCCATGCTGCAGGAGATGTAAGTGAGGATGAGGAAGGTCTCAGGACCATGAAGGTGCTGGGCGAGAACCTGGCCTGGGTTCTTAAAAAGCTGGAAGAATAACTCTTTTTTACACTTCGATCTGAAGCCCGTCCGTAGCTGCAATGAGCCCGTGGCATTCGGGTGAAAAGCGCTCCTGGATATCCCTGCGCTCGGCGAGTGTCGTATACACCCCGGCTCCGAAATGCGTCAGGGCAAGCCGCTTTGCCCGGGCATCCCGAGCAATCCCGATCGCATTCTCGGGATTGAGGTGGGGCCAGCCGGGACTCTCCTCCCCGCTTTTGAGGCCGCATTCGGTGATGAGCAGGTCGGCATCCCGCCCGAGGGCGACGGCATTGTCGCAGACGCCGGTATCGGTGCAGTACGTTATGATCTTCCCGTCAATCTCCAGCCGGTACCCGAAGCAGGGGGCCGGGTGTACGAGCGGCAGGCAGGTGACTTTGAACGGGAGAACATGTTCTCCTGCTGCAAGCTCTTTTACGCTTACTGCATAGGGAAGATCCTTGAGTGGGACCGTAAACGGCTCGGCAACGAACCGGTCAAGGAGCCCGGCACTTCCTGGCTGGCCGTAAATGGTGAGTCCTTTTCTGAGCCGGAACTTGCAGAGGGCATGGAGCCCGACGATATGGTCGATATGGAAATGGCTGAGAAAGAGGCAGACCGGCTTTTTCTGGGAGATGTACTGGTCTGCTTTCGCTATCCCGTTGCCGGCATCGAACAGGATATCGTAGTCTTCCGACTGCACGAGGACCGAGACCGTGTTGCCCGTGGGGGTGTCGAACCAGCCGTTGGTTCCAAGGAACGTCACCTGCATGTATACCGGATTGGTGTTCCCCATGAAAAAAGGCCCGGTGCAGGTGCGTGGTATTTTTAAGGGTTTCCAGCTGATCTCCGATAGATCAACCCCTGTTACGGAGTCATCCCATGAACCGATACCTTTTCTGTACCCTGATCCTTGTGTTCCTTGCCTGTTGTATTGCCCTGCCGGCTTCTGCCGTGATCCAGGAAGTCACGCTCAAGGGCTCGGTCGCCTCGCTGAGCGCTTCTGCAAATACGGTTGCGATTGAGAATCCGCTCCGGTACGGCTGCTCGTACCCGGCCAGCGGTTCGCCTGTCTGCACCTTCACACCCATGAACACCTCGGCCCTGACCGGGACCGCACCGGACCCGGCCGCTTTTACTATGTTCAAAACCGGCGATCCGGTTGTAGCCACGAGCCTTGGCGGCGCCGGGGAGACCTGGATCGCCCTGGCAAAACTCTTCGGCTCGCGCCCTGACCAAGAACATGTCACGGATATTGCTGGTGATGCCACAACAATCCCGACCCCTCTCGCGGGGAACTACAGCCTCGTCCTGGATACGAATCCCGACTGCACGACCTGTGCAGGGACTATCTGTACGGCAGGTTCCGCATCTGTCGTCATCCAAAGCGATGGCCGGGTTGTAGCGAACAGAACGCTGCTTCCCGGCGGGGTCCTTACGTTCAATGGCCGGAATGACGGCTCGAGTGTCTCGGTCACCTTTGTCAAAGGCCAGGCTCTCCCCAACACCTGCCCTCAGCACAGGGCCGGGATCGTCGGGGGTGTCCAGCCTGTCTCCGATTACATCGTCAGGGTAGTGCCGCCGATTGGCATGATAGCCAGCGGTGCCGAAATCCCGCTTCCCGTAGCGAGCGCTCCCCCGGCAGCGGCTACGACACCTGCCCAGACCCGGAAATCCACAAGCCTGCCCGTTGTCGTGATCGGGGCGCTTGGCGTTGCAGCGCTGGTACTTGCTGCCCGCAGGTTGTAACCAATCTTTTTTTTTAAATACAGAATCCGGATCCCGGGCTATAGTAAAAAAAATTACCGGCGGCTGTATTTCCTGAACATGTAATACACGCCGCCTCCAATGAGCAGGAGAAGTGCGATCCCGAAGACTGCGACCAGCGACTGTTCGCGCACCGTTACCCGGAAATCATCGCTCTTCTCTGCCTGATCGGACTTCACTTTCACGGAAATCTTGTACTCGCTTGCAACGATATTTCCCGGGGGAAGGACCTGGAGCTTCACCGTGGCTGACTCCCCTGTCGGGATGCCGGCGATAGTCTCAGGCGAGATTACCGCATTCCAGCCGTCCGGGGCCGAGATGACGGTCCTGACATTGGTCAGGGTCCCGGCATTGCCGGCGTTTGTGATCCGTATCGTGAACGTGAGGGAGTCACCTTTGTTCACGGAATACTGGTACTGGTCGGCATACACTTTGAGCTCGTAGCTGCCCTTGATCTTCGCTGTCAGGTTCTCGGCATAGGAATCAGCCGATGAGTCGATGACGAGCGGGATCCGGTATTCGCCAACTGTCACATCGTACGGGGGGATTGCCTCCACCACCAGCGCTTTCTCTTCGCCACTCTTGATGAAGATCTCCGAGATATCTGTTCCCGGGGTAAGCTTGGCTTCGTACCGGACAAACCATCCCTGCGGGAGGTGTTCAAAACCAAGCCGGAACGTATCATCGCTCTTCCCGAGATTGCGGATCGTCAGGTCATAACGGGGCTTCTTGTCGGCCGTGGTGGTGATGACCGGGGAGTTGAGCGTGATCTCTGCTGCGAACAGGGCCTTTTCGAGCATGACCGTCCCTGCATCGGTCGTGATGCCGCCCTTGATCCGGACATCCTTCTTCTCCACTTCCTTGTAACCGGTGCGACTGATTTTGAGGGTATACTTCCCCGGCTCAACATCTGCTGATACCTTACCGTCAGCCGTGCTCATAACCTGATCAACGCTGATATGGTCGGCAGTTCGTACCAGTATCACCGTTGCACCCTTGATCTTCTCGCCGTCCCTGTCGACAACACTGAGCTTGAGTGTTCCCCTTTCGCCCATGTGCGTTTTCGAGATGGTCACGTACGCCCAGTACCATCCGTCGCCGATATGGACCCGCACCGCATACTCCCCGGCCGGCGTATCGGAACTCGTGTCAACGACAAGGGTCACGGTCTTGGAACCATTTGGGGGCAGGGAGATCTTGTTGATCTCGGTCTCCCCGTCCATGAACCGGATCTCCCAGTCGAGTTTCTCGGAGTCGAAGGATTCAACCCACATCTTCTTGTTGTTCTCCTGCCCGTTATTGACAACCCTGAGGTTGAATTTCGCGGTTTCACCGGCCTCGATGATCTGGCCGGGCAGGTCGCAGGTGATCCCGATGTTCGTGTCTGGGGACGCGGTTTGGTCTGCTGCGGCCGGCTGGGGGACCAGGATAAGTGCTGCGGCAAGGAGGATGAGGGCCGCAACGAGGAGTGGACTTGTCCCTCCCCGCTTCCTCGTATCTGGTCGGGTCATCGCACATCAAGCCGCATGAAACGTATGTACGCAAGGCCGAAGAAGACTGACGGGAAGAGGAGGAGGGCTATGATATTGGCTGCGATCTTTCCCAGTTTGTCGCCGATCCCTGCATCTCCCGTCCTGCTGACGCTGAACGCATTCGTGGTCATTCCCGATCCGGCGCTCATCACCAGGGTATTTCCGGATATTCCATTCGTGATGGAGGACGTGATCGATTCATAGTTCATGGTGGGGGAGAGGAGGGCGAGCGTATCATGCATTGCCTGGCGCTTCTCCCAGTACGTGTTCATCCGTTCATTGAACCGGTCCCAGGCATCGCTGCTGCCCTGAGCGCTGATTTTTGTTGAGAATACGACTGCGCTGTTCTCGCTTGAGTTTCTCGGAGTCACCTGCATCTGGTCGAGGAGCTCCTGCGGGAGTTCCGGCTGCCCGCCTATCACAAATTCCGTCACCGTGTTGTTGGAAAGCGTGGGGACCAGGACCGAGAGGACGATGAAGATGATGATGGTATAGATGAGCGCTGACCCGCTCTCGTCCATGGCTGTCGATAGGAAGAGGGCGATAGCGAAATACGAGAAGATCAGCAGGAACGAGACAACGGCAAAGACCGCGATCAGGACGAGTTCGTTCCCGTCCGGGACAATACCGTACACGAGCAGGGTTGCGAGGGCGATGAAGAGCACCACTCCAAGCGCACCGGCAAGTGCCAGGATCCCTCCCAGCGCCTTGCCATTGATCACCTCATCGCGGTACACCGGGTGGGAGAGAAGGATCTTCAAGGACTTGCTCTCTTTTTCCTTGGACACGAGATCAAATCCCATGGCGATCCCGAGCACGCCCCCGACAAAGACCAGGTACGTTGCAACCGATGAGAAGACTGAGAGAATAGACGGCTTGACCGGCATGTAACTGCTGAGGGGGGACTGAATCGCTGACTGATGCTTGTTATACTGGTCGAGGCTCTTGTTATATTCGGCAATTCCCCCGATCATGCCGACAATGGCGACAACGAGAAGGATGCCGAAGATGAGAAGGAACTTCCGGCTCCGGACATGGTCGAAGAACTCCTTCTCGGCAATGGTGAACAATCGTTTTCCTGCCATGGTTCTACCCCGCCACCTGGTAGTACGAGAGGAAGGTCTCTTCGAGCGAGAGCCCTTCGCGGGAGAGCCCCCGGAGCCGCACGCCGTGCTCTGCAAGGTGGTCTGCCACCTCGTCGCGGATGTCCGAGCGGGCAATGATGACGGCCCCGTGCTGTTCATGGTCATATGCGATGCTGATGAGGTCGGGGTGGCTGAATTCCGGTATCGGATCCTGTGTCTCAATATGGATAGTCACATGGCATGGCGAGTGTGCAGCGATGTCGCGGGCCAGGTTCTGCCAGGACCCCTGTGCAACCAGCCGGCCTGCCGAGAGGATGCCGACTGAGGTGCTGACCCTGCTCACCTCTTCGAGAATATGGGAGGAGACGACAACGGTCTTTCCTTCGCGGGCAACGTTTCGGATGATCTGGCGGTAATCGGCCACTCCCTGCGGGTCGAGGTTTGCGGTCGGTTCGTCGAGGATGATAACCGAGGGGTCGTTAAGCAGGGCTTTTGCGAGACCGAGCCGCTGGCGCATACCCTTGGAATACCCGCCCACATCCTTTTTTACCCCATCGAGGCCGACAAGGGGGAGGAGCTCGCTGTAGCGCCTTGTGCAGGTGCGGATATCCATCCCGTACAGCCTGCCGAAGTACGTGAGGTTCTCTTCTGCGCTGAGCGAGGGGTAGAACCCCACATCTTCGGGCATGTACCCGATCTGCTGCTTGACGGTTATCGGGTCGCGGGCTACATCGAGGCCGTTCACCAGGCACCGCCCGGCACTGGGTTCAATGAGTCCCACGAGCATCAGGATCGTGGTACTCTTCCCGGCACCGTTGGGGCCGAGCAGGCCGAAGATCTCCCCGTCCGGGATCTCTGCGGTCAGGTCATTGACGGCCCTGACACCGTTGTATTCTTTTGAAAGGTGTTCGAGTTGTATCATGGTAGCACTCCGGGCCGGAACGGTTCCGGCCGAACGGATGCACCAGAGAATGAGATGCGCTTAAAAAGGAGTTGTCGCACAGTTCTCTACCGGTTCCGGGACCGGAAAAGGGGTGTGCCGGAGCATTCAAATACCTCTTTTGACCCGCGCCCGGTTTTCCGGGTTTTTAAGAATCGATCCGATATCTGCCGCCCGGCAATGTGTAGACACTTGTGCCAGATATGTTATTTATCCCCCGCACCGGATATATGAACATGCATTTCCGGGTAGCGGTGGGGATCTGTGTTCTCCTGAGTGTACTGGTCATCCTGCCCGTTCTGGCATTGCCGGATATCAGCCAGGTAACAACCTCATCCCATACCGGCCAGGTCTGGGTCACCCTTAAGAATATCAACGGAACGGAGGCTCCGGAACAGGTTGCCGTTGCCTATGCGGTGGGAGATGTCAGCGAGATCCCCGCATATGCGGTCTCGGAGAATGCCGGTACCGGTTTTGTTACGATAACGGCTGTCGATACACTGCCTGCACAGAACTTCATGATCACTTCGTCCCCGTCTGCCCTGAACGCAGCACCCCCGGCTGAGAGCAGTTATTTCATCAATACCGTTACGGTGGGACGTACCGACGAACCGCTGCTTGTGAATAATGTGAATTTCGCGGTAGTCCCTGCAACCGCGAACTATTATGCAGATCTCGTTCCCGAGGGAAAACAGCACGAGTGGATCGATGTTGACTGGAAGGACCCGTCAAAGGACATCAGCCTCATGGTGTATGCGCCTGATGCGGTGTTTGGCCCCTACACAGACGTGGCGGATGGCAGGAAAGACGGCAGAATTTTCCTTGACGTGGCCAGCAGCCAAAACGTGACACCCGGCTACTGGTTCTTCCGGGTCCAGAGCAGCCTGCAGGACAGGATTCACTATTCCCTGAATACCTATTCCGCGTGATGGTAGCCATGAGAAAACTAACCTCCTCCGCCCTCCTCGCTGCCCTCCTTTTCCTCCTGCTGGTCGTATCCGGCGTGTCAGCCCAGGAATACGTTGTGCGGTCCGGCTACGACAGCCCACTGCCTGCGGATGCCGGGGCCCGCACTCCTGTCCCGGTCACGTTCTGGGCCCTGCCGCTCTGGGTGATATTTGCCGAGCTGGTCCTTCTCCCGGGAGAGTTTTTGCTCGTGATAAAACTCTGGGCATCCCTTGGGATCCGGCAGGTCTCGGGCGCAAATGTTCTCGATCAGGGTGCCCGGGCCCGGATCTACGAGTATATTTGTCACAACCCCGGTATCCACCTGCGGGGCCTCTCCTCAGAGATGCAGATGAAACTCGGGACGCTCCGGTATCACCTCAATGTTCTGCGGCACAACCACAAGATAGCGGTGAGTGGGGATAACGCAACCGTCCGGTTCTACGAGAACAGCGGGACGTACAGTACCGAAGAGCAGCGTATCCACAAGCACCTGCGCAACGAGACTACGAGAAAGATCCTCTGCGTCCTGCTCGATCACCCTCAGGTAACCCGGCAGGATATTGCCGATGCTGTTGGCATCTCGGGCCCCTCGGTCTCGTGGCACATGAAGCGGCTTGAAGAGGATCAACTCGTTCTCCCCCGGCACGAAGGCCGCATTACCGCGTATGAGATCCCAGCTGCCGTTGCCGTCTATCTCGGACGGCAGATCCGGGCTCCGTCCGGAATCCCGGTGCAGGAATGCCCGGGTATCGCCGGCAATGCCTGACCCTGCCGTTTTTTTAGGACCCTCATATTTTACACGAATTCTGCTGAATACCATGTATGCAATTCTGATGCCCTGAACATACAAGTCTTAAGGATAGTATCTGCGCTGAACATTAATCTGCCATCAAAAATGGTATAATCCTCAAATAAAAACCCGCTATATTAATATAGTCAACATTCATATGTTGACTGGTAATGATTGCCACAACAATGGAACTATTGTTGTCTGGAATGGTGATACGAACATGTCAGTAAAAATCAGCGACACACTACGACAATATCTCGGCTGGTGCCCGCAGACGCAGGTACAGATGCGACGGTTTACCGTCCAGCCTTTTGAACAGGTAAATTCTCCGGGCGGAGACAGCGGAACACCCGCTATGAGTTTGCATGGTATCACCAGTACAGGATCCTGATTACCGTATTAATAATTCCGGTTGTTATCTTCGCGACATGGATTTATGTAACTCTTGGCGGTTACCAGATTGCTTTCGCGCTTATGGGTATAATCCCCGCGGCAATCCTGGGTGGAATTGATCTCGTGAGAACACAGCGATTTTTCAGGGACGTAGTAACCAGCGGCTCTGCGAATGAAATTTCCCGAAGCATCCGGTCCTCTATTATCTTTGTTGAAGCTGCTGCATGGATCCTGTTCTTTGCGTTTTTATACCTCGTGAGGCAGGGATATTTTCTAGAACTGAATCCGACATCCACTTCGGCTTTAATCTCCGGATTTTTAATTGCCTTCAGTGCATTTTACCTTATATTCATATTCGCATGGGAGAAGAGCAATGGTATGAGAATGTACATAAAATGGCCACTCTATTATATCCGGAAGGAGTGACCTGGTGAAGAGATCCATTTTCCGGTTAATAAGCCAAAAACTCTTTTTCGCGATAGTGCCAAGACGGCAGATCTGCGAACTTCCGGTATTTGCGAAGGTGAACCGATAATGACATCTCTTATGGGCCGGACGATATTCATTCGTGAGGAACTGCACCGGGCGGGAAGCCGTATCTCCCGTCTCGCTGCATTGCTGACGTTAGGTGCCCTGCTGGTGATTGTGTATGATTATGTTTCGGCATTCCCGTTTGCGAATTCGGAGGTTTTTATAAACAGATGTGTCGACAATCTCCAGATTATCCAAGTGGTCATTGGGATTGTTCTCATAAATATTGCCTATATTTTCGTAACACTGTACCTGATCCCGGCACTTGATGAGAAAAATAAACCTGTGAATCCCGCGATCCGTGATTCCGATCCACTACACTGGAAAATTTGGGGTGGGATCATTGGGATCATATTCTGGTTGGAAATTTGCCTCCTAATCTGCCTGATAATCCTCATAGCAGTTTGTTTTTCGACAGTAATGCTCTCTGGGGCCGTAACCGGGTATCTATCCTGGAGTACCTCCTGGGCAGTTCTGATACTTGCGCTTCTGCCTCTGGAGATCTCGCTTCCCATTTTAATTCCCCGGATCATTGACGAGCATTCTCCGGACCGCGCCCTTGCTCTCATCATTCTTGAGCTTACGATACTGGTTCTATTCTTCACAGTGCTCATCGGCCCGATTGTGACGGGAATCATTATGCTCGGTCTCTATCTATATGCAAAGATAAGCCCATCCCTGTCCGGACTCCATCCACGGGACGCTGGTGGTCATTAGCCTGAAGCAGAATTCCGTTTCCTGGCGTTCATGGGTATGTTTAATGTCCCCCTGCAGAAGAGATGCCCCTCTGATCAATCCGTAACCCGAATAACGTGCGGGTATAAACCGGCCTCAAAAAGAATGAAGATCGCCATCAATTCGATCGATGAATGTTTGAATTATTCTCGGATATGCAAATCGGTGTGTGAATAAAAAAGCCAACATTAAAACCCGAACCACTCCCACTATACCCGGAAATCCGGTGCTGGAAGAAAGCACCGGCGGGATATTGTATTCAGGACTATCATGACAGAAATTCTTATTTTTGCAGCATTTCTTGCGTTCGTCCTGTTCCTTGTTGCAGGACGGGGAAAAAAATACGCAGCAATTCTCGGGTGGACACTGGTTGTGGTCAATCTCCTCATGGAAGTTCCTGATTATCTGGTTCAGGATAACCTTCTTTACCCGGCGATTGCAGTCATGTCCGTGCCGTTCCTTGCGATCACTATACTACGACTTCTTGCCGAGGATCAAACCATATTGCAGCTGTCAAGCGCTGCTGCAGTTGCCACGCTTATCTTTGTCCCGTTCTCGTTTATGCCATTATTCCGGGATGCATTGATCTCCGCTGTTGTCGGACAGGCAGTCTGGCTGCTTCATGCTTTTGGTTATCCTGTGCAGATCGAAGGATGGAATATTATCCTGCTCAACGGATTTGCAACCGAGATCATTCTCACCTGCACGGGGATTACTGCAATAGCGATTCTGCTCGGGGTTGCGGCGGGATCCCGGGATCTCTCCATAAAACAGGGAATATATGCATTCCTCATCGTGGTTCCAACGATTTATTTTCTCAACATTCTCCGGGTTGTTGTTGTGTTTATTGCATGGTCTGATCAGTGGTTTTCATTTCTCCCGGACCCTACCGGAACCACTGAGTTCGGTGCAGGATACGCGAGTTTCTTCTGGGGACACAACGTGTTTGCTGAACTGTTCTCGCTGGTTATTCTCATCGTAATTGCTCTCGGATTGTTCCGGATCATTCCGCAGCTCGCCACTTTTGCCCGTGATCTGATTCATCTCTACACAATTGAAGTCCGGGGTTTGATCCGGTTTGCAGGATTATAACCGGAATGAGCCGGGAAAATATCGATACTTCATGGACCCCGCAGGTATCAGGCAGGTCCTGAGCAACCTGGACTCAGTTCCTTAAAGGAAAAACCGATGGGAAAAATTACCTCATACTCTCATTTTTGCGCGATTTTTCCGGAGTTTGGGAAATTACTGGTGATATTATAAAACCGGGTGACAAAAACCATTCCCATTTTTATATCTTTGAAAATAACCACTGGATATGTATTTTTAATACCCTGAACCAACGGGAGATTTGATTTCCTAAAACCGGAATCTCTCCCCGATGTTCATGCCCGGAGATCGCAGCATGCCTTCATTCACACATGATGGCAGTATAGTGTAACCTGCGCTTTCTTCTTCTCCGGCGGGTTTTTCACTGCCAGATCCCATTTACCTCTGCGTATGTACTGGTTTCCTCTCCCGTCTGACAGGAAATCACCCCTCCGTTGGGCTCCTGTCCCGACTGTCCGGTAAGCGTGGATGACTGCTGCTGTCGGGAACATTGTGCATCCCGGGACCATGAACTTCCAAGCATAGGCATCTGAATAATTTAGAACCATACGAGAATTAAAATGCAATCCACAATGACCCCTGGTAAATCCGGGGACCAAACAAACCGCGTTGAAAAAATATATGATCACCCGGATATCCCGGGTTGTATCCGGAAGATGTCCCGGTTAGAACGGCTGTTCTTTATGAGACCGGTATACACGGTCATAATGGCGGCCCGGATCACAGGCGCTGTTGATCCGGCAGGGCTCCGGCAGGCGCTCGATGCTACAGCCCGGAAGCATCCGCTGCTCCGCGTAAAAGTCGTGTTCGATGAACGGCACGAGGCATGGTTCTCATCTGAAGGTGTCCCACCGGTCCCGATGAGGATTGTTCAAAGAGTGTCTGATCGCCAGTGGCTGGACGAACTCAAAGAAGAGGCACGGGTGCCGTTCGATATCAACAGGGGACCGCTCATCAGGTTCGTGCTCCTGCAGTCCCCGGATGTATCCGACATCCTCCTTTTGTGCAACCACAGCATCTGCGACGGCATGGCTCTTGCCAACCTTGTCCGGGATATTCTTATCCTGTATGAGGATCCCGCTCAGGAAGTCTCGGTAATAAATCCACCGGATGTTCTTGATCTGGTAAAGCCAGGCATATCCCTGCCGGGGCTTGTTGTCCGGTTCTTTGTTGGTCTTGGCAACCGGAAGTGGCAAAAGAATCCGTACAGGTTCAGTGCGGACGATTATGCTGCCCTGTACCGTGGCTACTGGGAAACCCGGAAGCCCGGTCTTGTCCTGTTAGAGTTTAATCCGGAAGAATCCGCACACCTGCTGGCAACCTGCAGGAGCCATGGGATTACTGTGGGATCGGCAGTCTCTGCAGCATTTCTGGCAGCCCGCACCGATATTGTCGGGGAATTTCCGAAAAACCAGCAGACGGTTATGGTTCCTTTCGACCTGAGGAGAAGGCTGACCCCCCCTGTCGGGAATGTCTTCTGCTTCTGCGATGGAGGAGTAAAGTTCCCGTTTTCCTGGTCCGTGAAAAAAACATTCTGGGAGAACGCAAAGGATCTTCATAAGGAAATCCACTCGCGGGTGGAAGTCCTGGACCCCTCCTGTCTTGACATACCGTCGTTTGAACCCTCCTTTATCGATGCCCTCACCGCATTTGGCCCGTATGTTGATACAATTCCGGAAGTATTTGCCCGCACAGATACCATGCGCCGGTTCATGAAGGATACCGGAAATGTTGTCTTTTCGTTCAACCGCAATTACGAGAAGGATCTTCCCGGCTTTGTCCCTTCGAATATCGGAAGGATCGATGTCCCGGAATCCCCGGGCGGTATCCGGTTGGACCGGCTCATCTTCCTGCCAGGGATCAGTGAGCTCGGTCCGCTGTCTCTGGGAGGGGCTGGTGCCGGGGGACGGATGGCCTTTTCCCTGCCGTTTGTCGATCCTTCGGCTAAAACCGGGATTTCCCCGGAGGCAGAGCTGATCCGGATCCGGAACCGGGCCTTTGAAATCCTGGGATTTCCGGAGAAGGTAAGCGATAAGGCGCTGGAGTGATGTGAGAGGACCACTCTAATCTCCTCGCGATTTTTCCAAACCTTAATATGGGATCCTAACTTCCGGTTATATGTATAACCGTGAGTTATAACAATAAACGCGGTTTATACAGCTGGCGATTACCATGTCATTTCAGGAACTAATCGAGAAAGAACGGGAGCAGCGGCGCACGTACATTCTCGATACCGCGGAGAAACTCTTCTTTGCCCGGAGTTTTACGAGCGTCACCATGGAAGAGATCGCAAAGAAGGTCGGCCTGAACAAAGCAACCCTCTATCTCTACTTCGAAGACAAGGACTCGCTCTTCTTTGCTATTGTACTCAGGAAGGTCCGTACATTGCATAAAATATACAATGACTGTACCGGACAGAAGATCAGTGGCAGGGAGAAGTCCCATAAGATCGGTGCGGCATTCTTTGATTTTGCCCGGGCGAACCCGGATTATTTCCGGCTTCTCTGTACAACCGGGCCGGGACTGTTCCAGAATAAAGAAAATCCCCTGGCACAGACAATCCGTGAACTGCTGGGAAAAGAACTGTGCCTGGTCCGCGACGTGCTCAAAGAAGGTATCGAGGATGGCAGCGTCAGGAATGACCTTGACCCGCTTGAGATGGCTGTCTATATCAGCGTGACATCAACGAGTATCGTATGCCTCAGCCCTGACTGGCGGAATGTGCTGGAACAGGGAGGAATAACCTACGATCAGTTTGTTGCCGATTATCTCCGGTTCATGAGCAAATCCATTGATGCACGGCCATATCCGGAGGAGAACGGAAAAGAAAAGAAACCTGCGAAAAAGCAGAAGATCTGAACAGATTTTACCATTGCTGTAATGTGGCAGTGACCAGGAGCGGAAGCTGTCTGGTTTCTGTCAGCTCAGGACGAAACTCGAAAGAAAATATGAGTTTTTAAAAAATGAGGAAATGATCATGAAAGTATTAGCAATCAACGCAAGCCCCCCGGGGGATCAGGAGAACACCTCAATGATCCTCACCGCATTCCTTGACGGGATGCGTGACGCAGGAGCAGAGGTAGAACTTTTTGACACGAACGATATGACGATCAATCCCTGCCGGGGAGATCTCAGCTGCCAGATTGTGAACCCGGGGGTTTGCATGCAGAACGATGATATGGCTAAGCTTATCCGGTCTTATTCTGCAACAGATGTTCTGGTACTGGCATCCCCTGTCTGCTGGGAAGGACTGACCGGCCCGATGAAAATTTTTCTCGACCGCCTGACCCCGGTAAAGGAACCGTTTTTCGAGGTATCGGATACCTGCTTCCACCATCCGCCCCGATATGAAACCATACGGCGGCGCAGGGTAGTACTGGTTTCCGGCAGCACGCGCTGGGAACACGATACGTTTGACCCGGTGCTCGTGCATGTCCGGGCCATGGTGACGGGCATGAGTTGCCTTTCCGCCGAGTATGCCGGAGCTCTCCTGAGGCCCCACGGGTGTGCCATGAAACCACCCTTTGCAGCGGAGAAAGCAGTCAGCGAGATCCTTGACACCGCCAAAGAAACCGGCTGGGATCTCGTCAGGGTGGGTTCGATCTCACAGCAGAAACTCGATCGTGTCAGTCGGGAGATCCTGTCGCAGGAAGATTATGTGCGGATCTTCAACCGGCATGTCCAGTCTCTGCGGGAGGAATGCAGACACCCCGGCCTGTCACACAAGGATACCGTCTGCCGGTGATCTCATGCCCCTGCAGAAAGTGAACGATATCGACATGTATTACGAGATCCATGGCGAAGGAGAGCCAATCATCCTCATTGCCGGGATCTGGAGCGATCTTTCCGGGTGGAAGACCACGATTCCCGCACTATCGAAAAAATACAAGGTGCTAGCTCTCGATACCCGTGGCGCCGGGAGAACGGATAAGCCGGATATACCGTATACCATTGAAATGATGGCTGATGATACCGTGGGCCTCATGGATGCACTGGGCATCAGCCGGGCTCATATTCTCGGCGCCTCGATGGGGTCACGGATCGCACAGGCAATCGCAATAAAATACCCGGCCCGGGTAACAAGCCTGGTCCTGCATGTCGCTGCTGCCCGGCAATCCCTGAGTATCCTCAAGGGACTGCTGGTACTGAGCACCCGGTTCCGGATGCGGGACCCGCATTTTTTTGATAAGATAAGCGCATACCCGCCTACATCTGCATCTGCACTCCGGCAGTTCGATGCCCATATGGCATTCGACAGCCGCGAGTGGCTCGGGAAGATCCGGGCCCCGACCATTATCATCAATGGAACAAAGGACGCAATTGTCGGGCCGGGGAAATATACCGACGAACTGGTGTCTGGTATTCCGGGTGCAAAACTGGTCATGGTTGAGGGCACCCACTTTTTCGCAAGCGAGGATCCGTTCCTGCTGATCAATCCGGCGGTTGCGTTTATGGCTGAAGTCGACGGGAGGCAGACGGGATAATTAACAGATTGCGGCAGGGGGATGAACACCGGTTGCGACCCCTGTATGCAATCCTCAATGGTGAACCTCATGACAACCTATGGAATTGAATTTGTACCAAACGCGAATGTGAATGTAAAGCAGGCTGTGAACCTGTGCAGGCTCGCTGAGTCCAAAGACATAGACTTTGCCTGGATAACGAACCACTACAACAACCGGCACTGTTACCCGGTGCTTGCAGCGATTGCGCAGGCAACGACAACCCTGAAGATCGGCCCGGGGATTATGAACGCATTTACCGATACACCGGCTGCGATGGCATCCTTTGCCTGCACGCTCAACGAGATCTCCAATGGCAGGGCCGTTCTCGGTATCGGGCCGGGCGATCTCTCAACGCTGCCAAAGCTGGCGATCCAGCCTGAAAAGCCGGTTGCCCGTCTCGAAGAAGCAATCCTGCAGATCCGCAGGCTTTGTGCCGGTGAGGAAGTGAAACGATCCGGTTTGAAGTACTTCGACTATGATGGCGCAAAGATGACCGGTGTCACGCTTCCCGGCAAAAAGGGGATTCCCGTGTACGTGGGGGCACAGGGACCAAAAGTCCTGGAACTGGCCGGAAAGGCTGGCGACGGTGCACTGATCAACGCGTCCAACCCCAAAGACTTCGGGATCGCCATCCCGATCATCCGGAAGGCGTGTGATGCAGTTGGCCGGAAATCCTTCGATGTCGGGGCCTATACTGCGATGTCGATTGACCGCGACATAAAGAAGGCCCGGAATGCTGCAAAGATCCCGGCCGGTTTTATCGCTGCCGGCTCACCCCCGGAGTTGCTGGCCCGCCACGGGCTCGACCTGAAAAATGTTGCCGGCATCAGAGAAGCGCTCGCAAGGTTTGACTTCAGGACAGTTACTGAACTTGTGGGCGACAAGGAGATTGATGCGTTCACGCTTGCCGGAACACCGGAGATCGTGAAGCAGAAGTGTGAAGATCTTGCAAAGGCCGGAGTCACCCAGATCATCTTCGGTTCGCCGCTTGGTTCGGATATGGTGAATTCCATCCGGCTCCTAGGCAAGTATATTGTGTAACGGTGTCTTTGAGAAATGCCAGTCGTTCATGTAAATAATATCGATATGTACTACGAGATCCACGGCGAAGGAGAGTCGCTGGTCCTTATCCCCGGCTGGGGTATGGAGATCACTTCAGTCTCTGCACGGATTGCAGATTTTGCACAGAAATACCAGGTCATTGCTGTAGATAACCGGGGCACCGGCCGTTCTTCGAAACCGGATACTACCTGGTCGATTGAAGACATGGCCGATGATACGGTTGGTATTCTGGACGCACTCGGGATCCAACGTGCTCATATCCTCGGCCTCTCTATGGGCTCGATGATCGCCCAGATGATTGCAGCAAAATACCCGGGCCGGGTGAACGGTCTTGTGCTCCATGTGGGCTTCACCCGGATCCCATTTATGGTAAAAACGATGATGAACCTGATGCAGTACCTGCCCGGTTCAAAGAATAAAATGGAAGAAGGAATGGCTCTTATTTTTGGCCAGAACTATCCCCCGACACCGGCATCATTCCGCAGGCAGGGTGAAGCCGTTGCGAGGTTCGATGGAAGGAAATATCTTGGCCGGATCAGGGTCCCGACCCTGATCGTCAACGGGTCGAAGGACCTGTTCGTACCATTGAAGATCACCCGGGAACTTGTTGCGGGAATCACCGGGGCGAAACTGGTTCTTGTTGACGGTGACCATATATTCTCACGGACAAAGCCGGAACTGCTGCAGATACCGGTGCTGGAATTCCTCGACAAGGTGGATGCCGGGGATTCCGCATGCCGAATTAAATGATCCCCGGGATATCCAAAAAACACCCCGACATTGTTTTTCCTGCGGGCTCCCCCTTGTCTTTCAGGTACAGGGACTTGCAGATCTTTGCGATTGTTCCGGTAAACGCGACCCGGGGTCCGCCGGATCATCCCCCCGGGGTCCGGACACCGGTGCGATCGGGAAGGGATACTTGGGGGGACCCCGGATCCGACCCCCCGCCGGTTCTCCGGCCAATCTCCCGTCCGGAAAAACACCTCCGTGAGCAACCAAAAGGGTCTGTATTGACCGTTTTTAAAGTTCAAAATGCCCATCAGATAAGCAAACGGGGGGCAATGCAGGCATATCTTAAAAATCGTGCTGTATAATTCGCTAAAAAACGCGACCTTCAAAAAAGCGGATTTTCAAATCGGGCTCCGATTGGCAAACGGGGCGTTTTAAAGGGAGTTTATTTCCGGGGAGATTTACGGTACGATATAACCCGGGACAGGGGTAACACGGTCTTCGCAGGAACATACCATGACATGGATAAAACCAGGAAGAGTGTTTTTGCTTCTAATCCTGTAATCCCCCAACAATCTCCGGATCGTCACAAGGACCGCCCGATGATCAATATGAGACCGGCCATCGCAACGAACAGATCTTTTTACCTTTTTTTGATCTCTTCACGGTTTCAGGAACAATTTCACGGCATGAAACCAGATACGCCGCGAATCTGATCTCGCAAGAAAAAGGATTGCATATATCTCACCTGTCTGTAATCCGGAACACAGGACGGCAAGTACGAGAGCCAGGGTCTTTGGATCAGCCGGTGAACATATGGTCCCGCTTTTTTGTTCCCGATCAATTCCCTTTTCCAGCGTGGATTCCAGGTCATGAATATATTTTGGTGTCACTTCCGGAATACTGTCCCCATGATTCTTATGCAGACCGATTTCCGATAAGAGATCTCTCCGGGTTCCTTCATTGAAACAGAGCCGGTCGGAATCCGGGGGCCCCTGCCGGGTTTCGGGCCGGTTGAAGTAGGGATCGGAACCAATCTGATAGAGTTCTTTTTCTATGGTTACAAGAACTTCCTGGAGCAATGCATTCTTGCTCCGGAAATACCAGTATACCGCCCCTTTTGTGACGCCGATCTTCCGGGCAACGTTATCGACCGTTACGTTCTCATACCCGCTTTCTGCCATCGCCTCCATTGCAGACAGGACGATCCTCCGTTTCGCATCATCCGTGTACTGGGGAACAACTTTTGGCATAATATCCTGATTTATCTTTTTTTTCCATCCGTATAATCATAGGTATTTTAAACCCCATTCGATTAGTATTTATACATTCCATGGGTATGTTAATTATCGCATCGAATGGTGATAACTCTTGGACAACGTAACGCAGTCACACGGACCGGGAAAAGCCGCAGAATCCCTGCTGCCGGGACGGTGCCAAACGTGACGGCTGTCCCAAGGAAGCCGTTGGCCGGAGATGCATGCGCGACCACACTACCTGCGCCGAGTGTACGTGGTGGAGAGAACGGGGCTGCATCTTCTTTACCCTCGACAAAGACCGAGGATGCGAGGTGGCGTGATGGACACCAGGATCACTCGTGTAGCCTCCCGGAAATGAACGTTATTGCAATCAAAAGGCAGTACCGGCATCCCTGGCCGTCAGCCAGATGCGAGAGGAACTCATAAAAGAGCAACGAATTGATGATCCGGGGACTGGGTTTTGAGATTTCTAAAAGGAGGATAGGAAATGCAAGAATCAAACTGTGGATGCGGGCAACAACCGGATCCAGAAATTTAATTTCTAAAAGGAGGATAGGAAATGCAAGAATCAAACAATGCTAAGGCAATCGAGATGAGTAACCCGAGTAAAGGCCCAAGTAAGACGGCCGAGACAATAGCCATGGTGAGGGTAGGTGAGTCGAGAAGACCGGAGGACGAGCGCATCTGTTATGACCCGTATGCCATCCGCTTTATCAGTCAGAACGTGCTGGAATTTGCGACCTGTAACCCGGAGAAGTACAGGGCATTTTTAGCGCAGAGCGAGCGTCTGGTACCCGGGGTAAGCAACTCGATCATAGCCCGGGTCAGATATATTGACGATCTTGTGAATTCTTCATTGAGCGATGGTCTGGAGCAGCTCGTCATACTTGGAGCCGGGTACGATACCCGGGCCTACCGAATCGAAGGGCTGAAAAATATCAAAATATTCGAGGTTGACCAACCGGCAACACAAAAAATAAAAGTGGAGAAGATTAAGGAGATTTTTAAATCGCTCCCCAGCCATGTCACGTATGTTTCTGTCGATATTGGCATCGATAAGCTCGATCAGCGGCTCCTGGAAAACGGCTATGACCGGTCTTTAAAAACCCTCTTTATCATGGAGGGGCTTTTTATGTACCTCCCGGCAGGGATAGTGGACGAGACGCTGTCCTTCATAACGCATAATTCGGGCAGGAACAGTGCTATCGTTTTCGATTATATTCCCGAGTCCGTAGTTGATGGCACATGCGAGCTTGAAGCCGGTAAGAACTGGCGAAAGGGGTTGATGGACGTGGGAGAACCATTCCTGTTTGGAATAAAAGAAGGGGAGATCGAAACCTTCCTCACACAAAGGGGATTCTCGAACGTTCAGAATGTTACCAGCAAAGACTACAAGACGGCATATTTCTTTGGAAAAAACGAGGGCAGGGTAATGAACAGCCTGTTATCGTTCGCTTATGCTGTTGTTGAGTAAGATCACCTTTGAATATGTGAGGAGGCGTGATGGACTGACAGATCACGATATGATGGAAAAAGGGGTTTGAACTCGCGGGAGCCAGCCACGATGATATCGTTGATAATTTCCTCAGGTTCATCAATCCATCCTTCGACCAACGGTAAAACCCCACCTCATAAACAATCCCCGGCATAAAAAGAACAACTGACTCTGCCGGCCCTGCACGCACAGAAAAACCGGGTGAACGATCCCGCATGAAAGAGCGTATGCTGTCGAAAAAAAAGCGAATACCAGGGTGATGAAAAATTCCATTCAATGCACCCAGCTGCATTCCTGCAGCTGCACCAGGAACCGGAACCTGTTTCCGGAGAGAGGAAACAATGACGACCAATGATTATTCTGCGGAGGTATCTCCATGAGTCCTGAACCATTCACGGTAACGATAACCAAAGAAACGCTTGCCGATATGTATGAACGCCTTGCCACGACCCGCTGGCCGGACGAGATCTCCGGCTCCGGGTGGGAGTACGGAACAAATCTTGCCTACCTGAAAGAGCTGATCGCATACTGGCAGGACGGGTTTGACTGGCAGGTGCAGGAAACCGCCATCAACCGCTTCGCCCATTTCCGGGCAGAAGTTGACGGATCCGGCATCCATTTCATTCACGAACGCGGCAAGGGAAAGAACCCGATTCCGCTTGTCCTCCTTCATGGCTGGCCCGCAACATTTACCCAGATGCTGAAGGTAATCCCGCTCCTTTCTGATCCGAAAGACCACGGAGGAGATTTTACGGATTCTTTTGATGTGGTTGTCCCGTCACTGCCGGGCTTCGGGTTCTCGGACCGGCCTACCGGCCCGGGGATGAGCTGCGCCTGCATGGGGGAGATGATCCATACGCTGATGACAAAGGAACTCGGCTACAGCCAGTATGCCGTCCGGGGCAGCGACATTGGCGCCGAGATAGCCCGGCACCTTGCCCATGCACATCCGGAATCCATAATCGGCATTCACTTAAGCGGAGCAACACCCCTTATGGGCCCGCCCCCGGCTGACCTGTCACCCGCGGAGCAGCAGTATCTTGGGGCCGGCCAGATGTGGATGATGACCGAAGGAGCTTATTGCATGGTCAATTCAACCAAACCGCAGACCCTTGCGTACGGCCTCAACGATTCGCCGGCGGGTCTCGCGGCCTGGATCGTGGAAAAGTTCCGGGCATGGAGCGATTGTTCCGGCAACGTGGAGACCCGGTTCACTAAAGACGAGCTGCTCACCAACCTGACGATCTACTGGGCCACGGGAACGATCAACTCTTCATGCCGGGTCTACTGTGAGACCATGCGCAACATGTCGCCGTCCGCAGGCCGGCGTATCGATGTCCCGACCGGAATGGCACAGTTCCCAAAAGATCTCGTCCCTGCGGTCCGGGCATGGGAAGTGCGGTTCTACAACCTGCGGCACTGGATGGAGATGCCCCGTGGGGGTCATTTCGCAGAGATGGAAGAGCCGGATCTGCTTGCAGAAGATATCCGAGAGTTTTTCCGGCCGCCCCGGGAGCTGATGGACTGATTACCGTCATTTTTTTAGTAAAAATGCACCGATATATCCGTGAAACTCTTCACGCGGAGTCGATCATTCCAGCTCGATCTCATCAATTCTCCACGACGGTCTGGGGGAAATATCGAAAGGAGATGACCGAGAACTTTGATTCAATTCGCTATCGAAAACGGTTCCTGGTTGAAACCAAGTTCTCTGTCCTCAAACGTAGGTTCGGGGCGGACCTGAAATCCCGAAGATTTCAGAGCCAGAAGACGGAAATCTCATGTAAGATCATTCTAGCCAACCTTGACAGGTTCATACAATTTGTTTGGAGAATGGTTTTCTACAGAGCAAAAGAAAGTTAATGTTTACATTATTTTTACAAACGTTTATAGTGTCAGCGACAGTGAACCGAAGTTCCCCCATTCGGTTGCAGGCACAGTAAACCGTCCCTCATCAGGGTCTCCTTGAAGGAGACGGGTGTACGCCTCACGTTTCCCTAACAATTGCCATCCCCATTGATTTTTAAACATGCCCCTCCAAAATATTTATGCGATATTATATGTTGCTTCACCCCGTAGAAATTATCCTAATTCTCCTCTGGGGTGGTTTTGTTGCCTACTGGTGGACCACCTCACTGCGGAACCGGACGCCCCTGAAGCGTGTGCCTTCCCGTTTCGGTTTCCTCACCAGCATGGGCTTCCCAGCCGGTGTTGTGCTACTTGCTGTCGTCCTAGTCGCTCCGTGGTTCTACGAATCACGCCTGCTCCCCGACCTTTTTCCAGTTGACATCTTTGGCCTGCTCCTTGTTATCTTCGGCATCTGCTTTGCGATCTGGGCAAGAGTGCACCTCGGTCATAACTGGAGCAGCCGTCCCGCCATCCACAATAATCATACGATTACTCGCACCGGGCCTTACTCGATTGTACGGCACCCGATATATACCGGTATTCTCACTGGAATCCTTGGCACTGCGATTGCAACTGGTGCGACTCTCGCATTTATCTGTCTCCTTGTGTTCCTTGTTCTGTTCCTACTTAAGATCCGGATGGAGGAGCAGTTCTTGGTGGAAGAGTTCGGGGAGGATTACGAGCGGTATCGGGGGAATGTGAAAGCGATCGTACCCTTCGTGCTGTGAGCGGGCTAGCAGAAGTCGATCACGGATTTAAAAAACTGCTTCTGTAGAAATGCACATGAACGGGTGTTCGCACCCGATCCATCAGTACCAGCAATTGATCCGTGCCCTTGAAAATTGACAACGGGTCCGGTACTAAACCGACCCGGGTTCGCCGGATCATCCCCCCATGTGTCTGGACACTGGTGCGATCGGGAAGGGATATCTGGGGGAAACCCCGGATCCGACCCTCCGCCGGTTCTCCGGCCAATCTCCCGTCCGGAAAAACACCTCCGTGAGCAACCAAAAGGGACTGTATTGACCGTTTTTAAATCTCAAAATGCCCCTCATATGAGCAAACGGGGGACCATACGGGCATATCTTAAAAAACGTGTTGTATAATTCGCTAAAAAACGCGACCCTCAAAAAACCGGGTTTTCAAATCGGGCTCTGATTGGCAAACGGAGCGTTATAATTGGAGTTTTGTAGGGAGATTTACGGTTACGATATGACCCGGGGACATCGAGTCCCGGCTCCCGGCTGGAACTGCTCGACTGTGACAACCTGTTCATTCTCAAAGAACCGGAACGGGTTACCCGTCCGGTACTAACGTTCCTGCATGACGTAGACCGGTTGAAAACCTCAACCTTTATATGATTAAAGTTACTACAAGTTACTGTGGTGACTTGCAGTAACTTACGTAAACGTTAGTTACATTGCCTGGAATTATGGTTGATATCAAGGAACTGAAGGAGAAAGAGAAGGAGAGGCGCTCCAATTTCATCATCGATGCTGCGGAGAAGCAATTCTTTGCCAAGGGATATGACACGGTATCGATGGATGACATCGCAGCAGAGGTCGGTCTCTCCAAAGCAGCATTGTACCGGTACTTCGAAACCAAGGAAGCATTGTATTTTGCAATCGTCTTGCGGGGTACCCGCATCCTTGCTGCCATGCTCAGAGAAGGCATGGACAATGCCCCGACCAATATTGAAAAAGTTACCGCATACCGGGATGTTGGTGACCAGTTTGCAAAGGACTATGCCGATTACCAGAAGTGTTGCTACTTCCTGATGTCAGGAAGGTTCGACCCGGCCTCCATCATGGCGAACAAGGATATCCAGGAGATGGGGCTGATGCTGGGCGAGATGTATACCCGCTTCCGCAACGCGATACAGGCAGGAATCGAGGATGGCTCCATCCGGTCGGATGTTGAACCGGAGGAGATCGCTGTCCTGCTTACGATGATCTCTGATGGCATCAATAACATGAGATCCGATCTGCTGATGATCCTGGCAAGCAGGGGAATCGACAAGGAAAAATTTTCCCGGGACGTCAAGCGCCTCATTGCGGCCATGATCACCAATACCGGAAAAAACGGGGGTCCTGAGGGATCCCACCGGGGAGACTGATCGCCTTGAGGAGCTTGCCGCCAACAGGTATCGGCTGAGTTACTGGGCGCTGTTTTTCTTCACCAGACCGGCCTGAGCCGGTAAGTGAAACGATGCCACGTCCGCCCGCGGCCCGGCTTCCTAACAGAACCGTATGAGATAGCCGTGCGTATGCAAGATGAATTAAAACAAACACCCTGGAGATGTGCTGATGATAACGAAGAATGAATCTGACAAAGGCGATTCCGGTAAAACCGTCCCGCCATGTATTGAACCCGTTGAAGTTGCCGTACTGCTGTCCCTGATCTTTGACGGGATGTCGCCAATGCGGCCCGATCTTGTGATGATCCTGGAAAGCCGGGGAATTGACAAAGACCGGTTCTCCCATGACGTGCGACAACTCTTGACGGTCATGGTCACAACCCCGGAAGCCTGCGGGGAGAACGGGCGATCCCCCTCCGGGTCCTGAACCGGAAATTATGTGGGTGACGGGAATACCCGTGCCCCGGACCTGATCTCTTACAATTAATTGGCCGGCAAACCGGCCAGATCCTTTCAGGAAAAAGGTATTTGGTAAGCCTTGGCGGTCCACGTATTCGTCATCGGCAGTCGGATCGCCGGAAATGATTTCATGAAAAAAGGTCGGAGGAAAAAATGGTTACAGAAATCGGATCAACAATCGTAAACGAAACGACCATCAATCTCGGTCTCAAGGCGATTGGAGCAGGTATTGCAATCGGACTTACCGGTATCGGTGCGGGAAATGCAGAGATGGGCATAGGTGCAGCATCCGTCGGGGCTATCGCGGAAGATAAAAATTTCTTCGGAACCGGCATCATCCTCACTCTGCTCCCGGAAACGATCGTCATTTTCGGGTTTGTTGTCGGCCTCCTTATCCTGTTCCTGTAGGCAGGACCCGATTACTGCCCGAGGCTTGGCCCGTCTCCACGCTGGCGATTACCCGGGGATGGGGCAAACGGAAAGGCGGTTGCGTGATTATCTCCCCGCTCTCAACGTTTAGTTACAAAATAACCGATAGTTATAATTTAACCCAAAGTTAGTACAGTACAAGAGACTGCCCCCGGGCAGCATCCAGACGATTGCCGGCTCCCTATGGGAGAGGACTGTATCACATGGACACTCAGCAGACACGCGGGGATCCCGCAGAACCCAACACAAATTGTAACGGCCCAAGTACCATGGCTGAAAAAATAGCCGTGATCCGTGCTTGCGAATCAATGAAGCCGGAGGACGAACGGATCTGTTTTGATCCGTACGCTCTCCACTTTCTTGATCCGGGGACACGACAGGCTTTGCTCCGGAACTCCGGTGCATTCCGGTACATCCTGGCACAGATCGAGAACCAGTTACCCGGCATCAGCGGCGCCCTTGTTGCACGCGTCCGTTGTTTCGATGAATTCGTACAGCAATCCACAAACACCGGCTATGGTCAGATCATAATCCTCGGCGCCGGGTATGATACCCGGGCATACCGTATGGATGACCTGAAGACCATACGGGTATTCGAAGTGGATCATCCCGATACTATCCGCGTAAAGGTGGAGAAGATCCGGAAGATCTTTGGAACCCTTCCCAATCAGGTGACCTATGTTCCCGCCGATCTCGAAGAAGACGGCCTTGAATTGAAACTGGCCGACCGTGGCTATGATCCCACCTGCAGGACGCTCTTCTTAATGGAGGGACTGGTCATGTACCTCTCTCCTGCGGCCGTTGACCGGATATTCTCCTTCACCGTAAAAAATTCCCCGAAGGGAAGCAGCGTCCTCTTCGATTACTGTCCCGAAGATGACGGGACAGGATCCGGCGCCGGCTGGGCCTCGGTAAGGAGCGCCACGGCGTTTGTAAGTCGGCAGGGAGAACCGCTCCGGTCCTGCGTGCCGGGATCGATACGGGACTTCCTGACAACGCGGGGGTTCGCAGGAATCCGGAATATGACCGGCGCTGACCTGCGCCAGGCTTATTTCACGGGCAAGAACCGCGGCAGGACGATTAGCGAGCTCTATTCGATTGCGTCTGCTTCGGTTGGCACGCAGACCTGCACCGTGGGGGAAGAGCCATGAAAGTCCTCGCCATCAGTGCAAGCCCGCATAAGGATACGGGCAACACCGCCCTGATCCTTACCCCGTTCCTTGATGGTATGAAGGAGGCCGGCGCGGCGGTTGAACTCTTTTATACCGAAGACCTCACGATTCGCCCGTGCCGGGGAGACTTTGCCTGTTTCTGCCGCCCCTCCGGGAGGTGCATCATGTCCGATGATATGGACTGGCTGATGCCGAAGGTCCGGGAGGCAGACATCCTCGTCTTTGCCTCGCCGCTCTATGTTGACGGGGTAACGGGACCGATGAAGACCTTCATCGACCGGCTCGTTCCGCTCCTCCAGATGTACATCGAGACACGGGACGGACACTGCCGGCATCTGCCAAAGGACACCAAAATCCGGAAAATCGTTCTTGTCTCCAACTGCGGCTTCTGGGAGCGGGACAACTTCGATCCGCTCATCCTGCACATGCGTGCCCTTGCAAAGAACTTAAACGCGGAATTTGCCGGGGCGCTTGTCCGGCCCCATGGCCCGTTTCTGCGCAGTGCACCTCAGTCAGGGCTTCCCTATGAGGATATCCTGGATGCCGCAAAGAGCGCGGGCAGGGAACTGGTGCGGGACGGGGTACTTTCAGAAAAGTCTCAGGCTGTTGTCAGCCGGGATATGCTCTCGCATGAAAAATTCATGCAGGTCTGTAATCCCATGATCGGGAAACTCGTGGAACGGCTCGGACGGGAGGACCGGTCATGAACGGTGACCTCGGTTTTATAGGAATTTCACGGGAAAACCCGGAAGCCGTTCCTTCCATAGGGGCCGGTCCCAGCAAGACTGCCGAGACCACGACCCTCGTCAGATCAGGAGAGAGCATGAAACCTGCAGATATCCGGCTCTTCTTCGACCCCTACGCGATCCGGTTTATCAAACCGGCCCTCCTTGCATGGTTTAACGCCCATCCGGACGAAACCCGGGAGATTGTCGAATATGAGGAGCGCCGGTTCCCCGGGATGAACAGCGCTATCGTGGCCCGGACCCGTTACTTTGATGATATCATCTCAGAATCCCTGGAGACCGGCGTGGAACAACTCGTTATTATGGGTGCAGGATTCGATGCCCGGGCCCACCGGATCTCCGGCCTCTCCTCTGGAGTTCGGGTTTTCGAGCTGGACCAGCCGGATACCCAGGCCGTCAAACAATTACGGGTTCGGGAGATCTTCGGGCACCTGCCTTCGCATGTCTCGTATGTCCCGGCCGATCTCAAGACCGCCGTCTGGCAGGAAACCCTCATAGATCATGGTTACGACCCGGGAAAAAAGTCCCTCTTTGTCCTGGAAGGGCTCTGCATGTATCTCTCCCCTGAGACTGTTGATACAATACTCGGCTTCGTAGTAAGCAGGGCCGGGCCGGGCAGCAGCGTTCTCTTCGATTATCCCGCGATGTCGCTGATCGATGGCTCCGATGACAGCCTGATAGCAAAGAACTTCCGGCAACGGGTTAACGGGCTGGGCGAACCGCTCCGCTTCGGCATTCCCGACGGGAGTGTTGTCGCCTTTCTTCACCGGAGAGGGTTTAGCCGGGTACGGAACCTGACCCCCCCGGAGGGGAATGCTCGGTATTTCCACGGGAAGAATGCGGACAGGCCGATGTGCAGCCTCTTCTCATTTGTCCACGCGGACATACCCATGAAAGGAAAAAACTGCAAATATGGCGGGGAATTACCTGTATGTCGGAAGGGATTGCTGTGATCCCCCCGGATATATCCGGCAATCCGGATATGACCGATGAACGGCAGATCCGGATCCGTGGGATCCTCTTCGGCCTCGTCCCGGTCGTCCTCATGGGTGTAATTCTCTTCATCTCTGCGGGAACGCTCTTCTGGCCGGCAGCATGGCTGATCCTGCTTGTCATGTTCAGTGCCACGACCATTGTCACCGCCACCTGCCACGCGGAACTTATAACCGAGCGCATGCAGAAGCAGGCCGGTGCAAAAGAGTACGACCAGAAACTGGTCCGGCTGCTGAATCTTATCGGTCTCCTGCCGCTCCTTGTTGCCGGCCTGGACTTACGGTTTGGCTGGACCGGCCAGATGGCATTCCCTGTTCAGGCCATCTCCATGGTCCTGTTCCTGCTTGGCTACTTTATATTCTCATGGGCCCTGCTCTCGAACCGCTTCTTCTCTCTCATCGTCCGGGTCCAGAGTGAAAAGGGGCATCATCCGGTCACCACCGGCCCCTACCGCTTCGTCCGGCATCCCGGTTACCTTGGGTTTATCATCATTGTGCTTGCCCAACCGGTACTACTCGGCTCGGTCTGGGCAGTTATCCCAGCGGTTGTCACCGCCGGGCTGATAGTCTGGCGGACCGCTCTTGAGGACCGGACTCTTCAGAAAGAACTTCCCGGCTACCGGGAATACACAGAACAGATTCCCTACCGGCTTATCCCCGGGATCTGGTGACCGCCCGCCTCTGAATAACAAAACACACCTGGTTATAATCATGAACAATCCCACCGGAAAAATGACCGCGATCCTTGTCGCACTGGTCCTTGTGCTCGTGATGACCGTCCCCGTGCTTGCAGAATCTACTGCGCCGACCGTCATCATCTCGGACTATACCGTAACGCCCTCTATGCTCATGCCGGGAGATACCGGCACCCTTGCCATCACCCTCAGCAACACTGCTCAGGCTGCATCTGTAAAAGAAAATACCGGTATAACCCAGAGTGGGGCCTTCTCCACAACCCGTAGTACCGATATCAACATCTTCATTGAAAATGTCCATCTCGAAGGAAACGGTATCACGGTAACCTCTGCTGATTTCGACCGGCTCGGCGAGCTTGGTCCCGGCCAGTCCATGCCCGTGACCTTCCTCATCGAAGCTCCCTCCAGGGATGGCATCTACTTCCCTGAAGTCTGGGTGGACATCAAGGGCGGAACAAGCACCCGCTATCCCATCCCTGTGAACGTGAACACTCATATCGCCGTTGCCAAGAAGCCGGATCTCTCGCTTGAGAAGATACCCCCTGAACATGTGATCCCCGGGGAAGACTTTCCAACCCTCCTCACGCTCGTGAACCGTGGGGCAGGTCGTGCCGATGACATATCCGTTGTGATCAACGCCACTTCAACTGCCCTCTCGCTCAAAAGCCCTGCCAATTATTATATCTCCCACCTTGAATCCGGTGAAAAACAACAACTCGTCCTCCTGTTCTCAACCGACCGGAAAATTGCGGTTGGCATACGGGATATCCCGGTGAGTATCGAATTCCGGAACCCGGACGGGACCCGGTCCCGCCAGACAGAACACATCGGAATTCCGATCAAGGGAAAAGCAGAGATTGCCATCGCCGCGATCACAACCGATCCGGTCCGGATTGGCGATGGCGACAAATTCACCATGACCGTCCGGATCGAGAATACCGGGACCGCTGACGCCAGGTCCGTCCAGGCATCGATTGATCTGCCGGCTTCCGGGAACCGCGATGCTTTCATCGGCAGGATCGAACCTGACAACGATGCCCCGGCTGTCTTTTACCTCCAGGACCGGGGGAGCGGCGAGATCCATTATACCCTCAAAGTCCAGTATGCCGATGACTACGGCAACCACACGGCAGAAAAACCTCTCATGCTCAGCGTGGCCCCGCCCAATTATACCGGTTCGATCCTCACCCTGGTTATTCTCCTCTGTCTTGCGTGCGGAGCGTACTGGTACTGGAGAACCAAGAGGAACTAGATCATGGCCTCCACACTTCGGGTCTCCGCACACCTGGCCCTTCGGGGTCTCCAGCGGGGAAACCGGTTCACGACCGTTCTCACGGTCCTGATAATAGCGCTCGTCTTTATCATGCTCTGTTTCCAGCCCTCGCTGAATGCAGGGATCATCTCTGCGGTCAACAACCAGATCATAGACTACAGTTTCGGCAACATTGTTGTCGAGCCAAAAGAGCACCAGGTCTATATTGACCATGCTGCAGGTCTCAAGAAGAAGATCGACCGGATTCCCGGGGTTGTTGCAAGCACCCCTGAGTACAAGCTGGGTGCAACCTATACCTTCAAGGACACCCAGTATTCGGGGCCGCTCTATGCCATTGATCCCTCGGATGCCCGGCCGGTGCTCAGGACCCATACCAAGATGCTGTCAGGAGAATTCCTTTCCGATGGCGACCGGGGGCAGATCGTTCTCGGGGCCATTCTCGCCGGTAACAAGGACCAGAAACTCGATAAAGTCAAAGCCCTCCGGGGCGCCCAGGTAGGAGATACCGTTGACGTGGCCTATTCGAACGGGGTGGTCCGGAGTTACCGGGTCAAGGGAATTTATGCGACCGACTCGCTCTCTGCGGATATGTCCGCTGTGATTACACGGGAAGAAGCTGAATCTGTTACCGGTCTTTCCGACAAGGCATCCCTTATCCTTATCCGGCTCTCCCCATCTGTTGATGAAAATGCGTTCAAGACAACGCTGATGCAGTACGGCGTCCAGGAACCTGTCAAAACCTGGTCAGAAGAGGCCGGGGCGTTCATGACGGACACCGCGAAGACCTTCGAGGCGCTCAACGCGATCATGACCATCTTTTATCTCCTGTTTGCAAGCATTGTCGTCTTCATCGTGGTCTACATCAACACGACCAACAAGCGCAAACAGATTGCGATCATGAAAGCGATCGGCATAAAGCGTGAGATCATCATCAACGATTACCTTATTCAGGTCCTTGTCCTCTGTGGGATCGGGATCATCCTCGGCCTCATGCTCTTTCTCCTCCAGACCCAGGCTATGACCGCGAACCCCGTCAGGTTCCCCTCCATGGGTGTCGTGACCCCGGTTGTTTCGCTCTCTCTTATCACAAGCGGCATCCTGGATCTCCTGGTGGTATCCTTCATTGCTGGCTACATTCCGGCCTGGACAACAACGCGGGAAGAGATCCTCGACGGTATGAGGGGGTAGCATGATCCTCTGTGAAGATCTCAGTAAAATCTACACCCTGGGGGCGGTGCAGGTCCATGCCCTGCGGGATGTCTCCCTGACCATTGAGAAAGGGGAGTTTATCGGGATCATGGGTTCGAGCGGAAGCGGTAAGTCCACGCTCCTGCATATGCTGGGCCTTCTTGATCATCCCTCCCGCGGAAGCATTACCCTTGCCGGGACCGACGTGGGAACACTCACCGAGGACGAGCGGACGCTCTTTCGCCTGAACAATCTCGGCTACGTCTTCCAGGATTATGCCCTGATAAGCGAGCTCTCGGTGCTGGAGAATGTCTGTCTTCCCTGTCTCGTACGGGGAACTCCACGCGGGGAGTGTATTCCGGCAAGCACGGAAATCCTCTCATCCGTAGGTCTTGGCGATCGCATCAATCATCTGTATCATGAACTGTCCGGAGGGCAACAGCAGCGCGTCTCTATTGCACGGGCACTTGTCAATAAGCCACGTATTCTCTTCGCCGATGAACCTTGTGCCAACCTGGATTCCGAGACTTCAAGAAACATCCTTGAACTCTTCAGGCAACTGAACCAAGAGCTGAAACAGACGATTGTCATGGTCTCTCACGAACCCTGGCATACCGAGTATTTTGACCGGGTGATTACCCTCAGGGATGGCGAGGTCGTTGCCTCATGACCCTGGAAAAAGACGAATTTGGAAGAATTGAAATGAATACCAACCTGACAGACGCAACAGCGACCCGGGACAGGGACCGAAAGTCCGTACTCGTGATCGTCCTCGTAAGTATGTTGATGGCCATCCTTGACGCCTTCATGATGAACATCGCCCTCCCGACCGTGACCACCGATTTTGCGATCGGTATTGCCGAAGCCCAGTGGGTCCTGACCGGGTACCTCATTGCGATGACCAGCCTCTTCATCATCTTCGGCAGGCTCTCGGAATTTACCGGAAAGACCCGGCTGTTCACTGCGGGGCTCGTCCTCTTCACTGCCAGTTCTCTTGCATGCGCCATTGCACCCGGAATCAGCTGGCTTGTCGCATCCCGGATCCTCCAGGGACTCGGTGCCTCAATGATGTTTTCCATTTCAGGTGCAATCATCGTCAACACATTCCCAAAGGAAGAGATGGGACGAGCAATGGGTCTCTTTGGTGCCGTTTTCGGTCTCGGTGCTGTCCTTGGACCAGTACTTGGGGGGTTCCTGACTGCACTCTTCGGGTGGCAATCAATCTTCCTTGTAAATGTACCAGTTGGAATCCTCCTCCTTTTCGGGGTATCCCGTTACTTCCGGATACCGGAAACCATAGACCCCCACTTCATCATGGACTGGATCGGGGCATGCCTGCTTTTTGTCTTCATTACATCGCTCATTGTCTTCTGCGGACAGATGGCATACCTCTTTACCATGACTCTTCTTCTCCTTGCGAATGGGATAGTCGTAGTGGCAAGTTTCATGCTGCTTCTTGTTCACCTGAGACGCTGTCCCCATCCCATTTTCGACATTACTTTCCTGAAGAACCGCTGGTTCGTAATGCCGGTGATCGCCTCGGCTCTCTTTACCATTGCTGTTACTATAGTGAACACAATCGGACCGTTCTATTTCCAGGGGGTCATGGGTTATTCGCCACTCCAGATCGGACTTCTCTATATGCTGGTCCCGCTCTTCCTGATGGTTGCATCTCCCGTGAGCGGGTGGGTGTACGACCGTTACCGGTACCGGTATCTGGCAGCAGTGGGTGTGGCTATCAGTATCGCCGGGTTCCTTATCCTGACATACGCGATTCTCGTTGCTGGTCTAGGCCTGATTGTAACTGCGTTCGTAATTCGGGGGATTGGCGGCGGGTTCTTCGTCAGCCCAAACGCAACTGAGACTATGACCTCGCTTCCATTAAAGAATACAGCGGCAGCTTCGAGTGTCTCTGCTACGATGAACAACCTAGCCTCGGCACTGGGAATCTCACTCGCGAGCATCCTTGTTGCAGCAGGGTTTCTGGGGTCAGGGTACAGAGGTCCGGTCCTAGGGGCCGACCAAGCACTCCTTTCGCAGATATTCGGAGTATCAGCACTCATTGCTGCGGGCATCTGTCTGTGTTCAGGGATCGTGTCGGTGATGAGGAACATGCAGACGCCTCCTCAGCCAACTACTGCTGGCCCGGTCAACGTTTACGAAGAATAGAATTCCCCCTGAAAGTGGGATACAAACAGCCGGTTGCGAATTACAAAAATGAGGTTAACGTATGAATCTCGCTACTTGTGATAGGCTCTCAACGATTGGGAACAATCCGTTTGCCTGTCCCAATTCCACCTCCCCGATATGTCGGAAACGTGCCGACAGGGCGACCTTACCGGGATTTCAGGGAGATGAAGCACATCAAAGATCCGGAGAGATTATACCGATAGTTCCGGTGAATTCTCTGGTCACAGCACAGGAGCAACGGAACTCCACGAACCGCACGACAGATATCAGAACCTGAGTATTATCATGACGCCAAAAACCAGAAACGTAAAACCAGTAATCGCATTCGCGAACGGAAAAATCCTGACCATGGACCCCGGCCAACCCGCTGTAAAGGTGGTTGTCATCAGGGAGGGTCGGATCGTCGGTGTGGGAGATGAAACCCTCCTCCGGGACTATCCGGGTATCGAAGTGAAGAATCTTGCAGGCCGGACCCTGATCCCGGCCTTCATCGATTCCCACAACCACCTTTCATCCTTTGCGTGTTTCATGCCGGAATGGGCAAATCTCATGGGCCTCACAAACCGGGACGCGATCTTTGCAGCAATGAAGGAGCACGCAAACAAGCATCCCGGCTCCGGCTGGATCGTAGGTTTTGGCTGGTTCGATGCTCATTCCGGAGGGATCGAGCTCACGCGGGAGGATCTCGACCTCCAGTACCCGGACCGTCCCGTCGCATTGATCCAGACCACGTTTCATAAATCCGTGGTGAACAGCCGTGCCCTGGAGATCACCGGTATCGGACTGTCAACCCCCGACCTCCGGTGCGGCATCATCCAGCGGAACCCGGAGGGACTTCCCACAGGTATTCTCATCGAGCAGGCACAGGCCCCGGTTTTTAAGGAGATCATGGCCGCGGATACCCGGAGGCTTTCGGACCTAATCGAGACCAGGGCTCATGAACTGCTGCCTCTTGGCATCACCGCAGTTCACGATCCAGGAGTCACGCCATCTGCCGAAGCTGCCTATCGACTCCTGTACATGGAAGGAAGGCTGCCGGTCTCGGTCCTGATGATGCCGCATGGCGTAACCGTACTGGACAATGAGGTTGGGGCACGGCTCAACGGCCCTGTAACCGGAACCGGTGATGAGCAGCTCCGCACCGGCCCGGTGAAAATCTTTGCTGACGGAGGTACTCCGGAAATGGTTGCGTTTGCCATGAAGATCCAGGGGCGGGTGTTCACAAGCGGGAAATACCGGGATGATTTTACCGATGCAATCTGCACCGCAACCCGCCACGGGTTCCAGACCTGTATCCACTCGATCGGGAACGTCACAACGGATGCCGTGCTCGATGCCTATGAACAAGCCGCCGGACAAGCGCCCGCAGGTTTTGTCCTTCGGCCCCGGCTCGAGCACCTGAACCTCCTGTCCGAAAGCCAGATCCAGAGGCTCGCCGGTATGAACGGGTGCGTCTCGATCCAGCCCCAGTTCCTCGTGCGGGGAAAGGGCATGGCGCAGGCCCGTGTCGAAGAAGCGAAATGGTTTGCCTACGGGGAGCTCTCTCGTGCCGGCGTGGTTGTTGCGGCGAGCAGCGATGACCCGGGCGGATTTTTGGATGCTCGCGACCCGATCAGGTGTTCGGTTATGGGCTCGACCATGAGTAATGGGGATGGCATAACAATCTTCCCGGAGCAGGTTCTCCCGTTTGAAGAATGGCTCCGGATCTATACGGCCGGTTGCGCCTGGGCCGGCGGCCAGGAGAACGAACGGGGGATGCTGAAGGTGGGGCTCGTCGCCGATCTTGTCATTCTCGACGGGGAATTGGATCCGATGCACCCCCCACGTGTTGTTGAGACCTGGCGGAACGGGGAGATGGTGTACCGGGCCGGCTGAACCGGGAGAATCATTTTTCCGACATACAGACATAATCCTGCTCCGATCCGTTGGGAAGATTTCGGACGCCAAATCCTTTTATTGCCAGCAACTACCGGTTATATACTAATTCTTGATGTGGATCAAAACCATGGCCATTGCAGACAGGAGACAGCGGGAGAAGGAGCAGCGGAGGACCGAGATCCTCGATACAGCCGAGCGTCTCTTCTTCTCCCGCGGTTACGACGATGTTTCCATGGACGAGATCGCAAACGAGGTCGAGCTGAACAAGGCCACGATCTACCTCTATTTCCGGAACAAGGAAGCCCTCCTGTCGGCCATTGTCCTGCGGGGGTTTGCCCATCTCAACCGCATGTACCGTGAGTGCGTGGAGACTCGTGTTACCGGCATCACAAAGATCTCGCTGATGGGTAGGGCTTATTACCGGTTTAACCAGCAGTATCCCGATTACCTCAGGATGATTCGGTACTATGGATCTGATCGGTTCAGGAAAGATGAGAGCCCGGAGCTGACTGACATCCTCGCTGCCTCTGCCGAGAGCCGTAGTCTCATATGCTCCGTGGTACAGGAAGGTATCGATGACGGCACCATCCGCAATGATCTCGATCCTCTGGAGATGACCCTTTTCCTGATGATCTCGTTCATGACTATCCTTTCACTTGAAAATAAATGGATAACTATCCTCGATGACCGTGGCATCAGCCATGAGACCTTTGCCCAGGATTTCCTGCGGTTTATCACACCGGCGGTTGATGCTCGGGCAACTCTGGAAAAACCTCATTTCATCGATATCAAGGGTTTTGAGTCCTTTGGCTCTATCTCCCTTGCCCTTGAACCTATAGCGGTTGAACGGAAGAAAAAAAAATAAGTGTCCGGGTATTTCCCGGCTCATGCCGCACAGCCACTTTTACGGGGGTTCCTTCCCGCTCATGGCCATGACGGATGGCCCTCTGTACGGCAGAGCTGTCGGCAGTGGACAGAGGGCAGGGTTCGATGCAATACCGCGGCGGGTGGCTGCGCAGGTCTCCCTTCCCAATCCAATGACCGTCGGAGCAGTCAGAAAACTGGTCCCTCAAAGGGGCCCGGTGGATACAGAACATCGACAGGTTTTTTTAGTTTTTACAAAAGATTTTTTATCCGGAAAAGATTATTGAGTTTTATTTTTGGGGAATACGAGAATGGAGGTGATACAGGATGGGAAGAGGGCAAAAAAGTTCCGCAGGACGCCGTTGCAGCACGGCACACGAAGGACATGATCCCCGGGGCGAAAATCGCGCCCCGTGGGATTCCATGAACCCTGAAGACGATCCCCGCTGTGATATGAGGGATCCTGAAGACCTCCCGGACCCGGCCAACGATGATTACCTGTGGCCGGAATATGAGGAGGATGACGACGATTGAACAATCCCGCAGAACCTGTGAGATGTTCTTCGGGACTATAAGGGCAGGAGATCTACCCCGCCCCGTTTTTTCTTTATTTTGTGTTACCTTCTGCCAGTTGTCTCCATATGATCGAGTGTCCGGTCCCAGATGATCAGGATACCCGAGACGATCACACACGCAAGCAACATGTCCTCGATGAAAGTTCCGGTGTAGGACCCTTGGCTGATGGATGTTGAAGGATACGGGGAGGTCGGGTACCGGGAGTCTGGTTGTTCCCGCCGCTCAAAAGCATCTATCTTCCCCGGGGAACTGTCTACGCATATGCGTGAAACCGGTTTCCCTCCTTTTATGGAGTCTGCCCTGCCTCCTTTGTGTTATCGTGTTGTTAGCGATGATCTGGATCCTGCTGTACTGGCTTGCGGTACCGGACCCGCAGATTGCCCCGTTGGATGCTCTCGTCTTTTTGATTGCGTTTTGTGCAATTATTGTGTACTCGTTTTTTCCGGCTGACGCGGGGATTGTTTCCCTCCAGTTGGCTGGGTAACTCTGCTACGAGCGTAATCGTGCGAGAGATCGTGGAGATTGAGGGGTGGTGTGAAGGGGGGATGAACGCCGGCAGGCCCGAATATGACCTGATCCCCCGGATGAATTGAAAAAATGAGAATTGTTCATAAATAATGATGAAGAATCGATTTCCCGTTTTTTTCAAACTGTATTTTCGACGACAATAACCATTAATATTTCATGAAATCTTGCCATGCAGCGGAATTTGAAATCGGTAAACAACTATCTCTGACGATAAATTGTGATACGAAATTCATTTGGATTTTTCGTCGGAAAGAAAATCTGGTATCTGAAAATTGGATTCGCTTGACTAAAAAATGGAACCGGCAACTGCATTTTATCATGACTACAAAGCAATCTGATTGGATTTGAGGGCACGTATCACGTGTATATGTCTCATGTGGAAGCGTGGATTGTTTGTAAGAATTGTGAAATGCGGTGTATAATTGGATTTTCCAATTTCATCCGTTATCTATTGTATTTGAAATTAGTAACGAATCTATTTTTTTATATTCCTTTATAATCCGGATTTTTCCACATGTCTGTATTCTCTACCGTTATGTCCGGGTATTGTTCAGATTTTTTTTTCGGATTTCAATGTGTGTCTATCGAAATGAGAATCTGAAATATTCTATCCATGAGTATATAATGTATAAATCCGGGATCCTATTCCCGCTCCGGTCTGGTCATTGACGCTCCGCTCCTTATGGGCCATCATCATTTTTCTCTGTGTCAGCACCTCGATCATCTTTGACTTCCAGTTCCGGCCCGGGTATAAATGATGAACCTCATCTATTGGGAGTTGGTGCCAAGGAGCGTGTCCTCGCATATGGGCTGGAACCCGGCGAGATAGTCGATGTCGCCCGCGAAGAGTCCGGGTGGGGGGCCCAACGGATCTTCCGCACGGGAGTCGTCCGCTACCGCGGCCTATCTTCGGGAGCATTTCTTCCTTTCGATGCTCCCGTAATGTCATGGTTGTGAGGTTGATGGTGCCGTTCCGGCAGTTGATGTGTTTCAGGAAGGATCGAACCTTCCCGGGAGCTCGGGATGTGTGGTGATGCGGAAGCGACTTTGGCCTTTTCATGCATGCAGATCCATGGCAAAGGATTTCCCGACACGAGAGTGCCCGGGACCGGTCTGCAGTCGGGGCATCCGCTGCCTTGTGAGGGATTGTGCGGGTAACATGGTTGCGATGGGGAGCAGATTTCCCCCATCGATTTTGTTATCTCCGAGAAACCCGGCGTTGAATGCCTAATAGTTCCTTGCCTGGTCACTGAATGCTGCGATGAGCTTTGGTGTTGTCGCATCGATCAGGGCGTAATTCGTGCGGTTCTCCATAGCCAGAATCTTTCGGCTCGGGTGATTCTTTACATAAACCCGCCGGCAGTTTATTTGTGTTTTCAAAACGGTTCCGGCCCACTCGACTGCATCTTCGCAAGCGCACACCCGCATCTGCTGCCAAGAGCTGATCATCCTATAACTCCCTCACACCTTTGTCTCGTACATCTCCGGCATCTCTATCCTGCGGGCTTCCCCCATGAAGGAAGCATGGTGGCAGTTAACATGGAGGAACCGTTTGCGAACTGGATCGCGTAGGTGCTATCCGTGCGGATCGAAGAAAATGGGCAAAATTAACGGATATATATTTTCCCTTTTTGATAGTTATTTTAGGATTTTAGGGAAATATTATGTGCGCGGAGCCAATCCGGTAAATCCAGAATGTTCTTATACCCCTTCCCTTCCACTGGAGATACCGTCGGAGACGTGCAATAATCAGGCAATGCACAACACAGTTTATTAAGAAGACAAGCCTTTACCACCTCCCGTTTTTCCGGTACTGAAATGATTCGGCTCCTGCGGTGCTGGTGATCAGGGATTATCTCCGCAACGGGACAGCACCGCAATACTTCGTGACTTGATCATCCACTCAAAGATGGCCATGAGAAACTGTTGTGGTGCACTCATGCGGAAAACCGGGCGTTCTGCCAAACCTATTTCATTTCCCGCTCTCAATTTACATTTCGTAAATTGACCACGGGATTGGGGTTCAGCCGGATGTGTGCAGAACACCCGCCCATTCCGGAATGAACATAATGCAGTACACTGTCCTTTATGTTGACGATGAACCGGAACTTCTCGATCTCGGAAAGACGTTTCTTGAAAAACTGGGAAACATTGCCATTGATACCCGGCAGTCCGCCTTGGATGGTCTTTGTGCCCTCCGGGAAAAGCCGTACGACGCGATCATCTCTGATTACCAGATGGCGGAGATGGATGGGCTGGCATTCTTAAAGACCGTCCGCGCAGAATTCGGGGATCTTCCGTTCATCCTGTTCACCGGTCGGGGTCGTGAGGAGGTAGTTATTGAGGCTATCAACAACGGCGCGGATTTCTACCTTCAGAAGGGCGGGGATGTAAGGCCGCAGTTCGCCGAGCTCTATCACAAGATCAACATGGCCATAGGGCGCAAACGTGCCCTGGATGCCCAGCACGATTCCGAGAAACGGCTCTCCACCCTCTTCCATGTCAGTCCCATTCACCAGCTGATCACTGAGTACTCTTCAGGAAAAATTATCGATATCAACAACCGTTTTCTCGCGGACCTCCGACTTCCCCGAGAGGATGTAATTGGGAAGACACTGGCGGAGATCGGATTCATCGTCGACCCGGCCCAGTTCTCCCTTATTCGGGATCAGCTGGACCGGGAAGGAACCGTCAGGAATGCCGAACTCTTTGTCAGGGACCGGACCGGCCGGATGTTCACGACGCTCGTATCGCTGACCCGCGTTCAGGTGCCCGGCCAGGACCTCATCTATACCCAGAGTATGGATATCACGGCACGGAAAAATGCGCACAACACCATCGACGCTCTCCTCAATGCGCCCCCTGATGTCTCCATGTTGCTTGATACGTCAGGTACCATCCTTGCCGTCAACGAGGCCGCATCCACCCGCTACCATATTCCTTCTGTTAACCTTGTCGGGATGAATGCGTTTGACCCGATCTCACCCGAACTCGGGGCCCTGTGGAAGATGAAGATCGATGATGCTGTTGCGACCAGATGTCCCCTTATCTATTCCGATGACCGGACCGGGAGATCGTATGAGAACCATATCTACCCTGTTCGCGGCCCGGATGGCAGGGTTGCATCGATTGCGGTCTATTCCCGGGATGTGACCGAGGAGAAACAGGCACAGACTGCACTCAGGGAATCAGAAGAAAAGTACCGGCTCGTTGTCGAGAACAGCCACGACACGATCTACATCTACCGGGAAAACCGCCTCCTCTTCATCAACCATCAGGCAGAGGAACTCACCGGATACTCGCATGCAGAACTCATGAAGAAGGAGATCTGGGATTTCATCCACCCGGACGACCGTGAGCGGCTTAAAAAATCGGCTATGGAGCGATTTTCCGGCGGGCAGGTCTCCACGACCTTCAAAGCCCGGATCATCACGAAGCGCGGCGAAGCGCGGGATGGGGAGTTCTTTGTTGACATTGTCGAATACCTTGGGAAACCCGCAATCCTCGGTATTGCCCGGGACATTACCGAGGAGAAGCGTGCCGAGGATGCCCTGCGGGAACACGAGGAACAACTTCGCTCGCTTGCCGACAACCTTCCCCTCGGCATGGTATACCAGGTCGTGAGGGAGCCGGATGGGACGCGGCGATACATTCACGTGAGCGCCGGTGTTGAAGTGATCCATGAGGTCACTCCGGAGCAGGTATTGCAGGATCCGCAGGTAATCTACAGCCAGATCGTTCCTGAAGATCTCCCCCGGGTCAGGGAGGCCGAGGAGCACTCCCACATGACCCTCTCCCTCTTCAGTGCCGAGATCCGGATCCATCCCCCCTCGGGCATTGAGCGGTGGGTCCTCCTCCGCTCTGCCCCCCGCCCGCTGCCCGGTGGCAGAACTCTCTGGGATGGAATCGAACTCGATATAACGGCAACCAAGCGGGCCGACGAGGAACTCAAGGCTGCCTACGAGCAGCTGACCGCGTCGCAGGAAGAACTCCGGTCCCAGCTCGACATGATCAAGGAGAGCCAGGAGCAGCTGACCGAGAGCGAGGAGAAGTACCGTATCCTGGTCAGCCATACCGGGGACGGGGTTTTTATTGCCCATAATGGAATACTCCTCTTTGTCAACGAACCCTTTGCAGCAATCTGCGGTTATACTGCTGAAGAACTGTCAGATACACCATTTGCTCCTCTTGTTGCTCCTGAAGACCGGGAGATGGTTTTATCGCGCCACAAAAGACGCCTCCCGGGCAGTTCCCTGCCGGAGGTCTACGAGTTCCACACCCTACATCGCGATGGGATTACACGGAACCTGGTGAAGATCCAGATCGGAACCGGTTCATACCGTGGCCTGCCGGTTGCGATCGGTACCATTCGTGATATCACTGAGGAACGGCGCCACGAGACCGCGCTTATCGAGAGTGAGGAACTGCACCGGCGGATGATTGCAGCGATCCCGGATATCGTTGTCCAAACTGATGCTGAAGGGAATATTACTTACGTCAATGAGATTGGTCTGAATCTGGGCGGGTACGAAACCCCCGGTGACGTAATCGGACGATCCATGCTCTCCCTGATTGCGCCGGAAAGTCTTGCCGAAGCAGTGACCAACACCCGGCTGATGTTCGAGGGCCCGCTGGGTCCTAAGGAATATACCCTCCTTGTCAACAACGGCGTCCGGCTCCGGCTAGAAGTGAACGGGGATGTCCTCCGCAAACCGGATGGAACCCCGTATGGCATTGTGTACATCTGCCGGGATATCGCGGAGCGGAAAACGGCGGAAGAAGCGCTTAAGCAATCCGAAGAACTGTACCGGAGCCTCTTCACGGCATCGCCGGACGGGATCTGCATGGTTGACAAGGAGGGCGTCCTCACCTATACATCGCCGAAATCGCTCGAGTTCTTCGGCATCTCCGATGCAAAAGAGGTGCTGGGAACACATGTTCTTGACTGGATCTGCCCGGTGGATCGCGTTCTCGCTATGGAACGTTTCAGGCAGGTGCTTACCGACAACACCTTTGTCTCGAATACATATCATGTGCAGCGGAGGGATGGATCCCGCTTTGTTGTGGAGATGCACAGTTCGGCTCTCCATTATCTCGATGGCTCCGTGCGGGGCATCATCTCGATCATACGGGATATCACGGCTCGTCAGCGGACTGAGGAAGCCCTGCGGTGCAGTGAAGAGAATTACCGACAGATCATCGACAATATTCAGGATGTCTTCTACCGCCTCGACCGGGACGGTGTCATCACGATGATTAGCTCATACGGGGCCCGGCTCGTGGGCTACGATTCCCCAGCCGATCTCGTCGGGAAGATGCGGGCAACCGATTTCTACGCAGATCCTGCTGAGCGTGACACGTTCCTCGCATATCTTCAGGAAAAGAAGGCAGTATCGGGATATCCCCTCACTCTGAAAGACCGGTACGGAAGGCTGCACAATGCCACGACAAGCATCCGCCTGCTCTATGACAAGGATGGGAATATGGACGGTATCGAAGGACTCCTCCATGACGTCACCCACTTAAAGAATGCTGAGAATGCCCTGCGGCAGGCAAACCGGCAGCTCACGCTCATGACGAACATCACGCGTCACGATATCCGCAACCAGCTGCTGGCCCTTGGCGGGTGGCTGGAACTATCTCGGGCATCGGTTGCCGATCCTGACCGTATGCTGGAGATTATTAACCGGGAACAGAAGATAGCGGATGTCATTGATCAACAGATCAGTTTCACGTCCATCATTGATGATATGGGAGCAAAAGTCCCCTCCTGGCAGGATATCGGGCGCCTTGTCGGGACATCGTGGGAATCTCTACCATTCGGGAATATCCGGCTGGTGTGCGAGGTAACACATGTTGAGGTTCTGGCGGACCCCCTCCTTGCAAAGGTCTTCTATAATCTGTTTGATAATGCGCTCCGGTATGGCGGAGAGAAAATGACAATGATGCGGGTTGCGGCTGACCTTGGAAAGGACGGTCTGACCCTGGTGATCGAGGATGACGGCCTGGGGATCCCTGCAAAAAGCAAGGTCCGGTTGTTCAATCGCGGTTTTGGGAAGAATACCGGTCTTGGGTTGTTCCTGGTCCGGGAGATCCTCGCCATCACCGGGATCACGATCCGGGAGACGGGTAACCCCGGCACCGGCGCCCGGTTTGAAATCCTGGTGCCAAAGAATGCGTTCCGATATACCGGCAACATCTCTAGGGTAGATCCGGATTCTTCGGGTTTTCCTCCGTCGTAGGTGTCGGATCACCCTAGCAACCCTGCCCGTGTTACCGAGTCCGCGAGAAGATGTGTCAGGCAGCCGAGCAAAAGCAGGATGTGCCGGCAATGAGCGGGAACCTGGGAATATTTGGTGCGAACAGGATTGGTATGGCTGAAACGAGAAACAGGATGCCAACGAGTTTCTGCGCCCGCCGGCTCATATGCAGTTATCGTCCGGGCGGGCCGGGAGAACGTGTTGTGTGGAGTTACTGCTAACATCGCGCTCCTCCCCCTGGTGACGTCAGTACTTAAACGCTTGAAACAATGCTGTTTATGATGAGGAGTGCCGCGATCCAGACTCCGTATGCCCCTCCGATGCTTGGGAAAAAGCTGAATCTGGTCAGAAGGAAATATAACGTCAGCAGGAAGAGGATGCTCGGGATCGCGAACCAGAATGCCGATACGACCAGCTGCCGTGTCGTCTCCTGGCCGGCCTCGCTGTAAGTGAAGAGGAACGCGAGGGTGGTGATGATCGGCGCTGCGGCGAGCATGCCTCCGTACCGGGGATCTACCTGTTCAGCAAGAAACGTCACCCCGACAATGACGCTGCCCCCGATAATGAATTTCAGGAGCATGTAAAGATAATTCATCCCGGGATTATTTCCCTGCGAGAATAAAAACCCGGTCTTTCATGGTAGTAGTGGTTGTATCGGCAGTCGTTCAAGGAACACCGGCTCTATCGCCCCTGCTCCGATCACAAGCCCTAATAATTCCCGCACGCGATGATCAGGTACAATGGAGGGAGAAACCGAATGGTAAAAGTGGGGGTCCACGTCTCGATTGCGAGCTCGCTCGATTTCGCTGTGGACCGGGCAAATGATGCAGGGTGCGATGTCTTCCAGATGTTCTCGCGCAATCCCCGGGGCTGGAGTTATCTCCCGCTCTCCGATGAAGTTGTGGAACTCTACCGGCAGAAGATCAGGACCACTGGCATCCTCCCTGTCGACCACATGCCCTACCTCCCGAACCTCGCCTCACCTAAAGTGGAGGTGTACGAGAAGTCGGTTGCAACCCTTACCTCCGAACTGGACCGGTGCGGGGCGCTTGGTATCCCCTACCTCGTCACCCACCTCGGCCACCATCTTGGCGATGGCATGGCTGGTGGAAGGGAACGGGTGATCCGGGCAATTGATTCTGCCCTTGCAGCTTCAAACAGCGGGGCAATGCTCCTCCTTGAGAATACCGCGGGCGAGAAGAACAGTGTTGGGAGCAGTTTCGAGCACATCCAGGGAATCCTTGACGGGCTCTCCGACACGAAACGCATTGGAGTCTGCTTTGACACCTGTCATGCCTTCGCTGCTGGTTACGAGCTCCGGACTGAGGCCGGTATCGCCGAGACTCTCGGGCAATTCGACGAGCAGATCGGTCTGAAAAATATCAGGATCATCCACCTCAACGACACGAAAGGCGATAAGGGCAGTGGCCTTGACCGTCACGAGCACATCGGCCTTGGCTTCATTGGAGAGGACGGGTTCCGGCACATACTGCACAACAAGGTCTTTTCCTCCCTCCCTCTCGTCTGCGAGACTCCCGTTGACGAGCGCCGTGACGACCGGGGGAATATCCGGGCCGTCCGTGACCTTGCCGGGTAACCCTGTTTTCAGATACCCTTTTTGCTCCCGCATCGAAATCATGACTCCTGATATTATGAATAACCGGTTCTGCGGGAAATGCGGCGCCCCCCTCATTTCCTCGTCCCTGAAATTCTGCACTTCCTGCGGTGCGCCCGTTCTACCTGTAGCGGAGACGACGGCGCCTGTCCCTCCTGCCGGATCTCTACAACCCGCGAGCCTGCATCTGCTCATAGTGGTCGCTGTGCTTGTAGTCGCTGCCGTAGTATGTGTTGCCCTGGTCCTGCTCATCCCGCATTCCTCCACAGTACCCCCGTCTGCAACCTTTTCCGGGGACCGGGAAGGATCCGTGTCGATGGCGCCTGCAGGGCCGCAGACTGGGGGTCTGACTGCGGCTCCTGTGATGAGCATACCCGGTTCACTCCCGACAACTGCACCTGCCGCACTGTCACCCTCTGTTTCGACTATTCCCACGGTTGGAACGACCCTCGATACTACCACCCTGCTCATTGTCCCGGCAGCCACATTTTTCACCGCAACACCCACAACCGTTCCCACGGAGATCCCGACAACCCGCCCCACGTCGCAGATAACCCTCGCGGTAACTCATGTCCCCATCCAGCCCCCGACAAGTTCTGTTACAAGTTCCTCTCCGGGAGCGCCCGCGCTCGATCCCAAGGTCATTGAATCGCGTATCCATGACATGATTAATACCCAACGGGAGAAGAACGGTCTTGCCCCCCTTTCCTATGATCCGTTCCTCGCGGATATCGCCCGCGGGCACAGTTGGGACATGGTGACCCGGGATTTCTTCGATCACATCAACCCGGATGGGAAGAATGCACGGGCGAGAGGGGATAATGCAGGGTACCCGTGCATTCGCTACTACAAGAGCTATTCGACACTTGGGATAGCCGAGAACCTCTTCCAGGGGAACCGGTATCGCTTCTATTACACCAATACAAACGACCCGAATGGAACCGTCACTGCCTATGACTGGAATTCGGCCGAGCAGATTGCCGACACGGCAGTTGCCGGGTGGATGAACAACACCGGGCACCGGGAGAATATCCTGACGAGCTCATATTCCCTTGAAGGGATAGGCGTCGCATTCGCACCCGATGACAAGATCTACGTGACCGAGAACTTCTGTTAGGTAAAATCGCCTGTCTCTTACCGCAGGTTCTGGTACTGGAAGTTCTGGACTTCACCTGGCTGTTCGTAGTATTCGGCAGTATAGGTCCGTTCTTCAACCGTACCGATAACATCTTCCAGATCCTTTGTCAGCGCATCGCATCCCGCCCCGTGTACTCCCTTAACCGCAATCTGGATCATTCCGTTTTTGTCAATGGTTATTTCGAGTTCCTGCATCTCCATGGTGTGTATCCCCTCTACCCGGTTATGTCAGCCGGTAGACCTGCCTGTTCAGTTTCACGAGCGTTCCTGTTGCAAGATCGCGGGCTGAAAGGCAGAGGTAGCGCTCGCGGTCGATGACAAACGTGCACTCGAAGCGAGGCTCGCCTTTCTTTGCTGGCGGCTCGGCAATGAGCAGGGGTATGTTCCGATCGTTCACAGGCACTGCCTGCACCGTTGCCCCGGCATCCTCTGTTGGCCCGGCGAGCCGGACACCCCCGGCAGTGTCCGACACCAGCTCGATTGCGCATTCCCTGTCCTTGTTTCCTGCTATCTCGAAGAGCGGGATCCCGAGGTGGGTCTGGCCGTCATAGGCAGCGCTGATGGTGATCCGGGCTATCTGCCCCTCGCTTGGGAAGCGTGTCCCGCTGTGCACGAGAAACCGGTAGCGATGTTCCTGTGCAGACGGATCCCAGTAGCGGAGTGCATAGGAGTTGGTTATCCGGTCAGGTGCCCGGGCCGGTTCTGCAAAGGCTGCAGCCCCGCGGGCAACGGCATCCATCTCATGGCCCACATGGACTGTGATTCCGGGGAACCGGTCCCGGACCGATTCCGCAACCCCCGGTAGGGTACAACCTGGGCCTATGAGAAGGACGGATGCTATTCTTGTCTCCTCCTGCCCTTGTGCCCGCAGGGCAGAGAGCGCCCGGTCGAGCACGTCCCGCACGCTTTGGATGACACCGTGCCCGTCCAGCACCCGGGTGAGTTCCTCCGGCCCGTAATGGGCAGTGTATGTCCTGCCCCCCACCGGCTCGGTGACTGTAATCTCCGCCATCCCCTCGAACGGGATTCGCTCCCGGGCCCGCCGTGCCTCCCGAAATAACAGGGGACGGATCCGCTCCTCTCGGGGATTGCTCTCCAGCATCCGGAAGCGGGTGAGGAGATCCTGCACGATCCAGGCATCAACAACCTGACACCCGGTGGGGATGGAAGCGCGCCCGGCCATCCGCACACATTCCCACTCATGCCCAGTACCCGGTTCTACCACAATCACAACGGTTACCGTGAGTTCGGTCTCCGCAAAGGAAATGACGAGGAACGGCTTGCCGGCCTGTGGGTATACCCCGTATCCTAGGGCCGCTGCGAGGAACTCGTTCACCCACGAACAGGAGCGGGCCCCGGCAGCCCGGCTGATGCGCTCCAGCCATGCCGGGTAATCCGTTGACGCATCTGCAGGCAGGGCAAAGACCATGTTGGCCCCACCGGGATACTGCCCCACTGCACGCGAGAGGACAATGGTGAGGAACTCCGCTGCAGCCACCCCGCAGCGGATCATGTGACCATTTCCCGTTGACACCTGAACGGGGCTGTTGTCGAAAAGGTACCGACGCATCGAACGGGCGGTTGAGGCCTCCTGTTCCCTACCTGTGCGTAAGACTTCGTCGCCGATACCTGCCACACATCCCTCTTCGTACCGGATAAGGGACGGCACCAGGTACACCCCGTTTTTCCCGGGAATTCCCGGGACAATGTGGGATATATCTTCAAGATCCAGTGTGGGGAATCCTCCCGCAGGATCGCCTACAGTTATGATGGTTGTACTCACCCCGAAATCGACCCCGAGTCGTACGGGTTCTTCGGAAATCTGTGTGTGTTCCACTGCAGTCACCCCATAATCTGGATATCGTACCGCCCGATTACCCCGGTTGATGGACAGATCTGGATCTCGTTCCGGAACCGTGCGGCAAGGATGCGGTACAGGAATGCCCACGACCGACCGTCGGGACTTCCGCGTGAGGCATCCGCTTCAGCATGGACCGGTACAATGTCGGCGGGCGTTATACCGGTAAGGAACGTGGAGACCGGGAATGGGTGAAACCTGCAGGTGCCGTCCTCTCCGCTCGTCACAAAGATCTTCTCCTGCGGGAGCACCACAATTCCGGTAATGGCACCTATGTGGAGTGCCTCCGTGCGGATGAGTTTCTGTTCATGGATCGCGTAGTATGCGCAGATGCCCGTATCGTAGCCGACAACAAGGATGTTCCCATCATGATCGAAGGCGAGAGCGGTCACGTTCCCGGGTATGCCTGGCAGCTCCCCGGCCGGCGTCCCGCGCGGAAGATGGTAGAGCCGGATAATGGCATCCGCTCCTCCTGCGACAAGAAGCGTGTCCTCCGGAGAGATGGCAACTGCCCTGATGCCGGTGCGCGATTCTTTTAGGACCGTGGCGGTTTCTGTCCCGTCCCGCCAGATTCTTACGGTCTTATCGTTGCTGCCGGTGATGATGAGGGAGCCATTCTGCATTACGGCACAGCAGGTGACAATACTCGAATGCCCTGCGAGCGTTCTTCCAGGCTTCCCCTCCGGGATGCTGAATATACGGACGATCCCGTCCCATCCCCCGGTGATAAGCGACACACCGTCCGGCGAAAAAGTGCAACACCGCTGCGATGTACCCGTCTTGTCCATGCTGGCAGTAAGGCTCCCATTGCGGACGTTCCAGATCCTCAGGGTCGAGTCTGCCCCGGCGCAGGCAAGGTACATGCCATCTGGGCTCATTGCCGCTGTCCTTACATCTGGCGTATAGAGATCGATGGTCCCGGCAGCGCTGCCATCCCCCCCTGTCAGGACCCGGGCTATACCGTCTCTGGTCACTGCTGCGATGAAGGAGCCTTTTTCCGAACCGGCAAGTGCGGCAATACTCCCGGCATGGGTGTCGATGGTGCGGATGATCTCCCCGTTTGGAATACGCCAGAGTTTGGTTGTTCCGTCCCAGCTTACTGTTGCAAGACGCGAACCGTCCGAAGATGTCGTGCAGGAGGTTACCGCCCGTTTATGCCCCCTGTATTCCCGCACCAGCCGGTGGTCGGGCATGCGATAGATGCGGATAGTCCCGTCATCGAATCCTGCGGTAAAAAACCTGCCGTCCGGTGTCGCTGCGCAGCAGGTGGCATGCCGGCTGTAGAGTGGGATAACCGCAGCAGGCCCGGCGCTACGGATATCCCAGAACCGGATGGTGTGGTCATTGCTTCCTATGGCGAACCACCCGCCTTCTATTGAGGCAACTGAACAGATGGTATGCCCGGCATGTTCCGAAAATACCCTGGTTCGAGTCGCGGTCCGGATGTCATGGAGTACCGGGAGTGCCCGGTCATGGATGACAAGACATCCGGTTCCCTTATTTGCGAACACAACCGATTTGACGGGATCGGGAGGACCGGGCGGCAGGTACCTGACAGTACTGTCCGCGATTCCGGCAACCGAGACCATCCCGTCCATGTGTCCGCAGGCGACGGCGGTCCCATCTGGCGAAGGGATAAGACAGGTCACCGGTGACATATGCAGCGGAACGATCTGAAGGATTCTGCCATCCCGCACATCAAGGATGTGCAGAGTACCCCGGTTATCTCCAATAAGAAGTGTCCGTTCATCACCGGACGGTTGGAGTGCGGTCACTTCCCCCTCGACGGGGTTTCTCGACCAGTTCAGGATAGATCTCTGGAGATCGTGGCATTGGATAACTCCTGCCTCAATGCAGGATACGAGGTGACGGTTATCGCGGGAGATCGAAATGAACCTTACCGGTCCCGTGACAATCTCACCTGAGCATCCTGTTGCTCCCATGCGCCAGAGAGCAACCATCCCGTCACAGCTGGCGGTTGCAAGGAGCGACCCGTCCCGGGAGATGCAGAGGTGCGAGACCTGAGCTGCCGGTCGGCCGATCACGGGCCGTTTATCGCAGGCCGGTGAGGGATATGTCCAGCGATCGGGAAGAGTCTTGACAATCTCATCCCACACCAGCCGGTCATCGCCCTCCGGGCTCCATCCCGCATTCTTCATTTCGGTAACGGCCGCGACTGCGTGCGGGAGAGGTGCCATGGGGAGAACCTGCCAGAGTTCGTCCCACGCATGTTCCTGTGACAGGCCTTCGACCACGGTTTCCCATTCTCCATATGACCATGCTTCGGGTTTCGGCATGTCTGGGGCGGAGATAGCCCGTGCAAGGATTTGTTTTGTCCCCCGGGTCTTGGCAGCCATGCGGGTGCGGAACCGGATCGTAGCATCCGCCCTCAGGTATCCCAGGGCAAGGTCGGTTGCTGTACCGGTTTTACCGGTATGCTTCCCTGTGCAGAAGAGGTAGAGCGCCCGGTCACCCTTCTTTGATGGCAGGTAATTGCAGTCCCCCGAGAGGCCGGCAAGGGCTGGGGAGTCCTGGATGAGCACTTCCCGGCAGAGGGTGTCCACCTGTTCCGGGGAAGTGAGGGAGGAAAGCGCGGTTCCGGCGAGACTGCGGGTAGTCGGGTCATCCATGGCAGCGTACAGTTCTGCCAGTGTGCGGACTGCTGCACTATCCCCGGTTCCGATTATGCGGGCCAGTTTTTGTACCCGGTTCCGGGAAAACCACCGTCTGATGACCGGGGGGAGATCGAGGGATTGCATGGCCTCACATCCCGGGATTCTCAAATGTCTCAAGTGCAATGAAGCATGCGGCATCCTGAGTGTTGCGGGCTACCTCCTTTGAAGCGGAGATCGCCCGCCCTTCGGCCAGGTACGCCCTGAGGGTGGCCACCGTCTCACGCTGGGAGACTGAGAGCGGCACCTGTTTCCTGATGCATGAACTGATGTCTGCGGTGGTCAATCGCCGCATGTTCTCGGAAAAGGCCTGGTACATCGCGTCGATGATGGTCTGCTCTATCTCGGCCCCAACGTATCCGTCACTCTCGCGGGCAAGCAGGTCAAGGTCGAAATCGGCAGGAATGCACTTCCGTTTCTTTAAGTGGACTGCGAAGATCTCGCGCCGCTCGTCCAGGCTCGGCAGGTCCAGAAAGAAGATCTCGTCAAACCGCCCTTTCCGGAGGAGTTCTGGCGGGAGTGCAGCGATGTTGTTTGCGGTTGCCACCACAAAGCAGGGCGAGGTCTTGTCCTGCATCCATGTCAGGAGATGGGCAAAGACCCGCTGGCTCGTCCCCGCGTCCCCGCTCCCGAATGCAAATGCCTTCTCGATCTCGTCCACCCAGAGAATGCAGGGCGCAATCGTCTCGGCAAGGGCAAGCGCACGCCGTGTCCGCTCCTCGGATTCCCCGACCAGGCTCCCAAAGAGGGCGCCCACATCGAGCCGGAGGAGCGGGAGGTGCCAGAGGTCGGCGATCATCTTGGCTGTCAGACTTTTTCCTGTCCCCGGGATGCCTATGAGAGCGATCCCCTTTGGGGATGGAAGCCCGTACTCGCGGGCCTCGCTCGTGAACGCCCGCTCGCGGAGCCGGAGCCATTCCTTGAGTGCCAAGAGGCCGCCCACGTTCTCGGGCGTCTCGGTGAAACTGTAGAACTCAAGCGCATCTGACTGGCTCAGCACCTCTTTTTTGTCCGCAATGATGGTGTCGATGTCCTGCTCGTCGATGGTCCCCCGCGTGACGAGGACTTTTGCAAATGAACGGCGGGCCTGGTTCAGGGTCATCCCGAGTGCTGCCTGGATGAGTTTCTCCCGCCCTGCTTTCGAGAGCGAACTTTTTATCCCGCTCGTTGCAAGGAGCACATCAAGGTCCGCCGAGAGCTCGGCAGATGCGGGTGGCGGGAAGTGGACCAGGACCGCCTCGTCCCGGATCTCCTCCGGGACCCGCTGGACCGGCGTGACGATCACGATGGAGCGGCGGTTATACCGGAACTTCTGGGATAAGGTGCGGATCCGGCGCTTCACCTGCGGATTATTCCAGTACTCGTGGAAGTCCTTCATCACAATCACCGTGTTCTCGTCGGTCTTCTGGATATCGTCGAGAGCAGCGAGCGGGTCGCGGGACTGGGTGTGGAAATTCTTGTTGCCCGTAATCACCTGGTAACCGTCCACGCTGTCCCAAGTTATACACTGGCGGGGTGGCTCCCACCTCTCGCAGACCTCCCGGATGCGGGAAATCACGCGCTCTTCCTCGGGTGTCATGACTACCATCAGGGTCACCCGGGCGCGGAGCGATATATTGAGTCTGCGGGCAAAGTCCGGCTCGACGTGTTGCATTATTCCCACCTCCGCACGACAATCCGAACACTACCGTTCTCTTCGTTTGTCTCGGAGACGATCTCGTATCCCTCGCGGGTGGTCTGTTCGATGACCATCCTACGTGCATATTCCTTTTGGATGGTTTCTGCCTGGCGCGAGAGTTCCAGCAGGACCTTCTGTTCGTCCGCACCGGCAACGTCCCACCAGTCGGCTACCATATCGTAGATCCCGTCCGGGCCTTTCACAAATCCGAATCCGCAGCCCTGCTTGTTCTTTGCTGCAATATCCACGGAATGCTCGCCGTGGTGTCCTTTCACAACGGCATCTATCTCGACTGTGTACCCGAGATTTGTCAGGCAGGAAACGAGCGCCTCGCGGTTGTGGAATGTAGTCTTCACCCTGCTGTAGTGTGACATCTTACGCCCCCCTGCAGCGGTCTGCCAGCACCCGGAGGAATCCCGTTTCTGGAAAACCGGATGTTGTGATGCTGCCGTCAGCTGCAATGGTGAATTCAGTTCTTATACACCGTGTGTCTTCCACATGTGATGGCATCGTTATCCTCCCGCTGAGCGGGATAATCCGCTGGTTGGACGAGCCTTTTAAGGAGTCGGTGCACCGGAGGGAGGGAATATATGGGCCGGCAATGAGGAGGTCGGTCACCGCGAGCAGCTCCTCCCACCCTTTGACCGTACCTTGTGAAAGGTTATCATAGGTATACCCGGTATACGTTACTACGGTGAGCCCTGCATCGCGGACCTGCCGTCCCAGCGCTGCGAGAGGAACCGCTTGGGCGAATGGCTCGCCTCCAGAAAAAGTAACCCCGTCAATATTGGAAAGAGAGAGAATAGTTTCCGCAAGATTGCCGACAGGAATCTGCTTTGCGGGAGAAAATGCCTGGAACTGCGGGTTGAAACACCCCTCGCACCGGTGGGGGCAACCCTGCACCCACACAACTGCCCGGGTGCCGGGGCCGTTCACCTCGGACCGTGCAAGAAAGCACGCAAGGTCAAGAACGCTTCTGAGTCGGCATCCGGGGTCGTTGTATTCGTTCACCATCATTTTCCGCCGCGAGATTTGGCCTGAAAAGAATTCCGGTGTGGGGCCGATCTATCCTGTAGTATTACCCAAATCTTCCCGGAATGAGATTCACTCTGGGGGACGTGCAATTAAGCATACTTATGAGATACGATCTGACTATACAAATTCGATTTCACTCTTTTTATAGGCATTGATCCCTTTATTGTAATCCATAAGAATTTCTGCGCAACGGCACCTGGATGAATTTTCCCTCTTTTCCCCGCGCTTCAGGCGCCCTTATAATCATCCGAAGATAATATATCCGGCAGTGAAAGCAGTATTTGACGGTATAACGATCCGGACGGGAAAAGAAGGAAAGGCGCTGTACGAGCAGAGCGGGTATGGCCGGCCGGAAGCCGATGGTCTCCGTCTCTCCCCGCAGGAAGCGGTTTACCTCCTCCACCGCCAGAGGATAGAAGTTCCCGGCTACTCGTTCGATACCCTCTTTGCCGAGCTCTCCAATGAGCCTGGTTTCATGCGCAGTTTTCTCGTGTACCGCGATCTCCGCGAGCGCGGGTACGTGGTCCAGACCGGACCGCACGATTTCCGGGTCTTCCGGCGCGGAGAAAAACCGGGCAAGGGGGAGTCGGTGTACCTTGTCCGCGTCCTCTCGGAGCGGGACCCGGTCCGGTTCGAGAAGCTTATCGAGGAAGTGCTGGCCTCACGCAACATGCGCAAACAGTATGTGCTTGCGGTCGTGGACGACGAGGAAGAGCTCACGTACTATGAGATCAAACTTCAGAAACTTGCCGATGCCACGAGCCCGCTCCCCCCCCTTCAGGAGCACGATGCCCTGCTCATCGGGAAATCCGCCCTGGTCCGGGTCCCGCCCCAGTCCGACCTTGAACAGGCCGGGTACGGGAAACGGATGGATCCTGAACGTTTGATCCTCGGCCCCGTGGAACTCCTCTCCTTAATGGAGAAAGGGATTATCCGGCTCACGAAAGGGTCTGAACCAATCAGTACTACTGATTTCCTTGCTTTGGCACAGGAGACCGACAACGAACTCGATGGCAAGATTGCGGTCTATACAGACCTCCGGGCGCACCAGTTCACCCCGCGGACCGGCTACAAGTTCGGCCACCACTTCCGGGTCTACTGCGGCAAGAATGTCCACTCCGACCTCCTGGTCCATGCTGTCGAGAAGGAGTCGGTCCTCCCGATGAGTGTCATCTCCCGCTCCGTGCGGATGGCGCACAGCGTCAAAAAGAAGATGTTCTTTGGCGCCGTACATTCCTCCGGAATCCAGTTCGTCGAATTTGCACGAATAAAACTGTGATACAACCATGCCCGCTCCCCAGATCAACCCCTGGTCAAGCACCCCATCCCTTGACATCGAGAAGACGTTTGCTGAATTCGGTATAGATGCGATATCTCCCGCGCTCGCGGAACTCCCCGAAGTCCCGTATTTCATGCGCCGGGGTATCGTGGTCGGCCACCGCGATTACAACCAGATTGCCCACGCGATCAGGACAAAGTCTCCGTTCCACATCCTGACCGGGTTCATGCCAAGTGGTCACCCGCACCTTGGCCACCTGATGGTAATGAAAGAGGTTGTCTGGCACGTGCAGCAGGGCGGCAACGGTTACATCACGATCGCAGACCGGGAAGCCCATGCGGTCCGGGGCCTCTCGTGGGAGAAATGCAACGATTACGGAAAAGAATACCTCGCCTGCCTGTATGCACTCGGGTTTGAGGGGGAGACCTACTTCCAGAGCCGGAACAACCGGCTCAAGGATCTTGCGTTCGAAGCTGCTACCAAGGTCAACTTCTCGGAACTCTCGGCCATCTACGGTTTCTCGCAGGAGACAGATCTCGCCCATGCGGACAGTGTGATCACGCAGGTTGCCGACATTCTTTATCCGCAGATCGACCGCGAGCCTGCGCCGACCCTTGTCCCGGTCGGGGTGGATCAGGATCCGCATATCCGCCTGACCCGGGGTATTGCCCATAAAATGCGGATGTTCACCGTTGAGGAGCGGGACGGGTACATCAGCGTCCGGTCAAAGAATGCTCCCGAGGCAGCGCTCGAAGCGGTCAAGAAAGCCTTCCCACATGCGAAGAAGTACGAGGGGCACGTGGACATCAAGGGGGCGCAGTGCACCGACGTAAAAGGCAAAGTCCGTGAGATCGAGCGGGCGCACGGCGGGTTTGCGTTTTACACTCCCTCATCCACCTACCATATCTTCATGCCGGGCCTCACCGGGGGGAAGATGTCGTCGAGCGTGCCGGAGAGTTTCATCTCCTTCCATGAGCCCGAGGCAACGGTAAGAAAGAAAGTGATGAGCGGGATCACCGGCGGGAGAATGACTTTAGAGGAACAGAAGCGCCTTGGCGGCGAGCCGGACAAGTGCTCGCTCTTCCTCCTCAACCTCTTCCACATGGTGACGGACGATAGTGAGCTCGCAGAGATCCGTCGGAAATGCACGGCCGGCGAGATTACCTGCGGCCAGTGCAAGAAGGAGACGGCCGAGCGGGTAGTCGCGTTCCTGAAAGACTTCCGGGAAAAGATGGACGCAGCAGCAGACAAAATCAGGGTGTGACATGGCAGAACTGACACAGAACGAGAAGCGGTTGCTTGCAACACTTGAATCGGAAAAGAAGGCAGATGCTCCGCATCTCGCCGGCCTGATGGGGGCAACACCCGAGGCCGTGGTGCAGTGGGCCCACCTTCTTGAGGACAAGGGACTTGCCACCGTCGGGCGGATCGTGGTAAAGGAGTTTGTATACACAGACGAAGGGAAGACCTACGCGAACACTGGCCTTCCCGAGACCCAGCTCCTCCGTTTCATCCTTCCTGGCACCACGCTTGCTGATCTCCAGAAGCACGAAGCCTTCAGGATCGGGTTTGGCCAGCTCCGGAAGAAAGGGCTGGTCAAAGTCGAAGGTACATCCGTTACAAAAATGCCCGGAGCTTCTACTGATGCAGACGAATCTGCGCTCAGGAACCCGGCAGCCGGTGACGCAAAGACAAAAGAGCTCATCAAGCGTGGTATCCTTGAAGAGTGCGAGACGGTCCGTAATGCCATCGCCATCACACCTGAAGGAATCACCATCGTCAAGAAAGGCCTTGATCTCCGCGAAGAGACCGGGACTCTCACCCGGGAACAGATCATCTCCGGTGAATGGAAGAATCTCACCTTCCGCAAATATGATGTGAGCAAACTCCCGAAGAAGGCATACCCCGGTAAGATCCACCCGTACCAGCGGATCATTGCCGAGATGCGGGAGATCCTCCTCGAGATGGGCTTCGAGGAACTCTATGGCGGGATCGTCCAGCAGTCATTCTGGAATTTCGATGCCCTCTTCCAGCCGCAGGATCACCCGGCCCGGGAGATGCAGGATACGTTTTACCTCAATGAGACCCTCCCGCTCCCGGAAGGGTACGAGAAAGTCAAGGCTATGCACATCTCCGGGGGGGAAACCTCTTCCACCGGCTGGGGCGGCGCATGGCGCGAGGAGAAGGCCGAGCAGTGCGTACTCCGGACCCACACTACGAGCGTCTCCATTCAGCACCTTGCACAAAACTTAAAGCCGCCCGTCAAGGCCTTCTGTGTTGGCCGGGTATACCGGCGCGAGACTATCGACACCACGCACCTTGCCGAGTTCGAGCAGCTCGAAGGGATCGTGATGGACGAGAATGTCACGTTCGGGAACCTGCTCGGGATCCTCCGGGAGTTCTACAACCGGATGGGCTTTGAGAGTGTCCGGTTCAAGCCCTCGTTCTACCCTTACACCGAGCCAAGCCTTGATGCTGAGGTGTATGTCGAAGGCATCGGCTGGATCGAGATGGGTGGCGCCGGCGTCTTCCGCGAGGAGGTCACCGCCCCGCTCGGGGTAACCTATCCAGTCCTTGCCTGGGGTCTTGGCGTGAGCCGCATAGCGATGCTCCGCCTCGGCCTCAAGGATCTCCGCCTCCTGCACAAGAGCGATGTCGCGTTCCTGCGGGAGACTCCGTCCCTGCGAAACACGAAAGGAGGGCTCTGAAATGGCAGTCATCACGCTCCCCTACAAATATCTTGAGCGGCTCACCCGCACTGATCGGAAGACGATCCTCGATAAAGTTCCCCTCATCGGCTCAGATGTGGAACGGGTCGAGGAGGACCATGCAGATGTGGAGTTCTTCCCCGATCGGCCGGACCTCTTCAGCCCTGAAGGCGTAGCCCGGGCAATGCGGGGCTATCTCGGGATTGAGATCGGCCTCCCGGTCTATTCGGTAAAGCCATCCGGTATCAAGTTCACGATCGATCCCCAGCTTGCGAATATCCGCCCCGTCCTGGGAGCGGCAGTCATCCGCGGGGTCTCGTTCGACGATGAGTCGATCCAGAGTATCATGTCCCTCCAGGAATCGCTCCACTGGGCGGTTGGCCGGGGCAGGTCCAAGGTCGCCATAGGCATCCATGACATGGACACGGTGAAACCACCATTCCACTATATTGCCTCGCGCCGGAGCCGGGGTTTCATCCCGCTCGACTTTAGCGAGAAGATGACGATGGAGGAGATCCTCGAGAAGCACCCGAAAGGCCGGGACTACGCGAAGATCGTGAAAGACTTCCCGCTCTTCCCGCTGATTGTGGACGATGACGATCACGTCCTCTCGTTCCCGCCTATTATTAACGGGGAAAGGACCCGGGTCACCATCGACACGAAGAACATCCTTCTCGATACGACCGGCACCGACAAGCGGGCGGTCGGAGTTGCTGTTAACATTATCTGCACGGCGATGGCCGAAGCCGGCGCAAGCATCGAGAGCGTGGAGATTGGTGGCATCCAGACCCCCACGCTTGCTCCCGCAGAGCGGATCATCAGCGTTACGGAATGTTCCCGGATTCTCGGTGTCAGCCTGACCCCGGTGTCCATGGCCGGATACCTCCAGCGGATGCGCTTCGGGGCCGAACCGGCCGGTGCGGACAACGTGAAAGTCCAGGTGCCCTGCTACCGGGCCGACATCATGCATGACTGGGATATCTTCGAGGATGTGGCCATTGCATACGGCTATGACAAACTTGAATCCCTGCCGCCCAAGACCTACACGGTGGGAAAACCCCACCCGGTCCAGGTAAATGCCGCTCTTGCCCGCGAGGCTTTCACGGGCCTTGGCTACCTTGAAGTGATGCCGTTCACGCTCACAAACGAGGACGTGCTTTACCGGAGGATGCAGCGGGAGCAGACAAAAGGCCTCCTCCACATCATGCACCCGATAAGCATCGAGAACACGGTAGTCAGGACAGAACTTTTGCCCCTTCTCCTCGAGTTCCTCACTTTAAACCGGCACCGCGAATTGCCCCAGCGCCTCTTCACGGTCGGCGACGTGGTGCTGGACTGCCGCACGCACCAGCAGGCTGCCGGCGTCAGCACTCACCCGGATGCGGATTTCTCGGAAGCGTACGCTTCTGCCGATGCAGTGCTCCACGAGCTATCAATTGACTATACGGTTAAGGAATCGGCCGATCCGGCTTTCATTGACGGGCGCCGCGGCGATATCATCGTTGCAGGGAAAAAAGTGGGTGTCTTTGGCGAGATCCATCCCGCCGTGCTCGTGGCCTTCGAGCTCGAGCACTCCGTTGCAGCGTTCGAGTTTGATCTCAGAGCCGTACCGGGATATCCCGCGATCTGAGATACTCTTTTACTTCTTTTACGGTGAATTCCCCGTAGTGGAAGACGCTTGCCGCAAGGCAGGCATCGGCTTTTCCTTTCGTGAACCCGTTATAGAAATGTTCGAGCGTCCCTACCCCGCCGCTCGCGATGACCGGGATGCCCGCTGCTTCGGAGATGGCAGATGTTATTGCGATATCAAAACCGTTCTTGGTGCCATCGGTTTCCATACTGGTTAAGAGGATCTCGCCGGCACCCCGTTCCTCGGCTTCCTTTGCCCAGGCAACGGCATCGATCCCGGTCGGCTTGCTCCCGCCGTAGATAACCACCTCGTACCAGCAGGTCCGGCCATCTTCGAGAATAACGGGGATGGCCTTCTCATTTTGAGTGAAATTCCGGCGCACATCCATGGCGCAGACAATGCACTGCGTCCCGAATGCCTCGGCTCCACGGGTAAGGAGGGTGGGATCGAGGACTGCGCTCGTGTTCAGGCTGACCTTATCGGCGCCGGCCCGGAGGATCTGCTGGATGTCGTCGGGAGTTTTCAGCCCTCCGCCAACGGTCAGGGGAAGGAAGAGCTGGTCGGCTGCCCGTTTGATAACATCGATGATGATGCCCCGCTTCTCTTTCGAGGCCGTGATATCGAGAAATACCACTTCGTCTGCACCCTGCTCGTTGTACCGCTCGGCAAGCTCCACCGGGTCCCCGGCATCCCGGAGCCCGAGAAAATTCGTGCCTTTCACAACCCTGCCGTCCTTGAGGTCGAGGCAGGGAATGATCCGTCGCGTCAGCACCATTGGTTAGAGGGTTGGCGGGGGAGACTCTTCTATATTTCCCATTGTCTGCCGTTCGGAGTTTTTATGTAACTTGCCGTGCCTATTCATAGGGTAGTAAATATATGGGCCGTCAGATTACGGCCTTCTCTTTGTGAGGATGTTCATGAGCTCAGGAAAGCTGAAGATTGAATGGGCAGCGCAGTATATGCCGGTGCTCGCTGCTATAAAAAAACAGTTTGTCAAGGAAAAACCGTTTGCCGGCATGACGATTGGCATGGCGCTCCATGTCGAGGCCAAGACCGCAAATCTCGTGTCCACGTTTGCCGCCGGTGGCGCCGAGGTGTACATCACCGGTTGCAACCCGCTCTCAACGCAGGATGATGTGGCTGAAGCCCTCAACGACGTGAAAAATGTCCACTGTTTTGCAAAGCGGGCCTGCTCGGTGGACGAGTACTATGCTGCCATCGATCAGGTGCTGGATGCAAAGCCGGTCATTACCATCGATGACGGCATGGACCTTATCCATTACATCCACACCAAGCGCCGCGACCTTATCAAGAATGTCATCGGGGGATGCGAGGAGACCACCACCGGTATCCACCGCCTCAAGGCCATGGCCGCGGAAGGAAAACTGGAGTTCCCCGTTGTTGCTGTGAACGACACCCCGATGAAGCACTTCTTTGACAATGTCCACGGGACCGGAGAGAGTGTCCTCTCATCTATCATGATCACCACGAATACCCTTATTGCCGGGAAATACTTCGTGGTTGCCGGCTACGGCTACTGCGGACGGGGCCTTGCCAGGAAAGCCCACGGGCTTGGAGCCAAGGTTGTTGTCACTGAGATTGATCCGCGCCGCGCCCTCGAGGCCCACATGGATGGGTTCATGGTCATGTCGATGGATGATGCCGCAGCCGTCGGGGACATCTTCGTCACCACGACCGGCAACTTTGCCGTCATATCAAAGAAGCATTTTGCCACACTGAAAGACGGGGCCATTCTCGCAAATGCCGGTCACTTCAATGTCGAGATTGACATCGAGTACCTCCGTAAGAATGCGACCCGGACTATCCAGCGGGATGGTATCGAGACTTTCGTACTTGGCAAGAAGTCCGTCCATGTCCTGGCCGAGGGCCGGCTCGTGAACCTCGCCACTCCCAAGGGCATGGGTCACCCTATTGAGGTCATGGACCTGAGTTTCGCGCTCCAGGCGCTCTGCACCCTCCATATTGCAAAGAACGGTAAGAAAATGAAAGGTGGAGTATACGATGTACCGAACGAGATCGACGAACAGGTTGCAAACCTCAAGCTCGCATCGCTCGGGCTCTCGATTGATTCGCTCAGTAAAGAGCAGAAGAAATATTCCTGCAGCTGGGATATCGGGACGTAATTTTTCCTGAACCCCTGTCAATAAATCTCTTTTTCGATCCTGTTTTCACGGGCAAAAAATTATCCTTCTCTTGCCGCGTACAGGTATTCCTGCGCGTACCCGCAAAACTTCCCGAAATGCTCGCGGGCAAACTGTCTAACCTGGTCGTATTCTCGACTGGTCAGGGGGGAGTCCATGCCCAGTTCCGGGAGATAGTGCTGCTGCATGATCCTGCGAATCCAGACATCGACCGGGAACGCCTCGTACTTCTGGAACGCGAAGAGAAGGATGCAGTCGGCGGCTTTCGGGCCTACCCCATGGAGTTTCATAAGTTCCTTTCTGGCCTCCTCGTACGGGAGACTTCGGATCTTCTCCTCCCATGCTTTCTCATCGGTTACCATACACGAAGTCCCGAACACGTACGGCTGGCGGTACCCGAGCTTACATTCCGTCAACCCGTCATGGCCCCCGCAGGAGATGGGCTCCGGTCTGGGAAAGGCGTACCGGGTTCCCCCCTCGAATTCAAGAGGTTTGCCGTACTTTTCGGCGATCAAGGCAATCCTGCGCCGTATCGTGGGAATATTGGAATTTGTCGAGCAGATATAGGAGACCGTGCATTCCCATGGGGGCTGCCGCACGAGCCGGAGCCCCGGGTTTTTCGCTATGGACTCGTGAATGAAAGGATCGCGGTCTATGGATGCGAGGACTGCCCCAAGGTCAAGGTCCAGAGAGAAGTAGTCCCGGACAAACGAAGCCGGCGCCCCGACATAGGTCAGCTTGTTCCCCTCCTGTCGGATCTTCATTGCCCGGCTCCCGACAACCCCGTACCACCAGCCGTCAGCGGTGCGATCCCAGCGGAACACCTGCCCGCAGGAAAGGGTTGCGTCCAGGTTGAACGGCTCATCAGGGCGCAGGGTCAGGGATGGCATGGTTTTATTCTTATAACCGGTTTGTCCTGAACTCTTATTATGCTCGCGTCATGATGCAAACGGATAAGCATTGAACCGGTTTTTGTTGCCTCTTTTCCCTCCGGGAGTATGACATGACCGGATCAGAACGAATAGCCTTTTAATATATAACTCAAAAGTTCTTCTTATGGAATTAACCAAAACCCTCAAGGACTTTATTGAAGAAGGTGCGGACTGGGAGCGAAAACAGACCTCATTAAAAGGTGTCTCTCTCATCCGTCTTCCGGCAACCAAGAACCGGGCTGCATCGCTTGCTATCGATATCAACCCGGTCGGTGAAAACGGCCTCCCGATGAAGAAGAAAGGGATCATGATCATGAACGCTGCCGAACTTGCGGCATTCCGGGCAACATTCAACAATGAAAAGGTTGACAGCCTGATTGCGGCTCTTGAAGATGTCCTGCCCGAGCGCAAGAGCGCCGGAAAACCGGCAAAGGCGGATGTCCTGCAGATCTGATTTCCGTGTACAGTAACCAGTTTCAGGAGGGATGTTTATAAGAAAACGGATGATCCTGTTCTCTCTCGTTCTCTTTGCTGTACTGGTATCCTCCGGGTGCCTGTGGGAAAAGACACCTGCCGAAGTACAGGCCCCCCCCCCGGAGGTTTTTGTCGATTACCACCGTACCGGGGGTATTGCCGGGTTTGACGAGCGTCTGGTTATTTTTGATAATGGGGCAGGGATAGTTTCCGGCAAGACAAAAAATACCGAAATTACCTTAAACCAGACCGATCTGGATCGTATAACTGCCCTCTTTGATGAGAGCCGCTTCTCCCTGCTTGAGGGGAACTATACCTCCCGGCGCGGCAGTGCGGATCTGATCCAGTACCGTATCACCTACCACGGAAAAACCGTGAAAACCGAGGATTCGGCCACACCCCCCGCACTGCAGCCGGTGATTAACGAACTGAACCGGATCGTGAGCCTGAGCGGGAGGTCCGATCACATCCCCGAAATCTCGCGCATCCAGACTTAAGTCCGGATGCAGGATCCTTTTTTCATGAGTGTTGTTGGATAAAAATATCCGGCCAGGTCGTGACCGCCAGGAACTGGTCACGGAATTTCCAAAAAATAGATTATTTCTCGTACATGCACGACTGGACATCGTGTCCCAGTTTGCCGATGGCATCTGCCCGGCACCGCTGGCAGTGGCGCATCTGCTTGACATATTTGCCACATTCGTCCTGCATCTTCTTCTTCATCTCGGGGGTGGGCGGGGTAATGCCCGCAAACTTGTACTGGGCTATGAGGGGGATGAGGTTGAAATTGTAGACTCCCATCTCGCCGACTTTCTTTGCGATCGCCGGGATATGGTCTTCATTGATGCCGGGGATATAGACGGTATTGATCTTGACGAACATGTGGCGTTCAACGGCCATCTCAATTCCCTTCATCTGCTGGGAGAGGAGGAGTTTTGCTCCTTCAAGACCGGTGTAGCGCTTGCCCTGGTAGTCCACGTGCTGGTAGATTTTGGCCCCGATCTCGGGGTCGATGGCATTGAGGGTGACGGTGATGTTGCCGACATCATATTTCTGGAGGAGGTCGATCTTGTCCGGGAGAAGAAGACCGTTCGTGCTGATGCATTTGATGACGTTCGGGTACTGTTCGTGCAGGCGTTTTAAGGTTTCGAACGTTTCCTCGTTTGCGAGCGGGTCACCGGGCCCGGCGATCCCCACGACCTTGATGTAGTTGTACTTTTCCACAACTTTCTTGACAAGGTCCATGGACTCGTCAGGGTTGAGGACTTTCGTTGTGACACCCGGGCGGCTCTCGTTCACGCAATCAAAATCCCGGATGCAGTAGTTGCACTGGATATTGCATTTCGGTGCCACCGGGACGTGACACCTGCCAAACCCGTGGCATGCCTTCTCGGAGAAACAGGGGTGTTCCTCGATCTTGCGCATCTGCGCCGGATCCCACTGGACTTTTTTCCCGTTGACGTCTGCGATCCTCACTTCGTCGGCCATATTCAACACTACCGGATGCGTTGTGCAGCTATAAATACCGTGCAATTGTGATAGAGGGTTTTTCCCCCCCCTGTTCTGCCACACCCGGACGGTATGAACCTGCTCGTGCTGCTAAGGCAAGTGTATAAAGTTTACCGGAAAACCCTATGGAAGGATATCATGAAAAAGTCAGAGAAAGTGAAGGGAAAAGAAGCGGTGGCCGCAAGAAAGAAACGGACCCGGCGGTATGCGATTATTGCAGCAGCGGTCATCGTGGTGGTTGCCGCTGTTGTTGCAGGGTTTTTCCTGCTCAATACCTCCGGCGCACGGGCCGGGGATACTGTATCGGTCTACTACACGGGAAGCCTTGATGACGGGGCGGTTTTTTATTCAAACCTGAACAGTTCCCCGCTCATGTTCACTATGGGCGATGTGACTCTGGTTCCCGGTTTTGAAGAAGCGCTGATTGGTATGACCCCCGGGATGACAAAGACGATACGGGTTCCTGTTGACAAGGCTTACGGGACTTACAAGCCGGAACTTGTGCATATCGTGAACCGCTCGACACTCCCAGCCAATATGAACCCGGTTGTTGGTGAACGATATACCATCACGAGATCGGCTGATGGGGCGAATGCGTATGTCAAGATCCTCAATATCACGCCCTCTACGGTAGCCTGGGACGAGAACCATGAACTGGCAGGAAAAAACCTGACCTATACGATCACTGTCACATCAGTGATCAAGAAATAACTCTTTTAATACTTCCAGAAAAGATGGGCCCGGCCGGATTCGAACCGGCGACCTCCGCCGTGTAAGGGCGACGTCATAACCGACTAGACCACGAGCCCGATAACCTACTAATGTCGCTCTTGAGATTAATTAACATTGTTGCAATGTTCCCCTGGATGCGTGCCGGATAAGGGAAAAACCAGCCAGATGAAAACGACAAAAAATGGATATTATTCTTTCTTTGGCGGGAGTTTGATATCGATCCCGTACTTCTCGGCGTTCCGGTCGGCGATTGCCTGGATGGTTGCAATTTCGGCATCCTGCCGCGTTGGTTTGAAGAGGTGGCGGAACCGCTTCTGGGTCTTGAGGTATTCCTCAACTGGTTTCCGCACTACTTTTTTTGCCTTCGTGACCTTGCCGTCAACCATCTCGAAGTTCACCCAGAGGCCGGTCTCGATAGCGAGTTTTGCAATCGCGATGGTCTGTTCCCCTTCAAATCCCCAGCCGGTGCAGCACGGTGCGTGGATCTGCACGTAACAGGGCCCGGGGGTGTTGATCGCTTTCTCAACTTTCTGCTTCAGATCTGCCGGGTAGGCAATGGACGCCGTTGCAACGTACGGGGCCCCGTGCGCTGCAAGAATTCCCGGCATGTCCTTCTTGGGCCGCTTGTTCCCAAACGAGTGCGAGCCTGCAGGGCTCGTGGTGGTGCTGGCATCGTAGGGGGTTGCCCCCGACCGCTGGATGCCGGTGTTCATGTAGGCTTCGTTATCGTAGCAGACATAGGTGAAGTCATGGCCGCGCTCAAAGGCGCCGCTGATCGAGATCATGCCGATATCGAAGGTTGCCCCGTCGCCGGCCATGATCACGATCTTCTCTTTCCGCCCCTGTTTCTTGAGGGATGCCTCGATACCGGATGCGACTGCGGCCGCGTTCTCGAAGAGCGAGTGGATCCATGGGACTTTCCAGGCCGTTTCGGGGTATGGGGTGGAGAAGACTTCCATACACCCTGTGGAGGAGACAAAGATCGACTCGGGCCCTGCGGCCTCTGTTACGAGCCGGGCCACAAGCGATGCCCCACATCCCCCGCAGGCGCGGTGTCCGCAGTCGAACAGATCACAGGTTTTCTTCTGTTCCGCCATTTCAGATCAACTCCTTCTTAAGACCGAAGAACTGGTCGCCTATCCCTTTCTCCGATAGCGAAACAATCTCCCTGATATCCTTCTTCCGGATGTCCCTGCCGCCGAGGCCGAGGATGTAGCCCTTCACCGGGATTGCGGACCCGTACATTGCATCCCGGACCTCGATTGCGGTTGCGCCTCCACGGGAACCGAGGGAGACGTTCTTGTCCAGCACGGCAACCCGCTTTACATGAGCGAGTGCCTTTGCAACCTCCTCTATGGGGAACGGCCGGAAGACCCGGATCCGCAGGAGACCGACTTTCTTACCGGCAGCTCGCATCTCATCGATAGCATCTTTGACGGTCCCACACATGGAGCCCATGGCAACGATTGCCGTTTCCGCGTCGTCCAGGCGGTACGTTTCGATAAAGGCACTGTAGTCCCTTCCAAAGAGCGTGCCGAACTCTTTTCCGTATTTTGCGATTGCGTCCTTTGCCCGTTTCTGGGCCTCGTCCATCTCGTACCGGAACTCGAGATAATAATCCGGGGTGGCATACATGCCGAAGCTCATGGGGTCTTTAGCATCCAGTTTGTCGGCAGGGTTGAACGCGGGCAGGAACCTGTCGGCCTGCTCCTGGGAGAGGATGTCAACCGGCTCGTAGGTGTGCGAGAGGATGAACCCGTCAAAACAGACAAATACGGGGAGCTGGATAGAAGGATCTTCTGCTACTTTGTATGCAAGGAAGTGAAGGTCGGTTGCCTCCTGGTTGTCCTCGGCATAGAAATGAAGCCAGCCGGCATCGCGCAGGGATATGGAGTCCTGCATGTCATTCCAGATCGAGAGCGGAGCACCCATGGCCCGGTTGGCGATGGACATGACGATCGGGAGGCGCATGCCCGCTGCATTGAAGACGACTTCGGCCATCAGCATCAGGCCCTGCGAGGTGGTTGCGGAGTAGGTCCTTGAACCGGCTGCGCTTGCACCAACACAGGCCGAGAGTGCCGAGAGCTCGTTCTCGACCGTGATATATTCTGCATCGAGTGTGCCGTTTGCAACAAAATCGGCCAGTGCCTCGACGATATGGGTCTGGGGGGTGATCGGGTACGCCGAGACCACCTGCGGGCGGCAGAGACGGACCGCTTCCGCAACCGCGAATGACCCTTCGGTAATTTCCATCATTTACTTTTCCTCCTTTTTCATGGTTATTGCTTCTTTGGGACATTCGGTAGCGCAGATCCCGCAGCCTTTACAGTAGGCAAAGTCGGGGTCAAAAAATCCCCCGGCATCCTCGCTGATGCACCCTTCGGGGCAGAGTGTTCTGCACATCCCGCACTTCGAGCATTTCTCATGGTCGAAGATTGGCTTGAATACCCGCCATGAACCGGTCTTGTTGTCCCGTGATTTCCCGGGCCGTGCCCGGCAGCCAACAGCGAGTGCCATTATGCTGCCCCCTTGACCGTATCGAAAGCGATCTTTGCAGCAGCAATGTTCCTGGTTGCCAGTTCGCCGGGGAAACGGTGCTTGAGTGCATTCTCGAGTGCCGCGAACTGGATCTCGCCGGATGCTGCTGCGAACGCTCCCATGAGGGTTGTGTTGGTGATCGGGAGACCGATTGCCTTGAGGGCGATGGTCGTGGCATCGATCGTGATGAGTTTCACGCCATCCGGAACCTTGTAGTCCGGTTTCTTCTCGGTGTTGACGATGACGATGCCCCCCTGCCTGACACCCTGAAAAACATTCACATCCTTGATTAAGGTACTGTCCTGGACAATGATGTAATCCGGCTCATACACCTGGCTGCGGAGCCGGATCTTCCTGTCATCGAACCGGACAAAAGCCTGAACCGGTGCCCCGCGCCGCTCAACGCCAAACGCAGGGAATGCCTGGGCAAAGACGCCGCCCTGGAAGGCAGCGACAGCAATTAGCTCGGCAGCAGTGACTGACCCCTGGCCACCCCTGCCGTGGATACGTAGTTCTCTCAAGGAAAAAACCCTAGATAATTTTACATGATAAATCAATATAAATCTAGAGATCTGTATCGAGACCAAGGATCGTATCTTTCCCCAAAAATACATCGCGGGCAATTTTGAATAAACCCCGTGAAGCACACCATTCATCGTAAACTGCCACAGGGCAGCCTAAAAGCGACTCAACTTCCCGGGCGATTTTTGGTGCAAGGCTGCCTGCAAGTGCAATGGGAGCGCGGGGATTGAGGAGGCGCAGCGCAGCGCACTCCATTGCTGCAAACAGGGCAACGGCCGGCAGCCTCTCCTCTTCGGGCAGCGAGAAATTCACCCCCGCATGCTGGAATGCCTCGTTTGCCGTGCATTCCCCGGCATCAATCCTGCGGATGGCATCCACGTCCAGGGCCCCGTGATGTGTGCCCGGCGCAAAGATGCACGCATCGAACGCACCAACCAGTTTTCCCCTGGTGACAAGGAGCGAGACCGTGTTGGAGCTGACATCCGATATGATCGCATCTTCCCCGAGCGTTTCGCAGATTTCGTAGGCAATGCCGATCTTCTCCGGGCTTGTCTGGTGGGAATAGACCTTGAAACGCGGGTCGGTGGGAGAGCCCCGGTGGAGTCCGGGGATGACGATTGCCGGAATCCCGCTCGCAGCAACTTCGTCGTAAACCCTCGTTCCGCCGCCAATATGTTTTCCTGCACCTTCACGGCTGACGAGGCCACGGTTGGCGAGTTTTCCGATCCGGGTGATCTTCGAGAAGTTGTCTCCCATGGAATAGCAGACGGCGATTCCCTCAATGTCGTCCAGGGGGCAGATGCGGGCAAGATCGGCAATGACAAACTCCTTTGCCGCTTCGCGCGAGATCTTGAATTCGCCATTTCCGCCGGCAAACCGCATTGCTGAAGTGCCGTGATCTATCCCGATAAACATAGCAGTAATCCTATAGCATGGGTGACATATTAGGTATTGATGTTTGATGTGGTGACAGGCGGGGCCGGATTCATCGGTTCCCACCTTGTGGACTCCCTTGTCGCGCGGGGCCGTGATGTTCTGGTCATCGACTCGCTCTGTGCCGGGAAACAGGTGACGATTGCGGGACACCTTGCGTCCGGCAGGGTAAGGATCCTGCAAATGGATCTTCTCACGGATGGATGGCAGGATTCGCTCAAAGGGGCCGGGTGCGTGTACCACCTGGCCGCGGACCCGGATGTGCGGCAGAGTGCCATGACGCCCGAGCCCACATTCCGGAACAATATTGCTGCAACGTACCGCGTGCTCGAAGCTATGCGAATTCATGGCATTCTCAACCTGGTCTTTACCTCCACCTCAACGGTCTACGGGAATGCAACGGTCATCCCGACCCCGGAAAACTATACTCCACTTGAGCCAGTCTCCGTCTATGGCGGGAGCAAGCTCGCCTGCGAGGCCCTCATCTCCGCATACTGCCATTCGTTTGGTATGAAGTCCTGGCAGTTCCGGTTTGCCAATATCATCGGCGCCCGGAGCGGCCACGGTGTTATCACCGACTTTGTCCGGAAACTAAAGGAAAACCAAAAAGAACTGGAGATTCTCGGGGACGGCAAGCAGACCAAGTCCTATCTCGAAGTGCACGAGTGCGTGGAAGCCATGCATTTTGCTATGGCACATTCGAAGAACCCGGTGAATATCTTCAATATCGGCTCCGAGGACTGGATCGATGTCCGGAGCATAGCCGACATCCTTGTTGAAGAGATGCATCTCCCCGGTGTGAAATACCGCTTTACCGGGGGTGCGCTGGGATGGGTCGGCGATGTGCCGAAGATGCAGCTTGCAGTCGACCGGATCAAGGGCCTTGGCTGGAAACCCCGGCTTGGATCCCGGGAGAGCGTCCGGATTGCCGTGCGGGCAGCACTTGAGGGACAGTAGGATGAAATATATCGTTGTTCTTTCCGATGGCATGGCGGACGAGCCGATTGCAGAACTGGGCAACAAGACCCCGCTTGAATATGCAAAGACCCCGAACATGGACCGGATGGCCCGCGAGGGTACCTGCGGGATGCTTAAGACCATCCCCGACGGCTTTGAGCCGGGCAGCGATATCGCCAACATGGCCGTCATCGGCTATGCCCCGGAGAAATACTATACCGGCCGCGGCCCGCTTGAAGCCCTGAGTATGGGAGTCGATCTTGCCCCGGACGATGTTGCGTACCGCTGCAACCTTGTCACGATCGCAGAGAACCGCATGGCGGACTTCTCGGCGGGGCATATCTCCAGTGCCGAAGGATCAGACCTTTTCGCCTCGCTTCAGCAGGCGCTTCCCGAAGTCATGGTTCGGGCCGGGGTCAGTTACCGCAACCTGCTCGTGGTCCACGGAGGAAAAGGTGCAGCTACCACGCCCCCTCATGATATCGTGGGGCAGGGTATCGCCTCGTTCCTTCCCGAAGGTGGCGATGCCGAGCTCCTCCACCACTGCATGGAGACAAGCCGGAAGGTCTTCGATAACCACCCGGTCAATGGTGCGCGGATCAAAGCCGGGAAGCGCCCGGCAACAGGGATCTGGCCGTGGAGCGGGGGGCATAAGCCTGCTTTTCCCTCGTTTGAGAAGAAGTACCGGAAAAAAGGCGGGATCATCTCTGCCGTGGATCTCCTCAACGGGATTGGCCGCTGTGCAGGGATGGAAGTGATCACGGTGCCGGGTGCAACCGGCTACCTTGATACCGATTATAACGCGAAAGCCCGGTATGCCCTTGATGCGATCCGGCACCTCGATTTCGTGTACCTCCATATCGAGGCCCCGGATGAGGCCGGGCACATGGGAAGCGTTGTGGAGAAAGTGAGGGCGATCGAGAACGTGGACGGGGTGGTGGGCACGATCCTTGACGAGTTCGAGGGTGTCGTGGCCGTGCTGCCCGATCATCCCACGCCGATCCGGATCAAGACCCATTCCCGCGACCCGGTTCCCTTTGCGGTCTGGGGGAAAGGAACTGACGGAAAGACAACAGTCTATTCCGAGAAGGATGCACGGCTGGGAAGTGCAGGAACGAAAAACGCAACGGATTTCCTGGATTATCTCTTCTCGTGAAGAGACAGAACAGGTGCGGCATCAGACCCCTGCGTCATCACCACTTCAGTGGGGGTAACTTTCATCATCTGCCACACTTCGTCTTTTGTTTCGTTTGCCGGACAATATAGATTTGTCTGGTCAGATGCCTGCGTGAAAAATCCCGGTGGAATGAATGGGGGGTGACCCCCCCTCCCTCTATTTTTTATTTCGCATGGACCCCCCCCCACCCAGTAGATGGGGGGGTATGCCGGCAACCCCCCTCCCCGTTACCCTTGGGAGACCTCCCCACTCATTTTTGGGTAATCCGTGTGTTGAGGTGTTGACGTCGGAAGTTCCCTGAAAATGGTATGCGGGTGCCTGCGCGAAAAGGCGGGGTTCTCACATTTGAGGCGGGGGGTCTGCGGGGGACCCCCCCACCTTCATTTTTCTGAAACGCTCTGACCCCCCCACCCCGTTTTTTCCGGAGGGGCCCTGACCCCCATGAGATCAATTGAAAAATGGTTTCTCCTTTTTAGAACAAACAACAAAAATCCAATGCAGTTAATACCAATCACATGAGAGGTGTAGTGAGATGAAGAAGAACCTGCTGATGTGGGATGAGACCCTCTTCCGCGACCCCGAAGTCCTCGAGATCGATTACCTGCCCGAGCAGTTCGAGTTCCGCGACAGCCAGATGCAGGAACTGGCATTCCAGATAAAGCCCGGCATACGGGGCGGCCGGCCGCTCAACACCGTCTGCAAGGGCCTGCCCGGCACGGGCAAGACGACGAGCATAAAAAAAGTCTTCCAGGAGATTGAAGAGACCACGAAGAAGCTCGTGCCGGTCTATATCAACTGCCAGATCGACAATACCAAATTTGCGATTGTCTCCCAGATCTACCGGAAACTGGTCGGGCATCTTCCCCCCTCATCGGGGACTTCCTTCAAGCAGGTTTTCGACGCAGTTGCCCGCATCCTCATCAAAGATGAGATTGTGCTGCTGGTCGCCCTCGACGATGCAAATTATCTCCTCTACGAGAACGAGATCAACAAAGTCCTTTACACGCTGCTCCGCTCCCACGAGACCTACGAGGGCACGCGGATTGGTGTGATCGTCATCATCAGTGACATGGACGTGGATCTCACCCGGGCACTGGATGCCCGCGTTGCCTCCGTCTTCCGCCCGACCGAACTCTATTTCCCACCGTACGCGGATGCCGAAGTCCACGAGATCATGAAAGCCCGCGTCATGCAGGGTCTTTTTACCGGTGTCCTCTCCGATGCCCTTCTCGACCTTGTCGTGGAGCAGACCTTAAAAAGCGGGGATCTCCGGGTTGGAATCGATCTTCTCAAGCGGGCCACGCTCTCCGCGGAACGGGCTGCCCGGCGCAGTATCGAGCGGGAGGATATCTGCGGGGCTTACGAGATCTCGAAATACCTCCACCTGAATTATACCGTAAAGACTCTCAAGGACGAGGAGCGTCAGATCCTCCGGTTCCTGGCCGAACGCAGCTCAAAGGACCAGGAGATGAATGCCGGGGACGTGTACAAAACCCTCAAGGAGTCGATGGCGATCGGGTATACCCGGTTCTACGAGATCGTCAAGAAGATGGATGCCATGCGCCTTGTCAATCTCCAGTACCGGGAAGGGAAGGGACGGACGCGGATCATCACGCTCCGCTATGACCCGGTAAAAGTTCTTGACTATCTTTCCTGATCTGCTGTTTTTTTGAAAAATATTATCTATTCCGGAACCCCTCTTTTATGATACAGGGGTTAGTCATAATGTTAAGTGTTAACGAACTGGCACTGGAGATTTTTGATAATCTGGCAGATTTGGCAGAGGAATTCAACTGCGCATACCATGAACTCGATAATGGTGCACGCATTGTTGACTGTGGTGTGAGCGTTCGCGGTGGCTACGCGGCAGGCCGGGCATTTACCGAGATCTGCATGGGCGGCCTTGGCGAAGTCAACTTCCGCATGGGGCAGATCAAGGACTTCCCGATGCCGTTCATCGACGTCAACACGGACTTCCCGTCCATTGCGTGCCTTGGTGCGCAGAAGGCCGGCTGGACGGTCAAGGTCGGCAACTACTTTGCAATGGGCAGCGGCCCGGCCCGGGCGCTCTCCTTAAAGCCGAAGCACACCTTCGAGGTCATCGAGTACGAGGACGACTACGACTGTGCCGTCATCTGTCTTGAGAGCGACCACCTCCCCAATGCCGAAGTCATGGAGAAGGTAGCAGAGGAATGCCATATCGATGTTGCCAATGTCTGCGCTGTCGTTGCACCAACCTCCTCCATGGTCGGTTCCATCCAGGTGTCAGGGCGCTGTGTCGAGACCGCAATCTACAAGCTCAACGAGCTCGGGTTTGACACCAAGAAGATTATTGCCGCTATCGGTACCGCACCGATTCCGCCGGTCAGGGGTGCAAAGCTCGCCATGGGCGTGACAAACGACGCCACCATCTACCACGGGCGGATCAACCTCACTATGAATGCCCCCGAGATCAAGGACTATCTCGACAGGATCCCGAGCAACAAATCCAAGGGATACGGCAAGCCGTTCAACGACATCTTCAAGGAAGCAGGCTACGACTTCTACAAGATCGACACCGCGCTCTTCTCGCCGGCAGAAGTCATCATCAACGAACTGTCCACAGGCTCGGTCTACCATGTCGGTGCAGTCAACACCGATGTGACCCTGAAGTCCTTCGGGCTTCAGTAATTTTTTTCATTTTTTCATCCCATAACCACTTTTTACAATTCTTTGCCTGACTGGTGGTGATCCCGTGTCTGGTATACCTGACGATAAACGCCGTCTTCAGCGGAACGGTTCCAAGGGGTAATATAGTTCCCGGATTGATCCTGTTTCATGGTCCGGCCCGTTACTCTCTGTGCTGCACTGGTATTCCTGGTCATCATCGTTTTCTGGGCAGGCTGTACTTCCCCGGCACCCGCCGGGGAGCAGTCCGGCGCACTGAATCCCCCTGCAGAACCCGTAAACTCTGTCCGTGTTTCCCAAACACCTGTCCACGCGGTATCCCCGGGCGTTACCGAACAGCTGGCGCTGGTGAACTCCTCGAGCTCAGTCTGGCGTGAAGCCTACCGGATCTTCAGCAATATGAAATCCACCGAATATGTGCACACGACATATGTGAACGAATCAAAAGGCATCTACCGGTTCGACTGCCTCGGTTTTGTCGATTATGTGCTCCAGCAGGGAGCGCCTGAAGCATTCAAATCTGCGGGGCATGGGTACGAGCGACCGGAGCTCGCGGTCTATGGCAGGTATTTCCGAAATCTTGGCCCGACTCCCAACCCGGAGGGGTGGTCCCGAGTAGCCCGTCCGGTGGATCTTAAGCCCGGGGATATCTGCCTCTGGCAGAAAATTACCCCGGATAGCGTTGGTCATATGTGGATCATTGCCGGTACGCCGTATGTGAATCCAGCCCGGACTGACGAAGTGCTGGTCAGGATTTTCGACTCCGATGGTGTGCATGCTGACGATTCCCGTGCCGCGAAATCCTATAAATACGGCCTTGGTTCAGGTATCCTCGGAATGCTGGTGGATGCAGGGGGGAACCCGGTCGGGCTCAACTGGCAGGGAGGTAACATGAGCAGTCCCGGGACCATGGATCCGACGATCGTCTGCGCACGATATAATAAATAATCATTTCTCTAAAAATCCGGGCCCGTTCACTTTCACAGCCAGCCCCTTTGGGTAAAATACTCCCATGACCAATATCAGATCCGGAGTTACCTGCACTATGATCGTTATCGGCATAGACCCCGGGCTGGCGCGGCTTGGATACGGGGTTATCAGCAGCGAAAATGGTACGATCCAGCCGGTTGCGTACGGGTGTATCGAGACTTCCGGTAAAAACGCCCGGGCGTCCGAACGTCTCCTGCAGATATCCGATGCGGTGGAAGCCCTCTTCGAGAAATACTCTCCCGCTCACCTGTCCATCGAGAAATTATTCTTTACCAACAACATCACTTCGGCCATGAGTGTCAGCGAGGTGAGGGGTGTTGTTCTCCTGGCGGCAGAGAAGAGGAAGATCGAGATCACGGAATATACGCCGAACCAGGTCAAGCAGGCGATCACCGGTTCAGGCCGTGCCGACAAGCGCCAGATGCAGGAGATGATCATGCGTCTTCTCCATCTCGCCGAGATCCCAAAACCCGATGATGCTGCGGATGCACTTTCGATTGCCTTATGCCATATCCATATCCTGAGGTAGTACCATGATTGCACTGCTGCGGGGAGACGTTGTTCAGACCGGGGACCGGTGGGTGGTAATCGATGTCCATGGCGTCGGATACCTGGTACAGGTAACCCAGCCGGCCCTCGTTGTACTCGTGCGCTCACGCGAGAACGTAACCCTGTTTACGCATATGGCGGTCCGGGAGGATGCCATCACGCTCTTCGGGTTCCTCCACCAGAGCGAACTGGAGATGTTCAGGATCCTTATCGGGGTCTCCGGTATCGGCCCGCAGACTGCCATGAACCTCCTCTCCCAGATTGGGATCGAGGAGTTTGCCATCGCGATCCTCGATGAGGATGAAAAAGCCCTGACCCGGATCTCCGGAATCGGGGCCAAGAGCGCCAAACGGCTGATCCTTGAACTCCGGGACAAGATGAAGAGCGTGAACAAGGTGCTTGCCGCAAGCGGGACCGGTCGGGGCAGTCCTGCAGCCAACGATGCAATCAGTGCACTCATATCGCTTGGTTTTGCCGAGAAGGAATCCCGCGATGCCGTCATGGATGCATCTCCCGGTGCGAAATCCGCATCGGTACAGGATCTCATCAAGGCTGCACTCGCCAGACTTAAGGATCGGTAGGCCCCATGGCAGAACGGATCATTTCCCCGGATCAGGTCCCGGATGAAGGCGACGATCTGACGATCCGCCCGGCACGGCTTGAGGAGTTTGTCGGGCAGGTTCAGGTCAAGGATGCGCTGAAGATCGCAATCGAAGCGGCACAAAAACGCGGCGAACCCCTGGATCACATCCTCTTCTCCGGTCCCCCGGGGCTCGGCAAGACCACACTCGCGCATATCATCGCCCGTGAGATGGGGGCCGTTATCCGGGCAACGACCGGTCCCGTCCTGGAGAAACCCGGCGATATCGCCGCACTTCTGACCCCGTTAAAACGCGGGGATATCCTGTTTATCGATGAGATCCACCGGATCAATCCTGTTGTCGAGGAAGTACTGTATCCCGCAATGGAGGACTTTTTCATTGATGTGATGATCGGGGAAGGTCCGAGCGCCCGGTCGATAAAACTCAATCTCGAGCATTTCACGCTCATCGGGGCCACGACCAAGCAGGGCCTTCTCGGAGCACCATTCCGGGACCGTTTCGGCATCATCTCGCGGCTCGATCTCTATTCCCCGGAAGACCTTGTCAGGATCGTGACCCGGAGCGCGTTGATCCTGAAGATCCCGATAACTCCTGATGGGGCTGAAGAGATTGCCCGGCGGAGCCGGGGCACACCCCGGATTGTCAACCGGCTGCTCCGGCGGGTCAGGGATTATGCAACCGTGAAAGGTGATGGTACCATCACCCGGGAGATCACGACAAACGCCCTCCGGATGATGCAGATCGATGAACTCGGCCTGGACGAACTGGACCGGCGCATCATAGCGGTCATTGCAAATGATTTCGATGGCGGTCCGGTAGGGGTGAAAACTATTGCCATATCCGTGGGTGAAGAGGTCCGGACCATCGAGGATGTGTACGAGCCGTTCCTGATCCAGATCGGTTTTGTCAAGCGCACCCCGCAGGGGCGGGAAGTAACTCCGGCCGCCAAAAAACACCTCAGGAATCCGCAGAGAACCCTGATTTAAAAGGAGGATTAGTCCTTGTTATCCTGTACAAGGCGGATAAGGTTTTCCCGGCCTTTTCTCACTTTCTGGATGATTCCCTTCTCATGGAGAGATTTCAGGGCGGAACTTACGGTGGACTTTGGGAGACCAAGAGCTTTTACAATCCCGGACTGGTAGTGCTCCCCGCCGTTTGCAGCGAGGAGGTTTGTGATCTTCTCTTCAAGACTGAACAGGTCTGCATCCGAAAGGACGGCGACGGATGACTCTTCAGGCTCATCGGAATCATCCGGGCCCGGCAATTTGCTCCTTCTCCGGTATATCACACACGCCGCAATGGCAATGATCCCGATGACCGGAAGGAAGACTATAATGAATAAGGGAAATGCCGGTTTCGTCAGGCTGACCTGGGGCTGTCCCGGCCCGAATGCCCTGAGCCCGTGCCAGATCAGACCGTTGTTTGTCTGATCCGGCGCCGGCTCAGCGGATGCAACCGTGTATCCGCCCGGGTAACGGATGATGAGGGTATTGTCTTTTGCAAGATACATGCCGCCGACAAATGCATCGCCGGCAGAGAGTCCGCCATCTGATCTTGCAAAGTTAGTCCAGGCAAACGTGTAGGTGACAAGTCCGAATTTTCCGGTGGGGGATGTCTGGACAACCGCGTTACCCGTAAAGTTGTTCACCTCCATCTGTCGCGAGGTTCCGAGTGCGGCCTGTGCGGCCGAATGCTGCATCAGATCCCTGAGTTCGGGAAGGTAGATGGTATTGAGATCCCTGGCGTACTCTGAAAAACTGTCCAGATCCTCATCGGTGGTAAGTGGTGTGCGGTACTCCACGTTCCAAAGTGCGGTGCCGTCTTCCCGTAAGGTGATTGTATACCTGGTGGAGTACTCCGGGACTGATGCTGCCGAGACTGCCGGAAGAATGCAGAGGAGGATAATAATCACTCCAACAAACATCCTGCTTCGCGTCTGGCTTGTCATGGGGCACCTTTCTGTTATCAGTATCATGGCTGCGATAAAAAATATTTAACCGGGATTCTGGTACCCGGAATCTCTGGCAGGCAGGCTTCCCTGCTTACCGGTTCTTTACCTTCAGGTCTTTGTCTCCACCCTGTCCGTTGGGTTTTGCAATGTCCCGGGTAGTTCCGGTATTTGCGCCACCATTGTTGCCATTGGCATTACCATTCTGGTCATTCCCGGGACTCCCCGTATTGCCGCTCCCGCTGCCGGTATTCCTGTCGGCATTATCGTCATTGGTATTACTGTTCTGACTGTTGCCGGTGTTGTCCCTGGTGTTTCCCTGCCCGTTCTGCAATGTCTTTTCCTTGTTGGACTGTTGCTGACTGCCATCGGTCTGGTTTATGGTCAGTGGTACACCCTTGTTCTGGCTGCGCCCGGGATTACTGGCATTAATTGTCTGGCTCATGCCCGGGTCCGGCCGTGAACTATTTTCCGCCAGCCCCTCGTCGTGGATACGGAGTTCGTCCTGCGAAAGGGTCCGGTTCTGCGGAGAGTCTGGGTTTCCCTTACGGATGAGGGTCGTGTTATCCGGGCCGAACATCTGCCTGTTTCTGGTTTCCGTTCTCTGCTCCAGTTTGTTCTCAAATTTCTGTTCCAGTACAAGGCTGTTATTGTAAGCCCGGCTGAGTCCCGGGTTATCCGGATGTGCATTCAGGAGGTCCATCAGGACTCCCTGGTGCTTCAGGATCATTTCCCGCGCGTGTTCCAGACCCTGATCATCTGCCCCGGGTTTTGTCCCGGTCCCGTTTGGTGCATACTGCCCAAGTACGTTTTCGGTCTGGTTGAGTTTTTGCCGGTATAATTCAAGAGCCCTGTCTGCGGCGTCTGTCTTGTTCTCTGCCAGCTCGAATTTCAGTTCAGCGAGCCGGTTATCGGCATGAGCGACCTGCTTTTCCAGCCGTTCGCTCTCATTAACCGTGAAAGATTCGTCAAGATTCTCAAATGCTATCTTGATCCCGTACAGGGAATGATCCGGGCCGATAGTTCCGCGAAACGGGGTTATGGTATCAATTGCCGGTGCTGTCTGGCTGTCCGTCTGGTTTACCGATGCAGCCGCAGTAATTCCTATACTGCTGATCAAGGTAAGGGCCACCAGGCCAAATGCGAGAATACTCCTTGTTTTCATCATGTAATTCTCCATGCTATTCGTGATTTGGCATTCTGCCGCTTATCCCACGTTTGGACCCGGGTGCATTAATGGTCGCGAATGTCTTTGCGAAAATCCGATTGTCCTGAGCGTTCTGAATGGCTTAAAATCGTTCATGATAGTACAGATTTTTAATCGGGGCCGGATTTGAGCAAAAAAAATTCCGGGAAAAATGCGGAGAGATTGATGTCTCACGGATAAAAAAAGCTGTGACCGCGCGAATAACCAACTCAAGATCCCTGGCAGTACAGGTACAGATCCTCCATCGAGGATTGGATCCCGTCATTTCAGGTTTTTCAGAAACCCTATGACTTCAGTAATATCCGGCACCGAATGGACCGGGTAGATCCTGATAAAGACGATTTTCTGGTTCTTATCCACGATAATATTTGCCCGTTCTGAGAACCCGTTCTCGTCCCGGAAGATCCCGTACTTCTGCGCAACTGCCCCGTGTGGCCAGAAATCGCAGAGGAGCCGGGTGTGAGTGATGCCGAGAGTCTTTGCCCATTCCTTTTTGCAGGGTTTTGAGTCCACGCTGATCCCTACCGGCACACAGTCAAAAGAGGTGAGTATTTCCCGGTTAGTCTCAAGCGACTGCATCTGTGCTGCACAAAACTCTGTCCATGCCAGCGGATGGAAGGATAAGAGCACATTTGAGCTCGCGTGTTCATAGAGATCGAACGTCTGGTCGTTCTGGTCCTTGAGCGAAAAATTCCTGGCCGTATCGCCCGGCTGCACCATTTCGTTGACTGTCATCGGTTCACCATCACACGTGTTCTTATCGCGTGAAGGCATCATCCTTTGGGTCGGGGAAACTCGACAACGGACGGATCCATTCCTTGAGTCGTTACCATTTTGAAAAAAGAGAGATTATCCCTGTTTTCTCATGCCGATGATAAACGGCAGGAGGAGTACAAGCGCAATGATCCCCAGGAACTGCAGGAACATGTACAGGAGCTCTTCTTGCCCTTTTGAATAAAACCGCAGGTCGAATGAGTAGGATTTGTTCCACGAGATTGTTGTTGAGTTATCTGTCAGCCGGGTAACGTTGGCTCCCGAACTGATCCCGGCGAGCAGCGGGTTCCGGACATCAAATTCAGCAGGAACTGAAACATTGACCAGGTATGGCTTGGTGAATGTTGCCTGGAGATTGTTATTCTTTAAGGGTGCAATGTAGGTGACGGTATAATTTCCCTTGGGAAAGGTGATTGCCGGTACCTGGCCCCATGGCCTGGACCAGTTGTAACTGCAGGGCGAACAGTTCCCGGATAAATTTACATTTCCTACGGTAACCGGCACATTCTCGCCCATGAAACCGGTCTCCGCAAACTCGTAGCGGGAAACTTCTGCAATATCTACTGATGCCCGGTAGGCAGTGCCGTTTGGAAAAATCTGGTAATCCGCCGATAACGCACCCACAGGCGGGATTGCGATCAGCAGGATTACAAGTGAAGTGCAGAGAGCAGCGAAGGCAGATCTGCGTTGATCTCTGTTGGGGGTTCGCATTGTTTGATCACCGAGTCCGGATCTTTTAACAGGTGGCCGGTCACGACACAGACGATCTTCTCGTTCCGGTCGATCATGCCACTTTCAACAAGCTTGCGTATTCCTGCAACCGATGCTGCGGAAGCGGGTTCAACACCGATGCCCTCCATGCGGGCGAGATCCCGCTGCATACGGAGGATCTCTTCATCGGTCACCGATTCCGCAAGCCCGCCGGTCTTCCTGATTGCGACGAGCGCTTTCTCCGCATTGACCGGTGCCCCGATCCTGATTGCAGTTGCTATGGTCTCGGGATTCTCATCAGGAATTACTTCCGGGAGATTCTCACGGATTGCACGTACGACCGGGCTGGAACCTGCTGCCTGGATCCCGGTCATCATGGGGAGGCGGTCCATAAACCCAAGCTCCTGCAATTCGAGGAATCCCTTGTAAACTGCTGAAATATTCCCGGCATTGCCGACCGGGAGGACAAACCGGTCCGGAATCTCGCCAAGCTGGTCAAGTGCCTCAAACCCTATGGTTTTCTGGCCTTCAAGCCGGTAAGGGTTGATGGAGTTGAGGAGGTAGAGGCCGTGGGAGAGACAGAGATCGTGAACCATCTCGAGAGCGCGGTCGAAATTGCCCCGGATGGAGATGACTTTTGCCCCGTGCATCAGGGCCTGGGCTACTTTGCCGACCGCCACTTTCCCTGCCGGCAGCAGGACTACGGCGGGGATACCGGCCTTTGCCGCGTACACCGCCAGGCTTGCGGAGGTATTGCCGGTACTTGCGCAGGCAACGCTCTTTTTCCCGAGCTGGATGGCCATCGAGACCCCGACGGTCATGCCCCGATCCTTGAATGAACCCGAGGGGTTCATTCCCTCGTGTTTTGCATACAGGTGGGGAAGTCCCAGTTCATCCCCAATGCGCTTGAGGTGATAGAGGGGTGTGCCACCCTCCTGGAGCGTGACTGGATCGATCTTCACCGGGAGCAGTTCCCGGTATCGCCAGACCGAAAGCGGGCGGCTGTTCCATGTTGCCTTTGAAACAGAGATCTCGTCAAGCGGGTACTTCACGGCGAGAAGGTGACCGCATTTTTTACAGTTATAGAGAATCTCATCAGCGGGATATGTCGCACCACAATTAACGCATGCGAGATGATACATGCAATCTTATTGGCGGGCCAGATACATATAGGCGTGCGGTTTTTGGGATTACAAGACGGTCCGTTTCAGGTCGGATGTATGTCCTGTTATTCTGGCTTTACCAGTGTGGGGTAGAGAGCGCCCCGCCGGTCCCGTTCAACGGGAAACGATTCCCGGGCCATCCGGACTTCAGAAATCCTGAGATCCGAGAAGAGGAGTTGTTCGGCATTGTTTGCTTTTGCAATGATGGTTCCATGCGGATCGATTGTCATGGATGAGCCGGAATAGGTGTCTATGGGGGTCGTACCGGTTGCGTTCACCCCGATCGTATACATCTGGTTTTCAGAGGCCCTGGCTGTTAGGAAAAGTTCCCAGTGCCGGATCCGCTTCTCCGGCCAGGCCGCCGGAACAAAAACTGCCTGCACGCCATGCTGTGCGTAGATGCGAAAGAGTTCGGGAAAGCGGAGATCGTAACAGATGGCGATCCCGCAGGTCAGGGGGCCGAGAGGAAAAATGCCCAGCTCTGACCCGGGAGAGAATGCCCGGTCTTCCCCGGCTGGTGAGAAGAGGTGCATCTTGGCATACGTTGCCAGAATATCTCCTTCTCTGCCGATAACAATCGCGGTATTTTTTGGCCGGGGATCTGCGATCTCACGAAACGAGCCGAGGATAGCTATTGAATTTTTCCGCGCGGCTTTTTGGAGAGCGGAGACAATGTAGCCGAAAAGGGTGTCGGTATTTTTATCCGATTTTGGATCCCACCCGGTGGCAAATTGTTCCGGAAAGCAGATAAGCGATGCACCGGACTGTGCTGCATGGCGGATGAAAAGACCTGCCTTTTCGAGGGTCTTTTCCGGTTCTTCGAAGAAACCGCTGATCTGGGCACTGCATACCCTGACTACCGCATCGTCGATAGCAACCTCGCTATTTGGGATCGGATTTTTTCTGGGTATCATAATAGGTGATGATTGCGGCACTCATGACGATCAGAATTGCGGTTGTCAGGAGGAGAAAAGGGGCCTGCGGTACAGGCATTCCGAGAAGCATTGCTGCAATAATGATACCGGCAACAGTGATACTGCTCCCGATAAGAACCAGTCCGACCGATGTAAGATCCCAGTCTCCCATGTTATCCTCCGCCAAGCAGGGGAAATGCCGTTCTGATACCGGTGATGACGAACTGCACGGCAATAGCGATGAGCAGCATGCCCATCAGCCGGTTGATTGCCCGGTATTCCCTCTGCCCGAACCTTTTCATGATATAATCTGAATGCCTCATCATATAATACGTGATCCCGATGGAGAGTGCTATGGACAGGAAAAGGATGGCGATGGCAAGCAGGGAGATGACGATTGCCTCGTTCATCATGACGATGGTTGTTGTGATTGCACCCGGCCCTGCGATCATGGGGATCGCGAGCGGCATGAGGGCAACGTCCTCGTTATCCCGAGACTCGTATTTTTCTGTTGCTGTCAGTTTTGTCCGGGACGTTTTGGCATAAACCATCTCCATGCCGATACCAAACAGGAGGATCCCTCCGGCAATCCGGAATGCCTCGAGGCTGATGCCGAATATCTGGAGGATCCAGGCCCCGAGTATTGCGACCGTGAGGAGAAGGAGCAGGGCAAAACGGCAGGCATCCCGGGCAATAATGTCGCGGGCCTCCCGCTCAAGGGACGTTGTCAGGGACGCGTAGAGAAGAGTTGCACCCAGCGGGTTGATGATAATGATGATTGATGAGATGGCAAGCAGCGTGAAACTCAGGACCTCTCCGGCCATGAAGGATAGGTGCGTTTTTGAAGGATGATAGAGATTATGGTCGGAATGAGAAAAGAAAAAGATCTAGTATTCGTATAACACGGATTCGTCAATCCGGGTATACGTTGAAAGTTCATTCTGTTTGAAATGGATTGCAATCTCGCGGGCTGCACTCTCGGGAGAGTCTGACGCGTGGATCACGTTCCGGCCGATGTCGATGCCGAAATCGCCCCGGATTGTGCCGGGTGCGGCTTCCTGCGGGTTTGTTGCACCTATCACCTTGCGGACAATTGCAACAACACCTCTGCCCTCCCAGACCATGAGGAAGACGGGCCCCCCCATGATGTATTGCTTGAGGGAGGGGAAGAACGGCTTTGACAGGTGTTCCTTGTACTGGTCTGTCACCCGTGGCTCCGGCAGCATCTCAAACCGTGCTGCCACGAGTTTGAGACCTTTTGCTTCAAGCCTTGAGACGATCTCACCCACAAGACCGCGCTGAACGCCGTCGGGCTTGATCATGACGAATGTGCGGTCCATGCGAGTGCTCACTCCTTACCCAGTGCTTTCCTGCCGGTGCTGGTCCACTGGACCCGCCGGGGAACTCTGCCGAGTTTGTAGTTGTTCTGGCACTTGGTGCTGCAGAAGTAAAAGATGGTGCCGTCTTTACGGATGTACATCTTGCCGGTTCCCGGCTCAAGCTGGACTCCGCAGAACGTGCAGACATGCTGTTCGACCATCCTGCTCACCGCCTCGACATCTTCTTTGCTTCGCGCTCGGTTTCAAGGAGCATGATAATGTCTCCTTCGCGGATCGGTCCCACCGTGTTGCGGGTGATGATCCGGCCCTTGTTGTTGCCATCGAGGATACGGCATTTTACCTGCATTGCCTCACCGTGCATGCCGGTGGAGCCGATAACCTCGATCACTTCGGCTGGCGTTGCATCGTCTGCCATGATACGATCCTCACGCCTTCAGCGCGGCAAGCTGCTTTGCAAGGTCTTCGATCGTTTCTTTTGCCTTGCCGGGTTTGACAATTGCAGCAGCGGCTGAGCCAACGTCAAGACCGCTGGCTGCGCCGATGTCGTTCTGCTTGTTGATGAAGATATAGGGAACCTTCTTCTCGTCGCAGAGCGGAGCAAGGTGCATCACGATCTCTTCGGGTTCCACATCAGCACCAATGACCACAAGTGCTGCAATGCCGCGCTCGATGGCTTTTGTTGCTTCGTTGGATCCTTTCTTGATCTTCCCGGTGTCACGTGCAACTTCAAGGGCCTCAAGCGCCTTGTTCTGGAGCTCTTCTGGAGCCTCTGTTTTAACGTAGCCTTTTGCCATAAATTCACCTCATTCAGGAGTTGATTGCTCCTTCATTACTCATCAGTATGCAATGATGTAGCCATATTATTACGACAGGTACGGAAATAAATGTTTGTGAACCGGGTACCTGCAACCGTCTGTCCGGTATATACGGAAGGGCAGATGGTGTGACTCACACGACAAGCCGGTAGATATCAGTGCCCTTTTCGGAATATACTTTCTCAAGCCCAGCCGTTGAGATATTCACGGTATACCGCTCGCGCTCCGGATCACCGACATAGAGGAGTGTTGCATTGTATTTTTTCATCAGAGAAACCGTCTCATCCGGCTTCTCGTAGATGGATCTGATATCCGCGAGTCTCGTGTTGAACCATCCGGTATCATCGCTCCTCCACATGAACTCGTGGAATGGCATGCCGATGATGGCGGGAATACCGGTAAACGAGGATACCCGCGAATAATACGTATAGTCCCCCCCCTCTGCTTCGACAATGCACTCGTTACCGGGAAGTGCCCGTAAGTATGCAATTGCCCCGGCATCCCCGGGATGGGAACTTTCCAGATATGCAATTCCGTCGAGGGTGCCCGTGCCGTAACCAAGGTTGAACGAGGCGGCAAAGGGAACAATAAACAGCAGGCAGATGACCGTGACTGTTACCACTGCTGTTGTCCGGGTTGCGATGACCGGGATCTTCCGCGACTCTTCAAGCCACCTCCCGGCCAAGGTGAAAGTCCCCATCCCAAGCATCAGCCATGCAGGAAGGTAACACTTGAATACCGTGTTCATGCGGAAGTATGTCTCGCCCATGTTATCCATGAGATAGAATAATTCGCAGAAGACCAGGATGGCAAGTCCCAGCATGGAGAGGATCTCGGGAAGATCCCAGGGTTTTCTGGCGATCAGGTACACCATGGGAATCGCAGCAATCCCCGCTGCCGTGTAGCCTGCAAGGATGAACGGGAGTATGACAATGAGCAGGTACGGGCGCCGGATAATGTCCCGGTACAAAAACGCGATAACGAGAGCGATAAAGAGCCCGTTTACCAGAAGAAATTCTGTTGGGATTGATGGGGTGCGAACGATTGCGATCATACCGGTGTGGGTTTGGAGCTGCACGTAGAAGGGCAGGTAACTCAGGATGGCGAGGGGAGGTACCGCGCAGAGATACCAGAGCGATCTTTTCCTGGACCATGAAGCCCGGTTTCTCCAGAGGATCAATGCGATGAACAACACGGTTATCGGGGCATAGATCAGGACATCCCAGGTATTGATCAGCGGCATGGAGCCAAGGCTGAGTGCAGCAAGGCCGGTCAGGATAATTTTCCCCCGGGTTTCCAGAGACTCCCATCGTTTGAAGGCATAGAGGAGCAGGAAGATCAGAAAAACCTGGTTGAATATTGAAACCACATGAGCGTGAACATCTCCCCAGATGAACGAGAAGAGGGGATATTCGTTGATCGTGTTGGTGATGGTACGGGTGCTGTCCCAGAGGACCGTGCCCATAGCTTTTCCCTGGGCGATCTGGTAGAAAAATGAAGGGTTCGGGAGGAAGAAGACAAGAAGCGGCAGCCAGCGGAACCGGCTCAGCAGGAGCGTTCCGATTGCATACACGTTCACGGCAGCTATGCCGAAAACCGTGGGGAGGGCGAGGTTGAAGGCGATAGTTGAAGGAACGCCGCTTACGATTGCAAGGCAGCCGAACATCCAGTAGCCAAGGTAATAATACACATTGAGTGTTCCCCCGGCAAACCACGGGTCAAGCGGAGGTACGACAGGTGTGTGTATAATGGATGCCAGGAATCCATGGTCCATGAATTTCTCTGCGTACGAGATCGTGGGGTTGACAAACCGCACATCCAGCATGAGGAAAAAGCAGATCAGGAACAGGGCTTCCCAGTGCCACTCGGCTTTCAGTTCGCTGATCCGGTAATTGCGCTTGTATATATTGTAACCAATGAGCACAAGGAACGGGATCAGGGCAATATGGATGGGAAGCCGTACAAGGCCGCAGTACCAGGAGATGATGGTAAAAACAAGGAGGGAGGCAGAGAATGAGACCGGGAATGCAAACTGCCCGAAGGTCTTCTTAAGGCCGGGATAGAATGCCAGCTGGAGAAGAGTGATGATGACCAGCCAGCTCATCACGGAAAGAACCTGGAGATCAGTGGTCAGGCTGTTTCCCTCCGCCGAATTTTGAATTGAAGGCTTCCTTGATACTGGGGATAACCCAGTCCCCAAGGGAATAAATTGAGATTATTCCTCCGGCCAGGGTGACAAGGTTCTTGATCAGGTGATCGATGACCGCTATCAGTGTCGCGATTGCCGGATCTACGCCATCAAGTCCGAATACGATCGCCATTGAAAGCTCGTATGTTCCAATACCCCCCGGAGTGATCGGGATTGCCTTTACTAAGTTTCCGATCACGATTGCAAGTACGATAACCGCAAAAGAGATCGTCTGCTGGAACATCAGCACAACCGCAACACAGACAAGGATATCGAGAAGCCAGATAAAAATCGAAGAACAGCCTAAAACGAGGATGGACTTCAAAGTAAGGGAGGCTTTCTTGATCTCATGGAGCATCGTGAGAATGATGGCAATATACTTGTTCTTTGAGGAAAATTTTCCGATAAACAGTAAAAAAACAAAAAAAACCATGCCGGCAATGAGTGGGATTAAAATGAGCAGGAGGTATTCCGAAGGTACGTTGAGAACAAAGAATATGGAGATTAATCCGAGGAGTGCAATAGTGAAGATATCAAAAACCCGTTCCACCACGAGAGATGATACACCTTCCGAGTAACTGGTGTTATACTCGTGCTTAAGGATAAAGACCCGGACAAAATCACCCAGTCGTGCAGGTACTACCAGGTTGACGGTCTGACTGACAAAAATGCAGGCTGTGGCAAACCGGACACTCACATCGTAACTGAGGCTCTTGAGAATGGCATGATACCGCCATCCCCGGAGCCACCAGGCCGCGAGGCAGATCAACATGGCGATAAGCAGGTATTCCGGTTTGATATGCTGGATTGCTGTCAGAAGCTCGTCCCGGACGCTATAGAGCATGTAAACGATGATGCCGACTGCGATGACCGTTGGGATGACGATAGCGCTAATCTTTCGATACATGGATCTGCCACCATAACCGCAGGATCGCGGATCCCATCTCAAATACGTCTTTCATCCTGACGGTTGTCCCTTTTCCCGCTCTCCAGTGAACAGGGAATTCCCTGACCCGGAATCCCATGCGCTGTCCGCGGACAAGGATCTCCGTGTCCCAGAACCAGTGGTTTGAGCGGATGGTCGGGAGGACCGGAAGAATGCGTTCTTTATTGAAGGCTTTAAACCCGCACTGGTGATCGAAGACCTTACTCCCGAGAATTGTTCTGACCAGCAGGTTGTACGAGCGGCTTGCGATCTCGCGCCCCCCGGTCCTGACGATATCACTGTCGGGGAGCAGCCGAGACCCGGTTGCAATATCGTATCCTCCTCGGATCGCCCCGACAAGTTCTTCCAGATGCTGCATGTCGGTTGCGAGGTCTACGTCGTAGTAGCAGACAATGGATCCGTTCGCTTCACGAATTGCCCGGTTGAGCGCTTTTCCCCTCCCCTGCCGTTCATCGCGATGGAGCAGACGGACCCGTGGATCCCGTTTCTCGTAATCCCGCACAAACTCCGTACTTCCGTCAGTACTGCCATCTTCTGCAACAATAATCTCAAAATCCGGCGTAATTTTCGCGAGGGTTTCAAGGGATCTCGGGATAGCCGCCCCAAGTGAGTGATGATCATTATATACGGGAATGATGGCCGTTACTTCAGGCTTACTCATGGGAATTCCGCTTTTTTATGCACGCTGCGATGTCGAGGCCGGCACGTATGGATCCCTCCATGCTCCGTTCCGGGTAGTTTGTTTTTGAAAACATCCCTGCCATGTAGAGTCCGCTCTGTTCATATGCGGGGATCAGCGATCCATACCCTGTTGTATAGACGGGACCGGCCCATGGGTCTACTGCCATCCTGTGCCAGTGGATTTCCTGCGTCTTGACTCCGAACCGGTTACAGAAGTCTGCCATCATCCGCTCATCGAGTTGCGGCGGAACTATGCCGGAGAAATAGGACGCAAGGTATACAATATGTTCACCGTACCTTTCCAATGGAATAAAATTCGTGTGGGAGACCACAGCTCCGTACGGGGCAGAGTCCTTCATATTCAGCCAGTATATTCCTTTGGTCACTTCGCGGTCCATTGCGAGTGTCATGCAGGCTGCACCTTGGTATGGGATCTGGGGAAGGGCCGGGCCCCCCATATGTGCCAGTTCCTGAGGGGGAATTGTTGAGATCACGGCATCGTATCGTGCACCATTTATCGTCCAACTGTTTTCCGTGTGCGAAAGGGCTGAGGCCGGCGTCTGTTTGAGCACCTTGCCCCCCTTTGCCTCAATGGAGGATTCAAGGGCCGCAACGATCTGGTGGAACCCCCCGTTAAGGTACCCCAGTCGCTCTCCTGCCGCACCGCGATTCGACCGGATTGCGATACGGCTCATCAGCCAGGCAGCAGATACCTCTTTTCTCCGGTCCCCGAATTTGCTTTTCAGGAGCGGTTCGAAGAAGGACGTGTAGATATTCCAGCCGAGGTTTTCTATGATATACTGGTCTGCCGGAACCTGGTCAAGGGCTTTGAGATCGGCTTTTTTTGCAGTCAGGGTCAGCCAGGCTAAGCGGGCTTTATCCGTAATGGAAAGCTCGGGATACTTCAGAATCTGGACGGGAGTGTTCAGGGGGTAGATGGTGTTTCGGGCAAAATAGCCGGTTGTCCCGTTCACCCACTCGAGTTTACCTGAGAGGTTCAATTCTCCCAGAAGGGAGAACAGGGCAGTATCTCCGGAAAAACAGTGATGGTAATACCGCTCGATCCAGTATTTCTCCATATTGTACGAAGAAAGACATCCTCCAAGATAGGGCAGTTTCTCGTAAAGGTCCACCTCGTGTTCCTGAACAAGTGCGTGGGCTGCGATAAGCCCGGTCAATCCCCCACCGATGATACCAATCTTCATGTAAGTGATCTATAGTATTTTCGTGGCGAAATGAAAAAGGCTCCGCAAAGAGTCCAGATGCGTTTCCATGTCCTCGAAGGTGGTATAAGAAAGTTTTTACACTGTCGAAATAAAAGGTCATAATAAATGGTCATATCAGCAAAAGGACTTAAAAGAAATAAAAATAAAGTAATTAACTGTTAGCCTATTGGATGGTGTAACCGGATGCGGGTATTTTTCATAGGGTTTGGCCAGGCTGGCGGCAAAATTGTCGATATGTTCATCGAGCAGGATAGAAAGCTCGGAACCAACAGTTTTAGAGGAATTGCCGTCAATACCGCAAGAACGGATCTGATGGGGCTCAAGAATATCGAGATGAAGGATAGGATTCTCATTGGCCAGACCATGGTGAAAGGTCATGGTGTAGGCACCGACAACGTTACCGGTGCCCGGGTCACTGCCGATGAAATTGACAGCATTATCAGTGCTATCGACATGAGAGGCACTCATGATGTTGATGCGTTTGTCATTGTGGCAGGTCTTGGCGGTGGAACAGGATCCGGCGGATCACCGGTTCTTGCCCGTCATCTTAAGAGAATTTATCGCGAACCCGTATACGCCATCGGCATTATTCCTGCTCCTGAAGAAGGACGGCTCTATTCCTATAATGCCGCCCGCAGCCTGACAACCCTTGTGAACGAAGCGGACAACACGTTTATTTTCGATAATAGTGCCTGGAAAAATGAAGGCGAGAGCGTCAAGACCGCATTTCAGCGCCTTAACAATGAGGTTGTGAGGCGTTTTGCGGTCCTCTTCCGTGCCGGGGAAGTGAACAAGGGCATGGCCGTTGGTGAGATGGTGGTAGACTCCAGTGAGATCATCAACACGCTGCGGGGGGGAGGCATCACCTCTGTGGGGTATGCGGTCAGCGAAGTCATCAGTAAGCGGACAAAACAACAGCGTGGGCTATTGGGCGGTCTGAAAGACAAGTTTGGCGGTAAAAAAGAGGCAAACGAAGAAGCACTGATGGGGGAGGACCGGTCTGCCAAGATTGTTGCCCTTGTGCGCAGGGCAATGCTCGGGCGACTGACCCTTCCCTGTGATTATTCTACCGCTGAACGCGCCCTGGTTCTCCTTGCCGGGCCCCCCGAAGAGATGGATCGCAAGGGTGTTGAGAAGGCAAAAAGCTGGGTCGAGGAGAATATTGCCGGTGTTGAAGTCCGTGGCGGAGATTATCCGGTAAACAGCGAATATATTGCAGCGGTTGTTATGCTTGCGACGGTAGGAAATGCCCCGCGAATCAAAGAACTCCTTGATATCGCCAAAGAAACAAAGGAAGATGTTATTAAGTCAAAAGAGAAAAAATCCAGTATGTTTGAAGAGGGTATCGACCCCCTTTTCGAGTGAGGATGATGATGAAGGGATTCAATAAATGGATATTAATTACGGTCGCATTTTTATTGTGTATTCAGGCTGTTACGGCATTCACGGTATCTTCGATAACGGTTGACCCGGCGGGATCTCTGACCCCCGGTACGGCGGTTACCGTATCATATAAAGTTGATCTCCAATCGACTGGCAGCACCACATTTTCTTCTTCAAATGATCTGCAAATGACAACAGATCTTGAAAAACCGCAGTGGACATATACCATCCTTCTTGACGGTATTGAAAATCCACGGCAGCCAACCGGTGGGCGTACACTCACGATCACTGGTTTTGAGTTGTCCTACAAATCCGGTGTTGAAGAGTCGATCCGTGTCACTCTTCAGGGAACTGTACCCGCCGTTACTAAAACCTCTGAAAAAACAATTGTGAAAATCGGGGAATACGACAGTGGAAATTCCCTGATTACAAGTACTATGCGGGAACAGAAAGCAACGATCATCAACACCGCTGAAGTGGCGACTGCTATATCCGCTCGCTCCAACGACCTGCAGACCTTCCGCTCACATATCGATGAAAAATCTGCCCTTGGTATCGATACCTCAGCTGCTGAGTCCAAGTATAATGATGCCAAGTCAAAAATTGACGCAGCTCGTGCCCTGACATCCAGCCAGTATGAGACTGCCCAGAGTTACATTACTGCCGCTCAGACCTCCATCACGGATGGAGAAAAAGCCCTTAACAAAGCGTGGGCTGAATATGACGTGGCAAATGCCCAGACTCCCATTAATAATGTGGATGTGGTAATCGCCTGGTTCAAAGGAAACCAGAGCACGGCAAATGACGCCGGCCTCCCAACTATCATCACGAAGCGCGAAGTCGCTGTCAGTTATATCTCAACTGCGAATGATGAAATAGCCAGTGGAAACTATGATCAGGCCCGGACAAAGGCTCAGGAAGCATTTGATAAGGGTAATGAATCCTACACGGATGCGCTTACTCTCCAGAAAAAGCTCAGTTCGGGATGGAGTTTCTCTTTCCCCAAGATTGACGGCTTGGTTTTCATAATCGCAGGGATTATTGTCGTTGTTCTGGTGGTTGTGGGAGTAATAATTTACCGGAAACGTTCACGCTGGGACGAACTCGGATAAATATTTCATCTCCCCCCTGTTTTCTATATTTAAGGTAATTCTGTTTTTCAATATCTGCTCATCATCCCGGAGATTACTGTTCATGTGATAACACCGATAACATGCCCAGAAAATGGCGATAAATGAGGATTCACGATCCATTCTTTTTTACTGCGTATCCATGGGTCTGATCGTGGTCTTCGAGCGTTTTTCCTGATATGCGAACCATCTGCAGATTGTGATGATCCTCGGGATATGCCAGGGAACTGATAAAAAAACATTTTGCGAATCAGCCCTTCAATAGACTGAAGAGTTATTCACTTCAGGTATAAAGTCACCCTTGGGTTAAGCCTGTTGCAAAAGAGACCGAGTAGTTAGCAAAAAAATTAGACTGTTTTCCTTTGGGTAAAGACATCGATATTGATGCTCCCCATTTTCCCGTCCCGGTGCAGGTAGTAATCGATCAGCCGGTTCTGATTATCATAAACGGAGAACCAGTAACTCAGTTTGTAAGTTACTTTGTCGTACCCTTTTAGCGAGGGATAACTCTCGGTATCATGAAGAATAATGACATCCGGGTCATTCTGCGTAAGGGTATCTTCATCCGTCAGATTTCCATAAAACGAGATTTTACTCCACCGATCTCCCCGGTAATACCAAGGAAGCGGCCAGTAATCCTTGGATGCGACCACGACGTGATCCGATGCATCAATGAGCTGCATTACCATATGCATGTCTTCAGAATTCTGGACCTGGACAATTGGCTCGTTGATATCTACCGGGACGAATGCCACATGCCAGGTCATCACGACAAGGAATATACATCCTACAATGGCAACTGCGGTTTTCTGCCAGTTCAGTTTGTATACTGCCACAAAGCACATGGGGAGGAGCTGGTGGATGAGCAGCCAGGGAACTTTCTCTCCTACATACGCGTAAAATGCCATAGATAGGAGCATCCAGTAGATACAGAATCTGAAAAATTCGTCAGATTTGGAATATCCCGCCTGCTTTTCTTTCAACTGACGAAGCGCGGTTCCTGCCAGCTGGGCAACCGTAAGTCTGCTGTCCCGGAGGAGGATCCAGTTTTTCAGCCGCATCAGCGGAGGTGACGGGTGAATACCGGTAACCATGAACAGGATGACACCAATGACTGCAAGAATAAATATTGGCAATTCATACAGCAGGAAGAGCGGGACGTAGAAGAACCATGGACCTCCCAGGCGCTGCTGGTTATGCATAGCGGTCCAGTGTTTTATTGCCTCCAGCCAGCCGCTTTGGAGTGTTTCTAAGTGCACACCAAAACCTGAGTACAGGATTGCCATTATGGCGATAAGGGTGAATAGGCACAGAATAAGGTCGCGTTTCCATCTGGGTGGCAGGATAAATTTCCCTCTCCAGATTGCATACAGGAAAAAGGATGCAAAGATGAGAAGAATCACTGGCATCTCTTCTTTACATGCAAGGCCTCCTGCTGCTGCTATTGCTGCGATAACCGCAAACCGTGTCTGCCCTCGCTCGAAATAATAAAGCAGGGCAACCAGGAGGAGGAGGGTGAAAAAAAGCATGAATATATCATGGCGAAGAAACCGGGAAAAATACACCATGTCCGGGGAAAGGGCAAGGAAGATCGCCGCAACGAGTGTCTGGTTCTTGTTGATATACCCAAGCCTGTAGATGCAATAGACCAGAGGGATGAGCAGGGTGCCAAAGAGCGCCGGCAGGAGCCGTGCTACCAGATCGGAGTCCCCGAATACCGAGAACATCCCGGCTGTTATATAATACAGGAACGGGCCATGGTAACTTGGATCATACATCCATGTGCCCTTGGTCAGGAGCTCATACGAGAACCATGAGTGGATTGCCTCATCGTGATGGAAGAGTTTGAGATCGAGGTTCCAGAATCGTACTACAATGGTAACGAGAAGGATCAGGAAAAAAATTCTTTCAAAAGTAAATAATTGTTTAATTTTTGAAGAAAAAATAGCGGCCTGCTGCACGCCGCACCTTCAACTCTCGAGAACAATTTCAATGCCGATATCTTTTGGCACCTGAATACGCATCAGTTGGCGGAGAGCACGCTCATCGGCATCAATGTCGATGAGGCGCTTGTGGACCCGCAGCTGCCAGCGGTCCCACGTTGCAGTTCCCTCTCCATCTGGACTCTTGCGGATTGGTACGACCAGACGTTTGGTCGGAAGCGGTATCGGGCCGGCCAGATTAACACCTGTGCGCTCTGCGATCTCACGGATTCTATCACAGACCATCTCTACTTTGTTGAAATCAGTCCCTGTCAGGCGAATTCTGGCTTTTTGCATGGTAACACCAAAAAATTATAGCATCTGTTTTGGCTGAACTGCGATACACATGCCGGCGGCAATCGTTGAACCCATATCGCGGACGGCAAATCTGCCGAGCTGCGGGAGCTCCTTGACGTTTTCGATGACCATCGGTTTTGTCGGCTTGATGACGACGATGGCTGCATCTCCTGACTTAAGGAAGGTTGGGTTCTCTTCCTTGGTCTGGCCCGATCTGGGGTCGAGTTTCTTCTTGAGCTCGACGAACGTGCATGCAGTCTGGGTTGTGTGGCAGTGGAAGACCGGCGTGTACCCGACGGTCAGTGCACTTGGGTGCTGGAGCACAACGATCTGTGCGGTGAATTCATCTGCAACAGTTGGTGGTGCTTCTGCCGGGCCCATAACATCGCCACGGCGGATATCGCCTTTGCCGATACCACGGACGTTGAAACCAACGTTGTCACCAGGAACTGCCTGGGGGATTTCCTCGTGGTGCATCTCAATTGACTTGATTTCCCCTGCCTTGTTAGCGGGCATGAAGGATACCTTCATTCCCTTCTTCACAATACCGGTTTCAACACGGCCGACTGGCACAGTGCCGATACCGCTGATGCTGTAAACATCCTGAATTGGCAGGCGCATGGGCTTGTCAGTTGGTTTCGCCGGCTCCTTGAAGGTGTCGAGTGCCGCGATGAGTGGCTGGCCTTTGTACCAGGGGGTCTCGGGGCTGTTAACCTTGATGTTGACTCCCTGAAGGGAGCTGATGGGGATGAAGGGAGTCTCTTCCGGCTTGTACCCAACCATCTTGATGAGGTCGGAGAGATCCTTCTTGACTTCGTTGAACCGCTTCTCATCATACTTGACTGCGTCCATCTTGTTGATGGCAATGATGATCTGGGTGATGCCAAGAGTCCTTGCAAGGAATACGTGCTCCTTGGTCTGCTCCATCGGGCCGTCGGGAGCCGCAACAACGAGGATCGCGGCATCCGCCTGGGATGCACCGGTGATCATGTTCTTGACGAAGTCTCTGTGTCCTGGACAGTCTACGACCGTGAAGTAGAACTTGGCGGTATCGAACCGCTTGTGAGCGATATCGATGGTGATACCTCTCTCACGCTCTTCCTTGAGGTTATCCATAACCCATGCAAATTCGAACGTTGCCTTTCCCTTGGACTCTGCTTCCTTGCGGTAGCCTTCAATGATGTGGGCCGGCACAGCGCCGGTCTCGAACATCATCCGTCCGACGGTAGTTGACTTTCCGTGGTCGATGTGGCCGATTACGGCCAGATTCATGTGGGGCTTGTCAGATGCTGCCATTTTATGTAATCCTCCAAATAAGACTGTCCGCTTACAGTCAATTTATGCGAGTATTACTTATATGAGACCCAACTATTTAAAATATTTCGATTGACGGAGGCCGGTTTTCCGGTGAAGATCTCACATCGGTATTATCATATCGGATGTCAGAATATCTTTTCTGTATGAAGAGACTGGAATTCCAGCGGGATGAAAAGAAACAACGCGTCACAGTAGCCTGTGCCGATGGCGATGTCTCGGTTTACAGCCATTGCGCGTACTGCCGACACTGTTCAGGTGTATGGGTTGGAAAACGGGCTGTCCCGACCCCGCAGAACCAGGCACTTAGCGATATGCGAAGCGGAAAGGCATCCGACGATACCCTGATGAATGCAGCAATGATGTTCAATACTCTGATCCGTGACGGTTCAGCCATAGAATGCAGTGACGATGAAAATCGGGGATTTACCACCCTCTATTAATCTTTTGACTGTTTTTTGATTCTCGTCTATCTGCCCGGAACGTATCTTAATGGAGATTATCCATCTGCTCTGAAATGAGTGCCGCTCCATGCGCGACAGTAAACTCCGCTTATCATCAACGATAAGAAATGCCTTGGTGTTGTTTGGGTGGATTTGGATATTGATCCTGATGATCTGACCGGGATCAGATCAAGGCTATGGCGATAATGACACATGCCCGTGTGATCTCATTGGATGCGCCGACAACATCCCCATTGACTCCTCCGAATAAGTGCTTGGAGACGAGAAGCAGGATCGCTGGACACAGGATCATCAGTATAAAAGCCCCGAGTACTTTCAGGGGAGAGATCGGAAGAAGAATGAGCGGGATACAAAGCATAGCTGCAAGAACCGGATAATATGGCCGGGAAAACTGGTGGAGGTAACTATGGATGCCCTGACGGAATGGCGCGCCGTATGCAGTGAGAAATGCCATGGAGAACTTCGCGCAGACCTCTCCTATGATGAGGGCCCAGACAATCGCGGATGAGGCCTGCAGGCCCGCAAACAGGAGAATCGTAACCGCAATACCGAGCGCCACACCCCCGGCTCCGATGTGGATATCGGTGAGTGCGCGGATACGTTTTTCCCGGTCACCGTGCGCCATCAGTGCATCGCCAAGATCCAGCAGGCCATCAAAGTGGTGGGCACCGGTCAGCAACATAAGACCGGTGATGGCGATCGCAGCTGAAATCGTGCGATCCGGGATAAAAAAGACTACCAGGGCAACAATTCCCCCGATGAGATAGCCTGCAATGGGGTACAGGTATGAATTGCGGGCAAACTGTTCGAGATCCTGTGGTTTTCCTAGTGGCAGGATCGTCGAGAACTGGATGAGGGAGATGAGCGGTTTCATAGGCATTCGCTGTACAGCCGAGAGGTGCACCCGGCAATCAGTCCTGCGACTGCATCGTCGAGAAACGGCCCGAGTTTTGCGAGGATCCCGGGCTTCTTCTGGTCGTAACGGGTGAATTCGAACCGGGCATAGGTCCCGCCGATACATTCCGCGATTGCCATCCCGATAATCTCGTCGCTGAGCAGAAAGACCGGGTCATCGGCTATTTCAGAATCCTTCCGTTTCGTGTAGAGTTCCTCCTCAAGGAGAATCGCGCCAAGAAGAAGGGAGGCGACATTGGGATCATCCAGGAATTTTTTGATCTTTTTCTTGATCTCAAGGGCCGCTTCCTCCTCCGGCATCCCGTGGGATACGTAAAGCCCCATGGCTGCTGTCACCATATCATCAATGGTAATTCCCTGAGCCCGCAACCGCTGTTCGATCTCAAACATGTGATTAGGTGTTGGAATGGCCGGACTATTATATCATTACGGATTTTCCTTTTCCGATATCTTGAAAGTAAAAGAATGGCGATCTATGTGTGGATAGTTATGAGTTTCTTATCCCGACTGCCCGATATTGCATTTACCAAACCCCTTTTCTGCGGTATCCTTGGGAATACACTCCTTTCGACCGTACCGGGAATCTCCGGGGCAGGGCCTACTCCTGAAGGAACTCTGTGGACCCCGGTACTCGATGCCGAACTGGTAACCCGTGGTGCCATTACGAGTTTCCCCATGAAGCCAAATACCCCAACGGGTTGTCCGACGCCGGCATCCATTACCCGGGCGATGATGGAATTGTCCGGTATCCGGCCGCTGTTCATCAATGCAGGCCTGCGTCATCCCCCGACGGTTCCCTGTTTTGATGTTTATGGCGACGTGGGGGGAGATCCCCGGTTCGGTGAGGCCGTTCCCCGCGCCAGCGATCTTTTCTCCCGGGGTGTGATGATGGGAGAGATTCTTTCGGATATGAGTGATCTTTTGGTTCTCGGCGAGTGTGTGCCGGGTGGGACGACCACCGCACTCTGCGTTTTGCGTTCGCTCGGCTATAATGCAGCCGTCAGTAGCAGTTTTGCAAATAATCCCGTTACACTGAAGGAGGAGATCTGCCGGGTTGCGCTGGAACGGATCCGGGATGCGGGACTGAGCACGCCCCTTGACATTGTCAGGTATGCAGGGGATCCGATGATGCCGGTTGCGGCGGGAATCGTGAAGAGCTATACCGGCAACCTTCTCCTTGCCGGCGGGACCCAGATGCTTGCCGTTTGTGCGGTCATAAAAGCAATGGGGGGCACCCTTCCCACGGTTGTCACAACGGCATATGTCCGGGATGATCCTTCGGCCAATGTTCCGGCTCTTGCCGACAAAATGGGTGTTGAAATGATCTATGTTGATCCGGATTTTGGTGCTCTGGGTCATTCGGGTCTTGCCCGGTACTGCATTGGTGAAGTGAAGGAAGGAATGGGGGCTGGCGGGGCCATGTGTCTTGCTCATCTCACCGGCCATTCTGCCGACGAGATCCGTAATAAGATTCTCACATCGGTGAGTGCCTACAGTTGAACAGGCTTATAGTACCCCAGTACAAATCTTAAGGATAATGCTACCCATCTATGTTGTCAACAATTATGGGCAATTCAATCACCTGATCCACCGGGCTCTTCGGGATCTGGAGATCGAAGCTGCGATGATCCCGAACACCATGCCCCCGGAGCAGGTCGGGGAGGAGTGCAGGGGGATAATTCTCGGCGGGGGCCCTGCGATAGAACGGGCTGGCAATTGCCCTCAGTATCTCGATCTTGGTCTTCCGGTGCTTGGGATCTGTCTCGGGCTCCACATCATAGCAATGAAATTCGGTGGGAACGTCCACCAGGGACACAGCGGCGGGTATGGGCCGGTTGAGGTGGAAATCTGTGAGCCTGACAACATTCTGAATGGCTATCCTTCGAAGATCAATGTCTGGGCATCCCATGCCGATGAAGTCTCGCAGATCCCCTCCCCGTTCACCTGCCTTGCCCGTTCGGACATCTGCAATGCGGAAGCCATTGCATGGCCGGAAAAGCGGATCTATGGCCTGCAATGGCATCCTGAAGTGAGCCATACCTTTGAAGGGCAGCGCGTCTTTGAAAATTTCAACAGAATCATCCTTGAGAACCCGGTCTGAATTTTTTTGATCTCTGCAGAGACCTTGCCAGAATTCCCTCGGTCTTTGTCTAGTTCTTATGTGCGTTTGGTACCAGTGAAAAAAAACCGGTACGACACACTCCCTTTGGAGAATGGTACGGGGCTCGGCTCACCTTCGGCCTTACATGGCACTCCCGACACTTACGCGGACCCCCGGTGAGGCATGACTTGTTCTGGAAGCGGTACCGGAAGTGGCAATGCAGGAGAAACCGTACCGGATAACAGAGCGGGGTGAGATTGCAATCCCGTTTTTTTACGGATCCGGCAACCAATACGCATATCAGGATCCTTCTACGGAATCCGTAACAGGTTTTTTTTCAATCACGATCCGCTGAAATTTTTTTGATCGCGATCAAAGAGTGTTAGTAAACCTGCCTACAATAGGATAATTATCCGTTTGTAGGATAATTATCCAACAACAAATTATTTTTTTCGGCGTGAGCCGTCCGGCCGATCAGTCAAGGGCTGATTGAAAAATTTCAAGCAGGGGCTGAGGGGGTGATTGAAATTTTTTTGCCGGAGCTCGATTGCAATCAAAAATCTGCATTTGATCTGAATGGTTCCTGAATGCCTGCGGGCAGTTTTCACAACTTGTTAGTTATAAATATTGAAACGAAATACGATGATTATGCAGATTAAGCGTGGCCAGTTCTCTAGTCTTCTGCTCATCGGCTCCCTATTTTTGATTGGGGCCGTCCAAGGAGCAATTATCACGGTCAACCAGGGAAATACCGTTTTTATTGGTGAACAGGGGCTTGACATCTCCGCTGCAATGGGTCCGGATACCAGCATCGGATGGTGGGCTTCCGGTGCTGATGTACGGAGCTCCACACCCTCAAAAACCATCAATGTCGCTTCACAACTGAATTCGTTTGCGGTCAGCCCCTCACAGTTCTCCGGTTATACCGGAACCTGGAACCGGCTTGACAGTCAGGGAAATTCAGATGGTTCTGCCTTTATTGTTGCGGATCCACAGATCAATATTCATGTTGAAGATACCACCACGGGTGCAGATGTCCAGAATATGAATAACTGGGTTCCAAGCGGGGATGTGCTCCGTTTCAGGATTGAAACGAACCTTGCGCAGATCTCATCCCAGCGGGGTGCTGCAGCTACGATGACTATCAAGGTTCAGCCACCCAGTGGCGGGATTTATAATGCCCTGATCGATGCTAGCGGAATCTCCCAGTCTATCGTTAATATCCCGATCACAACAACTCCGCAATACACCAACCCCATCTGGGACACTGGGAACCGTGCAAATTACGCTCCCGGATCGTACACGGTCTGGGCAGAATGCAATACGAATCTGATGAAAGACAACTACGAGCAGACCGGGAAAACGGTTACCCAGAAAATCAGTTTTGTGAATCAGGATCAAAATCCCCTTATTGGTGGAAACGTGCAGACAACCGCACAGGCAACCACTGCCACAACAATACCCACTACCCGTGCAACAACGATTCCGGTTACAAGCCCTCCTACAATAAAAACTACCCTCCAGACAACGGTACCCACGCAACCGCCGACGACCGTACCGCCAACCGCTGAGTCTACCAGTCCCGTGACTTCAGTCCCGGTCACTCCCGCACCAACGAAAACCCCCGGTTTTGGATCAGCCCTTGCCGGCATCTCCCTCATAATCGGTGCAATTGTGTATTTTAAGAGAAATTGATCTCATTCATCCCCAATTTTTATCTCTCCTTATTCCCTATTCCGGTGTATGAACATAGTCACCACCATAATCAGGTCGCGGCATAGTGTACGGAAGTTCAAATCAGATCCTGTTGATGACAAGGCAATTCAGGACGCGCTGGAATGTGCCGTGCATGCCCCGACTGCAATGAACCACCAGCCCTATGTCTTTGTTGTGGTAAAACAGAAAGAAACCCTTGCAAAAATTGCCGGACTTGCCGAGAACGGGAGATTTATTGCAGATTCCGCAGCGTGTTTTGCGGTTTTTGGTGAGACGCAGGAGACCTATTATCTTGAGGATGCGTGTGCTGCCACGGAGAACCTCATTCTTGCACTCCAGGCATATGGTATCTGTTCCTGCTGGGTAGCCGGCAACAAAAAACCCTATGCAGATCCGGTGCGGGAACTCCTTGCGGTTCCGGAAAAATATACCCTGGTGTCCCTTGTCGCGGTAGGATATCCGGCAGAAGTCCCGATTACACCGAAAAAGCCCATGAATAAACTCGTATTTGCTGAAAAATACGAGGAAAAATAATTTTTGAATGCTTTTATCCTTCATTCAGATTCCCTGTGTTTTGTTGACAAAGAAAACCTGGTGATAATTCAGTATATGCGCTATCTCCTCCTTCCTCCTGTTTGACTCCCGGTTATCCGGTATCACTTACGTTATCGTTTCTGGTGGATGGGTCTGTCTGCTCTTCCGATGAAGTACTATATGCAGCTGCGATTGGGTTACTGGATAATCACTCAAGATTGGAAGTCTTGGTAACTGGAAGCAGGTTTTAGTTCTGAAAATCTCATAAAACCCACTCGCAATTATTAAACCTGTGGCACATCAGATCACTGATCATGAAAAAAGCGGTCCTGCAGGTGGCATTGGATCTCCTTGAACTTAAACGGGCTTTGCAGATCGCACAAGAATCTCTTGATGGCGGGGCTGACTGGATCGAAGCAGGAACCCCTCTCATCAAGAGCGAGGGTATGACGGCGATAAGGGCTATTCGGGATCAGTTTCCGGGTTCCGTCATTGTTGCAGACATGAAGATTGCTGATACCGGGGCCATAGAAGTTGAGATGGCGGCAAAAGCGGGCGCAAATATCGTCTGCATTCTTGCTGATGCTGACGATTCTGTTATTGCAGAAGCGGTCCGAGCATCCCGTCTCTACGGGACACGGTTGATGGCAGACCTGATCAATGTTGCAGATCCTGTATCCCGCGCCTGCCAGCTGGAATCGATGGGTGTCGACATTATCTGTGCCCATGTGGGAATCGATCAGCAGATGATCGGGAAGAAATCAATCGATCTTCTGACAACTTTGTCCGATCAGGTCCATGTCACTCTAGCTGTAGCGGGTGGCATTGATGCAACAACCGCCGGACAGGCTATCCATTGTGGTGCAGACATTGTCATTGTCGGGGGATGGATTGTCCGATCCGCGAATGTGACTGAATCTACACGGTTGATCAGGGTGGAGATGGACGCCCCCTCCCTGTTGCAGATGGAAAAGCGTTCCCGGGACGAAGAGATTCGTGCTCTTCTGATGCAGGTCTCCTCCCCGAACGTTACCGACGCAATGCACCGGAAAGGTGCCATGCAGGATCTCATCTCTATATCCGGCAACGTGAAAATGGTTGGGAAAGCCGTAACCGTTCAGACGGTAGCCGGAGATTGGGCAAAGCCGGTTGAAGCGATAGATCTTGCTCAAAAGCAGGATGTTATTGTCATTAACAATGATGGGTGCACTCATATAGCCCCGTGGGGGGAGCTTGCCACATTGAGCTGCGTGAGCAAGGGGATCAGCGGGGTTGTCATCGATGGTGCAGTCCGGGATGTGGATGATATCCGGGCAATAAAATTCCCGCTCTTTGCAAAAGCCGTGGTACCCAATGCCGGCGAGCCAAAAGGTTTTGGCGAGATCAATTCCGAGATCCGGTGCTGCGGGCAGCAGGTATCCCCCGGGGACTGGATTATTGGTGATGAGAGTGGCGTGGTTGTCATTCCTGCAGTGCGTGCGTATGAGGTAGCACGGCGGGCTCTTGAAGTCAGGAAGACTGAGGAACGGATCCGGGAAGAGATCCGGCGGGGCAGTACGTTGTCTGAGGTTTCGGAACTGATAAAATGGGAAAAACGATGAATATTATCCGTGAAACCCTGACTTTTCCAGAAGGACGGCCCCGGAATTTTTTATCTTTTTGATTGCATCCTCGACATGGTCAACCCTGAGGATGAGTACCGCCCCCTCCTTTCCTGAGTATGCATAAGAATACTCAATGTTGATTCCGGCGTCTCCTAAAATCTTTGCAACCTCATAAAGCCCGCCGGGTTTATCTTTCATTTTAACTGCGATAACCTCGGTGAATGCGATATTGAACCCCAATGACTGGAGTTTGTCATGAGCTTTCTCCGGATGATCTACAAGTGCCCTGACTACGCCAAAACCGTTTGCCTCGGCAATGCTGAATGCCAGGATGTTGATCTTCTCCTCCCCGAGAGCATGGGCAATAGCTGCAAGCCTTCCCGGGCGGTTTTCAGAGAAGATTGAGATCTGTTTAATCACGAATTTCTGTGTGTCCATTTACATCGACCTCTTGTCTATGACTTTTTTTGATTTCCCTTCAAATCGTGGTAATGAACCAGGTTCAACCAGTTCCACCTCAGCGTTCACGTTCAATGCGTTCCTGAGCCGGTGTTCGACATTTCGCCGTACCTGCATGAGATCATTGATCTTGTCGCTGAAGGATTCCTTGTTGAGTTCAACCCGTACCAGCATGTCGTCAAGGGCACCTTTGCGCTCAACTACAATCTGGAAGTGCTGCCCAACCTCGGGAATGGTCATCAGTGTGTGTTCTATCTGCGATGGGAAGACATTGATGCCTCTGATGATCAGCATATCGTCTACCCGTCCCTGAATGCGCTGGATTCTTGGGTGGGTTCTTCCGCAGGCGCAGACCTCTTCCTCCATGGAGGAGATGTCCCCGATGCGGTACCGGATCATGGGGAGTGCCTCTTTCTGGAGCATGGTCACGGTAACCTCCCCTTTCTCTCCCGGTTCAAGTGGCTCCTCTGTTTTTGGATCGATGATCTCGACAAGGGCGAGATCCGACCAGATGTGGAAACCCTGTTGTTCGGCACATTCCGTGAACATCGGGCCGGAAAGTTCGCTGGTACCGTAAATATCGAATGCCTTGATCCCCAGCCAGTCTTCAATCCGGGTACGCATGCTCTCCGTCCAGGGTTCCGCACCCAGGATCCCCGCCTTAAGGCAGGTGTCGTTTTTGATGCTGATCCCCATCTTCTCTGCCACTTCCCCGATATGGAGAAGGTATGACGGTGTGCAGGCAATGGCTGTGGCTTTCAGGTCCTGCATAAGCTCGATCTGGCGCTCCGTATTCCCAACGCTGGTGGGTAAAACGGTAGCCCCGATCCGCTCGGCACCGTAATGAAGCCCGAGTCCACCAGTGAACAGTCCGTATCCATAGCTTACCTGAATGATGTCTCCCCTGCCAAGACCTATTGACGTAAGGCCCCGGGCAAGCGAGGTTGACCAGCCATCTATATCGTTCTGGGTATATCCGACAACGGTTGGTTTCCCCGTAGTTCCCGAGGATACGTGGTACCTGACAAGTTCTTCCTGCGAGGCAGTAAAGAGTTTGTCAGGGTAATTGTCTCGTAGATCCCGTTTGAACATGAAGGGGAGTTTCCTTACATCAGAAATGTCCCGTATGTCGTCGGGATGCACGTTCTGCTCCTTCATGCGGTCATGATAAAATGGTGAAAAACTATACAGCCGGTATACAAGACTCTTCAGTAGTTTATACTGCTTTTTCTTGAGATCGGTCATGGGAATCGTTTCAATTCGCGGGTCCCAATAGGTCATTCTGCCTCTCTCCTGTCAATAACTCGTTTTGCTTTTCCTTCAAACCTGGGAAGCGATCCCGGCTCCACGAGGGTTACTGTTGTCCGTAATTCAAGGGTATCACGGAGTTCTTTGACCACTTTTTTCTGGAGCCTGGTGAGATCTGCCAGTTCCCCGCTGAATGAGTCACGGTTGATCTCTACTTCGACGGTCATCTCGTCCAGATGATTAATTCTGTCGATATATACCATAAATTGATTACCTACTTCCGGAATCCTGAGCAGGACGTGCTCTATCTGCGATGGGAAGACATTGATTCCCCGTATGACCAGCATATCGTCACTCCTCCCGGTAATCCGTGCAATCTTTTTCCCTCTCCTGCACAGGCAACCGTCCTCCATCAGCATCGTGATATCCCCGGTCCGGTACCGCAGGAGGGGCATTGCCTCTTTTACCAGGGGAGTTACGACCATTTCCCCGCGTTCCCCGTCTGCAACGTGTTCTCCGGTCTTTGGATCGATGATCTCAACCAGATAACTGTCATGCCAGATATGGAGGCCGTCCCGCTCAGGGCATTCAAATGCCACCCCTGGGCCGAAAAGTTCGCTTAACCCATAGGAATCATATGCCGTGAGTCCCAGTCGGTTTTCCAGGGCTTTCCGGGTGCTCTCTGACCACGATTCTGCACCGAAAATTCCCGTTTTCAGACTGTCAAGGGATGTGCCCATCTCTTCAGCTACTTCTGACAGGTGCATGGCATAGCTGGGTGTGCAATGGATTGCTGTAACTCCGAAATCGTTTATCATCTCGATCTGGCGTTTCGTATTGCCCGTTGCGCTGGGAATAACGGTCATACCGATTTTTTCTGCCCCGTAGTGGAATCCGAGACCCCCCGTGAACATGCCATAGTTTACCATGTTCTGAAAGATGTCTTCATCCGTTATGCCAACCATTGTCATGTTACGGGCAATCAGGTCCGACCATGTATCGAGATCTTTCCGGGTATATCCGACAACGGTAGGTTTTCCCGTTGTTCCGGAGGTTGTATGGATACGGACCACTTGTTTAAGGGGCACTGCAAAAAAACCAAACGGGTACCCGTCCCTGAGATCCTGCTTCCTGGTGAAGGGGATTTTTGTAATATCATCCAGGGTTTTTATTGAGGTTTTCTGGATACCTGCATTTTTGAATTGTTTGCGGTAAAAATCAAGATTCTGTGCCAGGCTCAGTGTTTTTTTCAGCCGTTTGAGCTGGAGAGCAGATAAGGCATCAGGCTTCAGGGTCTCTATTTTCTCATTCCAGTACATCTGCCACCCTTGTTATGCTAATGCATGACAAATATACTAATTACGTCTCAAACGGTTTATAATCACCGAAATGGACTTTTTTATAATAAACTTCGTCAAAATATACCCGTATTCCTATGTAAAAAAAGATGTCTTTTGATCGCTCAAAACGATGAATTAATCAATCGAAGTGTGATAGTAAATAGATAGACCGGATCGGTTTTTTGGGGTTAATAGTGACGAATTATTCATGGCTGCCTGTTACTGGTTTCGGCGCCCACATAAAATCCACCCAGAAGCAACTCATAGTGCAGAAAAAGAATGCCACTGAAACCTATCCTATCGATGGTTTTACCCATCTTCTCATTGTTGGGGGACATACTATTAATTCGACAACGGTCTCCCAGCTCGTGAAAAAAGGAGTGTTCATTTCTTTTTTCGATCCAGATGGATCGCCGGTGGGTGTCATCCAGCCGTTTGGAGGTCATGGCATGACGGAACTCCACACTCTTCAGCAGAGCATCCCCCGTCACCGGTATGCTATCGCCATTGCAGAGGGCTCCATTCGTTCACGATTATTATCGATCACCCGGGTTCAGGAAGGACACAACACGAACCTGTTTTATGAGGGTGAACTGGAATTCTTGAAAAATGCCCAGGAAGAGCTGGTATACTTAATCAAACTGGACGAAATCCGGCGCCTTCACCGCATGACCTCCGATATGTATTATGAGATCATGGCCCGTGATCTCCCCCCCGACTGGGGATTCCGGAGACGGACTGATCGGCCACATACTGATCCGGTGAATGCGATGCTGTCATTTGGATATGCAATGCTCTATGGTGCGTGTTCCGTATCTGTTATTGGTGCGTTTCTGGATCCGGATATCGGGCTGTTACATGATGGGAGAGGAAGCCTTGTTCAGGATCTTATTGAGCCAATGAAATCAGAAATGGTTGACAGGTTTGTGTTCCAGATTGCAAAAAATGACCTGAACCCCGCCGACTTTGAACTGACGGTGAGCCGTTGTATTTTATCAGACGATCTCATCCGGAAGATGATTGATCTCTTTTATACAACAATCAATGCCGAAAAAATCAATGAACATGTCTCTGATTTTTGCAATTCCATGAAAAATAATGCTGAATTCAGAGTGCAGTACTGACTCTGCCCTCACTTTTAATGACTGAAAAATCGGTAAAATTTTTCAGGGGGATTTCCTCGATATGTACATCCCGGATAACTGCCCGTGGACACCCGTAGACCATTGAGACAAATTTTTCAAGGATCATTAGCTCTCCGGTTGCATAGATCTGGACTCTTCCATCCGAGAGGTTCATGACGGTCCCTGTCACGTTTAAATCAGTTGCAATTCGCCGGACACATGCCCGGAACCCGACTTTCTGAACTCTTCCGGTAATAAGTATCTCAACGGATTTCACCCTTACATCCCCTGCATGATTTTTATCGCAAGTCCCAGCTCGTCAAATACTTCCTCGCGTACTGATGCCATACGGATGTTGGTTGCGGAATCTATGGCATAATCGAGAATTTCATGTGCCGTATCATCGTTACCGGATGCATAGATCTTCAATGCGATATCGCACATAACATAGGACCTGCGGGACAGTGGCCGGATAATTCTGGCCTCTTTTATTGCCGCGTGAATCATCCTTTGAGCAAGCTTTCCCTCACCCGCTCTCTTAAAAAAGATAGCAAGATCGCAGAAAAAGAGTGATTCCTTGCCCCGGTCAGCTACAGATCGGACAAGGTGTTCAAGGGAAGTAATCTGACTGGTATAGGAATTATCGCGTACAATTTTTTCCGAAAGCATCTTAATTTTCATATACCTTGTGTTCTCGTCAACAGGCTCTCGCTTTCCGATTTGATGGAGATGATGAATTCGGACTTCGTCATTATCAATTGCGAATATTATCCTGTCTGCGAGATCAAGAATTTTTTTATCCTTGTGTTTCTGGTAAAGTACAAGATAAATCTGGGTCATATTTTCCCGGATGATGTCCGCGATATACTGGATGTTGATCTTTTCGGATTGTGATTCCGCGATTGCAAGAAGGGCTAATGAAATATCTATGTTATCGTTCTGGAGGGCGAGCGGGACCAGGCTCAGAATTGTTGATGCTCTTTCATAGGGGGATTGAATTTTTTCTGTTGCATTTGTCATTATGATCAGGAGTTCATTACACTGCTCCTTATCATGACTGAACAGAGTGTAGATTGCAACCAGTGAACTGATGTATTCTATGGGATCGGTAATCTCCTGGATAATATCCAGAGCAATCCGATTCCATTGATTATCGGGGACCACCGAGTTAAGCCGAACAATCGATAAAACGATCTGTCGTCTCACCTCCGAAGATTTTTCCGGTTCAGCCAAGTCCAACCGCTCAATACCCTGGTTCAGGTAACCAGAAGCAATTTCTGGAGCGATTATGGAATAGATTGTTGCCATATCAGCGAGAATTAGTATTTTCTGGTATTCGGTAGACAGAATGCCAAGATTGTTATGAATCTGGTTAAGCAACTGTTGTGCGCATTCCCGGTCACCCCGTTCTATTGCCCAGTCTGCAAGATTACACAATCCTGAAAACCGGACGAATGGATCACAAATTTTTTGAATATTCTGATAAAGCAGTTTGAATACCACGGCATTTGTTTTTGCGATATCATTCCTGAAAAGATGATTCGCCATTATCTCGTATGGGTCTGTTGATCCGGTGTGAGGTATGTTGTCCCGCATGCAGGAGATTATCCGGGCCATCATAGCATCCCGCTCGTACACATTGGCAATGTTGGATGCATACAATGCCAGTATGATGGTGTAATCAGGATTTTCGCTTGATTCTGAATAGGATAAGATGATATCAATAAAACAGGCAATTTTGAGAGAAATCTGGTGGGACTTACAGTTCTTTTTAATAATTTCCATCCCGCATTCGAATGGGTAAAGAACCGAAGAGATCCGGCCTTCGCGTGTCGGGTAGAGGGGATCCTGTAAAAGAATACACCCTATTTTTACGAATCCTTCGGCAATTTTTTCCAGCAACTGTGTTTTTAGTGGTGGATCATTTATCTCATCTGCAATCCTGGTGGCCTCTTCTAGGGCTCCTACGGACTGCTGGTTGATGGCATATTTTATTATTCCATCAATGATATTTGCCAGGGCATAGGTTGCCAGATCCGGTTCAAGGAGATCGGAGCTCCAGACTTTCATGCGTAACAGGAGATCCAGGTCTCCCTGCTGTGCTGCAAGAATTGCTGCCTCGTCGATGATACTGCTTAATGCTGCTGAACGGGTGTTTTGCCCCTCTATTGCACAGGTAAGCCCGACTGCCCTTTGAAGCATGTCCCGGTTCCTTCCATGCACACCCATCTTGGCAATCTTGATTACTATGAGTGAGATCGCCCGTTCTTTGATGGATTGATCCTGAATGGAATTTGCAAGATTGATAAGGATGTCTGGATTATGATTCTCGAGAAAACCTCGTTCAACGAGAATGGTGATATTCTCAAGTAGTATGTAATCCCGCCGTGGGTGAAGAGTAAGAAGGTCGATTATGGATGGGATGTGGTTAATAATCTCATCCGTGGGGGCTTCCTTGCATACATCAGCAATTGCCCGTATAATTGCAGCATTAACGATTTTAGGATTGTTTCTTGTCAGAACTGAAGCATTCATCTGGGGTACCCTGTCATTCAGAACACCCTTTTTAATCAGGTGCGTCAGGGTGTCAGCATAGAGTGGGGTGCCCTCCATTGCCCGGCAAATTTTTTCAAATACCGACAATGCAGAAATAAAATCATTGGAAATGAGCATTATCTGTGAAAATTGCAGGTAAATACGGGATGATACCGCCGAATCCTCATTTTTACTGATCAGTGGGACGAGATCGAGTAAAACCTGCATATTCTTTGAATTGTTGGCAACTGATATTCCGGCACGCACCAACTCTCTGACGGGATAAGCTTCCGGTTTAAGCAGATGCTGCTGTAAATCCAGTGCAGACGATAGGAACCAGAGATCTCCCGACCTCTCGGCCTTCTTCAAAAGATTGACAATGATGATTTCTGTAACGGAAGGATCTTTTTGACAGAGTATTCTGAGTGTTTCAAGGATCTGGTTCTTATCTTTGACCCTGTCAAGCATCTGCTCTGTGAGAGCACCAATTATTTCAAGATATGCGTCATGAGGGACATTCTGGAAATTGGTGATGAAGAGCTGCACATCGGTCATCTCTCTTCCAAAAATTGATTTGGATCCTTTCTCGATGATGAAGACAAGACAGTCGTGCCTTCTGTTTTTCTGGTGGATTGCTGTTGCCTGGTTGATACTGTCAAAAAAAGATGCCCGATCTTTATTGATAATGGCAATCGTTGCAAGAGCTTTTGCAAGTTCCGAATGAAGAACTGCACGTTTTGAGATGTCACCGATTTCTTCTATCAGTTCAAGGGATGTGTAGATCAAATTGTTATCACGGGTTGTGATTGCCCAAACTATGAGAAGTGGGATGATGTCTATCATTATTTCAGATCGGTATTTCCGAAAACTGATCCCTTGCAGAACTGCCAGTCCGTCATGAATGAATTGCGGATTGGGCTGGGATACCCCATGATTTATGAGGTCACGTGAAATCCCGGCAAAAATCCGGGACTGGTTGCTTTTCTTCCCCATTTTTTCTGAGAGCGAAAAAATCGCTTTAAACCAGAGAGTGTCTTTTGTGCTGATGTAATGGTTTACGATTTGGGAGAACAAACTCTCGGCTTCATCGTCAGAGATATCAGGGAGAATGTTTAGTATTGTCGGGTTATTGCTTTTTATCGAAGTATCTATGATAATTCTGTTTATTTCCATGAGGATATTTTTGTGCGATTTCCTTCCAGTGATTGAGGAAATATCTGGAATAGTTGATTCGATGTTCATCCAGATTTCACTAGGAAGGGCTTGCTGGAGTTTTTCAAGAATCTCACTCGACTGAACCATATCTTTCACAAAGAATTCTGATGACTGGGTACTGTGAATTAGATTAAATTATTAATAAATATTTTGATAAGAATCGGGCTCAATTTTTTTTATTTTAGGCATACGGGGCAATATTTAGCGATTTTCATGAAATATCGTCGCATTGATGATATTATGTTCAGCTATGATCAGAAGGTGTGTCGGCTTGTATAGAATAAAAAAAATTTCAGGTTGCTGTTAGTGAGAAATGCCGGGTGTCGTATCTTTTTTTTATCCGTATATCAGTATCTTTTGTTTGATTTCGTTATGGAATGCCTGACCTTTTTTTGGATCATCTGCATCAACTATGATCCGGATTATTGGTTCAGTTCCTGATACTCTCACCAGAATCCATGAACTTTCCCTGATAATCTTCAATCCATCTGTCTGGTCCGTTTTTTCTTGGGAATATTCGGACTTGATAGCTTCCATTATCTCTTTTCCCTTTGGGGTTCTGATCTTATCCTTGAGGACATACCTTTTGGGTAGTTGACTGATGAGCTCTGACAGTTTTTTACCGGTTGAAGAGAGGATGGAGACCATCATTGCTGCCGTCATGCCCCCATCCCGGCAAAACTGGTGGTTGGGAAAGATCAAGCCACCATTTCCTTCTCCACCAAAAACCACGTTTTCCCCATTCCCAAGCAGCGAACGCATTGTGCGGGCAACATAGATGCTGCCGACAGATGTGTACACTATCGAACTCCCTTCAGCGGTTACTACCATCTCGACGATCTGCCCCGTGCTGACCGGTGTTACGACAATACCCTTATTCTTTCGACAGATATATTGGGCGATCAGGGCGAATTGCTGGTCTTCTTCAACAAATTTCCCTGTTTCATCAACGAATACAGCCCGATCCGCATCCCCGTCATGAGCTACCCCAAATGCAGCTCCGCTGCTGAGGACCAGTTCGGATAAGGGTATCAGCCCTTCAATTGAAGGCTCAGGGAGCCGTCCGGGAAAGGTTCCGTCAAGTTTGCCATTTATTGTTAAAACCGTACATCCCAGTGCAGTAAGGATCGTGGGGGTTGTAAGACAGGCCGGGCCGGAACCGGGGTCTGCCACAACGGTCATTCCTTTTCCCGGGTTACCCGGGAAATACCCTGAAATTGATGAGCAATACTCCTGAATAAGGTGGGGTGCGTTCGCTTCTTGGCCCGCCTCCTCCCAGTTTACGGATGGAAAAGAACGGCTGAAAATCAGTGTTTCTAGTTTGATTGTTTCCTCATCCCCCATCTCGGTTCCATCCGGCTCGATAATCTTAACCCCGTTATACTCAGGGGGGTTATGGGATGCAGTGATCATAGCTCCCCCATCGAAGTGTTCTTTGACAAGGTACTGGAGTGCTGGTGTTGGAAGAATCCCGCAATCGATGACGTCGCATCCCATGGCGAGGAGGCCGGCTTTTATGGCTGTGATGAGGGATTCCCCCGAGGTCCGTGTATCCCTGCCTATGGCAATTTGCCCTTTCCTCATAGATCCGAGGGCCTGACCTATAGTGTTCATGAGGTCCGGTGTAATTTCCTTGCCTGTGACTCCTCTAACACCGTTCGTTCCGAAAAGCTGTTTCTGCATTTTTATTGATGTCATGGATAATTCCCCAATGGTGCTTTATGCATGAAAGTTTTCAAAAAGATCAAGATTGGCTACAACTTGGTGGATGGTGGGATTGCTGAGAACGCATTTCTCAATCTCAAGATTGCCGATCACGATTTTTGGGAAAGGATATTGTTTGAACCCTTCAATTACCGTATAATCCATTCCCTGGTATTCCAGCAGCTGTAACGTGTTTTCCAGTGCAGTGTTTCGCAGCGCAATGACTGTTTTTTTTGAATCGATACCTACTGAAATATCAGCACCTGCCTCAAAAAAACCGGTTGTGTCTTTTCCCTCTTCAAGATAGAAATCATGATCTCCCAGATGTTTTATTACGGAAACGGTACCGAGTTTTCTGAGTTCTGGAATCAGATTTTTGATAAACGTTGTTTTACCGGAATTTGAACGGCCAACAACCTGGATAATTTTCATAATGGATCTGTCCCCCCATCACTTTTTTTGTTGGGATTATTGTTCTGTTGATCTGTTTGTGTATCCTGTACTATCGCAGACTCATTTGTAAGATTTAGTTTACAATATTCATTATCATCAGGCAATTGCAGTGATGATTGATTGTTCCTTTGTGTGGGATCTGGATGCCCGATATCCATTGGATCCGGCAAACGGGTTATTGTATGGGGAAACTCTGTTATAACTACGGATGCCGAGACGTTATTATCCTCCCCCCGTGTCTTGAGAATGGTTTTTGCAGCCTCCCCAACACTTCGCATTACTGTGGTGATACGATCTTCTATATCGATCTCGTCATCGATATCCAGAGTAGTTCCCTCTACTTCTAAGAGAAATCGTGCAACTTCGCTGGCTTCAAACAGCAGATCGTCAAGTTCATCGGTTGTGAAAAAACCGCACATTGCGCCATAAAAAAAGGTTGCACTTGCTTTTCTCACTTTTTTCTTAAAGGATGTCCGGGCCTGGTTTACTGCCTGAGGGGTATAGGTTTCCTCCATAAATGGGACAAGCTCAGGAAGATGTTTGCCAATAAAGGTCATCTCTGCCCCACCGGATGTCCGGAAGTCCGTGCATAAACGTGCAAGTGCCCATTCTCGTGCCGTGATGTACGTACGTTTCCGTAAAAAGTGGTTTACTTTCCGATAGGTGGCGCCGTCCACTTTCTTGAATTTTTTATATTTATTAATTTCCTGCTGGATATTCCCCTCGTCCATCGGTATACATCCTTATCTTTTGTTTATTATGGTTTTTGCATTTGCGGAATCAATGGCGTGTTTTGTATAGCATTATGTGGTTTATTGTTTATAAAGGATCGATGGGTACGAGTATTTTTCGGTCTGAAAATTTATTCTGATGTTCGGGATTTTTTAGCGCCTCACGCTAATGCTCGGTTTTCTGAAGAGAATATCTGTTTAAAATAGGTTTAGTTCCAGATCTTGAGATTTTTCCAGAAAGAGGAATTGTTTGCTCTGTAAAAAACCTTCCCTATGAGAAATTGTAGAAACGCACATGAACGGGAGTTCACACCCGAAGCATGAAAATTGTGTAAAATAAAATCCCTTCTTGTGGGCAGCCAAGACTGAGAGGATTTTAGGATCAAAATCCTGTTGTAGAAAGTAGTCCCTCCCGTACACCCGAATGCGTCCTAAAACGCGAATGGGAAATTGCCGTTGTACAGGAGTTAGCTGCCCACAGGATCAGTATGTCAACAGAGAGACGAAAAGTTTGTGGGATAGATGTTCACAAAAAATTTCTTGTCGCAACGATTCTCGACCGTGAAGGAAAGAGTGAGACGAGGAGAATATCACAGAAAACAGAATCACTTCTTGAATTACGCAACTGGATTGAATCGGAGCACTGTGAATCGGTAGCGTTCGAATCGACAGCGGATTACTGGCGATCCTTGTATCTTGTTCTGGAGAATCATGTACCGGTAGGGCTTACGCGGTTGAATCCGGTTCAAGAGAGAATCATCACTTCATAATTGCTAAAAAGAATCTGTTTAGAACGCCGGAGAAGCAATAAAGCGAGAAGTAGCTGATCGATGGATCGAGCGTTTTGACTCA
>NZ_JBAZQA010000006.1:0-135199 GCF_041645475.1 Methanoregula sp. | reverse complement strand
CGCGTCCACGGGCTTACAACATAGGATTTAAGGATATATATACCTTGTTGCCTGTGTTGTTTTACCTCGGAACCAACACCCGTTCCCGAAGGAAGGTTTCGTCGGTTCGTCATCAGATTTTGTGGATCTCATTATAGCACAGACAACCATTTAAGCATGATCCCCTTGAAAATGACCGGTTTTCCCCACATTCTATAATCTGAAAAATATACGCATTCAAGATAATTCGAACTTGAGAGAAAAAACCGGTTATTGTTCTGAAATCCCCTCCATTGCTCCAGGATCTGGATTACTGCGCGATTGAGGCAATGAGTGTCAAATTGTCCAAACCTCGAGTCTCGGATTCCATGAGCGCATTTCTGAAAATAGCAAGTCTACGACGAAAACAGCAATGCAGGGAATGATATGGTTGCTATCCCTGCCGCAATCGCGCAGATTCGAAAGACCTGCGGAAACAGTATTCCGGAGCCAGTTTGATCTCTGTTTTTATCTGCCAGATCCCGGATCGCGCAGGATTTTCTGGAACCGGATGCCGGAACGGGAGGGGGTGCCGCAGGTTCCGCTACAATTCCCGTCTGCACCCTGCGTCCCTCATATTATCAGCCATACTGTTCCCGAATCATTCTTCTCACGCATTATAGGTTCATGGGACATACTATCAGCTGGTCCAGATAGTTTGAAATCGCGGTCCTGGACAGAGACACCCCAGCCGCCCAAAACAGGTTAATTCCTTGTTGTATGCAGCAATCTTTAGCCAGGCAACGCAGACTGGTAAAATGCTGTAAAAACACTTTTACCATATCCGACCCCCCAACACAATAAACTCTGAAAAAAATTCACATATGCTGATTTTTACAGTATAAATTCCCGGGTTTTCAGCCAACAAACGAGTTAAAAATAAAAAGGTAATTGGGGGGTCGGACTATTATATAATGTAATGTCGTGATCAGAAAACACACAAAGTCATCTGAATTATCGTACGGAACATACGATTTTCTTCATCGTAAAAGTCGGATAATAGGTCGGAAGTGCAGAAACATACCACAGACCGGCTAAAAAACAATTTTACCCTATCTGACCCCCCACAACACGACCACCAAGAATTTATCGGCCCCGACCAGCATTAGGATTAGACAATGTCTCTGAATCGGGGAATACCATGACAGGATTCAAACCAAAACCGGGAACCAGGAGCGCGTACCGAAATCTGAAAAGCCCGTTTGCGAACATCGACGCGTTCGATGCCTTTGTCCAGTCGCTCATCATTAAAAACCCGCTCGGATGCACCTCATACCGGAGTGTGAGAAAGAACTACCTCCCTGTCCAGAAAGTACGGCAGATGTACACTGCAAAATTCGTGTACCTGAACCCGGACAAAAAACAGATAGGTTCCGGACTTGACCGTTATGATTCTGCGGAGGGATACCAGAACGGGATTGCAGCGGTAATCTCGAACATGGCCAATATCGCAGCACACCAGGGAAAAGCCCGGCACACCCCGGATGCAGACCTCTATTCGTTTCTCTTGAAGTGTCATGATCCAAATGGCGAGATATACTTCCTGAGTATAGCCCGCAACCGGGTCACACTCTCATCCTATACAGATGATGCAATATTGACCCGGGTTGAAGAGTGGGCAGACAGAGTACCCGAACTCCGGTAATCATATAAATACGACCTATTACCGCGAAAAATTCTGAATCTGTTCGTTACAATATTCACCATTTCCCGTCCCGGGGATATCATTATCGCGATCCTTACACCACGCGTGTATGTGACCGCTGATTCCCCCACTGTCCCGATTCGATTTCTCCCGGTACAGGAATCCGAGCTTATACGGATAAATGAACTCTCCAATATCCCGGAAATTGCCGAACATTTTGAGACCATACCCCCCGTAACAATGGAAGCAACGAAAGCCTTATGGTCGTTTATCCTGACGGGGATCGTATCACTCTGGGGGATCCACGCGGAGGATCGAATTATCGGGGCCGCAGGATTTTACGCACAGCCTCCCGGAACCAGGCTCTCTCATGCAGCAACGTTCTTTCTCTCTATTGAACCTGCATACTGGGGAAGGGGAATCGGAACCAAAGCAATACGCTTTCTTGAAAGTGAGGCTCATAGCCGCGGATATCTCCGGATGGAGTGCATGGTGGCAGACACCAATCCCCATGCCCTCCGGTTGTACCAGATGTTAGGGTACGAGAAGGAGGGGGTCAAAAAGCAGGCATTCCGGATTGAGGACGAATATAAGGACCTGATAATCCTGGGTAAGATTTTTCCACCAGGGCTATGACAGGGCCCCTGACGGGGGAGAATATCCCCCCACTCACATCTGTCTATCCATTGAGTGGGTAAAAACAGACTGCGTTACAACGCAACCGGATCGGTGGCTGGTTTGATCTCATCCACCCTGCATATCTGCACCCAGATATCCCCGTAAAACTCGTCCTGCCGCAGAGAACAGCGCCCGTCAAGCGCCAGGAAGAGGAGCGGGATGAAGACCTCCGGGATACCCCAGTCCAGCTGCCGGCACAGGTCCGCAAGAGTCATCTCCTCGTCGATCTCAAGACCCCCGAGATACTCTGCCAGCCGGATCATGGACGATTCCTGGAACCCTTCCTCGTGCGCAATGCTGACCACATCATCGGCATCGATAAGGGAGTCATCATCCACTCCCACGGATGCCATACGTCTTCTGCGGCGCTCCTCCTTCTCGATGTTCTTGAGCTCGGTGATGAGCTCGAAGAGCGTAATGGGACTCTTGCGCATGTTCTTCCGGTCGAGACGGCGCTGGATCTCGTGTTCGAGCCGCTCGATGGGGCCGAGCCGGCCGCCGTAATCGATATCCTCCGGCCGGTCCCCGAAGTCATCGCCGAAGAGATCCTCCCCGTCGCCTTCATCGATGTCTTCAGTGACTTCTGCTACCGTCAGCTGCTCGGACTTCATCCGCAGGAGCGTTGACGCGTAAAAGAGTGTCCTCCCCGAGATCTGGAGGTTGAGTTCGCGCCTCCGGTCGAGTTCCGAGAGGAAGCGGTCCGTGACTTCTATGATATTGATATTCCAGGGATCAATCTCCCCGCGTTCCGCAAGGCCCACCAGGATCTCGACCGGGTCTTCGAGCGGGCCCAGGACAGGTTCCGGGGCGGTTTTAGATTCGGGTCCGGACCCGGGCCCAGGAGCGAAGATATCCGAAGTTACGACAGGTTCTGGTTTCCCCTCCGGTGCCGGGTTCCGGCCCGGCCTGCCACCCGGGACGGGCGGCTTATCCACGGGCATGGGCCTTTACCCCGGTAACCAGCGTACTCTTGTCCGGACGCAGCGTTACGCCCATGATCCGCTCCGCAGCCTCGATCATTGGTTTCCTCAGGGAGACGATGACAAACTGGGAGCTCGGGGCAAGTTCCGTCACCATCGAGGAGATCCGCTCCACGTTGGCACCGTCAAGCGACATGTCCACTTCATCGAAGGCATAGAACGGCGCCGGAATATAGCGCTGGATCGAGAAGATGAAGGCAAGCGTTGTGAGCGACTTCTCACCACCGGAGAGTGAGTTGAGGAGATGGACTTTCTTGTCCCGGGGCTTGACCGCAAACGTCATACCTCCCGTGAACGGGTCCTCCTCGTTCTCAAGGACAAGGTTCCCGCTCCCGCTGGTCAGCCGGGCAAAGATCTCCCGGAAGTTCGCGTCGATGGCCTTAAACGCGGTGGAAAACGCCTGGTATTTCATCTGTTCGAACTGCTCGATCCGCTCTATCAGGGTCTCCCGTTCGCCCGACAGGGTCTCCTTGCGCTCCGTCCGCTCCGTGACCTGCCGCTCGACTTTCTCGAACTCCTCAATGGCAAGCATATTCACGGCCCCGATCTTCCGCAGCGCCCCGTCGGCCTCGGCAATCTTGCCCTCAATCTCGGTGAGGGTCAGGGTCGTATCCATCTCCCCGACCTGCTGCCGGAGCATCTCGATCTCAAGGGAGAGGGTTTTCGTCCGCTCCTCGATGGCAACGAGCATGGCGGTGATGCGATCCTTCTCGGCATCGAACTTCATCAGTTTCAGTTCGGAGTCGTGGATATGCGCGGATACCTCGGAGCGTTTCTTCCTGAGTTCATCGAGTTCTCCCGAGAACTCTTTCTGGCGCTCCTCAAGGGCAGCGATCTGCACCTTATGGGCAGCGATCTGCTCTCCTGACGCTGCGATATCCAGATCGAGCTGCCGGATACGCTCATCCTGGCGCGTCCGCTCCTCCCCGAGCTCCGCGATCCTTGCATTGAAGTGCTGGCGTTCCCGCTGGGCATCGTTGATGTCCGCGTCCTTGTTCCGGAGACGGCGTTCGGATTCCTCGATCTCTTTGCGTTTCTTCTCGAGCTGCTCAGTGAGAGCGGGAATATTGGTGTCGTCGAGGCGTTTCTTGATCTCCTCCATCTGGGTGTTCAGCCCGTTAAGGATTGCCGTAACGTCATCGAGTTGTGCTTCGAGCGCCGTCAGTTCGGCAGCGCCGTTCTTGGTCTCTTCCTGCTGGCGGGCAACAGCGGCTTCGATCGTCTGCTTCTCGACAGTGATCGCCTCGAACCGCCGGGTGAACTCCTCGGTGAACATCCCGAAGCGCGCCGTCTTCTGGTCGATCTCGTTCCGCACTGCCCTTTTTGCATCCACCTCTTCCGTGAGGCGCTTGATTCCGGCTTCCAACGTAGCCGCCTGTCCCGAGAGTTCCCCGAGGTGTGACCGCAGGCGCATGATATCATCGTCGACCGCTGCGCCAAACCCCCGGACGGTCTGCTTCCGGATCGACCCGCCGGTGATGGCCCCGCTCCTGTCGAGAAGTTCGCCCTCCATAGTCACCATCCGGTATTTCCCGATCAGTTTCCGCGCCCGTTCGAGCGTGTCAACAACGACCGTGGCACCGAGAGCAACAGCGAACGCACGGTCGTACTTGGGATCGTACTCCAGCAGGTTCACCGCGTAATCGACAACACCCGGCTCTTTTAACGGGGGAAGCGCCGGGGGCTTGAGCTTGTTGAGCGGGAGGAAGGTAACCCGACCAAGCCGTTCTTCCTTGAGGTACCGGATAGCATCGGACGCGACCTGGTCGTCATCGCAGACTGCGAACTGGAGCTTGTTGCCGGCAGCAACGTTGAGGGCAACGGAATACTCTTTGGGGGCCTTGCCCAGATCCGCAATCGTGCCGTGAACACCTTCCATTCCCATGACGGCTTCCAAGGCTTTTCCTCCTGACTCACCCCGGGCCTGCTGGGCGGCTTCGAGCCGGATTGCGTCCTGTTCATACTCCTTCATCTCGGACCTGAGGCGTTCGAGCGTGGAACGCTGGGCAAAGAGCGAGCCTTCAAGTTCGGAAAGATTCCGGTCGAGCTCCTTCTTCTCCGCTGCAAGATCTTCGGTACTCTTTTTGCTCTCGGCGAGCTGGGCCTGTTTTGCCCCGTATTCCTCGTCGAGCTGCCGGAGGAGGTTCGTAAGGCGTTCGAGCTCGCTTGTCCGCATGCGGCTCCGCTCGATGAACATATCCTGCTGGTGGAGGATCCCCGATCGCTGCCCTTTCTTCTCCTCAATCTCTTTTAACAGGGCGAACAGGCGATCCCGGGCCCCTTCCGTGTCCACGCTGTGAGCCTTGATCTCAGTCTCGATCTTCTCGGCAAGGGCTTTTGACGTTGCCACTTCCATAGCGATATTGGTCCGGTCAATGGTGAGCGAGCGGATCTGGTCGGTACATTCAGCAACGCGGGCCTCCGCCCGTTTCGTATCCATGTAAGTGCGGTTGATAGCTTCGAGATTGGTCTCTTTCTCCTTCCGGAGCCGGACAATGGTCTGCTCGGCAAGCTTGATCCCGCTCTTCGCTTCTTCGAGTTCCGCTATCAGCTTGAGGTAGTCCGATCCGCTCTTCTTGCTGATCAGGTCGTCGATGTCCCTGAGATCGGCCTGGAGATAGGAGAGTTCGTTCTCCTCGATTGACCGGTCCGACGCTATCCGGGCGATCTGGACGGTGTGGTCCTCCATGGAATGCCGGAGGGAGGCGAGCTCCTTCTCCCGCTCGTTGAGCTGGGCAGCGGACCGGCAGTTCTGGAAGTATGCGAGATCCTTCTGCCATTTCTGGTATTCGAGGGCCTGCGTCCGCTCGCGCTTGAGCTCGTTCGCCCGCCTTCCCAGTTCTATGAGCAGGAGTTCCTCGCGCTCGATGCGCTCCCGTACAATATCCAGTTCCGCAAGCGACTGCTGCTTCTTGGTATCGAACTCCGAGACCCCGGCAATCTCGTCGATGATCTTCCGGCGCTCGAAATCGCTCATCTCCATGATACGGGTGACATCGCCCTGCATCACGACATTGTAGCCGTGCGGCTTGATACCGTGCTTTGCCAGGTGTTCCACGATGTCGCTCTGCTTGCAGAGACGCTCGTTGAGGTAATTATAGCTGTAGTAGCCGTTGCCGGTCCGCTTGATCCTCCGGCGGATCCTGGTGCCGTCGGAAAATTCAAGGGCAACTTCGGCGGCATTCCGGCCGGAGTTCAGGTTGATGAGGTCCGTGAGTTTTTCGGCCCTGAGGTTGCGGGAGCTGGAGAGGGCCAGGACAAAAAGGATAGAATCTATGATATTGCTCTTACCCGAGCCATTGGGCCCGGAGATGACGGTAAAGCCCTCTAAAAAGGGAATTTTTGTCTTTTTTGAAAAAGACTTGAAATTATCGATCTCCAGCTCTGTGATATGCAAAGATCCGGCTCCTTACTTCTTTGCAGGATCTTTTGATTCCTCAGCCGCGTAGATAAGGTCGCTCTGTTTGGGCTTGACGGAGGTGCCCTTCTTGTTGCGTCCATAGCCGGCAGAGGCAACAATGTAGTCCTTCTCGCCCCGCCGTGGCTCGAGTTTCATGGTCCCGTCCGGCTGCATGATCATGTCCATTGCGGGTTCTGCGGGAGGGGCGTCAACCCTTGCACCCTTGGGCCGGATAACCGTTGTGCCACTTGCGGACATGGTAGGCTGGGGTGCCGCGGAGGGGGAGGAGACAGGCTGGGAACTCTGCACAATCGGTCCCCGGCGGAGTTCCTGACGGCTGCGCTCCTCGGTCTGCTTGGACATCTTCATGGCAATCGACTTGAGGTCAAGCAGTTCCTGGGTGAGACCCTTGACCAGTGCTTCCATCTCCCGTACCTTCTTTTCGAGGGTCGCGATGCGTTCCTCGCTCGGTCCTGAACTTTCCATCATGCTAATCTGCCTCTCCTGTTCATCAAGTTCGTTCTCAAGATATTTGATCTTTGCATCAGACTGCGCCATACTGAACCTGTACATTAAAGGTGCGGCGCATTTCCTATTAATAATAGTAGTGATCGCCTGATTAGGAAAAAAGGTTTGCGCTTTCCTGCGGACGTGTTTTCCCAAATAAACCCACAGCCATTCGCAGGATAACCGGTTTGTCCTGAATTATATTGCACTCCCGTGACCGGATAGCGGTAAGAAAAGGTATTACCTTTAAGAGCGAACCCTTTTCCATATGTCGTATCTGTCAAAAACGGATCCAGCAATTGCAGATATCATTGAAAAGGAGAGGCTCCGGCAGGTAAACGGCCTGGAGCTGATCGCATCTGAAAACGTAGTTTCCCGGGCAGTGCTCGAAGCCATGGGATCGATCATGACCAACAAGTATGCCGAGGGCTACCCCGGCAAGCGGTACTATGGCGGATGCGAGTTCCATGATATGGCGGAGAACCTTGCCCGCGACCGGCTCAAGAAGCTCTTCGGGGCAGAATACGCAAATGTCCAGCCCCACTCAGGTACCCAGGCAAACATGGCAGTCTATTTTGCGTACATGAAACTGGGCGAGAAGATCTTAAGCATGAGACTCAACCAGGGTGGACACCTGTCCCATGGTTCCCCGGTCAGCTTCACCGGCAAGTTCTACCAGGTTGCGCAATACGGATTGGATCCCAAGACCGAGATGCTCGATTACGGTGCAGTCGAGGAGATGGCAAAGAAGGAAAAACCCCAGATAATCGTCTGCGGTGCCTCGGCCTATCCCCGCACGATCGACTTCAAGGCATTCCAGGAGATCGCCGACGGGATCGGTGCCTACTGTCTCGCCGATATTGCCCACATCGCCGGCCTCGTTGCCACCGGCCTCCACCCGACCTCGGTCGGCGTGGTCAATTTCACCACCACAACCACCCACAAGACCCTCCGCGGGCCCCGTGGCGGCGCCATCATGTGCAATGCCGATCTCGGGGTAGCAATCGACAAGGCGGTCTTCCCCGGCATGCAGGGTGGCCCCCTGATGCACACCATCACGGCAAAGGCGGTCTGTTTCGAGGAAGCCCTCAGGCCCTCGTTCAAGGAATACAACAAGCAGATCATCAGGAACGCAAAAGTCCTCGCTGAGACCCTGATGGCAAACGGCCTCCGGCTCGTTTCTGGCGGCACGGACAACCACCTCATGCTTCTCGATCTGACCGACCAGGGCATCACCGGCCTCGAAGCCGAGACTGCCCTTGGGAAAGCCGGCATCACGGTGAACAAGAACACCATCCCGAACGAGACCAAGAGCCCGTTCGTCACGAGCGGCCTGCGCGTTGGCACTCCCGCCGTAACCTCACGGGGCATGAAAGAGGCCGAGATGCGCCTTATTGGTGCCTGGATTGCACAGGTTGTCAAAGACGTGAACAACGAAGCCGCAATCAGGGACGTCCACGCCAAAGTAGAGGCGCTTTCGTCCAAATTCTCACTCTATCCCGAATAAGTGCGGAGGTACCTGCATGAGCACAATCCTTGACGGAAAGAAAATCTCGGAGATGCGCCTTGAGATCCTCAAAGAGGAGATCGAGGACTCCGGCCTCTATCCCCGCCTTGCCACGGTCATTGTTGGCAGCGACCCTGCATCGCAGATGTACGTGCGGATGAAGCACCGGGCCTGCGAAGGGGTTGGGATAGGTTCCGTCGGGGTCGAGCTGCCCGCAGATACAACAACACAGGGAGTCCTGGACGCAGTAAACCGGCTGAACAGGGATCCCGATATCAATGGCATTCTCGTCCAGCTCCCCCTCCCGAAGGGGGTCGATTCCGAGCGGGTGATAGCCGCAGTCAGCCCCGATAAGGACGTTGACGGGTATCACCCAGAGAATATGGGACTCCTTTTCTCCGGCAAGCCCCGGTTCACCTCGTGCACACCCACGGGGATCATGACCCTCCTTTTCGAATACAAGATCCCGGTTGCGGGTGTCAGGGCGGTTGTTGTCGGGCGCAGTATCGATGTCGGACGTCCGATGTCAGCCCTCCTCACGAATGCCGATGCAACCGTTACCCTCTGTCACAGCAAGACCAGAAATCTCAACGAAGAAATCAGGAGGGCAGACATCCTCGTCTCTGCAATCGGGAAGGCGCATTTCATCCAGCCGGAGATGGTGAAGCCCGGCGCAGTTGTCATCGATGTCGGCATCAACCAGCTGAACGGCAAACTCGTTGGCGACGTGGACTTTGCTGCCGTAAAGGATATCGCGTCGGCTATCACACCCGTCCCCGGTGGCGTTGGCCCGATGACGATTGCAACCTTGATGGAGAATACGTTCCGGGCGGCAAAGGAGAGGTCATGCGACAGTGCGTTGTGAACAAACTCGTCATCGGCGGGGATGCCCCGCCCCGCGTCATGGGCGTGCTTAACGTAAGCCCGGAATCCTTCTACCACGACTCGTTCATCCCCACGAATGAGATCCACAAGAAAGCCGTGGAGATGATCGATGCGGGAGCGGATATGCTCGATGTGGGTGCCCGGAGCACGGCCCCCAACGCCCAGGCAATCAGCGGAACCGAAGAGGCGAGCCGGATCGATGCGGCCTTAAAAGAACTGGACGGGACCGGGTTCACCATATCGGTAGACACGATGAACCCGTGGGTACTGGACGTCTGCTTAAAGCACGAGATCCATGCCGCAAACGATATTGCGGGATTTGCATCCCCTGCATATGTCCAGCGCGTGGCACAGGCCGGCCTTCCCGCGTTTGTGATGGCTACGGATTATATCCCGGGGGATGCGGTCGGGCTCGATGCCACGATCGCCACCCTCGCTACGGTGGTACAGCGGTGCGAATCCGCCGGGATCGACAACTACGTGCTCGACCCGGGCATCGGAATCTGGACACCGTACCGCTCGTATGATGACAACTGGGAGCTCTGCCGCAATTTCGACCGGTTTAAGAAGTTCGACCGCCCGCTCCTTGCCGCCATCTCGCGGAAGAGTTTCATCGGGAGCGTCGTGAACCGGGAGCCGGAGGAGCGGCTTGCCGGGAGCCTTGCCGTAACGTTCGAACTCCTCAGGGGAGGTGCCTCCATTGTCCGGACGCACGATGTACCGCAGACGGCTGACACGATCCGTGTTTTCCAGCAGATGGTGAAAAAATGAACAGCACGTTCGAGGTCTTCGGGCTTTCAACGGGCATCATCCGCAGCGGGGAGTCCATAACCGAGCGGATCATTGCCGCTGCTGAGGAAACCTGCAATGGTTTCGATGACGAGGACATCCTTGTCCTTGCCGAGACCGCTGTTGCAACCTCCGAGGGAAACGTAGTCGACCTCTCGTTTGTCACCCCGTCAAAGCGGGCCGTGGAACTGGCAGAACAGTATCACATGGACCCACGGACTGCCGAAGTGGTCCTCCGGGAGAGCGACTCGATTGTCGGGGGCATCCCCGGCTTCCTCCTCTGCATGAAGAACGGCACCCTCCTGCCCAATGCCGGCGTGGACGCATCGAATGCGCCACCCGGATGCGTCACCCCCCTGCCGACGGACCCGGACAAGAGCGCCCTCGCCATCAAGGACGCGATAAAGAGTCTGACGGGAAAGACCATCGGGGTCATCATCGCAGACAGCCGCACCCATGCCATGCGCCTCGGGTGCAGCGGCGTTGCTATCGGGGCAGCCGGGATCACTGCCGTGATCAATGACTGCGGGCGGTGCGATCTCTTCGGGCGGAAACTGGAAGTAACAAAAAGGGCGGTAGCGGACAATATCGCCTCAGCAGCGGAACTCGTTATGGGAGAAGCAGACGAGTGCACTCCTGCGGCAATTGTCCGGGGAATCGGGCTCTCCATCGGGGACCATGTCGGGATCGAGACCATCGATGCCACGGACTGCCTGTTCATGGGCGCATTCCGGAACAGCCGGACTGAGTGGTAACTCCAATTTACCTCTTTTTGAAAACTGATTATCCCCGTCTCATCCACAAAGACGTGTAATTCACCATATGACGCCCCATACCCACCGGGTTCGGCAGAACAGGATAAAAAAAGTAATCCTCTCCGGCACCGAGATCTTCCGGGTATGGCAGAAGCGAAGGAGACAATAATCCCAAAGACCTTCGGACGATACCGGAGGCCCGGCGGGACGTTTCTGCTCGTTCTCCTCCTCCTCATTGGACTCCATGTAGCCAGTGCAGGTTGTATCCATACCGTCCAGCCCGGTACCGGTGCGCCCGACAGCCAGGCTTCCAGTGCAGATTCCTCCCGTTATTTCCTGTACCAGAACATCGCCAATACATCCGTTGGGAGCATGACCGGCCCGGACAAGAACGGCATCTCACAGGAAGACCAAAAATCCGCAGCCATCCGGGATGCCATGGACTCGCGGGACCCGGTCACCCGGGACTTTGCGGTCTCGCTCATCCCGCGGACCCATGGCGGGCCCTCCAACCTCGCCCAGATCTGCGACCTCTGGGAGGCAGTATACTCCCGCTGGACCTATGTGGATGATCCAGACACCGGTGACTATTATTCCCCCGCCAGCCACACCATTGCCCTTGGATTCAAAGGCGACTGCGATGACTTCGCCATCGTGGTTGCCGCTATGATAGAATCGGTTGGCGGAGATGCCCGCGTCATGTATGCTTCGAACGGCACCGCTGGCCATGCCTACCCGGAAGTGTATGTCGGAACAACAAAGGAAGAGTTCGATGCTGCTGCTGCGTATATCCGGCAGCGTTACAAAATCACAGACGTGGGCTGCCACATCACCAACGGTCCGGCCGGACCGCGTTACTGGCTCAACCTGGACTGGTGGAGCCGTTATCCCGGCGGGAGATTCTTTGCTGATGACGGGATCCGGGTTGCCTATTATCCGGATGGTCACTGGGAGCGGGTAGAAGCATGAGCGTCTCTTCCGGGTACTCCTCTCTTCTCCTGACCGTTTATCCGTAAAGGAATCCGGCCAGCATCTTTCGGACCCGGGCGGTTGATTCTTGTATTTCCCAAGCAACCGGATAGTGAATACCTGATGACTGACCAGAAACGCGGATATGAGGAGAGCGGGAGTCTCCCCATACTCACCGGTCCACCGTTTTACCTGCCGGAGTTTGAGAAGTCGTACCGGTATATCATCGACGATTACGAGATCGAGCCCCGCGATATCGCCATATTCATGCCCTGCGCGGTCAGGAAGCCCTACTCAACGAGCCCCAGCCACCAGATCATACGGATGATCATCTCCCAGGTCTTCGAGCCCACCCAGTACCACATCGTCATCTTCGGGACCTGCGGCATTGTCCCGGCCGAACTCGAGGAGATGTACCCGTTTGCCCACTACAAGTACATGCTCGGGAAGTGCAAGGACGATAAGATCAAGGAGGATTTTCTCCGCATCGAGACCGGGCGGGTGACGGAATACCTGATTAAGACGCGGCATGTGTACAAATACCGCGTTGCATACTGCCTGGGTCTCTTCCGTGAGGCCCTGATCCGGGGATCAGAGGCGTCTGGGGTACCCATCGATCTCCTCCTCCCCTCCCACGACCTGATCAACCAGGTTATTGAGGAAGAGGACTGCCAGTTCCAGGAAGGCAGCCTCTCCATGGAATCCTACCGGGCAGAGTTCTGCGACGGGCTCATCCGGTTCCGGAACACGCACTACGGAAAAGAGATAAAATAGTTCAGCTGTCGGTTTTCAGTGCTAACCAGGAATTTATTACAGAACTTCATGCTTTCCAGCCAAGACCGTCCAGAGCGTTCTTCGCCGCATCCTTCCGGGCATCGGAGAGGGAAAGACCCGACCCGGTGTAAGTCCGCCCGTCCTCAAGGGTGACCCGGACAGAGAAGATCGGTCTGTGCGCCGGGCCGATCCGGTCCAGTTCCTCGTAGAGAGGAAGGGACTTGTTCTCTTTCTGGAAATATTCCTGCAGGATCCCAATCACGTTCTCGTGGGGATTGCAGTTCGCCAGCGCATCCTCCATGATGGCGTTAACAAAGTACGCAACATCATCGAGCCCGACCTCGCAGTACAGGGCTCCGATGAATGACTCGAATGCCCCGCCGGTGACGCGCTCACCGTAGGTATTCTGTTCCCCAATGGCAAGGGGAATGAGCCGGGTAAAGGTCTTCTTCTCGTGCTGTCGGGACATCAGGTCCAGGGCCCGGTTCGAGACAACACCGTTCAGAATCCGCGTCATCTCCCCCTCATCGAGTACAGCATAGCGCTGGGTAAAGAGGGTCTGGGCAATGATGAGGGAGAGGACCCTGTCGCCAAGGAACTCGTACCGTTCCCAGTCCTCCTTGGTTATGTCCCACCGGGGGGCATCCGGGTTGCCGTAGGCAGCATTGAACCGGGTGATGAAGGTTCCAACGATCGCATCAACGTCAGGACTGGCACTATGGAGCAGCTCCATGAGATTGTTGCCTGACGTTTGTGTCATACCAAGCCTTCTGTGAATGTGAGCAATAATCCTATCTGTTCCGGGCTACCCCGACCCGGCCTTTTTCCGTGGACAGCGAAAAACCCAGTTCCTCCAGGTATGCCCGGCTCTTCCCCGACCCGTGGATCAGGAGTTCAACGAGGTCTTCTTCCTCGTCGATATCCGTGTGAAGCCGGAACGAGTCGATAACCTCGCAGGAGAGTCCCTCTTCCTCTGCGATCTTCATGTGCTTGATGAAACTGGCGCCATAATAATCGACATGGAAGCGTTTGGGTTCCTTGAGAAAGATCACGTTTGTCCCGCCGCCCCGCCCGGGAACAATGGCCATATCCATCTTCGTGGATGTGACCCGGCGGATAGCTTCAGCATTGGCAAGCGGGAGATCTGCCATGATGATGAGGGCTTCGGCCGCGGTCTGTGGGAGGATCTCGTTGAGGGATCCGTTTAAGTCCGTATCCGTGATGGTCACCTGGACATCCTCGCTGTCGAAGAGCTCGGAACAGACGAGCACCGGGCTGCACAACGCATCCTTCACGGCGTCTTTAACGTCCGAGAGCATGTGTCCGGCGAACTGCTCCCGTTCCTCCTGACTGAGTATTGCTGAAAGGCGGGTCTTGGGATTTCTGGGTTTATAGGGAATGAGCGCTGGAGGACACATGTATACCGTGGTACGCAGGGGAATGAAAAAAAGATACTGGTGTTGCATTCCCGACCGGCAGAAACGGTTCAGTTTAACATCTTAGCAGCAGACATTTCCGGGAATGGAAAACATCAAGTTTACGATAAGAAAAGTTCCCGAACGGACCGTTGTCGGGCTCTCCCGGAGAACCTGCAATGCCGATGGCAGGAGCGTTACGGACATTCCGGCCTGCTGGACAGATTTTTTCAAGCAGAATGCCGTATCAAAGATCAAGAACCGGTCTATCCCCCCGACCATGTACGTGGTGTACTCCGATTATGCGAGTGACTGGCGGGGTGAGTACTCGTTCCTGCTCGGCTGCGGGGTAACACGGGCAGAATCGGCCCCGGAAGGAATGGAGATCCGTCGTATCCCGGCACAGACCTACGCGGTCTTCAATGCCAAGGGCAAAATGCCTGACGAGCTGCTCGGCATCTGGAGCACCGTCTGGCTCTCCCGCCTTCCCCGCACCTACACGTACGACTTCGAAGTGTACGACAAGCGGTTTGCCCGGCCCACCAGCAAGGAAGTGGACGTGTACGTGGCAATCGACCCGGAACAGCTGGAAAAACTCCAGACGTAATCCCCTTTTTCTCCAGTCCGGGTTTTTAAAACCCGTATTTTACCCAAACCTCGGAAAGAGGAGGGCTTAAACGAGTGAGCTTGCCCCAAAGAAAAGACCCCATTACCCGGCAGGATATCTGAACAATCACCGCATTGGAGGAGGGGACACGGCCGGCTGACCGGTCCCCGGGAGGTTCCGGAGGGGAATGGAGATCTGCCACTGGCCGGAGATCCCTCTCACGCTTGAAAAATTCACCATGAGCTCGCGGGAGCCTTCCGGCAGGGGTTCGATCTTCCAAAAAACGTACGTTGTATTGTACGAGTAACCGCCACCAGGCATGGTCAGGAGGGGCCGGCCCCCATCCACCTGCCAGACAGCGTGCAGATCGGGGTTGGCCGGGGGAAGGGTCACAACGGGTGAAGGGGTGACGGGCGGAGGCGTGTTGTCATAGATGCGGATCATGGCCGTGCAGGCCTCCGGCGTGCACTGGAGGGAATCGACAGTAACCACCTCCCTTCCTGTGGACTGGCTCACGTTTGCTGGAATCTTCCCGACAAGCGGCCTCTCAGGAGGCACGTACTCGTAGGGCGGTGTGACACCTTCCCGATAGGGGACGGGCCGCACCGACGCGCCGATCCTCTCCAGGTCTTCCCGCGGGAGCGTGCCGGTGAGCATATAACACCACCCGCTGTCACCCCAGGTGAGTTCGCCCGTCTCTTTTCGCGCTGCCCGGAGTGATCCTGCGACAGCCGGCTGGAACACGGGCTGGTCCGAACATTTTGTCGAGTTCCGGAACTGTTCGACCAAAAGGACTTCTTCGTCCTTACCTCTGGAGTAAGTGAACTCAAATACTCCGCTGCCAAACGGATTTTCAACGGGTCCCTGAGGCAGCGAACCGAAAGTGAAGAAGAAACCCTCAGGCAGGAACGCAGGTAGTGAGAACGCCAGGCCTGGCGGGGCGTTCTTCTGCATTATATACAGGGAGGAAGTATAGAGCGGGTGGTAATGCGGCGGGTGCGGATTAGCCGATGGCTGGGACGTTGGTGCCGGCGAATCGGCAGGTATTTTACTCGCGGTATCAAGACACCCGGCTGCCGCAACAAAGAGAAGGACGATGACAAGGACTGCCCCAAAGCGGGGAAAAAGGGACCAGGCCTTCATGGGAATATCACAAATATTATTTGGCGGGTTTATATACAATATTCATTTCGGTCACCTAAATTCACCGTCATGAGAGTGAGGGGACGAGCCGTCCGGCATCTGGAGCACCGTCTGGCTCTCCCGGCTTCCCCGCACCTACACGTACCATTTCGAAGTGTACGACAAGCGGTTTGCCCGGCCGGCGAATAAGGAAATCGACATGTATGTGGCAATCAACCCGGAACCGCGGGAAAAGAAGAACTGATTTTCCCTTTTTTATCAGGTACTCTGGCCAGTGTACGGACAATACCCGAATCAACCGGTGGCCAGAATCAGGGCCGGCACGAGCGTGAGCAGGAGAGAGACTGCAACGGGTATGACAAGATTATCGTCAATGGGAGAGAGGAGTTCGATCAGGCCGGCAAGAACGGCAACAATGACTACGCCGGGAATGGTCAGGAACGGGAAGAGGAACAGGGCCGTAATGAGGATTGCTGCCGCGGACCCTTCAAGGGATTTGCCATTCGCGATGCGGTGTTGCCCATAGCGCACCCCGACCATGGTTGCAACACCGTCAAGGACGGCAACGGTAACCAGCGCGGGAACTGCAGCCTGTACCGGAAACAGGATCACGATGGTAAGTGCGCCCACCGCGAAGTAGAGCGCTCCCTTTCCGGGGAGGCAGTCACCCCGGTCCGCATACGCCACCAGCGCCGAGAAGATGGGGATATGGCAGCCCCGGTGGATAAGATCGACAAGGATCACCCCGAAAAAGAGGCCCAGAACCAGGACAGATATGGCAACCGTTCGATCCACCAGGAGGACCATTACTGCAATGGCAAGGCCAAAGAGGATATGCACCAGTTTCCGGAAGACCTCTCGCATCGATCCAGTGTTCGTTCTGCCGGGATTATAAAGCGGCGGTTTGTCCCTGCAGGTTCCTTAAAACATATCATCAATGACCAGTGATAGATCAGGGTATGAACCGCTTGCAGATCCGCACCGCCATCCTTTTTCTCTCGTTCCTTCTGATGTCGGTGACGTTTGTGTACATTTCCCCGCTCGTGATGATGATGGGCCTCCTGCAGGGCGTCATCGCCGCCGCACTCATCTTCTGGATCGTGGTATTCCTCCTCACCTTCATCCTTGGCAGGGCATTCTGCGGATATCTCTGCCCGATGGGGGCAGAGCAGGAGCTCTTCGATAAAGCAGTCAGGACAAAACTGCGCAGGGTCCCGTACCTGCGGTATCTCAAATACCTCCTCGCGGTTCTCTGGGTGGGCGGGGCAATTGCCCTTGCCGCTTTAGCGGGAAACCTTGCAGTAAAACCACTCTTCGGACTCGGGAACGGCCTCCCCCCGTGGAACGCGGGAGCATACCTCTTCCTGTACGGGATAACCCTCGGCGTCTTTGTGCTCGTCCTCATCTTCGGCCGTCGGGGGATGTGCAATTACTTCTGTCCCATGTCCGTGGTTTTCATGGCTATTACCCGGATCAAGGACCGTGTAAAGATCCCATCGCTCCACCTTGAAGCAACACCGGAGGATTGTATAAGGTGTAAAAAATGCGAAGCCTCCTGTCCCATGAGCCTGCCGGTTCAGGAAATGGCAGGGAACAATGCGTTTTTGGACCCGGAGTGTATTGTCTGCGGAAGCTGTGCGGATGTCTGCCCCAAGAGCGTGATCCGGCTTGCGTGGTTCTGGAAACAATAGCGTCCGGGTTCCTGATTAAAGCGATAACGAGTATATAACAACCTGCGCGTATCCTGCACTGCACATCCGACCGGACATGTAGAGGATTTGCTCATAAATCGTTTATTACCAGGATACCTTTTTTCAACCGTATCACAGTTCCCGACCGCAGCGGTTCCTGTGGCCGGGGGTGAGTCACTATGACGCAGAATAACGTACCTCTCCTGGTCCTGTCAGGCCTTCTTGCGGGCATCATCCTTACTTTTGCCGTGATGGCTGTTGCCCCGCACATCCTGACGGGAGCCCATAGTACCGACACGGCACCTCCACCAGTAACACAACAGATCGTAACTGTCGGGGGAGATCTCCGGCAGTTCTCCACTCCAAAAGAGGCCCTGGCATTTCTCCGCACCCACACAGAAGACAGTGAACAGCCCAGACTTCTGAATGCAGGGCCCGACAGCCAGGGAGTGGTCATCAACGGGACCCGTACATGGCAATTCGATGTCGATACCAGCTCGTTCAAACCAGATGAATACCTGGTGACGGTCCAGGCCGTCAAAGAGATAATCTCTGATTCGGCACTCTTCAATGTCCTCGAAGGGCTGGCCCGGGAGAGCATTGCAACCCCAGGATTGCCCCAGGCACCTCATGTTACCGATAAAAGTGGTTATTATCTCACCATTGATGCGATCGGTAACCGTTATATCGGCGAGAAGTTCAGCATAACGGGAACCACCAATCTCCCGGCTGATACTGACCTGCTGGTCCAGGTCATCAGCTCCTCGTTCAAACCCACACAGAAGAGCCAGAGTGGGGAGTTCGCCGGCATTGGAAGGACCGTCAAGACCTCCTCCTCATCCCTGCCGGTACAATCAGTAACCCGGGCCCCGACAATGGACCCCGACAGGAAATATTCCACTACCAATGTTCAGGTCAACGAAGTAGACGAGGCGGACATCGTCAAGACGGACGGGACGTATGTTTATCTCGTGACCGGCAATCGTCTCCATATCATAAGGGGGTACCCTGCTACTGATGCCGGGATCATCTCGACAATCCAGTTCTCCGGTTCCCCCCAGTCATTGTATCTGAATGGTGACCGGCTCGTGCTGATCAGTTCAACTCATCGGCAGGATGCCGTTCGGCAGTGTCAGCCCGGTACCTGCAGCTCTCCGATCCCGGTGTCGCAGAAGACACAGGTATTCATCTATTCGGTGAAAGATGCCGGACACCCGACGCTGGTGCGCGAACTGGAACTGGATGGTACGAACAAGGACAGCCGTATGATCGGGTCCATGCTTTATCTCATCGCAAACAAGCATCTTGACATTAATGGGGATGATGGATTCCCGGGCATATACGACAGCAGCCATGGTTCCCAGGTACCCCCGGTGTATTACTTTGACCGGAACGACCGGGAGTTTGACCTGACCACTATCAGTTCAGTGGATATACGGGCTGCTGACCCGGTGAGGGCGAAATCATTCCTTATCGGATCGGCCGGGACAATCTACGTTTCAACCACTACCCTGTATATCTCAATCCCGGCAGATGACAATGACCACACGACTCAATCAACGGATCTGTATGCCTTTGCACTGGACGAGGGGCGACTGAAGTATACGGCCCGGGGCCAGGTTGAGGGGACACTGCTCAACCAGTACTCTCTGGACGAATACCAGGGAAACCTGCGGGTGGCAACAACGATTCAGGATTCCCGGTTTTCAACCAATGACCGGCACAGCAAAGTTACCATCCTCGGTACCAACCTGCAGGCCCTCGGGACGGTTGATAACCTTGCACCCGGCCAGCAGATCTACGCGGCACGATTCATGGGAACTCGCCTGTATCTCGTGACCTTCAGGGAGACCGATCCACTCTATGTCATCGATCTGGCGAGCCCGGCAGATCCAACGGTTCTTGGCGAACTGCATATCCCCGGGTTCTCCCAGTATCTTCATCCATATGATGCCACCCACTTAATCGGTATAGGGAAAGAATCCACCTGGGGTGGGCTGAAGGTCTCGCTCTTCGATGTTGCCGATGTACACAAACCGAGTCTGGTGAGCGAGAAGAAGCTGGGCGGGTACGGCAGCGATTCCGAAGTACTCCGGGACGCGAAGGCCTTCCTGTTCGACAGGGAGAAGAACATCCTTGTCCTGCCCGTCCATATCGTGGAAAATACCCCCACCACTCATGGCATGGGCAGGGTGTGGGGCGGGGTTTACATCTTCGGAGTTGATCCGGACAAAGGATTCTTCGAAAAAGGCACGGTTGTCCATTACCAGAACAGCAACAACTTCCACCATGTGATACGTGCCTTCACCATCGAAGATACACTTTACACCGTGGCAATGGATAAGATCGTCATGAGCGACCTGATGAGGGGGGTGGCCCCGGTTGGTGTCGTAGGACTGACCTAGACGCCCGTAGAGCTCCCTTTTTCCACAGGGGGGGTCTTTCCGCGGGGGAACCGGCAGCCCTGCAGGGTAGCTCCCCCCCCGGATATGAGGTGTATTTGCGCATAGATCGTTTGCATGGCCGGGGGGTTCTGTCAGATTTACCCGGTGACACGGGATCTGTATTCAGGAGAACCTGTGTCAACAGAGACTTAAACAAAGAAAGGATGGAATCCCGGACGAACCATGGATCTTCATTGGTATGGGGGGGTAATGGTCGGGGAGATTGTGGCGTGACGTCCCATGCAAGCCGTCAGGTTCAAAGCACATACCAGCCAACTGCTTATTCAATCGCAGGATCAACCGCCCCGTCCCGGTTGAGATGCGGCGAGCGGTGATCTGATGAACGCAGAAATTTCTATTCTGACCGGGCAGGCAAAACTGTTTGCCGCGGACCTGGACGCACTCCGGCGCGAGATGAAGACAGTCATTGTCGGGCAGGACGCAGTGATCGACCGGCTCATCATTGCGCTCTGTGCGGACGGTCATGTGCTTCTCGAAGGCGTGCCGGGCATTGCCAAGACCCTCACGATCCGGACACTTTCGCAGTGCATTGACTGCAGCTTTGTCCGGCTCCAGTTCACTCCTGACCTCCTGCCTGCGGATATTACCGGCACCAAGATCTTCAACCAGAAGGACTTCACGTTCTCAACCGTCAAGGGCCCGGTCTTTGCACACTTTGTCCTCGCCGACGAGATCAACCGGGCACCTCCCAAGGTCCAGTCGGCCCTCCTCGAGGCAATGCAGGAGAAGCAGGTAACCATCCAGGGGGAGACCCACCTGCTGGCCCGCCCGTTTTTTGTCCTAGCCACACAGAATCCGATTGAATCGGAGGGCACGTACCCGCTCCCGGATGCACAGGTTGACCGCTTCATGTTCAAGGTATACATGACGTATCCGGCAAAAGCCGACGAGGTCAGGATTCTGGAACGGTTCACGGAAGGTACTTCCATTACACCTGCAACCGTGATGAGTACAGAGAAGATCCTCGCCATCCAGGCATTCACCCGGACGATTTACGTAGACAGCGCCATCAAACGCTATGTCACCGACCTCGTGGATGCCACCCGCCACCCGGCTGCGTATGGCATTGACATGGCAAAGTACGTTGCCTATGGTGCATCCCCGCGTGCGTCCCTCAGCCTCGTCCTTGGCGCCAAGGCCCGGGCCCTCATGGCCGGCCGCGGTTTTGTGATCCCCGAGGATGTCCAGGCCGTTGCCCACGACGTGCTTCGGCACCGGATTATCCTGACCTACGAGGGAGAAGCAGAAAGTGTGACTCACGATGCGATCATTGACCGTATCCTCAAAACCGTCGTTGTGCCCTGAGGTTCTTCATGACGGAAACCGGGGCCGGGGGTGATCGGATGGATTACAGAGCCAGCCTGATTCGGAAGCTGAAGAAGATCGAGCTGGTCACGAGGGGCCTCGTTTCCGGGCTCCAGCCAGGACTCCACCATTCCCATTTCAAGGGTAAAGGCATGGAGTTTGCCGAGATCCGGGAGTATGTGGCAGGAGACGATGTCCGCTCCATTGACTGGAAGGTCACGGCCCGGTACAACCACCCGTTCATCCGCGAATATGCCGAGGAGCGCGACCAGACGTTTTACTTTCTCGTGGATGTCTCCGGGTCCGGCACGTTCGGCTCAAAGGAAACAAAGCAGGAGAAGATGCTCGAAGTGACCGCGAGTCTTGCTTTTGCCGCACTGAACAATAACGACCGGATAGGCCTGTGCTTATTCTCGGACCGGGTGGAGGACTTCCGTCCCGCCGGGAGGGGAAGAAAACACCTCATATCTCTCCTCAACACTCTTATCGGTAATGTGCCGGTATCCAGGAATACCGATATTGCCGGTGCGGCCCGGTTCATCGGGAAGGTCCTCCCGCGACGGAGCTCGGTTATCATCCTTTCGGATTTTGCCGCACCGGAGTTCCTGCCGGAGCTGCGGGTCCTTGCCCGCCGCCACGAGGTCATCGCGATCCGGGTTGCGGACATACGGGAACAGGAGATTCCGGATGCGGGTCTCATTATGCTCGAAGATCCAGAAACCGGGGAACAAATCCTTGCGGACACTTCGGACACAGCATTCCGTGACCGGTATGCAGCACTGGCAGCAGAGGAGGCCCGTGCCCTTGCCTCAGGTCTCTCCCGGGCTGGCGTTGGAAACGTTTTCCTCCAGACCACAGATTCCTGTGATATCCCCCTCATAACTTTTTTCCGCGCGATGAAGTGGAGGAGGAGATATGGCCGGGTTCTCTGATCCCATCTGGCTTATGGGGCTGTTCCTCATCCCCGTTCTCGCCGCGCTTTACTGGCTCGTGCTCAGGAAGAAGAAGCAGGAAGCACTGGAATTCTCCAATGTTGCCCTCATAAAGTCCGCGCTTGGCACCAGATCTAAATCCGGGCGTGCCCATCTGCTTGTTGCCCTTTCACTTGCGGCCCTGGCCCTGCTCTTCATCGGCCTTGCAGGCCCCCATATCCCGCTCATGCAGGCAAAGGAAGGCGTGAACGTGGTCCTTGCCATAGATGATTCCGGAAGTATGCAGGCAACGGATTACCAGCCCACCCGGCTCGAAGCGGCAAAGCATGCTGCCGACCTGCTGATCAACAGCCTTGAACCGGCCGACAATGCCGGGGTTGTGATCTTCGAGTCCGGTGCAACCACGGCAGCCTACCTGAGCCCCGACAAGGACCGGGTCCGACAGAAACTGGCTGCGGTGATACCAAAGCCCGGGCAGACCTCAATAGGTGATGGCCTGACACTCGCGGTTGACATGGCCCGCTCCATCCCGAACAGGAAGAGTGTGGTCATTCTGCTCTCGGACGGCGTGAACAATGCCGGTACTGTCACCCCGGACGACGCGGTTGCCGCCGCGCAGGCCGCCCATATCCAGGTCTTTACGGTGGGACTGGGATCTGCGCAACCGGTGGTGATCGGGTATGACTGGACGGGTAATCCGCAGTATGCGGATCTCGATGAGGCTGCCCTCCGCTCGCTTGCGGAGAAAGGCGGGGGCCGGTATTTCCGGTCCGTGGATCAGACAACTCTTGCTGAAATCTACCGTGGGCTGAATAAAGAGATCGCCCGGGAAGAGGAGGAGACCCCAGTCGGGGCGTGGTTCATTGCCGGCGCACTGTTCCTTCTTCTCATCGAGTTCTGGGCCCGGTACGGGCGGGGGCGGATCATCCCGTGAGATGGCAGATTGCGGGCATACTTCTGCTCCTCTGTTTCCTTCTCCCGGCAGTCACGGCAGCGGAGATTACCCTCATCTCCGGCCAGCAGGACTACTGGTTCCCAACCAATGCCACCATGGAGATTCCGCTCGCGGTAGAGAACGGGTTTTTGGAGGAGGTACCCGGCACGGTCCTCTTCTCAACCGATGCACGTCTCCAGAAGACCGGTGTCGTCATGATCAATACCCAGAACCGGGTCTTCCCCCATACCCTTCCCGTCGGCCGTTCGTTCCTGAACCTCACGATGACCCCCTCTCCGACCCCTCGGGAATACAAGGTGCATATCTCGTACTATTATACGCTCCCGGCGCCGGTCAATGTGAGCGTGCCGGAGCTCAGGGTCCATATCGTTGCGGACCCGTGCTGTGCAGGAAATATCCCCTCACCGGTATCCAGTACCAGCAGGCCGGAAACCGGGACGATCCCGTCCGCGAGCTCGGTTACGTTTGCGGAACAGGTGGTCGGCACCCGGGAACAGATGGGGGCGGACGGATCGGCCAACACATCCTCATCAAGTGGCCAGCCTCAGGCGGAAACGGAAGCAGCCCGGCAGCAAAACCAGCAGGTGAAGGCCCGGCAGGAGCACGAACAGGCGGACTTTGACCAGCGGCTTGAAAACGACCCGCTCTTCCGTTCCATGAATTCGAGTCTCTCTGCCGACGGATTCACGCTCATTTCCCGTGACACGCAGCCGGCATCCAGTACAAACGGGACGTTCTCGCTGTTATACCGGAGGGGAGCTGAAGATCAGGTGGTAGTACGGGGCGCCATGGAGGGGGGGATGATTCCTTTTGTACAGGAAGTGGCAAATGCCCCGATCACCTCCGATCCTGCACTCTCCACTAACACGAGTTATCAGTCATTCCAGCAGACGCTCGCTGACGGAGGGTACCGGCACAAAGAGACGATTTTCAACCGAACGCCTGACAGCAGTTCGGTAACAGCCGTATCCACCGGCACCGGGGGAGAGATCGCGTATGTGAATGCAACAACGAGAGAGGGATCGGTTACCCGGGTGACAATGGAACACAATGTCAGGTCGTGGCCATTTCCCGTTTATCTCATCCTGGTACTTGTGCTGGGAGTTGCCGGGATCTGGCTTTTCTACCGGAGATACCTGCGTCAGGCGGCTGGTGGACCGGCCATATCATCCACTCCGGAACCTGTTAGTCACCAGGGGGATGTGGAGGGGATCCTAGTGGCCGCAGAGCGGGCTTTTGGATTGCAGCACTATCCAGAGGCATATGGGCTTGCAGCCCGTGCCCTTCGGGTCCACCTGTCGCACGAGTTCGGCGATGGCCGGGAAGCAACGGCAACCGAAATTATTACATTCCTCTCACTCGGGGGTCATGAAACCCGTGCAATTATCCCATTACTCGACCGGTGCAGCGATGTGGCTTATGCAAAGGGTGAGCCTGGGGAAGAGGAATTCTTTTCCCTGGTTTGCAGGATCCGGGAAGTTATCAGATCATAAATGGCTTTTTACTACCAAAGCGCTCTCGCTCATCTCACGATTCACTCAACCGGATCGATCCTCGAACGGTCTTATTCCCGGGATGATGACTTCAGGACGATGCTCGTGGAGATTGAATCGTGGCAACCGGCCATCAATTGTTCCGGATGAGAACGCCGGATTGTCCAGCCGGTGACGTAATGAAACGGGCAATCCCCGCCCGGATCCGCGGTTCAGCGGGAAGAGCGGGTGAATTACCGGACCCCGCAGGAATTAAGGGATGCACATCCACTCCCAAACCCTTTATCCCGCCGACGCCAATCTACCGTTTACCACATGGATTGACCCCCCCATGGATCTACAGCTTCCCCACCACGGCATATCATGGAAGATCACGGATATGGGCAGGTCCAGTCGGCATATGGCAGCGTTATGCCGTTATATTTCCTGGAGACAGGGGCGCCTGTTCCGGATCGCTCTTCTCTGTGGTATCGCAATCCTGCTTCTTGCGGCCATGACACACGGGGTTACTGCCAACCAAACCACCCCCAGGACCGCGGCAGAAGATCCCTGTCAGGTCACTCCAGGCGTTTCCTCCACCTCGATCTCGCTGCCTTCTATCGCCCCAAATGACACACCGGGATTTCTCACCCGCCAGTATGTGTTCCCGTTCCAGGATACCACCATCTCAATTCAGGCCAACGTAAGCAACGGTTTATATTTCGGTGCAAAAAACGGGAATAAATTTGCGCTGATACCGGAGGATGTGGCTCCGGAGACCGTAGTACCCGATTATTACCGGGCATTTGTCAATGATCCGGCCCAGGAGACGCTCAACGCGGACCTCACCGGGCAGTTCCGGAAGATAAGAAAGGAACACGAATATTCCGAGGATGAATATCTGGAACTTCTCACCGTATTTGTCCAGAGCTTTCCCTACGACACATCGTCTGGTGCACGTGTGGGTACCCTCTCGCGCTTTCCGGTCGAAACAATCGTTGAACGCACCGGCGACTGCGATGACAAGAGTGTCCTGCTCGCCGGTCTCCTGTCGAGGGAAGGTTACAATGTCTCGCTTCTCCTTTTCATTCCCGAACACCACATGGCAGTTGGTGTGGCAGGGGACGACCTGCAGTACGGGGATACCGGGTATATCTGGATTGAGACCACAGATCTTTCATTCGTAGGAGAGATGCCACAAAAGCTGAACCAGGCGGTAAAATATGTTCCGGCGGGACAGGTGCCAGAAGCAGAGCCGGTAACCAGTGCCCCGGTCGTCATCCGGGTTAATTCGGGCTCAAAGAGATTCACCCATACAAATGAAACCCTGTACATCCTGGCCCAAAAGAGGTTCATCGATACCCGGATCGCATTGCTGAAGGAAGAGATCAATACCCATTCCCGGGATGATCCATCACGATTCAGGAGGCTTCTTGAAGAGTACAGGATCTATGGTGAGATCCATAATACCCTCGTGAAACACCGCTATGACCGGGTCGGGATGTACCACTACCTTCTCTCGCTGCAGCAACCTGCCTGCACCCGGAGTCCGGTGCCCTCTTTGGCCCTATCCAGCAGAGAGATCCCGACCGGCTCCGGTGCCGGCACTTCCTCCCCGAATACCCGGATCGTAGACCCTTCGGAGGATTACCTGCCCGGCCCGATCGGGATCCGGGTGCCCGACAATGTCTGTGGTAAGTATCCGGCAGGAGTTCTTCCCCCGCGTGTTAGCAGGGCACCTGACCCGTGACGGGAAATATCGCGTAGAATTCCCATTGGGTGTTGCTTTAAAGTTTTTGCCGATTATCTACAAGGTTTTGAAACACCGGAAAATTTACTATTCCATCAATTCCTGTTGATTCAATACTTAATTCCCCGTTGCAATAATACATCCCACATTCGTGATAATTTCCCGAATGATCGGAAAAACATTCGGGCTTTGGCCAATAACCACAAAAAAGATGCAATCCGGCAATCCCTGTCGCGGGTAATTACGGCATGCAATCAGGCACAGGAGTGCTGCTCCGGCAGGAGAGGTATTTCCTCACAATATTTTTTGAGGTATACCAGTGTTCTTTCTGAAAGAGCGTACCGTGCAAAACGACCTTCCTTATGGTGGCTCATGAGGCCGGCATCGATAAGCCGCTTCATATGCCAGGTGACGGTTGGGCCGGATACCCCAAGTATCTGTTCGAAATCCCGACGGGACATAAGCGGATTCCTCGCCAGGGTGAGAAGGATCCGCCGCTCCGTTTCCTGCCGCAGGTATTTGAGAACTTCTCTCTCTCCTGGGGTGTACCGGTCGGAATTCTCAAAGTAACTGGTAATTCCAGGGGACTCTAGCAGGACAATCTTCCCCGAGATCCGCATGAGCGTAATATGATAGGTGAGCGCCCCCCGGGAGAGACCGATTTCCTGAAGGAGCTCGACAAAACTTATCCCCGGCTGTAACAGAATAGTAGTGTACAGGGTATTCCTGATTGAACTTGCAAGGATATTCCTTCTCCCAATCCTCCTGAAGCCCAAACAGGCGAGAAGTTTTAACGTAAAGAAGATTTCTACCGGAAAGACAAAGGAGGGTGAGAGGGCAAGAGCCCCTATGATCACCATCTCGCGGAGGTTGAGGTCCAAGAAATTAATGGGGACTACATCCGGAGCGGCGGTACCTACAGATCCAAACGCCGGTTCAACGATGTACTCGTGGGAAAATGCGGCTGCCGGTGTTCCAAGTGCTACGAGGATAAACACAAAAAGTGCACAGGAAGCAGGGACGCTTTTCATTATACCGGCATTATTTTTTATTCTTTATTCATCAGTCTTGTGGTTCAGAGTGTTCGCCCGGATCCACGAAAGGTTCTCGAGATTGCCATAAGAAATTTCTTTCCTGCTGTGAACCTGAAATTTCCAGAGGCCGGGTATCAGGGTCTCCGGGTCGGTGATTTTCAGATCAATCCTGCCATCGATCATTCCGTCCGATGCATCATAGAAGGGACCGAGGCTCTTATCCGGAGTAATAATCGTAACGGAGAGCGGGTCGGCCGGGTCCCCACTGTAAAGCGAGACTATGATAAATGGTGTGCCAAGGGCGACATATTTTGAGAACAGAGCGTTTTTTTCCTCCGGCCCGGTCCCGTCCCCTACCGGAAACGCGGCGGTCAGGTTCACTGGGTGATACTCAGGAAGATTTCCCACGACCGGTGCAACAGGATACCGGTCTGTGATATGGATACCACCGAAAACCCCGAAAGCCACACCAAGAATTACACAGGTACAAAGCAGCAGGGCGATCCACAGCACCTTCATACCATCAGCTGCTCCCGGGCATCATATCAGGGTTGCCTTTTATCTCCACCCGACCGGAAGCGTCTTTGATGCGGGGAGATGTTGTTCTGAATGCAAGTCTGATTTCACCCATTACAAGTACCTGACACGGTAACAATCTGGGCTGAAGAAGTGCAGTGTTCCGGCTCGCGTGGTTCTGGAAACAATAACGTCCGGGCTGTGATACAGTCCCGGTCTCTTCCTGTTTTTAATACCGGTTAAAAAAAATGCTGACAGGGATCCGGGATTCGGGGGTTATCCCTCTTTGCGCAGGTAATCGGCGGGGAGGCTTATCTCGAACCGTGCACCGTGCCCGGGTTCTCCGGTCTCCCGGATACTCATGCCGGAGAAGAGCAGGATCTCCCGCGCCAGGAAGAGCCCCCAGCCGGTCCCTTTGCCAAAACCGCGTTCAAAGATCTTAGTCTTGTCGCCAGCCGGGATACCTGCTCCATTATCCTCGAAGATTAAACGGGATCCCTCATGACCATCCTCGAAGAAGATCCGGATAAGGGTTGCCTTAACCCCGTGGCGTCGGGAATTTTCAAAGATATTCGTTATCACTTTGATAAACTGGGGGTCGGCAAAGAGCGTGGCCTTGCCGGTCTCATCCTCGATTTTGATGGCTTCCAGGTTGATCTCGTCGCTTGCCTGGCGGATGAGCTGCCGGAGCGAGAGCCAGGTCTTTGAGGCGGCCCCGATATTCTGGTAATCCTTGGCGAAATGGAACTGCCGACGGATCTTGTCGACAGCCTGCCGTTCCCGTTCGAGATAGGTCCGAAGCTTGGGGTCTTCAATCATCATCCCGAGCAGCTCGTTGTACCCGACAATTGCCGTGAGCTGGTTGAGGACATCGTGCCGCGTGATGCTGCCCACCAGCTGGAGTTTCTTCTCTGCAAATGCAAGCGCTGCCCGGAGCTCGTCCGGCGTCATATCCGGATAGAGCACCGGCTCCCCTTCAGGGGCGCCACCCTTGTCAGATTCCGCATCCGGTTCCTTTTCCCGAAATAACATCAGAACTCCCTAACGGCCTTGGCAATGAGCCACTCGTAAAGCACTTTGAACTATGTCCGGCCCGGCACATTATTGTTGCCGTTGCCACCTGCACCAGTCGCGGCCTGAACCGCGGGATGAACAGCAGATTTCAATAGGAGCGCAGTAAACCTCATCTCATGCAGGCCCGGACCCTGACCTTCTCAAAAAACGTCTTTCTCCCGCTCACCACCGTCTGCCACAACCGCTGCGGTTACTGCTGCTTCCGTACGCCCGTGCAGGATGGCTGTCTCATGGCGCAGGAAGAGGTTGAACGAACGCTTCGGCAGGGTGCGGCACTCGGATGTACCGAGGCGCTCTTCACGTTCGGCGAGCGGCCGGAGAACGAAGCCGGTTTTCCGGACCTTATCAGGTCAATGGGATATGCCACTATCCTCGATTACTGCGAGGCCATGTGCAGGAAGAGCATCGCGTTCGGCATCCTCCCCCACACCAACGCCGGCATCCTGACCTACGACGAGATGGACCGGCTCCGGCACGTGAACGCGAGCATGGGGCTGATGCTCGAAACCACCGCGGAGATTCCGGCCCATGCCACCTCCACAGGAAAAGCTCCTGACGTCCGCCTCGCCATGATGGAGGATGCAGGGAAACTGAAGATTCCGTTCACCACGGGTCTTCTTCTCGGGATTGGCGAGACCATGGCGGACCGGGAGGACTCGCTCTTTGCCATCCGGGATCTTCACAAACGCTACGGGCACATCCAGGAAGTGATCATCCAGAACTTCTGCCCGAAGCCCGGCACCCCGCTTGCCGGAAGCCCGGTGCCGACAACCGACGAGATCTGCGCTACCATCGGCATGGCGCGGGACATTCTTCCAAAGGAGGTAGCAATCCAGATCCCCCCGAACCTGATCGATGCGTCCCTCCTGATACCCTGCGGGGTCGACGACCTCGGGGGGATATCGCCCCTCACGATCGATTACGTGAACCCGGAACACCCGTGGCCCGCGCTCGAGGAACTCCATGGGATAGCCGGCAATGCCGTGCTCCGCGAACGGCTCTGCATCTATCCAAGGTACATAGAGCGGGGCTGGTACCCTCCGGCCTTGCAACCTCTAATAAACCGGCTCGAACAAAGACTTAGTGAAGGGAGCAGATCGTGAAGCAGAAAAAACTTCTCTATGCCGGTAAAGCCAAGTCGGTATACCGGACGGACGAAAAGGGAAAACTGATCGTTGAATTCCGGGACGACATCACCGCATTCGACGGCGGCAAGAAGGATACCCTCAAGAACAAGGGCAGTTATAATGCAGAGGTTTCAGCGTTCTTCTTTGAGTACCTGGCAAAGAACGGGGTCAAGACCCATTTCCTCGGGATGATCGATGAGCGCCATATGGCAGTCCGCGAACTGGAGATGATCCCGCTCGAAGTGATTGTCCGGAACATAGCGGCCGGTTCCATTGTCCGGAATTACCCGTTCAAAGAGGGCATGAAACTCGACCCGCCGGTCATTGTGATCGATTACAAGGACGATTCACGGCACGACCCGATGCTCAACGATGACCTGATCATTGCCCTCAAGCTTGCAACCCCGCAGGATCTGAAAAAGATCAAGAAAGTTGCGCTTCTCGTGAACGCGCTTCTCGTAAAAATCCTTGCAAGGCAGGGAATTACCCTTGTGGACTTCAAGATCGAGTTCGGTAAACAGGGAAAGACCATTTATCTCGGCGATGAGGTCAGCATGGACTCAATGCGCCTCTGGGATAAGAAGACAGGTGAGTCGCTCGACAAGGACGTGTACCGGTTTGAGAAGGGCGACGTCATGGAAACGTACAACCGGGTTGTTCAGCGTATCACGAAGAAGGCCAAGAAGCCGTGAGGCGGGCAAGCAAAAAGACTAATGTCTCATATCGTGATAGTATCTGACAACACCAAACCGGCGGGGTACCATGACTGAAGATATTCAAGCGGAAGAAGATATGCTCAAGTGGGCGAAGGCCTATGCACACAAGCACAGCTGGTCGCTCAATACCGATGAGAAACAACTCCGGACCGTAATCAAGGGACTTGTGCGCAACAAAATAAAATTCGGGCATCCCTACTGCCCCTGCCGGATCCGGAGCGGCGATGAGGAGAAGGACATGGCAATTGAATGCCCCTGTATCTACCATAAGGAAGAGGTAGCAAAGATGGGACACTGCCACTGCAACCTCTATTACAAGGAATAAACCTCTTTTTTCCGTGCGAAAAGTAAGCCGCTGATACTCCTGACCGTATGAAACGCGACTGCACCACATCCTGCCCAGGCCCGGATTTATTGCAGGGTCTCCCACCGGTGTGCGGAGACAATCCCCGGGTGCTGATCCTTGGGAGCTTCCCGAGTGTCCTCTCCCTGACAGGTACAATGTATTACGGGAACCCGCAGAACCAGTTCTGGCGGATCATGGATAGCCTCTTCTCGATAGACCCGACGCTCCCGTACCCGCAGCGCATCGACCGGATCACACGGCACCGTATCGCGCTCTGGGACGTGATCGGCTCCTGCTCGCGCCCGGGAAGTGCGGACTCGCAAATCCGGAATCCCGTCTTCAATGACATCAAAGGTTTCCTTGCCACCCGTCCCGGCATAACGCTCGTGGCACTCAACGGGAGTACCGCAGCCCGGTACTTCCGTCAGGGTTACAGGCACCTGGAGATAGATACGATTGTCCTGCCGTCAACGAGTCCGGCACATGCACGGGCCAGTTTTGAAGAAAAACGGGAAAAATGGAAGATCGTAAAAGAGTGCGTGCGATAAGCCCGCACAATACGGTTTTACCGGTCCATCCGGAACCGGAGGAAGATGACGTGGTAGATCGCATAGAACCCGACGAGCACAGCGGCCGTATAACCTGCTATTGCAATCCATATGATCTGTTCGGGCAGTTGATTGGGCTGGGCGCTGATAACCATGGACGATCCCACGACAAGGGCCGCAACAACAAGGGCCATCATGAGCTTGTCGCTCGCTTTGTCAAGCGCCATCTGGAGTTTCTGGATATCGTTCTCAACGATCTCGAGCTTGAAGGTCCCGGTCGAGAGCCGCCGCAGCATCAGGTTGAGGTTGCGGGGCATGTCGAAGAGGGCATCCGCAGCTTCCAGGAGTGTCATCGAGGCCCGTTTGAGATAGGCTGCGGAAAAGTTGTTGGTATCGGCCAGTTTTGAGAGGTAGGGGGTGACTTCCTTGCCAAAATTGAACTTGGGATCGAGCCTTACACCGACATCCAGGACCATCATGAAGACCTTTAACAGGAGCATCAGGTTCATCGGCACCTTGAGCCGGTAACGGCGCATTGTTTCGGTGAGTTCGCTGACAACCACGCCGAAATTGAGATGGGATACACCATCGTCATCGCCCCCGCCTCCGGAAAAGTCGTGCATCATGAGGTAAAGGTCATCCCGCATGGGTTCCCGGTCTTCTTCGGCAATCACGATCCCAAAGCCCTCAAGCGACCGGAGCATCAGTTCGATATCGTCATTGACGAGTGCGAAGAGGAGATTGATGAAGAGCTGCCGCTTCTCCGGGCGCAGGATCCCGACAATCCCGAAGTCCAGGAAAACGATGTCGCCGGCCTTGGAAACGAACAGGTTGCCCGGATGCGGATCGCCGTGGAAGAACCCGTCCTCGAAGATCATCTTCAGGTAGGCATGGAATCCCCGGACCCCGATATCGTGGGGAACGTACCCCATCTCGGCGATAGCCTCCGCGTTGTCGATCCGGACACCCTCGATAAACTCCATCACGATGACGTGCGGGGTGGTGAACTCCCAGTAAATTTTCGGGAAATGAATGCCGGGCACATCATGGAAGTTGCGGGCCATCCGGTCCATGTTGCGGGCTTCCCTTGTGAAGTCCAGTTCCTTAACGATCTGGTGGGCAAAATCGTCCACCATCCCGGTCGGGTTGTAGACCCGGGTCTCGGGAAAGACCGTCTCGATCCTTTCTGCCATGGACTGGAGGATCCCGATATCCGTCTCGATGAGTTCGGGGATCCCCGGACGCTGGACCTTGACGGCGACCATGGTCCCGTCCTTGAGAAACGCCCGGTGGACCTGGCCTATCGATGCCGATGCCACCGGGGTCTCTTCAATTTCGCAGAAATGATCATCAACATCGGGGATATTATCTTCGAGGATGGTCCGTACCTCGGAGAACGGGATTGGTTTCGCATGGTCCTGGAGCTTTTTGAGCTGCTCGATCATCTCGGGCGGCAGAAGCTCGGTCCTCGTACTCATGATCTGACCGAACTTCACAAACGTTGGTCCCAGATCCTCGAGTGCCAGCCGTATCCGTTCATAGACCGTGGAGGAGTCAGGAGTTTTACCGGAGGTGGGCAGCCGGAACCCGGCTTTTCCCGGGAACATCTTCTCAAGACCGATACTGAATCCGTAATTACCCAGCACATCGATGATCTGTGCATACCGCCTGATCCGGGTGACCATGGATACACGTTGGCTTTTGGGATACTTAAGGCGTGCTTTTCAAAAGAAACGTACTACCCGTCCACGTGCAGGTGACTTCCAGGATACCCGATCGGATCAGGGAACAATGCTGCCCGGGTCATCCGATAGATCTACCCGGAGATCGAGCGGACGGGCAGAGACCACGGTGAGGTTTGTCTGCATATCAGGGGCCGGTTGTTGGGAGCAGCAGCTGAACGTTACGGTCGTATCCAGCCATGACCCGGGACAGCGCTCACCCGGGCTTGCAACAAAACCCCCCGCATCAGCGCAGGTTTCCACGCTGTACCGGCTCCCCGGCAGGGTTGTGATCACCGCAGGTGGGGGGGTGGGGACAGGGGTCGTCGCCGGGGCAAGAGTCCGCAGGGTCTTCACAGTGGATATCGTGATCGAAGGAGTGACTTTCGCGGGGGTGATAGTCTTTACCGGGGTCGGCACCAGAGGGCTTCCGGGTGCCGGCACCGACGCGCAGCCGGCGATGACCAGCATCAGGGACAGGAGAATTGCCAGGACCAGAAAACCGCCACCTATCGTCCGTTTCATCAGACCTCCCCCATCTGACCTGCAGTATTGTCAAGAGCAACTGCCATTGCGCCAAGCGCCCCGGAAAGATCGGGGGGCAGGTTTGCGCTGGAGGCGATATCCCGATATGCCTGGGCAAGATCAGAAAAATCCTTCTTTATGACCGGCAGGTTCTTCTTTGCGGACTCAAGCCGGCCGGCGTTGAGCAGGAGCCGGGTTGCCTTGATATCCTCTTTCAGCTGCGAGAGAGACGGTTCCGCAGCACCGATATCCAGGATCACGATCATAGTATCGGTGTTGAGCGAGTCCGCTTTCCCGACAGCCCGGTCCGCCTGTTCCAGCAGGAAACGGATGCGGGCATCGTCGGGCACCTGGTGCCGGGTTTCTTCGACGCTGCTGACGTAATCCATGGAGAGAGAGAGGATCAGGTCGCTTGCTGCATTCACCCGGTCCTCACTCCGGGATTCGAGCGCAGCCTTGAGATCGGGCCTGCCTGCCACGGTCACATCACGTGCCCGCTGGGCCTTTGTGGTGTCGTATCCTTTAGTTTTTAAGGTGGTGAGTTCAGCCTGGGCTTCCTCTGCCCAGGTATCGAAGTCACTCAGCTGGCCCGTTGTCCGCGTGCTCCAGTAGAGGTTCTTCTTCTCTGCAATGTACGGATTATTCGAGGTTGCCTTGAGGATCTGGCTGTTTTGTTCGGCCCACGAACCCTGCCCTGCAACCATCTGGGCCTGGCTCTCGTTCCGGAACAGGCGGGTGATCTGCTGGAGATCCGCAATGATGCTGTCGATGTCGGCATCGGTCCTGGCCGCAGGAATCCTGGCTTCCACACCCCGGAAAGCCGCAAGGAGATCGGACATATACGCAGTATCGGTATAATAACGGGTGCTCACATACGTCAGGGCCGCGTTCATCTCCACATCCTTTTCAAGCGCCACCCATGCAAGGTGCGCCTGCCGCACGGCAATATGGTGATCAGCAGGAGCGGTGTCCCCCGGGGCAGCAATGACGGGGATCATCAGGCACCCCGCAAGAAGGAGAAGGGCAACTATGCCCCGGATCAACGCTTTGCCCATTTCCTGTTACCTCAGTCTGTTCCCGTTATACCAACACGGGAGACGGACCCGCGTCAGATTACTCGTAATCTGCATTAAATTTCAATTAATATCAAGATTTGCAGGTTTCCCTGGTTTTGGAGGCCTGAACCGGGAGATTTCAGGGTTTTCTGAAGACCACGATGCGGTTGGTGTTGGTCCCGGCCGCCATATTCCCGACACCCCAGATATTCGAGGTTTTGGTGAACGTCTGCTGGTTGATGAGAACGCATTCGCAGGCAAATCCCGCGGCAATCCCGAGCGGGACTACGTGCTCTTCAAGCCGGATCGTCCTGTTCCGCACTTCGCCTACTTCGAATGCAACGAATCCTCCCGAAACAGTAATGCGAAAGAGTTCGGCAAATACCCGGCCCATCACTTCACACCACCGCTCAACGGTGCGGGCCATGGTGATCCGTTTCCCGATCGCGCCCGCATCCAGGCCGTTGAACCAGCACCGGAGCCAGTTGTCCTCGCGGTACTGCACGATATCGAGGAAGGGGGGCGACGTGACGGTCAGGTTGACCGTTTCATCGGGAATGGCCGGGGTATTCTGTGCATCTCCCGTAAGGAGGAGGGCGGATTTGCCGGCATTGTTCAGGTAATCGGTATCCTTTGCGGACAGAGAACGAAGGAGGCTTTTCGTTTTGGTAAGGAGGATCCTGCGGGTATCGCGGTATTCAGGAGTCTGCATCCGCTTCTCGTTGATCTTTTTCTGACTTTCCTGGGAGACTGCCTGGTTGGGGGGAAGGGTATAGACAGAGAAGAATCCCTTCGAGTGCCCGGTCAGGCGGTTGGTTGCCACCATGGCAATCCAGCGATCAATGGAATCGTCACGGCAGGATGCTTTTTGTTCAAGCAGGTAGTGGCGCAGGGCCACGATCTCCCGCTCGGTATCCGGGTGATAAAACATGGAGAGATCGATCTCCGCACGGGTGCTCCCGTCAGGAACCGTGGCGAGGCGTTCCTCGACTTCGGAGAGGCCGGGCGGGGAAAAACGGGCCTCGGTCATCACCCGGGAGAGGGGATTTGCATCGTTGGCGATGACGTTACGCCCAAGGAGGGCAGCCTCGACAGCCGTTGTCCCGCGGCCGTTGAACGGGTCATACACCACATCCCCCGGCCGGGTCAGGAGGCTGATAAAGAAGCGGGGGAGCTGGGGTTTGAAACAGGCGCGGTACGAGATCTCGTGGATTGACGAAGCCTGCCGCTGCCGGGAGGTCCAGAATTCGTTGGTATAGCGTGTTACCCGTTCCGGCCCGATTGCCACCTCATCCATTATCGTAGAGCATCCGGACATGCTGCAAAACCCGGCAAGGGCTCGGGCAAAGTCATCGCTCCGGGAAGGGGCAGGGCCGGTCACGGTATCAGAGGATAGGTTGGCGAGGGAAGGGTATAAGCGTGTGCGGAGAGGAGGGCCTGATAATCCTGACCGATAACCTGACGTCCTTTCGGGTTTACATGCACATACTGAGGTGAGACACGATGACAGGGAACGAAGAGGCCGGTCCTGGCCGGAAGGGTGCCGGGCAGGAGTTCATGGAGAGAACAAAATACCGGTATATAGGAAAGAGCGACCAGCAGCGGGGCGTGCCCCAGCCCCCGCTCGAACTGCCGGCGGATCCTGCCCGTCCCATAATCGATCTCCCCCGACCGGATTCTCCCGGTATCCCCCTGGTTGACCTCCGGGAGGCCATGGAGCAGCGGACCAGCATCCGCTCCTATGCCCATGAATCGCTTGCCCTTGAAGAACTCGGGTTCCTGCTCTGGTGCACACAGGGCGTGAAGACGATCCACGGGAACCTCGCCACCCTCCGCACGGTCCCGTCCGCGGGGGCACGGCATGCCTTCGAGACATACATCCTCGCAAACGATGTCGATGGACTCGAACCGGGTCTGTACCGGTACCTCGCCCTCTCTCACCGGCTCCAGCTTATAGAAACCGATCCCACGCTCGCACTCAGGATGACCGCCGCCTGTTTCGACCAGCAGTTCCTGCTCCGGAGCGGGGCGGTCTTCCTCTGGACCGCTGTACCGTACCGCATGACCTGGCGTTACGGGGAGCGGGGATACCGTGACCTTCACCTCGATGCCGGCCATGTCTGCCAGAATCTCTATCTCGCAGCAGAAGCGGTGGGCTGCGGGGTCTGCGCAATAGCGGCATTCGATGACGATGCCATGAACGAGCTGCTCGGAATCAACGGGAAAGCCCAGTTCCTGATCTACCTTGCCACGGTGGGGAAACGGGATTAAAAAAAGAGCACCGAAAGGCCGGCCCGTTACGAGGTGTGGGCGCCGACGGTATCGAAGGCTATAGGGTACCGCACCATACCGCTTATCCCATCGAGCGCCCCGTGCTCCAGGGGCAGGGCCATAAAAGCCTCATCCGGGCAGGGAAACGGGGCGGTGATTCCCCGCTCGCTGGCCGGGGCAAACCCGAACCGGGGATAATAGCCCGGGTGACCTACGACAATCACGATACGATGCCCGAGCCTCTGGCACTCCTTGAGCCCCTCTTCGATGAGAGCGCCCCCGATACCCATGCACTGGTAATCCTGGTGCACGGCAAGGGGAGCAAGGGCCACAGCCGAGGTCTCGGTCTCACCGGAGACGATAGTTATGGGGGGGAAGAGGATATGCCCGATGATCCGGTCGTCGTGAACCGCAACAAGGGAGAGGAGGGGATCGAAATCCCCATCATCCCGGAGAGCGTTCACGAGCCGTGCTTCGCCATCCTGTGCGAACGCCTGCGCCTGCACGTTAAAAATGGCAGGGATATCGGCAGGAAGTTCAGACCGGATAAAATAGGAATCCATCCTGTTCTATTCGCTGGCTGGACTGATAAGGGGATGTATGGTCCCAGATGGCAACGGGACCCTTCCGGGAGGGAGAGGGCCCGGATGTCGTGGGAATGCATGCTTTTTGAACACGCGGTCAAAGAGTGTGCCAGACGGACACGTGAATGAGACCTCTTTTTTATCCGGACGATCCAAATAACGATCAACCATGAATCCGGATATCTCATCAGACCCGGGCCGGCTCCGGATGGACGACATCCATGCCATGCTCAAAAAGACCTACTGGAGCACGGGCATAACAAAAGAGGAGATTGCATCAGGCATCAAAAACTCGGCGCTCGTGATAGGGGCGTATGCAGAAGACGGGCGGCAGGTCGGGTTCTGCCGCGTCATCTCCGACAAGACGCGTTTTGCCTATCTCCTGGATGTAATCGTTGCAGAGGACTGCCGGCGCAGAGGAATCGGGCAGGCCATGGTACGGTACGCGATCTCGCACCCGGATCTCAGGCACGTGTACCAGTGGCTGCTCAAAACCAGCGATGCCCACGGGGTGTACGCGAAGTGCGGGTTTTTACCCTGTGATGAGCCGGAACTCTGGATGGGTCGTATGCTGGGGCGGCCGGATCGAACGGTGTTCGAGGAGTAGCAAAACCGACTCCTGTTCACAAAGACAAGTTATATCCTCAGCAGCCGCTCGTTCTCCCGGAGCCACTTCCGCCTCCGCTCGTAGTCCGGCATGATCTCACGCACCCGGTCCCAGAACTGCCGGGAATGATTGTGATGGGCAAGGTGGACCAGTTCGTGGACAACAACGTAATCCACGATCTCCATCGGCGCCTGCACAAGACACCAGCTGAAACTGATCCCGCCTTTTGACGTGCAGGATCCCCAGCGTCCGCGGGCATTGGAGATCCGGATGGATGCCGGCGTGTAGCCGGTCGTCATCGAGAACCACATGCACCGGGACCGGATCTCCTTTTCGGCTTCCAGGACATACCAGCGTTGAATCCATCCGGCTATCTCCGGCTCAAGGGTGCAAGAGACGCACAGCCGGTCCGTGCGTTCGATGGCAGCCCTGCCGTCGTCAACAATATGCAGGGGGTATGCCCTCCCGAGAAAGTAAAAGATCTCGCCTTCCTCGTACCGGTGAACGGTTGCCTGAGGCCGCCCTTTCATCTCGGCAAGCTTCTTCCGGATCCAGCCCTCCTTTTCCTGGATCACTGCATTGATCACCTCAGACGGCGCCCGGAGAGGGGCCCTGACGATCAGCCGGGCTGACGGGGTTATGATGAGCGCAATCGAACGGCGTCGCGAGCGGATTATTTTTTCAATGGGAATATCGTCCATGGGGCAACGGCTCTTACAGTATATTCAGCGGACAGGGAAAAAAGGTAAAGGAACGGGCAGTGTTCAGGCCCGCATCCCGCTCTGGATATCCTCCCGCGAGACCTGGTATGCCGGAACATACCCCGCTACGATGGATACTGCAAAGAGGATGACCGAGTTCATCACCAGATCCATGGTGGTTATGTACAGCGAAGCGGACCAGTCAACGGTCACGACAGGATTGTATTCCATGTATACATTGAGCAGGAGGGTTAAGATCACCCCGAGCGCAATACCCATGAGAGAAAGGAGGATAACCTGGAACCCGTAGGCATGCATGATCACTTCCCTGTCCACCCCGATGGCCTTCAGGACGCCTATCTGCTTGCGGCTGTTGATGGTCTTGATGGTGATGACGATGAAGAGCACGACCGTCGTAATAACGATGCTCACAAATAATGAGACCATGTTCAGGATGGCATAGCTCTTCAGGATCTTCCCCATGTTCTTATCCAGGACATCGGTGGAGGTCTGGACACGGTCAGCAACGCCGTACTGCAGCAGCTCGTTTTTGACGAACTTCGGAGAGTACCCGGGCTTGGCCTTGACCGTTATGAAATCCGCATAATCCAGGGTCTTTCCTTCCACCTTCTCCATGTCGGTCCAGGTGACATAGGCAGCAGCGTCGGCCTCCCACCAGCCGGTATAATAGATCCCTTTGACCCGGTAATCCCTGGTGTACCCGTTCCCGTACTCTATCGTTATCGAGTCCCCCACCCGCACGCCCCCAAGCGAGGGCTGGAACTCGTCCTCTTCCTTTATTGTAGCATCACCGGCAACAGGCTTTGCGAGAATGATCTCGCCGACATCGTCATTCCCCAGGTAACTGCCGGCAGTCATCTTTGTATACAGGGGAGAGACGAGCTTCTCGTCATTGGGTTTGATGGCCCGGATGGTGGTGCCGAGCACCCGTTTGTGATACATGAGCGTTGCCCCCTTGGAGAAATGGGGGGTGGCGCGCTCCACACCGGGCATGCCGTTGATGAGATCGAGCGTTGTGTCGAGATCCCCGACATACTGGTTTCCGGTCTTGGGGTCGACAAGGACATCGGATACCTCGTAATCCACGATCTGTTTTGTGATGCTCTGGCCGATCCCGTTGAGGAGGGAGGGCAGGAAGATCATGTTGGTGAAGCACATAGCTATGATAAGAACCGTCAGGATCGCGCTCGATCTGCTCCCCCGCTGCAGCGAGCGCAGGGCCAGCAGGAACGCAGTTTTCAGCTCTCTCTTTCCCATGAACTACTCCTCACCCATTCCATGCAGTGCATTCATTTCCCGTGACCGTTTATCTCATCGCTGATGACCTTTCCGTCGCCGAGCTTGACGATACGGTGGAAATACTCCTGGTGCCAGGGTTCGTGGGAGACCATCACAATGGTCTGTTTCATCTCCTCGTTGATCTCCCTGAAGAGATCCAGCACCATCCGGGAGTTCTCGGAGTCCAGGTTGGCGCACGGTTCATCGGCAAACAGGATATCGGGCTTGTTCACCATGGCCCTTGCAATCGAGACCCGCTGCTGCTGTCCACCCGAGAGTTCCCTGGGCAGGTGATCCCGGCGATCGAAGAGACCGATCTTTTTCAGGATATCGTGGCTGTCATCGAGTATCTTCTGGTCGTCCCTGTCTTTCCGGAGCATCGCGGGCAGTGAGACGTTCTCCATGACGGTGAGGTCAGGTACCAGGGCATAGTCCTGGAAGACATACCCGAACTTGTAAAGCCGGAACATGGTCTTCTCGTAATCCGTGAGGTTGCACAGATCCGTACCCTCGATGACGATCCTCCCGGTGGTAGGGTCGTCGAGGAGGCCGAGCAGGTGCAGAAGCGTGGTCTTGCCGCTCCCGCTTGCCCCCATAATCCCTAAAAATTCCCCCTTGATAATATCGATAGTCACGCCGTCCAGGGCCTTAACTTCAACATCGCCCATCCGGTAAATTCTCCGTAATTCTGATATCTCGATCATTTCAGGACCTCATTGAGCTCTGGATATCCTCGCGCGAGACCTGGTACGCCGGAACATACCCTGCAACAACGGACGCTGCAAAGAGGATCAGGGAGTTGGTGACCAGATCCATGGGAGTCAGGTAGAGTGAGGCCGACCAGTCGGGTGTGACGATCGGGTTGGCCTGCATGTATGCAGCCAGGAGCATCGTTAATGCGAGGCCAAGGATGATACCCAGGATGGACAGGATGATCACCTGGAACCCGTAGTTGTGCATGATCACTTCCTTGTCCACGCCGATGGCCTTCAGGATCCCGATCTGGCGGCGGCTGCTTAGGGTCTTGATCGTGATGATGATAAAGAGCACGACCGTCGTGATGACGATGCTCACAATCATGGAGACCATGTTCATGATCGCAAAACTCTGCATGATCCGGCCCATGGACTTGTCAAGGAGATCGCGCGTTGTCTGGACTTTCTGCGATACGCCGTATTCTAAAAGTTCGTTCTTTACAAACTTATCAGAATACCCGGGCTTGGTCTTGACCATGATGGAATCTGCATAGGTGAGTGGCTTTCCTTCTGCAAGTGCCATGTCGGTTCTTGTCACGTACACGGCACTGTCGGCAGTCGGCCAGCCGGTATAGTAGATCCCTTTGACCCGGTACTCCTTCGTGTACCCGTTCCCGTACTCGATTGTTATCGAGTCCCCCACCCGCACGCCCCCGAGCGAGGGCTGGAACTCGTCCTCCCTCCGGATCGTGGGGTCGCCGGCAACCGGTTTGCCGATGATCACTTCGCCAACGTCGCTGTCACCCAGGTAACTGCCGGCGATCATCTTGGTGTACAGGGGGGAGATGGATTTCTCGTCATTCGGTGAGATGGATCTCACGGTAGCCCCGAGTACACGCTGGCGGTATTTGAGGGTCGCTCCCCTGGAGAAATGGGAGGTGGCCCGTTCAACGCCGGGCATGCCGTTGATGAGCGAGAGCGTGGCATCTACGTCGTTCACGTACCGATCGCCGGATTTGGGGCTGACGAGCACGTTCCCGATCTCATAGTCAATGACCTGCTGGCTGACGCTCTGCGCGATCCCGTTGAAGAGGGCGGGGAGGAAGATCATGTTGGTGAAGCACATCCCGATGATGAGCACGGTTAAGATCACGCTGGACCGGCTCCCCCGCTGGAGGGAGCGCAGGGCCAGCAGGAACGCAACTTTCAGCTCTTTCTTTCCCATGGGAACTTTCCGTCACCCTTGTATTTCGGGAGGTACCAGTAGCGGTAGGCCAAAAACCCAAGGATGACAAGGACAATGAGGCCGAAGATCAGGCTGCCGGAGGTGTCAGTCGGCGGTACCCGGAGGGTCATCTGCTGGTTCAGGACATGGACACCCATATCGTCGGTATAGGTCACCGTCAGGTTATAGGGGTGGGTTCCTGCCGGGGCTCCTTCAAGAAGGAAGATGGCGGGCGCGTCATTACCGGGTTTGATCTTCCCGATGAACGATTCCTTCTTTCCTTCAGCGGGAAGGTCGACCTTTGCCGAGACCTGTTTGGCTTCACCGGTGCCGGTATTCTCTATCCGGATGGTGAGATCGAACGGTGTATTCTCAGTGAGTCTCGGGGGACTTGTGTCAACCGAGACAAAACCAATCTCCGCTTTTCCCTTGAAGAGGATGTCGATGCTCGAAGTCTGGGTTTTCTGGGTACCGTCGATTGCATTGTAACTGATGGTAACCGGGACCTTGACGAGGCCGGCGGTCATCTTCTTGTCGGAGAGCAGGATCATATCGATGGTCTTGTTCTTGCCGGCTGACAGGGTACCGAGATGGTAAATATCGGTATTTTTCGGGGCAACCATGGTGGTGCTGATATTCTCGATCTTCAGGACAACGTCCTCCGAGAGCATATCGCCGGAATTCAGGACCGTTACCTGGACGGGAATTTCGTCGCCGGGGTTCTGGCTTCCGGTCAGCGTGCTGTCAAGGATAATGATCGCTTTTTTCTGGATCCCAAGCGCGGTGTTGACATTCACCGGGATGGGGTATTTGACGCTCTTTCCGCCGGCGGTGTCAATCCAGACTTCAGGATAGTATAACCCGTTTTTCGAGGGGGCCTGGATCGAGAATGTGAACTGCATGGACTGGCCCGGGCCGAGAGCCCCGACACGGTCGAAATTACCGGATACTACCATGAGCCCGTTGCCTTCCAGCCTCACGTTGTCGAGATTGACATTGATATCCGTGGTCTTGACGGTTGCATAGCTGTCAGTTCCGATAAATCCTGATTTTTCACTGACCTGGGCACTTGATGCGGTATTTTTCACCGTGATGGTGATGGTACCCGGGCTGTCCGGCATGAGGACCGAGGGGTTTACTTTGTAGTCAGTGATCGTTACGGTCGGGGCACTCTCCCCACTGACAGGGGGAATTGTCGCGACAAAGAGTGCAGACAGGATTATCACTATAATGAGTGTTTTCAGATTCATGGAACTTCTCCGGGCATGGATCACACAGCCTCGACCAGGATGCTGCCAACGCCTTGTTTTACTCTGATAGTATTTAAGGGGAGTGCCGGGGTGTAGCCGGCGGTAGTAAAGGAGTCATTCTCCCGTATGAGACCGGAGCCGGTCAGATCGCCGACCCCGCGGGAGATCTCGATGCGGGTGTTGCTGTACCTGGGTACGAGGAGGGTTACGTCCCCGACACCATTTACGATCTCCGCATCGAACCGGCTGCCGTGGTAACTGCCCAGGTCTATCCTGATATCCCCGGCTCCATTGTTGACCGAGAGGGTGGTCAGGTTGAGCGTTCCGAGGTTCAGCCGGCTGTCTCCCGCCCCGACATTGACATCGAGGTCGAGAGGGATCGTGTCATCCAGGCGGATCTCCCAGTGATTCGGGGAGTCCACGGCAAACCATTCCTTTGCCGTGTGCCCTTTTTCCGTAATGGCTACATGGAGGCTGGAACCATTCAGGTTCCGGGTAATGTCCGGCTGCCATTCGGGGGCTTTCGAGAAGACCGTGGCTTCCATGAAAGCACCGGCAGGTGCCCCTCCCAGGAGGTCCAGCTTCCCGGCACCAAGGGTCACCGTCACATCACCCCGTCCGGCTCCATCGGACATGATAACCGTGGAACCGGGTGCGTGAATTCCGCTGTTCCGGAACAGGGAGAAAGGCTCACCAGCGGCCGGAGGAAATCCTCCCGAGAGAGCAAGGATCAAAAACCCAAGGGCAAACGAGACTATGGTAATGGCAACGAGCCACATCACCAGCCGGGCAGGGTTGATCTTCGACCACGCAAGGAAACGCTGACCCCGGGTCAGGTAGACATCCCCGGTCACCTCCGGTTTCATGAAATATCCTCCGCGCCCTTGATCACACCAATGTTCCATGTGAGATACCGGATCCCGAGGTGGTAGAAGAACCGCGCAAGGTAGAACGCAGCAACAATGAGCAGGATACCAAACGAGGTTATTCCAATCGAAAAGAACGCCCCCGCAAGCGGCGACTGCCAGATGGCAAAGGACGGGATTCCCAGGATCTGGAGGAGCGAGAAGATAAAGGCTGCAGGCCCGAAGACGGCAAACGCCACGCCCAGGAGAAATATGACCGCAAGCAGGACAACGAGAAAGATGAACGGGACCAGGACAAAGACCAGGTTAAAAAGGCCAAGACCAAGCGTTGCTATGACCGCGTGGAATATATTGCGGCAGGAACGGGTTTTTTCTGCTTTTTTAACCAGGTGGGTTGCCTTGACTTCCCGGGCAACATCCTCGGGGGATCCGAGCGATCTGCAGAGGTCCTCCTCCGTGCGCCCGCTGGCTTTCCCGATACGGAAATGTTCGGAATAATCGGAGAGGAGATCCTCGAGATCTTCCCGGGGAAGTACTCCTTCAAGCCGGTTTCGGAGAATCCGGATATATTCCTGTTCAGTTTGAGTCATCCTTTCCTTCCAGGAGCGCATTTACGGAAGCCGCAAACCGCATCCATTCGTCTTTCTGATCCTGTTCTTCTTTCCTTCCACGTTCCGTGAGCCGGTAATATTTCCTGGGGGGACCCTCGGCAGACTCCTGGAGGTAGGTGGTGACATACCCCTCATCCTTGAGGCGTTTCAGGAGCGGATAGATCGTCCCTTCCGAGATATCGATCCTTTTCGAGATCTCACCTACCAGTTCGTACCCATAGCAGTCCTTGTGTGCAAGAACTGAAAGAACGCAGATCTCAAGTACGCCTTTTTTAAACTGTATATTCATGGGATCTTCCTGAATTTTCAAGAATATGCCCGCCTCCCGCCCCGCAGGGACTGGTATGGGAAATGATTTCCGGCATACAGGTTTCAGAGGGGTTTTGTTCTTCCCGGAAGCGGGAGAGCCGGCGGGTTGGCCGGTGGGGCATATCGTGTTAAGTGTTTAACACAGTATCTTGCATTGCAAGGTACTTACTATTGTTGAGAATGCCACCTATATATTTCAATCGTTTTCAGGATTTGTTTCGTGGGGGAGGGAAGACACCACCTGCTTGAACCCCGGTTCAGGATGGGAAAACCTGCGTATCAGGTGCGAAAAAAAGAGCTATTATTCGCCAGCATCAGGCCAGCGAACATCTGCCGGATTCTCTTGTTGGAATAATGGAAACAGTACTGCCCGGTATCACCGTCTCGAGAGATTTTGTTAAGGAATCGATGAAATCCTGGACCTCGCCCATGGTCTGGTCCCGGTCGAACCCGAGGAAGATCTCGATATAGATCACGGTCCCGGATCTGCGCGAGCGGACGCCGTGGAATTCATGATACTTGTCGAACGAGGTGGCCAGTTCCCGGAGGATGACTATCTGGAGTTCTTCCTCAAGCGTCTTGTCGAACAGGTCCGGAAGGGAGGAAGAGATCTCCCGGTATCCCGCGAGCAGCAAAAAGCCGATGATGATGAACGAGACTATCGGGTCGATATACTCCGCCCAGGTGTACTCAACGAAGACCACCGACATCACCAGCGCAAGAAGGACCAGCAGGTCAGAGAAGGTCTTGGCCCGCCGGAGCCGCCACTGGGCTTCCATGATGGGCGAAGGATCCTTCTTTGCCCGGTGGTAGTTCTTCCACCAGTGATACGAGTCTGCGATACTGGCGAGCATCATCAGGGGGATACCGATCAATGCGGCGTCCATATTGAAATGTTCAGGTACGAGGAGCCTGTGGGCGGTAAACCACAGGAGGATAACGAGGGATATGAACATCACGCCGCCCGTGATGATCCGGGTCAGCGACTCGAATTTCCCCATCCCGTAATCGTAAGTGAACTTCCCGCCCGCGGTCACCCGGCGGATGACAATGAGGGCAAAGGTGGTGGCCAGGATCTCGTTTGCGCCCTTGATGACATCGGCGAGCAGGGTGGCAGACCCGGAGAGGAGGACGGCAATTGTCTCCGGGATCAGGATGAGGATATCTATGATGAGACCGGTAAATACCAGCTTCTGCCGGGATTCTTCGGCTTCGCCCCCTCCGCTCGTGATCTCCTCATCAGACATGTATGCAGATACTGTTGGACGGGAAGGGTTAAAAAAACTTGAGGGAAACGGTTCTGCCTGAACAGGATACACCGGAAAATCATCCGGTGAGTCATTCCTGAATAAGGGAGTCTCCCCCTTTGGGGTCACCTGGCCACCTTATCGGGACCCCGCTTCCCGGGTCGGGTGAGGAACATCCTCTGTTAAGGGATAGTCACTCATAAAGAGAATAACAACATTCACAACACAAGGAGAAAAGGCAGTTACCCACACAAACAATCAGAACGTGGGGGGAAACAGGGATTAAAAAAAGAGGGATGCAGCTGACCTTTTTTTCAACCAGGGTCTGCCGGAAAATTTTTCATCAGGGTTTGATTGATCCGGAATTGTTTTTCAATCGCGATCGTGATCGCGATGATTTTTTTTCAATCAAACCTTGCTTGAAAATTAAAAATCAAAGGCTGCTAAAAAAATTTTATCAGGGTTTGATGATCGAAAGTTAAGTACCCGTACAACAGTTCAAACGAGCCGTTCACGACGGAGGCCCGATCACAGGCTTGGTTTTTCAATCACGGTGTGGTTGAAATTTTTTCATCAGGGTCTGCTGAAAATTTTTCAATCAGGGTTTGATGGAAAAATAAAATTCAGGGTTTGATTGATCCGGAATCGTTTTTCAAACGCGATCGTGATCGCGATGATTTTTTTTCAATCAAACCTTGCTTGAAAATAAAAAAACAAAGTCTGCTGAAAAAAATTTCATCAAGGTTTGATGATCGAAAGTTAACTACTTGTGTTCTCGTGAATCTGAACCCTTCACGACGGAAATCCGATCACAGAAACGGTTTTTCAATCAAAGGCCGGTTGAAATTTTTTCATCTGGGTCTGCTGAAATTTTTTCAATCAGGGTTTGATGGAAAAATAAAATTCAGGGTTTGATTGATCCGGAATTATTTTTCAAACGCGATCGTGATCGCGATGATTTTTTTTCAATCAAACCTTGTTTGAAAATAAAAAAACAAAGTCTGCTGAAAAAAATTTCATCAAGGTTTGATGATCGAAAGTTAACTACTTGTGTTCTCGTGCATCTGAACCCTTCACGACGGAAATCCGATCACAGAAACGGTTTTTCAATCAAAGGCCGGTTGAAATTTTTTCATCTGGGTCTGCTGAAATTTTTTCAATCAGGGTTTGATGGAAAAATAAAAATCAGGATCTGATTGATCCGGATCGATTTTTCAAATGCAATCATGATCGCGATAAAAAAATCCGGCAGGATTTGATTAAAAAAAAGGTTCGTAAGCCAGTTCACTTGTGCGTGAAATATGCCTTCACACCAGAAGCATCAACCGTATCGATCTTCACAAAGCCAACCCGCTCGAACTGGACAACCTTCCCCGCTTCAGAGCGTACCGCAGGTTCGCAGGCTCCTTTCATGACCCCTTCCTGCGTGAGGAGAGTACAGGGCACGGTTGCCTGGGCCGGGAGCCACTGGATGATGTGGGCCTTTGCCGCCCGGGCATCTGCAAGCGAGTCCCCCCCATACGAGAACGAGGGAGTCTCGCCATCCCACGTTATCTTCACGTTGAAGAGATCCTTGAGCCGGAGCATCGGGGTACCGGGCACGAGTTCGCTCTTCGGGAGGAGGACCGTTCCGGTGAACTCCAGTGTCCTGGTGCCACGGGCCGCATCGCCAGGGTGGAGCAGGGCATGGGCAGTGTGGTTCGGTGCGCCATCGATCTTAGCCTCTACCGGGTCGGGCACGAAGAAGTAGCGGTTCGCGGTCGGGTCAACGATCTTCTTGTTCTCCGCGTAGAGGTTGTCCCACGAGAACGAGATGTCGGTGTCGCCGATACCGATTGCAAGCATCGCATTCTTGACGGCCTCGGGAGAGATACCCCGCCGGGCTAGGGCACGCAGGGTGCCGAGATGGATATCGTCCCAGCCGGTATAGGTCCCTTCGTTGATCCCGGCCCGCATCTGGGATGTGGAGAGAACAACGCCCTCGATGCCCATCCGGCCGTAGTGCCGGTACACCGGGACCTTCCAGCCGAAGTGGTCGTAAATATAGCGCTGGCGGCGGGTGTTGGCGATGTGATCCTTGCCCCGGATCACGTGCGTAACGCCGAGCAGGTGGTCATCCGCAACCACAGAGAAGTTCATCAGCGGGTAGACGTGGGCCTTCACCTTCGGGTGCGGGGGGGAGTCAAGAATCCGGAACGCCGGGAAGTCCCGCATGGCCGGGTCCGGGTTATTGAGATCGGTCTTGATCCGGACCGATACCTCACCCTCCTTGAAGGTGTGATCGAGCATCCTCTGCCAGAGTTCGAGATTCTTCTCAACCGTCTGGTCGCGGCAGGGGCAGGCAGTCTTCTTCTGCTTGAGCTCCTTGAAGTGCTCATTGTCGCAGGTGCAGACATACGCCCCGCCCCGCTCGATGAGCTGGCGGCAGAGATCGTAATAGATCGGGAGGCGCTCGCTCTGGGTCACCGTCTCGGTGATCCCCAGGCCAAGCCATCGGATATCCTCTTTTACGGTCTCGTAGGCTTCCGGGTCAACCCGTTTCGGGTCGGTGTCCTCGATCCGGAGGATGTACCGGCCGCCACACTGCTTCACATACGCATCGTTGAGAGCCGACGCCCGGGCATGGCCGATATGGAGCGGGCCCGAAGGGTTCGGGGCAAACCGCATGACAACGCCATGTTCCGAGCCTTCGAGATCGGGAAGGACTTTCTTGTGCTCGTGCTTCTCCGAGAGCGCCGCGAACATCTCCGGGGCCTTTTTCTGGAGGGTCGTCACCCGGTCTTCCGGGGAAAGCGCAGCAACATCGGCAATTGCTTCTTTTGCAAGCCCCGAAACTTCCTTTGCCCGGCTCCGGAGTTCCGGGTGGGCGCCCATGACCATACCGATCACGGCCCCGGCCTGCGGCACCCCGCCATGCTTCACGGCATTCTGGAGCGCACATAAAAAGAGGAGCTCTTTTGGGTCTTCCCCTGCCATCCTAATAGCTCCGGGTAACAAAGTATTCGCCGACGTCCATGAGCAGCTGGCGTTCTTTTGAGGGGGCGAGGACCGAGAGGTGCCTGTTGCTGTCAGCAACAAGGTCACTGGCGATCTTTTTCACTTCATCAATCACGCCGGAATCGGTCAGTTCCTTAATGGCTGCATTAATATCGGCCGGGGAAAGTTCGCGCCGGTATTTCGAGAGGTCGAGACCTTTTTCCCGGGCCTTGATCATGATGAGGGTCTGTTTGCCCTCGCGGAGATCGGAAGCCTGGTCCTTCCCGCTCTTCTCCGAGGGGGTTAAGAGATCGATGAGATCGTCCTGGATCTGGAACGCGATACCGGTGTTGAGCCCGAACTGGTAGAGCGCCTTTACCTGCACGGCAGTACCTCCGGCAAGGACGGCGCCTATCCCGGCTGCCGCAGCATACAGGACACCGGTCTTCTTCCTGACCATCTCCATGTACTCGTACTGGTCAACATCATTGCGGTGCTCGAACGACATATCCATATGCTGCCCTTCGCAGATATCGGCGCAGGCCTTGGCAAGCAGGGATATGGCGCGGACTTTTGCGTCATCCTTTGCGCTGACCGTGCAGATATGCTCGAATGCCCGGGCATAGAGGACGTCACCGGCAAGGATACCGGTGGGCATGTCCCACTTGACATGTACAGTCGGCACGCCGCGGCGCAGGTTGTCACCGTCCATGATATCGTCATGGATGAGCGTGAAGGTGTGCGTCACTTCAAGAGCCAGGGCCGCCGGCAGGAGTTCATCCGAACTCCCGGGCTTCACCGCATCTGCGGCAAGCATCACGACCGCGGGGCGGAGACGTTTGCCACCGGCAGCAAGCAGGTGGGCAGAGGCCTTGTTCAGTTCACCGGCTTTGTCAACGAAGTGCCGGTCGATCATGCGATCGATCGTCTTTGCAACTGATTCCAGGTACTGGGGAAGATCCGACATTGGTTTTCCTCGCTTAATTTATCTTGATCCGCTGGCCGTTCCTCAGCTGGTGAACCGTCGAAGGGGCGGTGTAGCCCAGGTCACCGGCAAACTGCGTGTATTCTGCGGTCATGGTTAGGCTCCCGTGCGCCGGGATAACGTGCTGCGGCTGCAGGAGCTGAAGGAACTCATAGTGGTCCTCCCGGTATGCGTGGCCGCTGACATGGAGGTCCTCGAAGATCCGGGCCCCGACCAGCTTCAGCCGCGCCTCAACCATGTAGCGCTGGCCGTAGTTCATCGGGTTCGGGATGACATTTGCCGAGAAGACAACCTTGTCCCCCGGTGTGAGCTGGTACGGGGTATCGCCGAGTGCCATGCGGGTGAGGATGGAGCCCGGTTCGCCCTGGTGGCCGGTGACAATCGGCAGGAACTGGTCTTTTCCGGCCTTCATCATCCGGCGCAGGGTCCGGTCAACCGTCCGCCGGTTCCCGAAAACGCTCGTGGTCTCAGGGAACGAGACGAGTTTCATCTGCTCGGCAGTAACCGCGTACTTCTCCATGGACCGGCCCAGGAGTACCGGTTTTCTCCCGATCTCGTGGGCGCATTCGGCAATGGTCTTGACCCGCGAGATATGGGACGAGAACGTGGAGACAATGAGGGCATTCTTGTCATCCTCGTAGCTCGTGAGGGTGTCGCGGACAAGGTCACGGGCGATCCTCTCGCTCGGGCAACGACCCTTCCTGCCGATGTTGGTACATTCAACGATCAGGGCGAGCACACCTTCCTTTCCGATCTGGCGGAGCCGGGCAAAATCCGGGGGTTCGCCAATGATCGGGGTCCGGTCGAGCTTGAAATCAAGCGCATACACGATGGCCCCGTGCGGCGTGTGCAGCACCGGCGTCACCGTATCGATGATAGAGTGCTGGGTGCGGACAAACTCGAGGACAAGGTTCTGGGAGAGCGTGTACCGCTGCCCGGACTTGAGGGCAAAGAGCTTGTTGTTCACCCCGAACTTCTGTTCACCGGAGATCTGCTGCCGGATCAGTTCGGTGGTGTACGGGGTTGAGATGATCGGCGCATTGTAGCGGTGCGCAAGCTTCGGAATCGCCCCGATATGGTCGAGGTGGCCGTGCGAGCAGACAATCGCTTTGACCGATCCTTCGAGCGAGTTCAGCACCGTATCATCGGGTATCGCCTTGATCTTGATGAGATCAAGGGAGTGCATATTCTCTATATCCGCGTCCTCGTGGATCATCACCTGGTCGAGGCGGAGCCCCATGTCAAATATGACAATTTCCTTTCCGCAGCGGACGGCGGTCATATTCCGCCCGACCTCGTCGTATCCGCCCACTGCAATAATTTCTATATCCATTTCGTATCTCCTTGATTGTGTGGTTGTTAACCCGGTATGAAAAATTCTTAAAGGGCCGTTACTGGTACCGCGGTACCCGTATGGGATTGTCCTTCCCTACCATCTGCCGTGTCCGTCCCAGAATATACAGAGGTGCGGATTTCAGGTCAGCAATCCGTGCAGAGCCGGTCAGGAACATGGTTGTTACGAGTTCCTGCTGGATCGTATCTATGGCAGCAAAGAGCGATTCGTCGTTCTCCATGGCAGGCTTAAGGAGGGGAAGCGCCATCCCGCAGAGGTCTGCCCCGAGGGAAAGACCTTTGGCCACGTCCCCGCCGCTCCGGATACCGCCCGAGGCTATCACCGGGCCACCGGTTGCGAGAACTTCGGCAAGGCTGACTGCGGTAGGAATACCCCATTCGGAGAACGTCTCCCCCAGCGTCTTGAGCCGACGGTCGGCGGAACGGTTCTCTGCTGCCCGCACGCTCTCAACTGCTGCCCAGGACGTCCCGCCCCAGCCACCGATATCGATGGCACGGGCACCGGCGCCCCAGCATTTCTTTGCGGTAGCTGCGGATATCCCGCACCCGGTCTCCTTGACAATGACCGGGGTTTTGAACTCCCTGCAGAGGTCTGCAAGCGCGGCAAAGCACCCGACGGCATTGTGATCGCCCTCGGGCTGGATCGCTTCCTGCAGGAAGTTGAGGTGGATCGCAAGCGCATCGGCCCCGATCATCTCGACTGCCTTCTCTGCCCACTCGATCCCGTGGTCGCGGAGCTGGACAACCCCCAGGTTGCCAACGATGAACGCGTGGGGCGCCTCGTCCCGGACAACCGAGAAGGTGTCGGCAAGGGCCGGGTTCTCGAGCGCTGCCCGCTCGGAACCGACCCCGATACCGAGGCCATAGCGCTCCGCTGCCCGGGCAAGCCGGGCGTTCACGTCTTTTGTTCCCGGGTGGCCTCCGGTCATGGCTGAAATGAAGAGAGGCGACCGGAACGTGTGGTTCAGGAACCGGGCCGAGGTATCAATCGAGCCCATGTCGCATTCCGGCAGGGCGTTGTGCACGAACCGGATGTCCGAAAAGCCGGTTTCTCCGCTCTCTACGGCCTCTTCCGCGCAGATGCGCAGGTGGTCGAGTTTGCGCGAAGATGTAAACCGTTTCTTGTCACTCATTTTTTTCGCCTCTCACATGAGTCCCGCCATGGTCATTCCCGTTGAGGAAATCACGCGTCCGCGAGACATGAAATATATCAGACCCGATACCCGCATCCGCAAGTTCGAGCAGCTCGTTTAACTTTCCGCTCATTCCACCGGTGACATCGGTATGTTTAGAGTTACCGATCTGGATCTCCGGCATAGTACCCCGTGTTATCTTCGGTACTACGCAGGTTCCATCCAGCACTCCCGGTACATCGGTGGCAAGCCCCACGCAGGGTATGTGCAGGGCGAGCGCTAAATAGCGCACGAGCTGGTCACCGGAGACGATACAGGCTCCCCGGGTCAGATCCATCACCACGTCGCCGTGGATCACAGGAACCATCCCAAGTGCGAGCATCTTCTCAAGGTGGCGGTGCTCAAAGGAAACGAGCCTCCCGTTGTCGGCAACCGCGGTGTGGAACGGGTGGACGCCTACAGCGGCTACGCCCGCATCCCGGAGCGCCCGGACAACTTCATCGTTGAGACCGCTGACAACGCGGTGGGTTACCCAGATCCCGTCTGTCTGACCTGAAGATGCGCCCTTATCGAGATGGTAACGCTTTGCCTCAGGGTGGCCGCAGGAACCTGCACCGTGGATGACCACGATCCCGCTGGTGCGCGACTGTGCAATGGCTGCCGCAATCGTTGCAAGGCTCTCCCGGTTCACGGTGCAGTCGGCACTCTTGTCGGTGATGACACTCCCGCCGAGCTTGAGGATCATGCGTTCAGACATTTTTCTCCTTGCGGACACCTTCGGTATCAATACCGGTGACGAGGGCCCGGGCCTCACTCGCCTCGATAGCCCCGGCAACCCGGTGCTTGAGCTGCTTGGGGCAGAGGGCAACCATACATCCCCCTCCACCGGCTCCCGTGATCTTTGCCCCGAACGCACCGGCGGAGCGGGCAGCAAGGATGAGCCGCGAGAGCTGCGGGTGGCCGACACCGAGCACTTCCAGGAGGGAATTGTTCATGTTCATGTACCGACCCAGTTCCCGGGGGTTGCCCAGGTGGTGGATGGCGCTCAGGCTCACCCCTTCGATGGCGTCCAGGACAGGATCGATGATCTCGGGATGCTTCTTCTTGAGCTCTGCAACCTGCTCAACCATCTTCGATGTGCTGTGGGAAACGAGCGAATCCCCGATAACGAGGTGCATGTTCTGGGGGGGAAGGCGTCGCCGTGACCCGCCGCTGATGAAAACGATTCCCCCGTAGGTGGAGACCGTTGTATCGGTCGGGCTCGCCCGCCCTTTCTGCACGGTCTTCTCGATCTCAAACGCCATGTTCGCTATATCTTCCCGGGTCTTATGGAGGGAGAACTCATCGTTGATAGCCGAGAGCGTGGCAACCGTCACCGCAGCTGACGAGCCAAGCCCGGAGGAGCTCGGGATCTGCGAGTTGATGTACACGCTGCCCATGACCCCCAGGGTTTCGAAACACCCGTCGATATAGGGGGATTTTGCCCGCTGGGGACGTTTGGTGTTCCGGACGGTCACGTACACCCGGGGTTTTATAGCCATTGCTATACCGGGCTTTCCGTATACTACTGCATGCTCACCGAACAAAAATACCTTGCCCGGCGCACTCCACGTTGCCAACCTACATCACCGCAATGGCCGCGTACCCTACGACTTGCTTATGGTCTCCGGTTATATCCCCGCTCGTTGCATACCGGATGAGTTTTGCCGTTGTTGCCCCGAGACTGCCACAGGCAGTCACCATTGCCGCTATCGGGCCGTACCCGCAGGCTGTGACCCGCCGCTCCTCAATCCGCCGGTAAAACTCCCGGGTATCAAGGGTTAATAGCGGTTCAATGGCATACAGGTCATCCGTCTTAGCCTGCATTTCAGGAACGTAATGCGAGAAATCACTGGATGCCACGATCCTGACATCCCGTTTTGTTGCCCGTATTGCTGCAATGATCTTCTCACCTAACCTTCTCGCACTGGAATAGTCCTGCTGCCCCATCATGACAGGAGCTATGCGGGCCCGGGGGAAGCGGTACTTTATGAACGGCACCTGCACTTCAAGGGAGTGCTCGTCCTTGTGGGAAAACTCGTCGGTCTCAATATCGAGGGCACGGACAAATTCCGTGTCCGTATCAACCACGCCGAGCGGGGTTTCCCACGGGATCTCGGAGACACAGCTTAAGTATCCCCGGTGGGAGGGGCCGATTATCACAAACGTACCGGAAAAACCCGGGTCGACAGACCCAAACGCGTGGGCTGCAACCTGACCAGAATAGACATACCCCGCATGGGGAGATACGATCCCAACCGGATTACCTTCCGGTCGGCTTTGGCGGAAAAACGTCTCGAGCAGCTGCTCAAGGTGCGACGGATCCCGCGGGTAAAACATGCCGGCTACTGCGCATGTACGCATCTTCATCGGATCAACCCTCTGGTCGTCCCATTATATCTAACGATCGATCACCAAAAAGGAGAGAACCGAATTAGAATTCGGTCTCGAAATCCTCGTGGGTGAGTGCCGTTGAGATGCCGCGGAGCCGGAGCATCTCGCGCGTCAAGAGGAAGTAGATCATCGAGAGAGCCTTGCGCCCCTTGTTGTTGGTCGGGATGACCAGGTCCACGAACTTGGTCATGTTGTTGGTGTCGCAGAGCGCAACAACCGGCACGCCGCACTGGACGGCCTCGTTGATGACCTGGGCGTCGCCAATCGGGTCAGTGACTACAATGACCTGGGGCTCGATATAGCCTTCAAGGACAGGGTTGGTCAGGAGTCCCGGGATGAACCGGCCGGTTGCAGACATTGCACCGATGGTGTCAGCGAATTTCTTGGCCGGGTACTGCCCGTACTGGCGGGAAGTAACAACGAGGATGTTCGGGGCCTCGAACTGGTTCAAGAACTTTGCAACGGTCTTGATCCGGGCATCGGTCTCGCGGATATCGAGGATGTAGAGCCCATCGCCGCGGACGCGGTAGATGAACTTCTTCATGTCCTCGCTCTTCTGCTGGGTTCCGATGTGGACACCGGCTGCAAGGTATTCCTCGACGGGGATGAGCGGCTCTTTTAATTCAATTTCCATTTCATTTGCTGCGGTCATATCTGTTCCTCTATACGAATGAGTTCGTTCAGTTTAGCAATGCGTTCTCCGCCCACGATACCGCATTTCAGGAAAACGCACGAGAATGCGGTAGCAAGGTGAGCAATGGTTGTATCGGTTGTTTCACCGGACCGGTGGCTCATCACCGTGTCCAGACCATGGGTGTGGGCAAGCCGGACCGCTTCGAACGTATCAGTGAGCGTTCCGACCTGGTTGGGTTTGATGAGGACGCAGTTAGCTGCGTCCATCTCGATGCCCTGCTGGATGCGGTCGACCTGCGTGACGAAGATATCGTCACCGCAGACGAGGCAGCGGTCACCGATCTGGCTGTTGAGTTCGGCGAATGCGTCGAAATCGTCCTCATGGAGGGGATCTTCCACGTAGACCAGGCCGTATTTATCGACAAGTTCTGCGATATACGCAATCTGGTCTTCGGTGGAACGTACTTTGGAACGGTACTTGTAGTTCGTCCCGTCCCACATCTGGCTTGCTGCAACGTCAAGACCCATGTCGACTTCCACGTTCATCTCGTCGGCGACAAGTCCGGTCGCCTCGGCAATGAGCTCAAATGCGAGGGCATCGTCAATCTGCGGTGCCCACGCACCCTCATCACCCTTGCCGCAGGATTTCCCGTGTTTCTTCAACAGGTCCCTGACGTGATGGTGGACGGCTGCGTTTGCGAAGACTGCTTCTTCGGTATCTGTTGCTCCGCCCGGAACAACAAGGAACTCCTGGATCTCGGTTGCGTTTGCCGCATGGGCACCGCCGCCAATCACGTTCCCGAGCGGGAGCGGGAGCTCCTTTGCAAAGGCCCCGCCAAGGTAGCGGAAGAGCGGGATGTCCATGGACGAGGCCGCAGCTTTTGCGTTTGCCAGGGAGAGTGCAACAGAAATGTTGGCACCAATCTCTGCAAAGTTGGCAGTCCCGTCAATATCCCGGAGCTGCTCGTCGAACCCTTCCTGGTCAGCTGCGTCCATCCCGATAAGGGCGGGGATGACGTTCGTAAAGGCGTTCTCGATAGCCTCCCGTGGCGGCCTGACCTTCGCCTCAAGGGACCCGGTACTGGCACCGCTCGGGGCTGCCGACCGCCCGAAACCGCTCGAAGTATACACGTCGGCCTCAACGGTGGGGTTGCCCCGGCTGTCCAGAATGGTCCTAAGCTCGATAACCTCAATGGTCGTCATGCTCTTGCTTCACTTCCTCTTTACGGTAATGGGGATGGTGTTGTTGTTGAATTCCTCGATCGCAATCTCCAGCGGATCGATCCGTGTCGTGGTGATAAGTAACGGAGCACCCATTGATATCTGCAGAGCCCTTGCTCCAATGATCCTGGCCCGTTCATACCGGGTATATGTCTGCGTCTGCATGTTCGTCCTCAAAATGTGTCTGTAATCTGTTTAAATGGGGTCGCTGAGATTCGAACTCAGGTCACTGCGTCCCGAACGCAATAGGATGGTCCAGGCTACCCTACGACCCCTCGCTCATACTGTCAGTCTTGGTTACTGGTACGGGTTGAGCTCATCTATGATCTCTTTGTGTGTCAGGAGCATACGCCTGCAGCAGTACCGGGAAATATTAAGATCGTCGAGGATCTTTCTGGGATCCTCGCCTTTCTCCCGCCTCTGCCTGAACTCTTCCCATGCTGTGGAGATCGGTTTTCCACAGGTGAAACATCGAACGGGTATCAAGATTATTAACCTCTCATCATATCTTCTGGTTTAACGATAAGACTTTTGGAACTTTGCACGTGCACCGGAGCCGTGCGGCTTCTTGGCTTCTTTCTGACGCGAGTCGTTGACGAGCAGCGTCCGGTCATAGGCCAGGTAGATGTCCTTCATCGCAGGGTCGTTGTGCCACTTGATGATGCCGCGGGCGAGCGCGGTCCGGACTGCCTCTGCCTGCCCCATGACACCGCCACCGGCGACATCGATGATGACATCGATACCGTCGACTGCGGTCGGAACAAGGAGAATCGGCTCGGAGATCTTCATCCGGGTGGTGTCGGAACCATACACTTCGAGGGGTACCGAGTTGACCCGGATAACGCCTTTGCCTGCCTTGAGGGTTGCACGCGCGATTGCCGTCTTGCGTTTTCCGCTTGTGTTGATGATCTTTACCATGTTTCCGGCCTCCTTAGAACTTTGCTCCGAGGAACGTGCACACTGCTGCAAGCGTGACATGGTTCGGGTTGTTCAGACGGTTCATGTGTGCCTCTTCGAGCACTTCCATCTCTTTTCCCACGAACTCTGTCGGCACGCCGACGTAGCACTTGATATTCTTCATAGCCTGCACGCCGCGGGGGCGTTTGTAGGGGAGCATGCCGCGGATGGTCCGCTTCATGAGGTGGTCCGGCCGGCGGGGTACGAATGGCCCCCAGCGGTCGCCGGATGCGCCGCGCTCCCTCTTGTGCTTGTAGTTGCCGAGCACGCGGGCACGGCTGCCGGAGATGATTGCCTTTTCTGCATTGACAATGGCAATCTCTTCGCCGGCAAGGCCGCGCTGTGCGACAAGGCTTGCAAGGCGCCCGAGAAGCAGTCCGTCACCGTTGATTACTGTAACCATGTCTTGTTCACCTCAGGATCCGGACACCGCTGCCTTTCGGGTTGTCCGCTATGAGCTGCTCGATCGTCATGCACTGCCCTTTTGCGTCCTTGATCTTGCTCGTTGCCGAGGCTGAGAAGTTCAGTGCCGCAACTTTTACGGACTGTTCCAGCATGCCGCTGCCCAATACCTTGCCCGGGACAATGATAGTCTCGCCATTCTGGGCGTACCGGTTGATCTTGGACAGGTTGACCTCGGCATAGTTCCGGTTCGGGGTCTCAAGCCTGCTTGCAATCTCGCGCCAGATCTTGGCCTCATTCTCCCGTGACTTGTTCTTCAAGAGCAAAATGAGGTTGGTAAGACGGGGGTTCGTCTTCTCTACAATTCTCGTCATTTCTTTTCATCCCCTGATAATTCGCCTAGCTGTTTTGCCAGCTCGTCTGCCTGCTCCTTAATATACAGAAGCGCACGGTTCATGATCTCTTTGGCCGGCAGGGACCCGTCGCTCTCGACCACGAAGATAAAGCGGTCTTTTTCAGCGGTGATCCTGATTGCCGGTTCGTCCCCGATACCGCTTGCAAGGCAGGCCCGTTCACAGAGCTTGCACATGGAGCAGTCGGGGAGTTTTCCAGAGATTACTCCGACTTTCTTGCCCTTCACTTCGAGAACGTCGCGGGGGCATTCATCAACACACATTCCGCAGGCGTCGCAGGCGTCGCTGATGGATACAACCGGATGGTTCTTGTATCCGCATACGAGCGTGGGCTGCCACTTGGAGTGAACCCTCCCTGTATTGAGGGTTGCACGGGCCTCGATGACGAGTTTCTGCCCTTTCGTGAGTTTCACGATAGGGATGTTGTCGAACACCGGTGCGGCCTTGGGATCCTGCGGGATCAGGTCGCTTGACATGACTGTCTTTGGGCCTTCTACACTGAGGGTGTAGGTAGCCGTGCAGGCCGGGCATCCCGCCCCGCCGCATGAACATGCCGCCTGGGTTGAGTAGGTTGAGAGGTCGGTCGTTAAGGGAATGAGTCCGAGCCGGTGAGCCAGCATCTCGTCGAAGAGTGCGCTTGTATTGTCATAGATGCGCACATCTTCGATGGCGAGAGTTGGGACTTCACCGATCATTGCCCGCCTGACGGCGTTGGCAAATGCAGGGCTCGCTCCCGAGAGGGTGAATCGTGCGAGGGAGTCGTCCAGACTGGCGAATGTGATCTCCATCACACTCTCCTTCCACGTCTGCCGCCTTTTGCCCGGCAGGAGTCGTGCGGAATTGGCGTGACATCTTCGATTCGTCCGATGCGCATGCCGGCACGGGCGAGCGCACGGATGGCTGCCTGGGCACCGGGCCCGGGGCTGCGCTGCTTGCCCTGGCCGGGTGCACGTACCTTGACGTGAACGCCGACAATACCCTTCTCACGGGCATTCTGGGCTACGTTGCTTGCCATCTGCATGGCTGCGTAGGGGGAGCTCTCGTTCCTGTCCTGCTTGACAACCATGCCACCGCTCGACTTGGTCACGGTCTCTGCACCGGAGAGGTCCGTGACGGTGATGATGGTGTTGTTGAAGGAGGCAAAGATGTGAGCAATACCCCATTTTTCCTTATCACTTGCTGCCATGGTACGTTACCTCCCCCCGGCTCTGCCATACCCCTGGGGGCGGGCAAATGCGGAGGTCTTTGGCGTGCTTGCGGGTTTTGCAATCCGCTCTTTCTCGGCATGCGAGTCAGAGACAAACGGAGATGTACCGAAGTACGTGATCTCGGTCTCTTCCTTGCGGGTTACGCGGTACCCGGGGATATTGGTGCGCCTGCCGGCAATCGCGATGTGGCCGTGGGTGATGAGCTGCCGGGCCTGTTTCGGCGAACGGGCAAGTCCCTTGCGGTAGACAAGGGTCTGGAGCCGGCGTTCGAGCTGGGCCTGGACCTTGAGCGACAGGACATCTTCGATGTCTGCGTCTGCCCCGAGAAGGCCTGCACGCTGGAGGTGGCTGATGAGCTCATCTTTCTTGGACTCATACAGGTCCTTGTCAGCGGCGCTCGATGCGAGGACGAGCAGGTTGCGGGCACCCTTGCGGTATTTACGCAGGTATGCCTGGGCTTTCCAGACTTCGCGCTTGTTCCGGAGACCGTATTCGATGACGAGACGGGTCTCGGACTCGATACGGGTCTTCTCGAACGGGCGCTTGGGCGTCTGGTAAGACTTGTGGTTTTTGCCTGGGTATCCCATGGTTAGCTCCCTCCGGCTGACTTCCTCTTGACACCGACGGTCGTGCCGGTTCTGCCGGTAGACTTGGTGCGCTGTCCGCGGACTTTCTGGCCGGTCTCATGCCGGATGCCCTTGTAGCAGCGGATCTTTCTCATGAGGTTGACATCTTCATCCTTGGTGAGGGCCACATCGCCGCCAAACAGGTGTCTGGTTTCGCCGGTGTAGACGTCCTTGGGACGGTTTGCCATCCACGATGGGATCTTGGTGATATATTGTTCAACAGCGACACGGAGCCGGTTAACCGACTCTTCGTCAAGGCGACCGAGCAAGACATACTCGTCTACGTTCGCCATACGGGAAATGATCGTGGAGGTATGCCTACCGACACCGGTAATGCCGGTCAGGGCCACTCTCACGGACTTGGTACCATCGAGATCGGTGGTGCCAACCCTAACGAAATACTTGATATCTTCTTCCTGAGCCATCCAATCCCCTCGTTGTGTGAGATTTTCTCTTGAAGCGCTGAGGGAGGGATTTGAACCCTCGAGTCCCAGGGGGACACAGGTTTAGCAAACCTGCGCCATACCAGGCTTGGCTACCTCAACAGAGGAATCTCGCATCTTACTACAGACACTCGCAGCTGAATAGTCGCTGCTCCATGAATGGTGCTTTACTATATGGGCATGGTCGGGTAATAAGCGTTGTGGGCACCCGGTCCCTGCTCGTGAATTTCTGACAGGAATCTGATGGATCCTGATTCACACTATTACATATGACGGGATGAGTGAAAGGAGTTTCTCTAAGATACTAAGAAGTATTTTCATTTGCCAGGCCGGTCCCCTCGCGGGACATCCGGGACGATGCTCAACCCGATATATTGTACTCTAAGAAAGAGAACTCGTAAATCACATGTTCTAATTACAGACTATGTGATTCCTGGCAAATTCCCTCCATTTCAAAAAGAGGGGAGGGCCCACCTCATTCTCGGGTAATACACCCGGTTCGGCACTGCAAAAATCAGGATTTCCCATGGAATCAACTACGGTTGGATTACACATTTGGGATTTCCGAAGATGAGAGGGCGGCCGGAAAAATCCGATCACTGGGGGGGTACTCCCCCACTCACACGCTGAGTGGCAGGGGGGATAGACCCCCTCCGGAAAAATATCGGGTGGGGGGATCATCCCCTACCCCCCCTCCTCATTTGTGAGTAGCACACTCGGTTCTGCACTAAAAATACCATAACTTCGCCTGGAATGAACGACGGATAACGGCTTCAGTTAGCATTTCCAAAAATGAGTGGGCTGCGGGAAATATCCGATCAAAGGGAGGGGGTGGACCCCCCGCTCACATTCCACATGGCGGGGGGTAGGCCTCCTCCGGAAAAATATCGGGTGGGGGGGTAACCCCCCACCCCCCCCACACTCGCGCTTCTGTATACCGGTTGTGTTACGAGATCTTGGCCGGGGAGTTCGGCTTTTGCGGGTTTGATGGAGTGACGGTGTTGGTGCTAAAGAGGGATTCGCCGGCTGTGCCAAGTCAGGACTCTGGGTTATCCACCGGAGCCTTGCAGAAAACAGCGCTTCCGGCAGTAAGACCTATACGCTCGCGAATGGTGGAACACTTACCCTGAAATAAGGATGAGAAAAAGGAGGAATGCCTACCCAAGCTCGAAGGTAGTAACACCGAAGATCTCGTCCAGCGGGAGCGGGACCGGTTCCGGCCGGGTGTAGAGCCTGGCCGTGTAAAAGACCGGGACCATCTTCCGGTCCTGCACGAGCCCGACCGCACCCGTGTTCGGGACAGGGATATCGAGGAAGAACGGTTCACCGGGGATGTCAGCTACAAGGCCATCCAGAAGGAGCTCCGCGGTGGCCCGGTCCCGCGCAAAGAGCGGGCCTATTTTATGGCCGGTCCGGCAGACCCTCCGGACACCATACCCAAGGATCTTCCCCCCATTATCCAGCTTTGCAAGCCCGATGTGTCCTTCCTGATGAATCCAGCAGCGGAGGAACTCCTCCCGTCGGGAGGGGAAGTGGGCGGCATCATAGTCTGCCAGATCGCTGAACGAAACATCCCGGACCGGGACAAGGCCGCTAGGCATAGTTCCCCCACCGAGACCCTCATACCGGGCATTATTGTAGTGCAGGAAGAGACCGCCCTTCTTCTCGTACTTCTCCACCATAGCAACTACCCCGTCAAAACCGATGACGCGGGTCCCGGCATGGGCCATTGCGTGCCCGGCCAGCTGCATACCGATCCCGTGATCCCGGTACGCAGGATCGACCATATAGAAGCCCCCAAAGGAGAAACGGTCATCGTAGTTGACCACCGCCGCCGTTCCCACGACCTTCCCGTCAACCTCGGCACAAAAGAAACCCTTTGGGTCGACAGGATAGAAACAGGCAGCATCCGAAAGGCCGGGATTCCAGCCTTCCCGCGCAGCCCAGTCCACAGCAATCCCTACTTCATCCCGGCTCATCTGCCGGAACCGGACATTCCCTGTATTCATGATAACCAGACAGGATATAGGCAGGACTGCTACATACACGTGGCGGTGAAGCAGCGCTGAGGGAGTAATCGCGCTTCCACCGGAAGAACCGGGATTCGAGGCCAAAAAAGGAGAGGTGGATCCTGGTTCGTTCAGAGAGCGTTCACGAGCGACCTGCGCGTGACAACCCCGAAGAGCTTGCCGTTGTCCATCACCGGCAGGGAGCTGATGTTCTTCTTGAGCATCAGTGCCACAACATCCGCAGCCTGGGCGGTCCGCTCTACGGAGATGAGGGGTGAGCTCATGATATCCCGGACGATCAGGTTCCGGATCTGGTGGTCCTGGTGGTTATCCGTTACCGCTTCCCGGAACTTCCGGAGCGCGATTGCCACATCGGTCTCTGTCACGATACCCAGGTACTTGTCCTGGTCAGATACCACGAAGCGGGCGATCTTGTCATCCAGCATCCGGCGCCTCAGGTGCACGATCCGTTCGCTCGCATCGATCGTTATCACTTTTTCAATGGCTCCGGCAATCCCGTCCTCAAGAGGGTACTTCTTCAACAGGTCGCCTGCTGCCACCTGCCCGATGAGTTTGTGATCCGCATCGTAAACAACCACCATCTTGTAGTGCTGGAGCAGGGGGATGAGGACGTTGACGCTCTCATCCGGGTATACACTCGTGAACTCCGCGTCAACCACACTTGCCACGTGGATGGCAGCCGGGGCTATGCCTGAGTTCTGCTTACTCCCCAGTTTCTCGGCTATTGCCTGGCGGGAGACCGTACCTACAACCGTATTGTTATTCATCGCAATGAGGGGGTCGATACCTTCAGCAAGCATCTTATCGAGGGCTTCAGTGATCTTTGCTGATTTTGCGATCGTCGTTGGCTTTGCCATTATATCTTTTATAACAACTTCTTTTGTCATTTCGCCACTTCCTTTATGATATCATCGCGTTTTACAATCCCGGAAATTGTGCCGTTATCCATGACAACAAGGCTGTTGACATGGTGTCTTCCCATCATTGCGATCACTTCCTGGAGACCCGTTCCTGCAGGCACGGTGATGACGGGACTCGTCATCACGTCCCCGGCAGTGACCGCTGCGACCGAGAGCTGGCCCCGGTCGCGTCTCCCCTGTGCCGTATCATGTCTCGCTATGGTTACATCTCTTCCCACCACACCGGAAATCCTGGGTTCGTCTTCATAGAACGCAAGGTTTGTCTCGGTGATGATGCCGACAGGTTCTCCGTCCTCATCGCACACGAGCACCTTGTCATTGCGCTCCTTCATCACGCTTACCACATGGTTCAGCGAATGGTACCGGGTGACTACCGGTACATCCTCCATCACGTCCCGGGCGGTACTCCTGAGTTCCCGGACAAGGACGGATTTCATCAGATCGGTCTTGGTCACGATCCCGGCAACGCGCCCCTCCTCAACAACCGGGACGCTGCTGATCGCTCTTTCAACAAAGAGCCGGGCAATCGTCCGGACCGGCACGTCGGGGGCAACCGTAACAGGGTTTTGCGTTGCAAGCAGACCCACCGGTATCCGGTCAAGCGGCCGGCGCCGCCAGGCAGGTTCGCCCTGCCGCAGCCGGTACGCGATATCCTTCTTCGTGAGGATCCCTGCAAGGGTCTCCCCATCCATGACCGGCAGGCGCGAGATCCGGTGCCTTACCATCAGGTTTCTCGCGTGGGCTATGGTCGCGTCCGGAAAGACGGTGTGAACCGGGGAGGTCATTACATCACGGGCATACATGGTCTTCACCCCTTTGCAAATGCCCTGACGAGGTCGAACTCGGTGACGAGCCCGATCGGGCGGGAGTCCTCGATCACCGGGAGCGCCCCGATGTTCTTCTCCAGCATCTCGCGGGCAACCTCGTTGATGCTCTTTTCAGGGGTTGTCGTATAGAGCTCTCCTGCGATCAGGGTCCGGACCGGCAGTTCGGTGACTTCCGCCACGTTTCCCGTGGTGAGCCGGGCGAACACTTCCCGGCTCCCGAGATACCGCATGATGTCCGTTGCCGCGATGATGCCATAGAGGACATCATCGCTGACCACCGGAAGCCTCCGCAGCTTGTATTTCGTCATGTCCCGGGTAACGGATGCAATCGGGCAGTCAGGGCCGGTCACCCGCAGCGGGGAGCTCATCACGTCCTCGGCCCGGAGCGTGCTGTGTTCCGCTGCAAGCACCCTCATGACATCGCGTTCCGTTACGATCCCCATAAGGACGTCATCGGCGTCAACGATGGGCAGGCCGCCAATCTTCTTTTTGACAATGACGTCAACCGCATCACGGATCCGGGCATCTCTTTGCAGGGTTGCTATCTGCTGGGTCATGATCGTGCGGACGGGCTCGTTGAGCGCAGCAATGAGGTTGCCCCCATGCCGGACCTGAACGAGCCGGAACTTGTCCCCTCCACCCATGAGATTGATGATATCGCCCGATGTGACGATCCCGATTACCCGTCCCGTGCCGGCATCGGTCACGGGAAGCCTGCGGAACCCGCACTTCGTCATCTGCTCCACTGCCGCAAGGATACTCTGCGTCGGCGGTACAGAGATGACGTCGCGGGTGGCGATCGCCATGATCTCACCTTCCTGTTCCACGATATGGGATTTGAACTCCACCGGGCCCCGGTCGAGTTTTCCCTGCATCTTGAGGAGCCTGTCGCCCTGCTTGATGCCCCGGCCATTCTGGTGCATGCATCACCCTCCTTTGGTTTACTGACCAGCTGTTCTGTTTTCCAACAGGTTTTCCCGGCTTGTGGGGAGGTCCCCGTCGATCCCTCTACCCGGCTTATGCGAGCGCGGCAAGAATATCGTGCCGGTTGATGACCCCGACAAGATGATCCCCGTCCATCACCGGCAGGAGGCTGACATCGTGCTTCACGAGCAGCTCTGCCGCGGTACTGACGGGGTCGTCGGGCGTTATCGTGAACACCTCTTTTGACATCACATCCTCGATAGGTATCCGGGCATTGCGGGCAATCTCCGACCGGACATGCCGTGAACTGATCAGGTCACGCCGCGAAACAATGCCAACGAGCCGTTTCTTCTTCATGACCGGGAACGCGGAATACCCGCTCTCCATGATCATCGAGTAGATCCGCTGGAGTTCATCCTGGGGATCTGCCGTTACCACCCGGCCCGACATCCTGTCGGCAACCGAGCCGTGCAGCTCGTTCCGCGAGATGATGACCGGGAAGAGATCCGCGATGAGCAGCCCTCCGGCCAGTTTCGGCCTGGGGCTGACCACTGCAGCGCTATCCGTACGGAACTCCCGCATCATCTTTGCCACCTGCTCAATGGAATCCGCCGGGTCTGCCATCGGGGCATCCCGGATGAATCCCTGGACAGTCACATTCGATTTCGTCGAGGTTTCCCTCAGGCCGTCCGTGATATCGATGTATCCGAGCAGATTTTTCTTTGCATCCACAACATAGATTTCACGGAACCGGTCATCTCTCAAGATCTGCCGTGCCTTGGTTATCTGGTCGCTTGATTTCAGCACAGGGATCTCGATGATGAAATCCTGTGCCGTCCTCATGTGATATTGTCCTCCTCGCGGCAGCGGGGGCAGAGCAGGACACTGTCCACCCGCTTAAGATCATCAGACATCTGGCTGCAGCGGCTGCATATGCCCTGTTCAACGATCTCTTCCCGGTTGATCTCGATGAGATCGGTTAAGAGTTCGTTGAGCTCATTGGAGACGGTCAGGAGATCCCGCACGGTCACGATGCCGATAACCTTCTTGTGATCGTCGACAACGGGGAGCCTCCTGACCTTATGAGTCACCATCATGTGGGCAGCATCGCCTACTGTCTTCTCCGCACTCACCGTAATGAGTGGCGTGCTCATGATTTCGTTCACATGCACTGTGCTTGGCTTGAGATCCTTTGCAACAACCTTGCAGTTGATGTCCTGTTCAGTCACGATACCTACCGGCAGGTTGTGCTGGAGAACGATGCAGCTTCCTACATCGTCATGGCACATCGATGCGGCAGCTTTTGCAACCGTGGCACCTGAACTGATCGTTGTCGGGTTGTGCCGCATCACCTCTTTCAAGGGAACGCGGGTCTCGAAGCGGATTGCGTTGGATGTCTGTTTCATGAGTCACCTCCAGGGTGTGCTTGATTCTGATGATTACAATTAGCATACTAACTCATCCCCCTATAAATACAATTTGGCGCAGGCAACTATCATGCATGAGAGTAATATCCGGATGAGCAGGGAAGCACTCACCGGCGAGACGCGACAGGTTTTCCTACGAGAAACATAATAAACAGCGTATTCTATACATTACTAACAAATTATGGTGAATTCTTTGTACCTGAATACAAGACGTAACCAGCGGGGTGTACCGTGAAAATATTTTACCAGACGTTTGGTACAGCAAAGAAAAAATTCTCAAACTTCCTCAACCGCTTTTTCAAGAAGAAGCGGACCCGGATCGGTATTTACGGTCCGCCCAATGCTGGAAAGACCACACTAGCAAACCGCATTGCCCGGGACTGGACCGGGGATGCGGTCGGCCCGGTGAGCGAGATCCCCCACGAGACCCGCAGGGCACGGAAGAAGGAGGATGTGATCATCTCCGGGGCAAACGGCAATACGATCACGATGGATATCGTGGATACGCCGGGTGTCACCACCAAGATCGATTACCACGAGTTCCTCGAATTCGGGATGGAGAAGGATGAGGCGATCATCCGTGCGCGGGAAGCAACCGAGGGTGTTGCGGAAGCAATGCACTGGCTTCGGGAGGATATCGATGGTGTTGTCTACATGCTGGACTCCTCGCTCGATCCCTTCATGCAGGTCAACATCATGATGATCGGGATCATCGAGAGTCGGAACCTGCCGGTTATCATCGTGGCCAACAAGATCGATCTCCCGGACGCTGCGCCGGCACGGATCCGCAGTGCTTTTCCCCAGCACCCGGTTGTTGCCATATCGGGACTTGAGGGCAGGAATGTTGAAGATCTCTACGAGATGATGCTCGAATACTTCGGGTGAACACTATGCCGCACAAGTGTACGAAATGCGGGCGGGAATACAAGGACGGATCCACCGAGATCCTGAAAGGGTGTGCCAGTTGCGGCGGCAAGAAGTTCCTCTACGTCAAGGAAGGGGAGACCAACAAGGATGTGCTCGAAGAGAAGACCATCGAGGAGATCGCTGAGGAGTCGCACGAGGAAGTCCTCGAAATAGTTGAGCCCAGGACCAAGAAAGAAGTGGAGATGTATGACCGGGTGGAGACGATAAGGATAGTCTCGCCCGGATCATACGAGCTGAACCTCGAGAAGATGGCAAAGGGCGACGAGCGGATCGTAAGTGTAGGTAAGGAAGGCAGCTACATCATCGATCTCATGTCCATGGCAAAGGAACAGCCCAAAAAGAGATCGGGCAAAGAACAGAAGAAATAATTTTTCCATTTTTTTAGGGCCAGACCGGATACGATCCGGGAATCCCGTACGCAAGCCCATCCGGAAACCCGGATGGAAAACGTGATATCAGCGTGTTACGAGTTCGTCCCGTATCCCATCGTAAGGTGCAGGCAGGCCAAGCCGGCGGAAAAACGCGTCGGTGAAGATGACGCTGTTGACGATCGCCCATTCCGCACACCCGTGACCTAAACACTGATCCGGAAAGAACGGCAGGTTTCCAGCCGAGAAGGGGTTGATTGCAAACTTTTTTCTGAGGATCTTTCCGAACCGATCGCTGGTAGTTCCCTCGCTGACACCGGGGGACCGGATCTCATGGAGAACCACCCATTCCCGCTTGTAATGCATAAGATGGTTGCGGATCTCGATCAGCTGCCGGACATTGGCGAAGGCCTGGTCCCCATCATCGAACGGGGGCACTTGGACGATTTCTAGGATCTTCTGGTACTTGTTCACCATCGGGGCGCGGTCGAAGTTCTTCTCATTGCGCCAGCCTTCGGATATCGTGTGAAGAAGGGCCTCATGCTCTGCATCGGCAAAGAAATAGGCGTCATCAGAGGCATCGGCATAAAGCTCGTTGATGGTGGATTCAAGGAACGCAACGCTGGATAGGACAGAATTGAGTACGAACGCCTCGTGCCGGAGCAGGAGTTCCGGACCCGGGTCGGATTCACCGGGACCGGCCTGCCCTGCATATTCCTTCTCGATCCCGTACGCAAGCCGGCAGAGTACGGCTGCCGACAGGATATACCGGACCGAGAAGCAGTCCCGGAACCGAATCTGCGATTCCTCGCCCTCCATCTCAAGGGGAATCTTGTCCATGAGCAGTATTCCGTTTTTTCCGGGAGGGGATAAAGGATAGGGAACCGGACACGGAGATCTCTTTCATTACCGGTAGCGTCATGGTCAGGTTTGTTCTCTTGCGGGAGAATCCGCACGCGGGAGCGATATCACGTCGATGTCCGGCAGGTGCCGGCGAACCTGTTCAATGTCGGTATACCGGGTCAGCGTATCCACGACAAACGGGAGCGGCTCGTCCCAGATCTCGGGAAACTCCGCCTCGCCTGGGGCCCGTGCGATATAGGGCAGGGCCTCGACCGGAGGGGTAAACTGTGTATCGTGCCCGGGCTTGATCCCCCGGGCATCGGCCCGGTACCACCCGAAGTCTTTCAGGTACACGGCATTAAGCCCGTGCAGGAAGAACGGCTGGCCGTACTCTCCTGAGACGAGACGCTGGTAGCAGAGGCCGGCGGGGATACCGTTTGCCCGGAGGAGAGCGGCGAAGAGGTGGCTCTTGGCAAAGCAGAAGCCGGTCTTATGCCGGAGCACCTCCGAAGCGTTCAGGGTGACCGGGTTCATCCGGTGGTCCCAGCTGTGGAAGATCTCGTCGCGGACAAAAAGAAAACACCGGAGGGCGATCTCCGCATCGCCCTTGCACCCGTTCGCAAGCTCGCGGGCTTTTGCGGATACTGCCGGATGGTGCCAGTCGATGATTTCAGATGATGCCAGGTAGCGTGCCAGATACTTCGGTTCCATGGGATAACCTGCATTAGTGCTTGGTTTTTTTCTCGCTTACAGGTTCCGGTTGCGCTTCCCCCGCACGGATCGGGCAGCCCTGCCCGACGGTGTCACCTCGCCCGGATACCCATCGGAGCATCGGGACGAGATACCCCCGGAGTTCCCAGCCGTCAGGGGTCAGGGAGTATTTCACGGACGGGGGTGACGTGGCGAGGATCGTCCGTTTCACAAGGCCTACCATCTCCAGGTTCTTTAGCGTGTCCGAGAGGGGCTTGGGAGAGATGCTGCCAAGCTCCCGCTTGAGTTCATTGAAACCCTTGTCACCCTCGTTCCCGAGGATAGCGATTACCAGGAGCGCCCACTTCTTTGCCACAACATCGAGGATGCCGGTGAGCGGACAGAGACAGAGATCATTGTGCCCGACATGCAGTTCCTTCATCAATACTACCTACCTGTCCGGTTACGTTTTTGTTTATCGGGTATTAAAAAAATACTACCTACACAACACATACCAAACGAGGATCCAACAATGGACGAGCACCACCACGAACATAACAAGAAACGATCCTTACGCTGGGCCATCGGCCTGACCGCACTGATCTGCCTGGCGGAAATCATGGGCGGAATTCTCTCAGGCTCCCTCTCGCTCCTTGGCGATGCGGCCCACATGCTCCAGGATGCAGTTGCCCTTCTCCTCTCCCTTGGTGCGATCATCATCGCGGAGCGGTTGCCAACCCCGACCCGGACCTTCGGGTATCACAGGGTGGAGATCGCTGCGGCAGTGGCAAACGGCTTTCTCCTTATCATTGTCAGTATCGTGATTGTCCTGGAGGCCCTTGCCCGCTTCTCCCATCCGAATAATGTGAACAGCACGATCATGCTCGGTGTAGCGGCCGTAGGCCTTGTCGCAAATCTCATCGCGGCCCGGATGCTCCACGGGAGCCATGACCTGAACGTGAGAAGTGCCTTCCTCCACGTCCTCGGCGACACCCTCTCGTCCGTTGCCGTGATCGTTGCGGCAGTCTGGATTGCCCTGACCGGGCAGACTTGGGTCGATCCGGTACTCGGTATCCTGATAGCCGTGATCATCACCATATCCTCGTTCTCGATCCTGCGGGAAGCATTCGGGATCCTCCTCCAGTTCTCTCCCCGGGGGATCGATATCAATGATGTGATCCGTGACATGGAATCCGTCCCTGGGGTCGATAGTGTACACAATGTCCATTTCTGGACGCTCTGCCCGAACATCAACGTGCTCGATGCCCACATTTACTCCTGCGATACGGACGTCCGGCACATCGACGAGATGAGAGCGGAGATCAGGAGGCATTTGGAGAAATACCAGATCGGACATTCAACCCTTGAATTCGAGTGCGAGAAATGCGAGGACTGCCGAGTTCACCAGGAATTGCGGGACTAAAAACCGTTGATACAACCGTTAACTCACAGGATTACAATCCCCTTAAAAGATGGCAGGATGCGAGTTCGTCAACCTTAAAAATAAATATGGTTGACGATAACATTTCAAAGGCCATTACGGGGAAAACCAGCCCGGGCCCGGAAGAACAGGAATGGATGAACCACAGAAGATCCCGCAGTGCATGAGCACCCAGCACCCGGACAACGTGCATGTACCGTTTTTTGCAGAAACATCCGAACTTGGCGGCGAGGATGAGGTCAGGGAAGCATATTACGTGTACTCGCATCTTGCCTGCACCGAACAGATGTGGGACTGCGAAGGCAAGGAAGTGGACAACTTCGTGGTAAAAAAACTATTAACCACGTACCCGTCGTTTTTTACGGACCATAAACTGGGAGGTGATATCTTCCTCACCCTCCGCGTACCAAACCCGCAGGTGGAAAGAGCAGAGGCCAAGATCCTGCTTGAGACGCTTGAGAGCATTCCGCGATCCTTTGACATCGCCCGGCTCTTCTACAGGGAGGACGTGGCGCCTATCTTCGAGGTGATCCTGCCGATGACCGCCTCACACACCGCTATCGACAATATCTACCAGTATTACTCGGACTTCGTGATAGGGAAACAGTACAAGCGGCTCGGTGGACGAGACACCACGATTGCCGACTGGATCGGGACGTTCTCACCCCGGCACATCAACGTAATCCCGCTCTTCGAGGACCGGGAGAGCATGGAGCAGGCCCACGTCACGGTTGGCCGGTATCTTCAGGACAAGCACCTGGAGTATCAGAGGGTCTTTCTCGCCCGGTCCGATCCTGCCATGAACTATGGGATTGTCAGCGCAGTACTGCTCAACAAGATTGCACTTGCGAACCTCGGAGCCCTCGGAGAGGCAACCGGGATCCCGCTCTACCCGATCATCGGTGTCGGCTCAGCCCCGTTCCGGGGCAACCTGCGGCCCGATACCGTTGACCGGGTCAGCGCCGAGTACCCGTCGGCCCATACCTTCACGATCCAGTCGGCCTTCAAGTATGATTACCCCCTCGACGTAGTCAGGGAAGCTGTGAGGAAACTGGAGACACGGGAGGTATCTGAAGCCCCGGTCTTCGACCAGGACCGGTGCCGGGAGATCATCGACAAGTATGTCCGGGCATATATCCGGGATCTCATGCCGCTCTCGGATATCATCAACCGCGTAGCCACCCATGTCCCGAGCCGTCGCAAGCGCAAACTGCATATCGGGCTCTTTGGGTATTCCCGCAGCACGGGAGGCATGACCCTCCCCCGGGCGATCACGTTCACGGCAGCACTGTACTCGATCGGCGTGCCGCCCGAGCTGCTCGGGCTTTCCGCACTTGACGCGGACGATCTCTCGTTCGTGCGCAGCCTGTACGTGAACTTCGACCGCGACCTTGCCGATGCAGCACGGTACATGAATCCCGGGTCGCCATATCTGGGAGAGGAGGTCAGGAATGCCGCCGACCGGGTTATCGGTTGCACTCCTGACGGGGAACACCGGGAGATCACCGATGGAATCCTGTCATCCCTCAAAGAGAACCGGGCAAAGGATATCCAGCCGGATATCCTCAGGGCTGCCTGTATCCGGAAGTTCCTCGGGTAAAACCCGGGAATTATCTTCCCCTGTTGCGCGTTCCCCATATACACGGTTATGATCAGCCGGGGTAAACGAACGGATACGGGGAAAACGGCAGGCCCGTGCAATTGTTGCGTTGACAACATTTATTCCCCGCAACGGTGATTATGAGTAGTTCTCATGAATTCACCCATTTCGGACGACATCCCATTCGGGGCAATCGTATCCATCATCAACCGGGGGAAGTTCATCTTTCTCAACGACCGGCTCAGGAGGCTGGATCTCTCCGCCGGCCAGTTCCCGGTCCTGATGCTTCTTTACAAGGAGCAGAATATCACGCAGGAAACGCTTGTACGCCATTACCATCTCGACAAGGGCACCATTGCACGGGCAGTCAAGAAACTCGAGGCTGCCGGGTATATCCGGCGGATAGTTGATCCCACCAACCGCCGGGCAGTCCGCCTCTTCCTCACGGAAAAAGGAGAGCAGGTTATACCGTACCTGAAGGAAATTCACACCGAATGGAACGAACAGGTTTTTACCGGCCTGTCCGCAGGGGAGATAGATACGATACGGAATCTGATGCACCGGATCGGACAGAACAGCTGCCGGGCCTGGCACAATACCGGAGGGATGAGCCATGGAAACGACTGATACACCCGACAGGGCACCGGAAGCCCCGGTAGAGAAAGAAACGAACGCTGGCATAGCGCTCCTGATGGGTGACCCGAAAAAAGCGATTGTGAAACTGTCGGGGCCCATGATCGTTGCGATGTTCCTGATGTCCACCTACAACATCGTCAACGCCATCTGGGTGGCAGGTCTTGGCTCGGACGCCCTTGCGGCAGTCGGGTTTATCACCCCGCTCTTCATGATCCTCATCGGGATCGGGAGCGGCCTCGGGGCCGGTGTGGCATCCGTCATCTCCCGACGGATCGGGGCAAAGGACAAGAAGGGGGCTGACAATGCCGCAGTCCATGCCCTGCTCATCACCCTCATCATATCGCTTATTTGCACCGTTCCCTTAATCCTCCTCATCGGCCCGATCGTGAACCTCTTCGGGGCAGGTGCAACAGCCGGGCTCGCCATCGAGTACGGCCAGGTGGTCTTCCTCGGGATGGTCCTTATCCTCTTCACGAACATCGGCTATGCGATCCTCCGGGCGGAAGGGGATGCCAAGCGGGCCATGTACGTCATGGCGGTCTCCTCGGTCCTGAACATGATCCTCGATCCGCTGCTCATATACACGGCAGGCATGGGCATTGCCGGGGCGGCGTGGGGGATGATCATCTCCCTGGTCGTAGTCTCGATCGTGCTCCTCTACTGGTTTGTTGTCAAGCGGGACACCTATGTCACGATATCCTTCTCCGCGTTCTCGTGGGATAAGAAGACCCTCAGGGATATCCTCGGGGTAGGCCTTCCGGCCAGCACCGAGTTCCTCCTCATGGCAATCCTCGCGATCTTCATCAACAGCCTGCTGGTAGCAACGGCAGGAACTGATGCGGTAGCCGTGTATACAGCCGGGTGGCGGGTCGTCTTCTTTGCCGTCATCCCCCTTATCGCCATCGGCACCTCGGTCATCTCTGTGGCCGGGGCGGCCTATGGTGCAAGGAACTATGCGAGGATCCGGACTACCCATGTATTCTCGATCACCCTCGGGATAGCGATCTCCCTCGTGATCAGCGCCCTCACCTTCATCTTCGCCAGACAGATTGCAGTCATCTTTACGTACTCGGCTGACAGTGCCCACCTTGCACCGGAGATAGCAGCTTTCCTTGCCACCATGTGTTTCATCTACCCGTTCATCCCCCCGGGCATCATGTCGGGCTCGATCTTCCAGGCAACCGGCAAGGGAATGACATCCCTGGCCGTCACGGTTCTGCGGAACCTGGTCTTCATCGCCCTTTTTACCTACCTGTTCGGGATCGTTTTAGGGTTTGGCGAGCACGGGATCTGGTGGGGAATCGTTGCCGGGGATATCATAGGCGGGACGGTCGCCTATCTCTGGGCACGGGCCTACATCTCGGCGCTGATCAAAAACCAGTGACCGCCCCGCCCAATCCGTTTTTTCTTCTCTGTTGATCCCACCCGGGTTACAGCAGGTGCTTCGCCGCATAAGTTTTCTGATATTGAGCAATCACGCGCAGATTTCACTAAAAATATAAATACAGGAATCAGGCATGAGACACTATATACGGTCCCGGAAAAACCCGAGGCATTATGAATCTCCGGAAAAAGCTCCTGCTGGGTATTGGACTCGCACTCATCATCACGTATACACTTGTTGCTCTTTTCTCGTACCAGGCAATGGACGCAAGTTACCTTGTCCTTGAGAGGCACGAGGTCATAAAAGCAGCAGGGACAAGCGACAATGCAATGGAAACGGACCTGAAAAATGCCTACGCTGTTGCCCGCGACTATTCTGCCTGGACCGATACCGTCCGGTTTGCAGAGGGGAGGAACCCGGGGTGGGTAGACCAGAACATGGACGGGGACTTCTTCACCCGTTTCAATGTGGACACAATCCTCGTTTTCAATCGTTCCGGCGAACTCATATTTGCCCGTGAGAACCCGGATCACCCGTCACAGGCTGGAGGCATCCCCCCATTAGAGATTCAGAAAATCCAGGATCTCAATACCGCCCGGAACATCCTATCTTCATCGGAGGGATCTTTTGAGATCCTTGACAGTCCCGCAGGCCCCGTTATTCTTGCATCGCACCCGATTCTCACCGATGACTTCGTGGGCCCCGTTGCCGGAAGCCTGCACATCATACGCAGGATCGATGCGAAGTACTTAGACGACCTCTCTCTCCGTACGGGTAACAGAGTAGCCCTGATTCACACATCCTCCTTATCCGGTACAGCCTCACTCACCGGGTCCCTTGCCGGTATTACCCGGACACAGCCGGTTGCCGTGATCCCGGAGAATGGAGACCGGATCTCGGGGTATTCCTATCCATCAGGGCTTGACAGTCCCGGAAGTTATTACCTGAAAGTCACGATTCCCCGCGATATTTACAGGACCGGGCAGGCAAATACCACCACATTCCTGCTGAGCCTTCTTGGTGCCTGGGTCTGCATCACCCTGTTCATCCTGCTCTTTGTTGACCGGGTAATCCTCTCGCGGCTCAATACCATCATCGGGACAATCCGGCACAGGAAGGCCAGCGGGAACAATAATGGGGGTTTGGAGGGCAGGGACGAACTGGCACAGCTTGCCTTTGCAATCGATCCCATCTTTGCCGAGCTGGCCGAATCACGGATCCAGCTTCAGGAGAGCGAGGAGCGGTACCGGATGCTGGCCGAATCTGCTCATGATCTCATATTTACCATCGACTCAACAGGCAGGATAACCTACGTGAACACCCGGGTGGCAGAGGTATTCGGGCAGACAAAGGAAGAGATCGTCAACAGGCCCTGCACAACACTCTTCCCGGGGGAGAGCGGCAGCAAAATGAGGGAGAATATCGCCCGGGTTCTTTCATCCGGTGAAACGGAGGCCGGGGAGTATTCACTCCCGCTGCCCGGGGGCGAACGCTGGCAGGACACGATCCTCATCCCGTACAAAGATAATGGGGGCAGGGTGACGGGAGTGCTTGGGATCTCCCGCGATATCACGTTACGAAAGCAGGCTGAACAGGCCCTGGTGATGGCCAATAAAAAACTCAACCTGCTCTCCATTACAACCCGGCATGATATCCTCACGCAGCTCACGGCGCTCCGGACCTACATCGAGCTCTCACGCGAGCAGGTGAAGGATGAAACCGTCCTGGATTTCATCGAGAACGCAGAGAATATTGCAAAAACCATAAACCGTCAGATCTGTTTCACCCGCGATTACCAGGGAATGGGGGACAAGAAACCCGTCTGGCAGAACGTTTGTACAAGTATCATAGCAATATCCCACACGCTTCCCTTGGGATCAGTAAAGATCAGGGTCGGGTTTTCAGACCTGGAAGTCTATGCAGACCCGATGTTCGAGAAAGTCTTCTACAACCTCATCGACAATACCCTCCGGCATGGCGGGAAAAAACGCTCAGTTATGACATTCTCGTGCGAACGTTCCGGAACGGGCTGCGTAATTATCTGCGAAGATGACGGCATCGGGGTTCCTGACGAAAACAAGAACAGGATTTTCGAACAGGGGTTTGGCAGCAATACCGGTCTTGGGCTCTTTCTGTCTAAAGAGATCCTCGATATAACGGACATTTCTATAACCGAGAACGGGATACCGGGGAAAGGTGCACGGTTCGAGATCCTGGTACCGGAAGGCAGGTTCCGGTTCACCGGGGCTGAGGGTGAACACCCGAACTGCTCGCTCGACAACAGGGTACGATAAGACGTGGTTCAGCACCACAGGGATAGTGCCACATAATGGCCCCGGGTCGGAGCAGTATACAGAACGCGGAGCCGTCCCGTTCAGATACCCTTATTATACCTCCCGTCGAACTATGGTAAGCACTTTTCATATGTGCTGACAGATGTAAGTCCGACGTGCGACACCGCACTGCCTCAAAACTTCAGGCTTTGGGATTACAGGGAGTCAGTAACCAATACTCGACTTTTCTGGACTTACGTTCTCGTCTTATCTAGGAGGCTACAGACAATGGCACGAATGCACGCCCGCAGAAGGGGCAAGTCATGCTCCGTGCGCCCCTACCGGAAACAGGCACCCGCGTGGTCCAACACGGACACAAAGGCGATCGAGAAGATCATCCTGGAGCTGAGAAAGGAAGGCGCATCGAGCGCAAAGATCGGACTGGTTCTCCGGGACCGCTACGGCGTTCCTGATGTAAAACTTGCCACCGGCAAGCGCATCGGGGAGATTCTCCGGGAGAACAAGGCCGCATCCGAGATCCCCGAGGATCTCCGCGACCTGATGATGAAGGCACTGGGGCTCAGGAAGCACCTTGCCGAGAACAAGAAGGATCTGCACAACAAGCGCCAGCTCCAGCTGGTAGAGTCCAAGGTCCGCAGGCTTGTCAAGTACTACACGGGAAGCAAGAAGCTGCCCAAAGAGTTCGTATACAAGCCAGAGAACGCAGAAATTCTGCTGTCCCGCTAAACGTTCATCAGATCATCCACGAGAACCGCCCATGTTGCTTGAAACCGCCGCAGAGACCGTTGCCGGGAAGATCCGGAGGCAGGAGTTTGTCGAGGTGTTTGCTCACCACGACGCAGACGGCATAGCCGCTGCCTCGATCCTCTGCCACGCAATGCTCAGGGCGGGCATCCGCTTCCGGCTCCGGGTCCGCTCAGAGGTCACGGCAGCGGACATCACAGGTGACACAGCATACCTTCTCTGCGATATCGGATCAGGTATCAAAGACCTGCCGGAAACAACGATGGTGGTTGACCACCACCTGCCGGAATTCGGAGGCGAGTTCCACGTCAACCCGCGCCTCGCAGGAATCGATGGCGACCGGGAGCTCTCGGGAGCCGGCACCGCGTATTTCGTTGCCCAGCAGCTGGGGGACAACCGGGACCTTGCCGGTCTCGTGATACCGGGTATCATCGGCGACGGCCAGGAAATGGCAGGCAAGAACCTCGAGATCTTCAATGAGGGCATAGCAAACGGGATCATCGTCCCTGACCGTGGGCTGAAGCTTCCGGGCCGGGACATGACCGAGCGGTGGTACATGGCCACAAGCCCGTACCTCGACGGTATCAGCGGTGCCGAACCGGTCATTACCGGCATCCTGGACCAGGCCCGCGATCTGGCAAAAGGCCAGAACGAGACGAGGCTCGATACCCTGCTCTCACGGGTGGTACTCGAAACAGCCCAAAAAACGACCCTGCCGAGCCTGATGGCGCTCTATGGCGACACCTTCCACCTCCAGCGCGAGGTGATAGAGGACGCCCATGCGCTTACTGCGGTCATCGATGCCTGTGGTAAGACCGGTCATGGCGACATAGGGGCAACCCTTTGCCTCCGGTCCTCCCGCGACCTCGACGCTGCCTGGGAGATCACCCGCCAGCACCGCGTCAGGGTCATCGACGCAGTGAAAGGTGCACGGCCGCACGAAGGTGCAGCCGGGGTGTTCGAAGTCCAGGGCGCCACGCTCTCAAGCGATGTCGCGGACATCCTTGCACGGGATCTCCCTCACGAGGTCCCGATTCTCGTCTACGCACAGGGCCAGGGCATGTGCCATATCTCGGCACGCAGCCCGGGCGGCAGGAGCGCAAGTCTCGGGCTGGTTGTCCGGGAGATTGCTGCGGCTTGTGGCGGAACCGGCGGCGGACACCTGATCCGGGCCGGGGCAACCATCCCCTGCGACCGGATCGCCGACTTTACCAGAGGCTGGCAGGAGGCGCTCGCCTCATGATGCAGATCGAGGGCCGGATTACCACGGTCCATGCACAGGCCGGCTGCATTGCAGCAGCATTAAAGCCGGATAACCTGCGCAGCATGACAACGACAGCAGAGGATGACCGGGTTGTAACAACCATCACCGGAACACAGCTCCGGTCGGTCATCGCATCCGTGGATGATTACTTAATGAACCTGGCAATTGCGGAGGACGCATGTTCCGTCCGCACTGACCGGACAATCAAAGAAGAGTGATACTATGGCAAAGAAGAAACAGGTTGGAAGAAGAGTTGAAGGCTGGAAAGCCAAGAGCTGGTACAAGGTGCACGTCCCCGACAACCTCGGCAAGGCATACATCGGCGATACCATTGCAAACGATGCTGAGAGCGTTGTTGGCAGGATCATGACCGCAACGCTCGGTGAGATCACCAACGATTACGCAAAACAGCACGTCAAGATGAGCTTCAAGATCGCAACGGTCACAGGCGACTCTGCCTATACCGAATTCGTGGGCCACGAAGTCACCCGCGACTACCTCCGCTCGCTCGTCAAGCGCCGGAGCTCCCGCGTTGACTGCCACGTCCCGCTCCTGACAAAGGACGGCAAGAAAGTCCAGCTGACCATCAGCTGCTACACCTTTGCCCGGGCAAACATTGCCCAGGAACACGCAATCCGTGGTGTCATCACCCAGGCGGTAACCACCCAGGCACAGGCATGGGACCTGACAACGCTCCTCAACGGCATTGTCTCCGGCGAGATCTCACGGGATCTCTTCAAGGCAGTCAAGACCATCTACCCCACCCGCAGGGTCGAGGTAGTCAAGTCCAAGGTCGAGCCGATCGCAGCACCGGTCGACACCAGCTAATCCCTTTTTTTTATTCCAGATCCAAAATGGGTCCGTCCGGCAGGTCCGGTGTACCGAACGTTAATGAAAACGCCCGCCAAAACTCTATCCCATGTCCTCCATCATCACCGATCCCGTAAAGCAAAAGCTCCTCTTAGGAGCAGTAGCTCTCGGTGTCGTGATGGACGGGATCGACGGTTCTATCGTGAACGTGGCGCTCCCGACCATGGCCACGTACTTCGACACCGATACCGGGACGATTGCGTGGGTCATCATCACCTACCTCCTGATGATGGCGGGGTTCCTCCTCGTCTTCGGGAAACTCGCGGACCGGGGACTTGCAAAAAAGCTGTTCCTTCTCGGGTTTGTGATCTTCACACTCGGTTCTGCAGCCTGCGGGATCGCACCCTCCCTCGACGTCCTGCTCGCCTCGCGGCTCGTCCAGGGACTGGGCGCAGCAATGATCGCGGCCGTTGCACCCCTGCTCTGTATCCGGTATCTCCCCCCGGAGATGCTCGGTACTGCCCTCGGCGTTATCGTGGCAACCAGTTCCATAGGATTCGCAGCCGGGCCGGCAATCGGTGGTATCCTCACCCAGCACCTCTCGTGGCACTGGATCTTCCTCGTGAATATCCCGATAGGCATTGTCGGGATTCTGTTTGCGGCCCGGGTGATTCCCCACGATGAACCGGAGGACCGCACGGTCTCCTTCGATTACCCGGGGGCAGTCACGCTCTTTGGCGCCATGGTCTTCTGCACCTTTGTGCTGGAAGAGGTAGCCGCCCGAGGGATAACGGACCCGCTGATCCTCTCCTGCGGTGCACTCTGCCTGTTGTGCTCGGGGCTGTTTGTCGCACGGGAACTCACAACCCCGGAGCCGTTTGTGAACATAAGGATCTTCTCGAAGTGGCAGTTCACCGCGGTACTGGTGGCATACCTGCTGGTCAATATCATCTTCATGGGCATCCTGTACCTGCTCCCGTTCTATCTCACGCTTGAGATGCACTTCGATCTTGCAACCAGCGGCCTTTACCTCCTGATTCCGCCGGTGGTGATCGCCCTTATCAGCATCCCGTTCGGGCAGTGGTCGGACAAGCGTGGCCGCCGGGTGTTTGCCGTGGGAGCCTGCGGGTTTGTCATCCTCTACAACGCCATCTTTGTGATTATTTCCCCGGAGACCGGGATCTTCCCGCTGTGTGCCGGTCTCATCCTGATGGGTGTTGCCTTTGGGATCGCGGCCGGGCCGGCCTCCAGCAGGATCATCGAGAGCGCACCCCCGGGCGAGGGGGGCACCGGGTCCTCGCTGATGGTAACCGCCATCTATTTCGGCGGCGTGCTCGGGACGGCGATCTATGCAATGTTCTTCACCTTCGCTACGGCAAATGCCACGGGTATTGTCGCCTTCGCCGATCTCGATTCCGCAACATTTTTGTCCGGGTTTCACCTGACCATGGCGATCGGGCTCGTACTTTCAGTTCTCACACTGGCACTGTCGGCAATCGTGCCGGACGAGCGGAAGAAAGGTGCGTGACCGGCACTCAGGGTCTGTCGAAAATTTTTCAAGCGCGATCATGGGGTGTGAGATAACCTGCCAACTGTTGGATAATTATCTGACAAATTCTTTTTTCTCCGGCGTGTGCGATCGGACAGAGCAACCAAACCCTGCCGGAAAAAATATGAGCAGGGGATAAGGGGGTGGTTGAAAATTTTTTTGGCGAGCGGGATGCCCAGGGATCCGGAGCAGCGATTATGACGCCAGCGGAATTCCAGAAAAATACCACGAAACCTAATTACCCCTCCCAACCAACCATTCCATAAGAATGACCGCAAACAAGATTCTTTTCATCGTCCTTGACGGGATCTCCGATCGCCCCTGCCCGGTGCTCGGGGGAAAGACCCCGCTATCAGCAGCAAAAAAACCGGTCCTGGACAAACTGGCGGCAGAAGGGATCTGCGGGATCATGGATACCATCAGTGCCGGTATCCGCCCGGGATCGGACACCGCCCATCTTGCCCTGCTCGGCTACGACCCGTACAAATCCTACACCGGTCGGGGGCCGCTCGAATGCGAGGGCTCGGGCATCCACATGGAACCGGGCATGATCGGCTTCCGCTGCAACTATGCAACCGTGTCCAAAGAGGGGCTCATACTCGACCGCCGGGCCGGCAGGATCCACGACACCGCGGCCCTCAGCGCCGCCATCCAGGAAGGGGTGGACCTCTCCAAGTTCGGCGTTGAGTTCACCTTCCGCTCCGGCGCCGGGCACCGGGCGGCCCTGGCCCTCAAAGGCGAGGGGCTCGGCCACTGCGTCTCCTCCAATGATCCCAAGAAGGAGGGCGTGGCCCCCTTAACCATCAACGCGGTTAAAAAAGAGGGAAAACACGAGAAGACTGCCGCAGTCTGCAACGAGTTTGTCCGGCAGGCAACCCCCATCCTCTTCAACCACCCGATCAACCGGGAGCGGATGAAGAACGGCGAGAACCCGGCAAATATCGTCCTGATGCGGGGCGCTGGCGAGATGCCCCATCTAGAACCGTTCACAGAGAAATACGGAATCTCAGGAAGCGTCATCTCGGCAGCGAGCCTGATCACCGGGATCGGCAATGCCGTTGGACTCCCCCATGTGGACGTTCCCGGCATAACCGGCTCGGTGAACAGCAATGTTCCCGGAAAGATCGCCGCAGCCATTCACGAACTGAAAACCAAGGATTTCGTGATTGTCAATATCAAAGGGGCAGACGAGTCGGGCCATGACGGGAAAGCCGAGCAGAAACGGGATTTCATCGAAACGATCGATTCCGCTCTCGAACCCCTGCTCGCCTGCCGAGACTGCATCATCATCATCTGCGGCGACCATTCCACACCCTGCCCGATCAAGGACCATTCCGCCGATCCTGTCCCGGTCATCATCCGGGGAGACGGCGTCCGGACGGATGACGTGGTCAGGTTCGATGAATTCTCCTGTGCAAAAGGCGGCCTCTGCCGCATCACAGGTTCAGCACTGATGCCGATCGCCCTTGACCTGATCAACAGGTCGCACAAGTATGGCGCCTGAGCCGCCCACGGGGACCAATGAGAGAACGAACCGTAAAAGACTGGTATAACCACTGCCTCCTGCCGGACGGGACCGAACTTCAGGAGCACAGCATCAAAACCGACCGGAATATTGTGATCGGCGAATTCTGCCAGATCGACTACGGCCTCCGGGGCGCTAATGTCTACGTGGGAGAGTCTACGAAGATCCGGGAGTACGTCTGGGCGAGTGGCGATGCCCGGATAGGAAACTGGTGCGAGATCGGAAGCGATGTTATCGCAAAAGCGGACGCGTATATTGGAGAGGGCGTGAAGATCAACGGCAAACTCTCTGTTCTCGGAGCACTCGATATCGGCGAGAAGGTCGAGATCCGGGACGGCTTCGAGGCAAAAGGCGCAATCGAGGTGCGGAACCCGATGCCGGTCTTCATGTTCATCATCATCTACTTAATGACCCTGCTCCGGATCGAGAACGAGAAGGAACTCGACCGGATCCTCGACAATCTCTTCAGCGATGACGAGGAGGAGAAGATGGAGATCCCGCTCATGATCCCGGCCCGCTCGAAGCTCAACATGAAACTCTTCTCGGTCCCCTCAACAATGAAGATCGGGAAAGGGTGCCGGCTCCACGGCAACATCCGGGCCGGCTCCATCGATGTCCAGCAGAACTCGGTCATCTTCGGCAGCCTTCGGGCAAGGAACCGGATCACGGTCGTTGACGGCGTCACCGTCCATGGGAACGTGGAGAGCGGCAGCATCGTCCACGTGAAGAAAGGTGCCCATATCCTCGGGGATGTCAAAGCAAAATCCATTGTCCTGCACGAGGATGCGAAAGTGGACGGGACCATAGAAGCTCCGCACGGGCTGCGGATCGAGCGTGGATCATGAAAGCAGCAGACATTCTTGGCGTGGACGAGGTCGTATTCGTTGAACCGCAGTTCTCGGTACTGCCCGATCTCCGGTACAACACAACACTCACCCTGGCAGGTGGAGACCAGGGCCGGTTCCTGCTTGACGAGAAAGAGGAGCCGCTTGCCCTTGCGTTCAAAAACGGCGACTGCTGGGTGGCGGGATCGTTCCTTCACCGGAACCCGAGTGCAACCCTTATCGAGAAGTTCGAGAATATGAACGGGGAGATCTATCAGGAGGACCGGGTGATCTGGGCTGCGGCGATGCGGGAGTATTACAGCCTCCAGCTCAAAGCAGAGATCCCACCGGCGCTCGAAGATCTCAACCCCAAGCGCCGGGGGATCCTGAAAGATCTCATTTCAGGATTCTGGAAACCAGGTTCGGGCGAGACCTGTATCGACTGTTGCTGCGGCTCGGGGGTTGGATCCCTCGTGCTCCGCGACCTTGGATTTTCCCCGCTGTCGTACGACAACGACGATGCTCTCCTCTCGCTCGGGCTTTCCACCGGCCGGCTCCTTCCGGAAGAGACGATGTGGCTCGATGCCATGAAGACCTCGCACTATATCGAGCCGGTCCCGAAAGGGATCGGAATCATGATGGGCGAGATCAACTCCTTCTCGCAGGAGATTTGGCAGCAGATCGTCAGCGAACTCTTCACGGTTACAAAAGAAACGCTCATCACGGTCGGGACGGAACCGGAAGCCCTGCTCATCAGGGGCTGGGGTGAGGATATGGGCCGCAGGGTCGAGGTAACCGCAAACCCTGCCGATCCCATCTACGATCTCTGGGTCTGCCGGGCGTTCCCGGAATAAACGCTTTTTTTAAGAGGATCTCCCCGGTACCTTTCCCCGAGGGAGACTGCGGCACCCTATATCGTTTCCGGCATCATACTGGTGTGTAACCATGGCAGTAGACCGGATCCCCATCGGGAAGTTCTCGCTCATCACGCGCCTCTCGTCAAAAGCGCTCCGGCTCTATGACGAGCGGGGGCTGCTCGTCCCGGAAGTGCGGGACATCATTACAGGATACCGCTATTACACGGGGGACCAGATCCCCCGGGGCGTCTCCATCAAGACGCTCTGCACGCTCGGGTTCCCGCTCACCGAGGTAGAAACCATCCTTGCTGCAAAGGAGCGGCGGGACAACGAAACTATCCACCAGCTCTTTGCCCGGAGGAGAAGGGATATCCGGTCCGAAGTCTGCCGGTTACAGCAGATCGAGGCGATTCTGGAAACGCCGGACGTCTCGTTAGAGGTTGTTTACATGTCACTTGCTGAACCAGTAGTAAAAGAAATCGCACCCCTCCGGGTGATCTGCAAACGGGACAAGGGCGTCTATGCCGAAGTCATCTGCAAGCTTGCCCGGGATCTCTGCGGCCAGCTGGAGATCCCCGAGAACCGGTCACCTGCCGTCACGGTCACCGGACCGTTCATGTCAATCTACCACGACAACGAGTACCAGGAAAAGGACGCCGACATTGAATGCGCTATCCCGGTCTCGGGCCGGGTGGTAGTCACCGATCCCGCTATCGGGATAAGGACAATTCCGAAGAATACCTGCCTCTCGGTAGTGTATAAGGGGCCGTACCAGGGTCTCCACGAAGCCTGGAGCCGTGTTCTGGCCTATGCCGAGGAGCGGGAGTTCCCGATAGCCGGCGATGGAAAAGAGCTGTATTACAATGAGCCGGGCAAAGTGCCGGACGAGGATCTCTTAACCGAACTGCAGCTCCCGATTACACGCTGATAAGAATTTTTTAAAAAACCCGGCTCCGGCTCCAGGGTATTGCCTGATGCCGTTACGGGCGACTCACGGAGTGTGGGGCACTCGGATGCGCTTCAGCCGTTCGCTGACATGAGGACCTGCACCCGCAGTTGCTGCAAACGAGGGGGTACAGGAACGGATACTCCGATCCGGGGCAAACATCAGCCCGATATCGATATTGTCGGAGGTCAGGGTCCGGGTAAGGTACTGGAGATCATGCTTTACCTGGAGACCCTGTTCATCCTGTGAACGCATAGTCATCACTTGAACATCCAACTATATATATCCTTTGAACGGGTGAAAACTCTTTAAATTGAAGATATTTGCAAAAACAGATTGATTTAAGATGATACAGGGCAATTCCGGGCCTTCATCTTCGCCGGCTTTTCTGGTGCCCTTTATCCTTGTCCTTTGCTTTTGCCGGGGACTCTTTCTCCTTGTGCACGGCCTCGCTTTCCAGTTCCGCGATGATATCCACCGGATCTTTCATGGTCTTGGTGAGCCGGAGGATCTCAAGCAGCCGCTCCATACCGATGAAGTGCTCCGCCATCACCTTTGCAAGCGGGGTCATGACCAGTTTCGTGCCACGCTTCTCCACGAGTTTATGGGCCATAAGCTCCGGCAGCACCGGTTCCATGCTGCCGACCATGAGCCCGTTGATCCGGTTGAGATCGGCCTCCTCGCCATCACAGGCAATGGCATTGGCCACGTACTCTTCGGAGCTCGCTTCCAGGTCGTGTACCGGTGCAACCTCCTCCATCTCACCCTTGAGGAGCCGGATGGCCACCTCTTCTTCGGTAAAGGGATTCTCCCTGGAATACGAACCGCCCGGTTCAGCGAGGATGACCACGCGGCCGAGGTCATGGAAATCCGGCCTGCCGGCCCTCCCGCCCATCTGGTTGAATTCCTGTACCGAGAGCCAGTCCCGGCCCATGGCCAGGGCATCAAAGATCACCTGCGAGGCAGGGAAATCCACACCAGCACCGAGTGCCGCGGTGGTGACAACGGCCATCAGTTTCCCATTCAGGAAACGGGTTTCCACATCCCTGCGTTCAACGGCGGAGAGCCCCGCATGGTACGCAGCCGCACGTATGCCGAGAGCATCGGCAATCGTATGGCACCGGGCCCGGGCATTGGTGAAGATGATCGTCTGGCCGCGGAACCCTTTGGAGGACGTCCGCTTGTACTCGTCGGTCGTCATCTGCTTGATGGTCGGGATCTTCTGCTTGCGCTCAACAAAGAGCAGGTAGCGTTCGAGCCCCACCGGGCGGTCGGCATACCGGACCAGCGTGCAGTTCAGTTTCTTGGCCAGCACCTTGGGCGACCCGATCGTTGCCGAGAGATAGAGGAACTGGGCCTGCGGGCAAAGGTATTTGAGCCGGGCGATCATCCCGTCAAGCCGGTGGCCCCGGTCCTTGTCCTCGAGCATCTGGACCTCGTCGATCACGACCGTTGCGATGTTCTTCATCTTCTGGCCGCACCGGATCATGTTGTCCACTCCCTCGTACGTCCCGACAATGATCGGCGCCTGGGGGTTCCTGTCCCCGACCTTGCGGGTGTCGGGGAGGTTGAGTCGGGAAACACCGGTCAGGAGTCCCGTCTTTGCCAGTTTCCCGTACCGGTCGGTGAACCGCTCGTACTTCTGGTTTGCGAGAGCAACGAGCGGGACCAGGAAGAGCGTCCTGCCCCGGCCTTCGAGATAGTTCTTGAGCCCGGCCATCTCGCCGATGAACGTCTTGCCGCTCGCGGTTGCCGCCACCACGAGCAGGTCTTTTCCATAAAGCAGGCCGGCTTCAACCGCAAGCTGCTGGGCAGGCATCAGCTGCTTGACCCCGCAGGCCTCGATGAACGGCCGGGGCAGGGGCAGCTCGTTGATGGGAGCGGTGACCATGACCGGGTGGGCCTCGAGCTTGTCGAAGAGGGCCGAGGCCATCGTGATCTTCTCGGGCATGAGCGTTGCCAGCACCCGGTCCAGGTTCCGGAACTGGAGAAGGAGTTTTTCCAGGTGGGTGATCCCTTCTCTCCCGAGCCTGCCGATATGCGAGACCTCCCGCCGTAGCTCCCGCCTCCCGCAATCAAGGCAGATCCGCTCCCCTTTGCCAAACGTCACGGCATTCTCGTCATTTATCGGGGTGACCTTGTCGTCCAGCAGGCACATGCGGCAGGCATCGATAGTCCCGGTCCGGACCTGGAACGCACCCAGGAACTCAGAGAACTGCTTGTCCGGTTTGACCAGCAGCACCGTGGATTCCCGGAGCTGGGCAATGAGTTCCTTTGAGGGGGTGTGCTTGTACTCTTTCTTTCCCCCCCACCGGACGCGGTACTTGGTGGGGCGGGGCCCCCGGGGTGTCTCCATCAGCTCGACAAAACCGGCGCCCCGTGTATTTTTACCATCAAAAAAGATGAGCTTGTAGGAGCCCCCTTTCTGGAGCTGGACAATAATGTTCATGGCGCAATCAGGTCGTGGATCACGTAGGTGAGCTCCACGCTCTCGAGCCTCTTCAAAAAGTCCGTGAACTCTTCATCAACGATCACAATCGCGCAGTCTATCCCGTGAAACGCGGCCTCGATCACGCCTTCCCTTGCGCCAAAGAACATGTCGGGTTTGCGCCCTGCGGCATTCAGGGCGATGTAAGCTTCAAGGCCGACTGCCGCCACCATGCCGGCTTTGGAACATATCTCCAGCATCTCCTCTCTCCGGATCCGCCGTGATCCCCCGTACAGCACCCGGGGAACCTTGCAGACATGAACTTTTCCTTCCTTGTGCTCGATGATCCCGTTGAGCCGGGAAACACCGACGTCCTCGCCTTTTTTCGTGTCGGCAATGACCGAGCCCGTTGCGGCCAGGGCTTTTTTACCGGCATAGAGGAAACCCTCTTTCATGAAGACGCCAACCTCGTCGCCCTTTTTTACGTCTTCGGCGGCAATCGCAGTCCAGACCGAGACCTGCTGGATGATGTCGCGCCGGATGTGCCGGGCATAGGATTCGAGCGACTCCGCATTCTCGAGCACCCACTCGATGCCGGACTTCGTCACCTCGTAGTTGCCCCGGCCGCTCGCGTCGACCATCCCCTCGTCAACCAGTTCGCGGATATATTCCGAGATCGCCTGCGGGGTAACTCCCAGCTTCTCGGCAATCTCCTGCTGCCGGACTGCCGGCTGGTGCTCGGCAATCTCAACGAGAATCTGCAGGCGCGAGACTTCGCGTTTGCTGCGCAGAATAGAATAGAGGGGATCTTTAGCGCCCGGTGTCAAGCAGCACCAGTCCCTGTCCCTTGACGTCCATGTGGGTTATCCTCTTCGCAAGCCCCTTGATGAAGATCGGACTGACACTGAACTTCCTTGACAGGTCGTTGATGGAACTGTTGCCTTTCCCGAGTTCGCCCTCGATCTGTTCGACCACCTGCCGGAGGTTTTCGTCGTTTGAGAGCGAGATATACAGGATGTCGGAGAGGTCCGAGAGATTGCACTGGAAATTCGCACGGAACTTGTTATAGGTGGCTCGGAACTCTTTCTCCGGTTTGGCGCCGGGCTTGGGCATCCGCCACTGCTCTTCCACAAGGTTGCCCTTCTTGAGGATCTGGAGACATAGGGATACGCAGTCGCCATCCACCTGCGCCCGGATCTCGTCTTCGGTCAGCCACGATTTGTTCAATAGTTCATAGACCTTCTTAAACGAAGGATCGTTGAACGTCATCAGGAGAGGAACTAGCTCTACGGGATCATTTACAATTCGAATATGGCCCGGCACAATGAAAACCCTATAATTATATCGCTCTGGGCATCAATAAAATTTTGCGACAAAACCATGGAGAAAAAGGGCAAAATTACCGTTCGGGGCATTGTCCAGGGGGTCGGGTTTCGCCCTTTCGTCTATGCACAGGCATGCGCTCTTAAGATCGCCGGCACCGTAAAGAATCTCGGCAGCGAAGTGGAGATTATTGCCCGGGGCGAGAACTTCGACGCGTTTGCAAAAGCGGTCTCACGGGGACCGCCGATGTCACGGATCGATTCGGTAGTCATCGCGGAAACAGCCGCGGAAATTCAAGACGGCTTTCTCATCCTTGCCAGCGGAGCGGGCACGTTCTCGGGCATGATCCCGCCGGATATTGCGATCTGCGATGATTGTGTTGCCGATATCTCCCGGCCTGGCGGGAGATACGAGAAGTACTGGGCCACGTCCTGCGTGAACTGCGGGCCCCGGTACAGCATCATCAACGATATCCCGTACGACCGCGAACGGACCGCAATGGCGGAGTTCCCGATGTGCCCGGCCTGTGCCGGGGAATACCAAAACCCCGGCTGCCGGCGCCATCATGCCCAGACGATCACCTGCGGGAGCTGCGGACCGGAACTCAGTCTCTTTGACCGGCTTGGCCATACGGTTGACTGCAAGGATCCGGTTGAAGCAGCGGCAGGACTTCTTGACAGGGGGAAGGTCCTGGCGATCCGGGGTATCGGCGGGTTCCACCTTGTCTGCATCGAGGAGTCGGCAGATCTCCTCAAGCACCGGCTCGGCCGGATCGAGCAGCCGTTTGCCATCATGGTGCACCCGGACCACCTCGATGCACTGGCACATGTCAGCGATGCGGACCGGCGCCTGCTTAAAGGACCCATCCACCCCATTCTTGTCCTGGAGAAACGCGACCCGACAGCCCATGCCACCATCAGCAACCTCCATACCCTCGGGTGCATGCTCCCCTACACGGGCCTCCACCACCTCCTCTTCTCCCACCTTAAGCACCCGCTCCTGATCATGACGAGCGCCAACATGCCGGGTTACCCGATGATCACGGAAACCGATGTGGCCATGGCCAGACTGAACCGGGACGCGGACTTCTTCTTGACCCACAACCGGACGATCGTGAACCGGGTCGATGACTCAGTGATGCGGGACGGCTACATCATCCGGCTCTCCCGGGGCATTGCCCCGAAGAGGACCGCCATCGATCTCGGGAACCCCTGTATCCTTGCAGTAGGCCCCGAACTGAACGCGAATGCAACGATCTACAAAAACGGCTTTGCGGTGACATCGCCCCACGTGGGCAACGTGCGGAACCCGCCAACACTCGCGTATCTTGAGGAGACCGTCAGGAACGTGGGACGACTGCTTGGTGCAAAGTACGATGTCGTTGCCCACGACCTCCACCCCCAGTTCCTCTCCACCCGCTTTGCCCGCGAGATCGCGGCGGACAGCGGGCTCGAACTCATCCCCGTCCAGCATCACCGGGCCCACATTGCCGCTGCGACAACGGAGCCGTGCGTGGGTATTGCCATCGATGGCGTGGGATACGGCGATGACGGCAGCGTCTGGGGATGCGAGATCTTCTCCGGGCAGGTGCCGGACTTACAGCGCGTTGCCCATCTCGAACCGATGGCAATGCCGGGCGGGGACCTTGCCACCCGGTTCCCGGAGCGGATGCTCTACGGGATCCTGCCGGATGAAGAGATCCTTTCGCTTCTGGCCCGGCGCGGCTGGTCGGATATTGAGCTCGGCGTGCTCAGGAGGCAGGTAGCATCCGGGTTCAACGTGACGAAGACAACGAGCACCGGCCGGGTTCTGGACGCAGCGAGCGCCCTGCTCGGGATCTGCCGGGAGAAGACGTACGACGGCGAACCGGCCATGAAACTGGAAGCAGCCGCCGCCAGGGGGACAGCGGAAGCGTGGGATCTCTCCTTCTCGGTGCAGGACGGGTGCGAAGTTCTCTCTTCCCGCAGCCTGATAGAGACCGCACTGGCCAGGATGCCGAAGGAACCGGACCCGGACCGTCGGGCGATCCACTCGATCGCCGCCGCCTTCCAGTACAACCTGGCCCGGGGCATTGCCCGCATGGCAATCCACGCAGCCGGACGGGACGGGCACCGGACCGTCGCGGTCAGCGGGGGGGTTGCCTACAACCACGCGATCCGCGAGACGATCCGACGGGAGATCGAGGCAGTGGGATTAACCTGCTGTATCAATGCCGGGTACCCGCTCGGGGACGGCTGCGTCTCGTTCGGGCAGTGCGTATATGCGGGAAAACTGCTGGAGCAGCGTTCCTGAAGTATTTTTGCCATACAATTGCTGTACAGGCGAGCAATTTATCAGTGCCAACGGATAAATGGAACAGCAGGAAAATGGAGCCGGCTGACCCGCATCCCGACAATGAGCTGAACAAAGAGCAAAAACTCAAAAATCTCGAACTTGAGCTCAACGATCTCCGCCAGGGACTCACTCTTGTCGCCGACTATTACCAGGATCTCGAAAAAGCTTCGCGGCAGCAGGACGCGATGGGGACCATTGACGAGGAACTCTTAAAGCCCCTCGTGGATGATGACCTGGAGTTTGAGGGCATCTGGAAGTTCCACGAGGAGATCCTGGTTGCCGATCCATCCGCCCGGGTTCCCTGCACGCAGATGTACGAGGCATTCCTTCGGTTCTGCGAGGCAACCGGGCGGCAGGCTGTGGAGCGGGAGGCCTTCGAGTTTGTCTTCTCCCGGATGGAGAATCCCGAACCGGCCTGCGACCGGGGCGAGTGGACCGGCTACCGGCTTCGTTCCACTCTGTCGTAAGATTTGGTGACATTGCAATAATCCCGTCCCATCAGATTCCGGAGACAGAAACCCGGCACTACTCCCTGCACCAGTGCAGTCCCGTTTTACCACCCTTCCGGGCAGAGAGATCGATCACAACTCCCCGGTACCCGTCCGGCTTCTGGTTCTTCTGCAGGGTATCGAGCACAACAAGGGCCGGAAAGACCGTCCCGTCACTGCGGACAAGACGGAATTCGCTTGCGGGTGCCGGGCCGGTCTGCAATGCTTCCTGCATGCAGCCCCGCAACCGGTCGTGCTGCAGCGGATCAATGAGCAGGAATGCATCGATTCCCCGCACGATCTCCTCCGCCGGATATCCCAGGGTTTTTCGGGCACAGCGGTTGGCATAGGTAATCCTGTAGCCGGTGTCCATCTCGAACACTATGTGGGGGAGGGATTCCAGGAACCCCCGGTAATTGCATTCGCTGTCGGAAAGAGCCGACTCCGCCTTCACGCGGTCCGTGATATCATGGAGAATTCCTTCAACCCCGCCAAATCCACCGTCTTCGGTATAATACACGTGGCTCGATGCCGAAACGATAACGGGGTCCCCGTTCCGGCGTTTTAAGGTTATGCGGAACTCCTCAACCTTGCCCTTCTCCAGGATCCGGGCCAGGAACTGGTCACGTTCAGAGGGCGATAAATAAAACGTTTCCCGGATATTCCTGCCGAGAACCTCCTGGATATCCATATACCCGAACTGATGCGCAAATGAGGGGCTGATCAGGATGAGGTTTCCCGCAGCATCCGTCCGGTAAAAAGCATCCTGGATATTTTCAATGATCGAGCGGTAGTCCTTCTCACTCTTCTTCAATGCATCTTCCGTGCGTTTGCGGTCGGTGATATCGACTAGGGTGGCAAGGCCGGCCATTGTCCCACCGAACTGGATCTTCCCGACCGAGATATCAGCCCAGCGGACCTCACCGGATTTCGTGAGGTACTTCACCTCGTACTGGCTCGGCACGTCCTCGCCGCGGAGCCGGGCAAGCCCCCGGGTCCGGAGGAGCTCCTGACAGTCGGGATGGATGCCATCCCAGAAATTCATGGTGGTGAGTTCTTCCTTGGAACGCCCGGTCACCCGGGACGTATAGTCGTTCACGTACACGTCATGGTTCCCCTGGAACACGATGATGGAGACAGGAATCGTTTCTGCGAGCACCCGGAACTTCTCCTCGCTCTCGCGAAGCGCTGCCTCTGCAGTTTTACGCTCCGTAATATCGATGAGAACACCGTTCCACAGGGTACTGCCATCGGGCCGCCGCTTCTCCGGAATTGAGCGCCCGAATATCCACATGATCCGGCCCCGGATCGTTGCCCGGAACTCCATCTGCCAGGGCTCCATGCTCACTGCCGATTGGGCGATAGTCCTGTTCATCTCGGCAAGGTCTTCAGGAACGATCCTGGTAAAAACAAGGTCCGGGATCTTCATGGACTCACTGGGATCCAGATCGAAGATCTCGCTCCATCGTCCGCTGATGAACGGGAACCGGTATTTCCCATCGGCCATGAGTTCGAACTGGAAGATAACCCCGGGAAGGTTCTGGCCGAGATCCCGCAGACGTTTGTTGCTCGCTGCAAGAGATTCTTCGGCAGTCTTCCGGTCCGTGATATCCTTGCCAACCGACTGGTAGCCGACAAGGGTTCCCGCCGGGTCAAAGATAGCCCGGTCACTCCACCATTGCCACCGCATGCTTCCATCGGACATGATGACCCGGTGTTCCAGTTCCGCCGAGGGATGATCCGGCGTGAGGGCTGCAAAATGGGCACGGACCAGGTCACGTTCCCCCTCGGGAATCCGGGGGTGGAACGAATGGCCGAGGATCTCCTGGCGCGGCCTGCCAAAATACCGGCAGTAGGCCTCGTTGACAAAGAGGTGGGTTCCATCCGGACGGAACCGGGTGATGAACTCGGTCTGGGTCTCGACCACCTCGCGATACCTCCGCTCGCTCTCTTCCAGGGCAATGTCAGCGTTTCGCCGGTGAACTGCCTGACGGATCTTGTGAGCCAGCTCGGCAAACTGGGACTCGGACTCGCCGCCTTTCTGGAGGTAAAAATCCGCCCCGCGGTTGAGGGCGAGGATGACAACCTCTTCCCGGCCCCGGCCGGTGAACAGGATGAAGGGGATCTGCCCGAACTCCTGGCGGACCCGTCCGAGGAACTCAATGCCGTCCATCTCAGGCATCTGGTAATCGGAGATGACTGCATCGAAATGGACCGTCCGCAGCAGATCGAGGGCCGCAGATGCGGATTCCTGCAACACTACGTTAAAGTCCCCGGTCATTTCAAGGAATATCTTCCCGATTTCTAAAAGACCAGGTTCGTCATCGACATACAGAACTTTGATCATTGCTGCCACATACGATGATCAAAAGGGTATACCGTTCCCTAAAATACATTCCGGTCTGCCGTTCAGAACAACGGGAAACCGGCAGATAACGTACAATTCGATCCATTTTCCAGACAAATGAATGGGTGGCGTTATTGGGAGAAGAGATCAGAGAATTGCTCCTGCCACATTGCTTTTTTTGGAAGATTCTCACATCATTAAAAAGGTCAGACCGGCCAGCCGCTCTGCTCTCCGATCAATAATGGAAAACCGTGTGTTTGTACCTGAGAAGAGAAAAAAAAAGATTAGCCGAACAGGGCACCAAGCCCTGCCATGCCGCTCTCTTCGTCTTCCTTCTTGTGCTCTTCCTTTGGCTCTTCCTTGGCGGGTGCTGCGTGGCCTGCTGCTGCGGGTGCTGCAACTGCGACCGGTGCTGCGGCTGCTGCCTTGATTGCGTCCTCAATGTTGACGCCTTCAAGAGCTGCAATGAGTGCCTTGACACGGGATTCGTTAACTGCTACACCTGCGGCGGTAAGGACTGCCTTGACGCCGTTCTCGTCTACCTTCTTGCCTGCTTTGTGCAGGAGAAGTGCTGCATAGATATACTCCATCTTAATTCACCTCAAATATTCCAAATGATTATTTCACCAGGTTTGAAATAACCTGGCCTTCTCTGTACGCTTTACCGATAATCGCATCGACAACGTCTTTCTCGTAGATTGCGGCTTCGATTGCAACGCCGCGTGCATCCCTGACAGCCTTGGTCAGGAGTGCATCCATCGAGTCTTTCGTCGGGATCGCTGCCTCGAGAGAGAGGGCGAATGCCTGCCTGCCTGCAAGCGCGATCTGTCCAAGGAGGACCGTTTCATCAATCGAAAGCACCGACGGTTCGTAGATGCTGCCATCATGGAACGCTGCCTGCAGTGCAAGACCAACGTCCATAGGCTTGATGTCGAGCTTGGCGAGCACCGTGGCGAGTTTTGCCGAGATGACGCCGCCCTTCTTGACAACCGTCTTGGTCTCTTTGATCCTGACCTTGCCGCCTTCGATTGCTGCGGGGATGCCTGCCTGCTGGAGCTCACCGACAATCGGGCCCGGCTTGAAGCTGGTCGGACCGCTCGGGATGACGATATCTTCCGGTGCTTTCTCACCGGCTTTTGCCGACATCTTGGTCTTGGTCTTTTCCAGCTGCTTGAAGAGCTTGAACGGGTTGTCGTTGGTGAAGATGATCGCCGAGTGACCGGAGATGTACTGCGAGAGGTTCTTGGTCTCTCCGCCGATCTCCTCGAACGCGTGCTTGATTAAGGTGTTCCTCGTCACCTTGATGACAGCCTTTCCGCGGAGGTTCCGGCGGATCTGCTGCACCTGCTGTGCGGGGATACCGTACATGTCGACAAGCCCGATGAGCTTGTACTGTTTTGCGTTCTTCTTGATGTCTGCGACCTCGTCCTTCTTCCATGCGGGAAGGTGGTGGGTATATAACGCCATTATTCCAGCCTCACTGCGGGACCCATCGTGGTCTTGACGAAGATGGAGCGGACGTTCAGCGGACCCTGTTCAAGAACAGACTCGATCCTCTTGACGATCGTCTCGATGTTTTCAGCAACCTGTTCCGGCTTCATGGAAGTTGAACCGACCTTACTGGAGAAGACCGTTTTATCCTTGGTACGGATCTTCACCGAGTTGCGGAGACGCTCGACAATCGGGCGGATATCCTGCCCGCCGACAATCGGCATCGGCATCCTGCCCCGCGGACCGAGCCGGGGACCTAAATACCGTCCGACACCGGGCATAACCGCGGTTTCTGCAAGGAAGTACCGGTAAGAACTGGCAACTTTCCGTGCTTCGCGGGGTGCACCGCCGAGACGTTCAACTTCTTCAGGGCCGATGATCAGGTCGACTTTGGCATCCTTTGCCTGCGTTACGATATCGCCTTTCCCGATGACACAGATACCGATCTTTTCACCGGTGCCGTGGGGGAGCATTATCGTCTCGTCGATACGATTTTTCGGCTGCGCCATATCGATATTCTTGAGATTGATGGTAATATCGATGCTCTCAGAGAACTTACGCTCTGGCGCTTTCTCAATCGCCGTTTTTACGGCTTCCAAAATTTTGGCCCTATCAACCATCAGATTCCTCCATAGTTCTGCGACCTTTCGATCTCCTATGGTTTTCTCCTGTTTATTTCACGAGAGCACTGTCGTACTTGCCTTCATTGATGAGGGCGAAGACATCCTTTGCCTTCTTGCCGTCAATCGTAACTCCCATGCTGACGCACGTGCCGACGACTTCCTTTACGGCAGTCTTCAGCTCGTAGGAGAGCATGCCTTCGAGTTTCATGTTGGCAATTCTGACAGCGGCCTCGAATGGCAGATTACCTGCCACTTTGACGTTGGGCTCTCCGGAACCTTTCTCGATACCGGCCTCTTTCTTGATGAGTGCCGTTGTCGGGGGTATACCGACTGTCAGCGTGAAGTTCTTCTTTGCGTCGACTTCGATCTTGACCGGGACCTGCATTCCGTTGAATGAGGCGGTCTTCTTGTTGATCTCATCGACTACAGCCTTCACGTTGATACCGAGTGGTCCCAGCGATGGTCCTAATGGTGGACCTGCTGTTGCCCTTCCGCCGGGTACTAAAACCTCGACCACTTCTGCCATAGTCTTTGCACCATGCCGTCCCGTATTTGCGGGTTCCGAGCCTGGGTCTGTAAATATTGATGGGAAAGGAAATAAAGGTGATCGTAACTATCAAGGGCTGTACGGATTATACGGGTAATACAGTGGCTCGTTGTTATAAAGGAAAGTACGGGTAATTCCGATTTGGGGATTGTTCTTGGATGTGATATTCACGGTATAGAAATTATACGGGAGGATTTCGGGCTTTTTAAGGGTAAAATTCCAGGAATACCCATTCCCATCATGAGCCACGGGAATCGTGGAACTCACCACCTTACCGGAATCTGAGGATACCGTGAGGAGGAGCCGTTCGTCCGGCCCGTTGCCGGTATTCACCTGGCCTGAAAGCAGAAGTGCATTTGAATTGGGATCGTTCTCCGGGAGGTTCAGGGTCAGGTTGGGTTGAGGGAGACCGTTCACTATAAAAACACTGCCGTTCAACACGAGACCATCTCTCCCGCTAGCAGAAAGGATATACTCGTGGTCTGCCTGGAATCCATGCTGCGATGTATTGACATCCCACGACCAGGAACTGATGCCGCAAGGCCCTTCGATCACGGGAACCGTATCGCCGAACCCACCGCAACAGGTACGAACCTGTCCCTCGCAACCCGCGGAGGATTTGGGGCATGGTATGAATTCACCGCTATAAATCTGTAATTGTATCGTTTCCCCCCGTGGAAGGTTCGTAGTCCCATCGAACGTGATGTTTTCACCGATATAATTATGGGAAACAGGGCTGATCAGGATGAACGGTTCTCCGGCTCCTGATGAGAATGAGCCGTTGCTCTTCCCGGAGCATTGGACAGAGGGCCGTGTTGTTATGGATGGATCTATCGTCATTGGCAGTGCTGATGACGGAGAGACATTGATAATGCCTCCGGAACCGGACGGGATGTGCTCTGAGGATACGCATCCGGTTGCCAGCAGGATACTGAAGAGAATAATCAAGAGAGAAAATATTTTCCTGGACAACGTCATGGGCACACCGGAACGGTTCCAATGATCACGTCAACTCATGTAAAGAAAAATATTTTGTATTTTATCTAATGTAATCCATCCAACATCCGGTTTTTTGAGATCGTGCGGGCAGATCCCTGCCACTATGGCATATCCTCACGGGGAGTGTGAATTGTCATATCGACTCCCACGCCCAGCGGGGCCCCGACGAAGCATCGCGCCGATCCCCATCAGCGGGGGACAAACTCACTCCATGTGGAAAGGTCAGGGAGTACCCCCAATCCGGGGCCAAAATGACCTCCGTTACCCCACTTTTTTCACCCGTACGACACTATATCGTCAAAAAATGACACAGTAGTTTTGAGATACGTTCATTTTGGCTTCTGTTAAGGATATAAATGGCTTTTCCGTGCCCGGAAATTGAGGGCGATAACACTAATACAGCAACGGTTAATCCGGAAAACATCCTGTACTGCCGTACGGGAAACCACGGAAAATCACCCAGCAAAAAGACGCCCATAGATACGGCCGGTGGGCAGATCGGATGCCAGTACGGGTTACAGGACAGGGAAAGGGCAATCCGCGATCTTCATTTCACGTCGGAGGAGGGCCCCGGGGCGGATACCGGACGGGTCACCGCGAAAATTCTTCGTCGGAGAATGAAGTCATGGGGAACACCAGAACCGATGTCCTCCCAGAGATCCAGGGAAATATGCTTATTAACAACCTGTGTAACAATATCCCATTGCCATACGCGGATAAGGTATCATGTATACCGTTCTCTATGTTGATGATGAGCAGGATCTTCTGGACCTTGGAAAGATGTTTCTTGAACGATCCGGAACGATTGCCGTAGAGACCGCCATCTCGGCAGATGAGGGCATCCGGACAATCAAAAAAACTGCAATCGACTGCATTGTTTCCGATTACCAGATGCCGGAAATGAACGGCCTCGATTTCTTGAAAATATTAAGGAAAGAAAACAGCGTAATCCCGTTTATCCTCTTCACCGGCCGGGGACGCGAGGAGGTTGTCATCGAAGCGGTGAACAGCGGGGTTGATTTCTACCTCCAGAAGGGAGGTGATCCCACTGCACAGTTCGTAGAACTGGAGCATAAGATCAAACTTGCCATAGAACGCCGGCATACAGAGGATGCGCTGAAGGAATCCCGGCAGAGAATGACCGACATCATCGACCACCTGCCTGACGCCACTTTTGCTATCGACCTTGACGGGAAAGTTATCACATGGAACCGGGCTATGGAGGAGATGACCGGCGTAAAAAAAGAGGAGATCCTGGGAACAGGGGATCACGCCTATGCCATCCCGTTCTATGGAACAAGAAGACCCATCCTGCTCGATCTTGTTTTGCGGCAGGAGGATGAGACCTGGAAAAAGTATCCCCATATCACCAGAAAGGACAACAAGCTGGTCTCGGAGATCTTCATCCCCATTCTCTATTGCGGAAAAGGGGCCTATCTCTGGTTTATTGCATCCCCGCTCTATGACACGCACGGCACCGTCATCGGGGCAATCGAATCCATCCGGGATATCACGGACCGGAAGATGACGGAGAATGAACTGAGGGCTGCATATGAACAGATCACTGCAGCAGAAGAAGAACTCCGGGAGCAGTTCGATCAGCTCAAAAAGAGCGAGGACGCGCTCCGCGTGAGTGAAGCAGATTATCGCAGCATCCTTGAAAATATTCAGGATGCTTACTACCGGAGCGACGCTGCGGGAAATCTTATCCTGGCAAGCCCATCGGCAGCGCACCTGCTCGGGTTCAATTCGGCATCAGACCTGCTCGGGAAAAATATTGCACAATCTCTCTATTACAATCCGGAAGAACGCTCCAGACTCCTCGCTGAATTAACCAGCAAAGGATCGGTCACTGATTACGAAGTGACGTTGAGAAGGCGGGATGGAACTCCGGTACTGGTTTCTACAAGCAGCCACCGGTACTATGATCCTTCCGGCAATTTCCTTGGGGTAGAGGGGATCTTCAGGGATATTACCGGACGAAAGCTCGCGGAAGATGCACTGAGAGATAGCGAAGAACGCATCAGGACCATGATCGAGCAGTCCCCGCTGAGCGTGCAGGTTTTGTCACCGGATGGCCGGACCGTGCAGGTCAATCGTGCCTTTGAGGAACTCTGGGGGCTGACCCTTGAGAATCTGAAGGACTACAATATGCTCACGGATGAACAGATCACCAGCCTTGGAATAATGCCCTATATAAAGAAGGGATTTTCCGGAGAGGTATCGGTGATTCCCGCGGTGTACTATGATACGAGCCCGGTTATAGGAGCCGGGCGAAAACGGTGGGTACTGGGTCATATCTACCCGGTCCGGGATGCAACCGGGACCATCCGCAACGTCATCATCGTGCATGAAGATATCACCGAACGCAAACGGGCAGAAGATGCGCTCCGTGAGAGTGAGCGTAAATTCCGGGCAATATTTGACCAGACGTTCCAGTTCATCGGTCTCCTGACACCGGATGGCACGCTTATTGAAGTGAACCATACCGCATTGAAATTCAGCAGGACAGAAGAATCCGCGATATTAGGTAAACCATACTGGGAAACGCCGTGGTGGACACATTCCGTGAAGCTGCAGGAAAAACTTCGCAAAGCAATACTTGATGCAGCAAACGGGGAATTCGTGCGGTTTGAAGCGACACACAGAGCTGCTGACGGCAGTCTGCATTATGTCGATTTCTCACTAAAACCAGTGAAGGATGAAAAGGGTCATGTCATTCTTCTAATTCCGGAAGGAAGGGACATCTCCGAACGCAAAAAGATGGAGGATTCACTCAGGGAAAATGAAGAGAAATACCGCTCTCTTGTGAATAACCTTAATGTGGGGGTGTACCGGACCACTGCAGAATTTCCGGGCAGGTGGCTATGGGCAAACCCGGCATTTGTCAGGATATTCGGGTATGATTCTTTATCAGAATGCCAGGAACACCCGGTCACGGATTTCTATGCCACTATCGAAGAGCGGGATAAATTCGTTCGGGATCTCACGACCAATGGCTTTGTCAGGGATCATACACTGCAACTGAAAAAGAAAGACGGTACGATCATCTGGGTGTCAGTCAATGCAAAGACTAAGAAGAACCCGGATGGAACGATTGCCTGGATTGACGGGATTTGTGACGATATTACCGCATTAAAGGAGGCAGAAGAGAGGGCCAGGAGGTACCAGCTCGATATGTCACAGGCCATCGATTATCTGCCTGATGCCACCTTTATCATCGACCGGAAGGGCACGGTTCTTGCATGGAACCGGGCAATTGAAGAGATGACCGGGGTCCGTGCCAAGGATATCATCGGCAGGGGGGAATACGAATATGCCATCCCGTTTTACGGCCACCGCCGTCCGATCCTGATCGATCTCATCTTTGCACCAGAGAATGAGTTGGAGAAAGGAGATTACCTTGAGATCCAACGGACCGGGGAGATCCTTTCTGTCGAGGCTCCAAATCCGATACTGAAAGGAAAACCTTCGGTTGTAAGGGCTTCGGCCGCCCCCATATATGACGAACAAGGGAACGTTGCCGGTGCTATCGAAACACTCACGGATATTACCGAGCTGAAACGGGTCCAGGAAGATCTCAGGGCGTCTGATAACAGGTACCGGACCATATTCGAGAACACCGGGACTGCTGCCGTCCTCATTGATGAGAATACCAAAATAGCCATTGCCAATGCTGAATTCAAGCGGATGTCTGGATATTCGGGAGAGGAAATTGAGGGTAAAAAGAGCTGGACGGAATTTGTGGTAAAAGAGGATCTGGAAAGGATGCTTGCCCAGCATCGCATGCGGCGGGAAAAGCATGAGACAGCCCTGAGACAATACGAGTTCCGGTTTGTCACGAAAACCGGTAAGATACTCAATATATTCCTGACCATCGATACCATTCCCGGAACGAGAAGTTCCGTCGCCTCTCTTGAGAATATTACCGAACGCAAACAGGCCGAAGAAGCATTAAAGGAGAGTGAGGCGCGTCTGAATTCTATTGTACATGGTTCACCCATGCTGCAATTTGTCATCGATAAAGATCACCGGGTTTTTTCCTGGAACAGGGCACTCGAGGAGTACAGTGGGATAAAAGCCGAAGATGTCGTGGGTACAAGCGATCAGTGGAAGGCATTTTACGAGACAAAACGGCCAGTTCTCGCCGACCTGCTGGTAGCCGGAGAGACTGAACTGCTCCCCGTATGGTTCCAGGGTAAGTTCAATAAATCCCTCTTTGTCGAAGGAGCTTACGAAGCTACCGATTTCTTCCCGAAAATGGGGGTCGGGGGAAAATGGCTTTATTTTACCGCTTCGCCAATCCGGGATGCAAAGGGTATGATTATCGGTGCAGTGGAAACACTCGAAGATATCACCGAACGCAAACGGGCAGAAGAAGGACGGAACCTGGCGTTCAGAAAAATGAACCTCCTCTCCAGTATCACACGTCATGATATCAGGAACCAACTCACCGCCCTCTCGGGATATCTTGCATTATCCAGCGAATCTCTTGGGAATCCGGCCCGCACATCTGAACTCATCAACAAGGAGAGGCGGATCACGGACACCATTGCCCACCTGATCAATTTCACCAGGGACTATGAGGATATGGGTATGAAGGATCCCGCATGGCAGAATGTCCATGCAGTGATCGGTAACCTTATTCCTCTTCTTCCGATGCAGGATATCCGTGTTGAGGCCGGTGATCCAACCCTGGAGGTGTTCGCTGATCCCCTCATGGAGAAGGTCTTCTACAACCTTATCGACAATGCCCTCCGGTATGGAGGGAATCAGATGACCACTATCCGGATCTCATCGTACAAAACCGGTGATGGGGTTGTTATAGTATTCGCGGATGATGGTGCAGGAATAGCCGATCAGGATAAATCACGCCTCTTCGAGAAGGGATTCGGTAAAAATACCGGCCTTGGGCTTTTTCTTTCCCGGGAGATCCTGGGGATAACCGGCATTACCATCATTGAGAACGGTGAACCGGGCAAAGGTGCGCGATTCGAGATGGCGGTTCCTGAGGGGGCATACCGGTTCAATAGCGGGACATAAGTGTTCTTTTGTTAACAGGATTGTTCATACGTTTGTTCGATCTCCTGGTGGGGGGAGACTTGTCAGGACATCATATTCACCGGAAACAGATGATTACACTTCTGTTACTCGCCGTTTTTATACGTCCCGTGTCGTAATACTTCGATATGTCTGCTGAAACCGAAGCAGTAAAAACTGTAGCCGGGCTCATGGCCCTTGCTGCACGAACCGCACCGAAAGCCGTGGGGCTCGACTCGATCACAATCGAGATCATTACCGGTAAAGACCAGGAGAAGATCGCTGAGAAGATGATCGCGATCGCAGAAGAGAAAGGAATGGATTTCTTCCGGACCAACGGCGAACAGGTCAGGGCAAGCGATGCGCTGGTTCTCATCGGGGTCAGCGGTACAAAACCGCTCGGGCTCAACTGCGGCGGGTGCGGGTATGCGACCTGCGACGCAATGGCCAAAGCCTGCACTGAAGCCAAGTCCCACAGGACCGATTATGCAGGACCGAACTGTATCTTCAAGGTAACCGACCTCGGCATCGCGGTCGGTTCCGCAGTCAAGACGGCAAGCATCCACAATGCGGATAACCGGATCATGTACAGCGCCGGCATTGCTGCAATGAAACTGGGGATCATCAAGGGTTGCAGCATTGTGTATGGCATCCCCCTCAAGGCCTCGGGACAGAACATCTTCTTCGCTGCCCCAATCGAGCACTAAAACCGGGTTGATCCGGCCAGGCCGGGGGAAGAGTTCATCCCTATTTTTCAGGTATGTGTAGAGTGGGCAGCTTCACAAAACCCTGTGGGTATGTTCCGGGTAATGTTCTATCGCCCAGCCGCAGGCAGGGGCAGGGATCGGCAGGAGCGCAAGGCCTGCTGGGGTCAGGGGGCACTCAACCCCCGTAGTGAGTCTTCTGGATTAGCCCCAGCCAGATCTTAAATAGCATTTTGCGCAAACGAACAATAAAAGGGAGGGACAGATTTGGCGATGAAGACACCCCGACTTGTTACAACGGTCTCGATCCTCACGCGAAGGCTGAAGGAGGGAAAGACTTACGAGGATTTCCGCAGAGCATGGTTTCATACCACGGGCTTTGGAGTCGCAGGCGATGAGAAGGAGGGAAGTGGCAACCGCATGTTCTCGATGATCAACATATTTGACCCGCGTGAAATCATTGTCATAGGGTTTTCAACCACCACGTTTGCGCAGCTTGAGGCTGCGCTTGATATTGACGTGAAAGTCAGGGGTGAGAACCCGCTCGACGAAGTCATTGAGCCCGGGATCGGCAGGAAATTCTGCGCCATGGTTGCGGAGGACGATTTTTCTCCCGCGGGAATCATCCCTTTCAAACCGGCAACGGTCGGGGGCAGGGAGACCGATATGGCAGAGTTTGCAAAGACTCTGCAGGTTCTGCAGGGCCTTTTCACCGCTGCATCAGAGAGGCGGGATGAGGTCAACAAGGCACGAAAGAAAAAGAGCTGATCCTGTCATCAGTTCCTTCTTTTCCCCATGTGACAGAATGTTGCGGGATTTCAGCGACCGTGGGGGGCATATTCCGCGGCAAGCATCCCATAATACCGGGTTGACCGCCAGTGGTCCCGGAGCCAGACATGCTCGCGAATCGTACCCTCGTACGTAAGACCGCCTTTCTCCAGAACATGGGCTGATGCATGGTTCAGCTCGTCGCACTTCCCGTACACCCGGTGGAGGGACAGGGTCTCAAAGCCAAACGCGAGGAGCGCCCGGAGAATCTCTGATGCGTACCCGTTCTTCCAGTAGGCCGGCAGCAGGATGCACCCGACCTCTGCGGTGCCTGGCTGATCAGGATCGATCTCGATGAACGAGAGGCCGGCGAATTCTCCTGTGGACGGAATCCGGGCCGCAAGAATGTAGTCCATCCGGTCAACCTGCAAGGATTCGTCCATGGCATGCTGCAGGAACCCGAGAACCTGCTCGTTGTTCTCAAGCCAGATCAGGACATATCTCATCACAGCGGAATCGCCTGCTATCCGCTGGACATTCGCGAGATCCTCATCGGTCAGATTTTCTAAGATCAGTCGCTCGGTTTTCAGGGAAAAAACCATCGCAATTCTCCGCAGGGAATACCCGTATACCTGTTTCGCTTCAAAAGGGTGAAATCTTTTTGCACCAATAATCCAGAGCGGTCACAGCAACCGGATTCCGGCGGGGTTTCCAGAAACATTCCGGAAAAGATTCCATGGCTCCCGTATCAGGAGGGGACGGTTATTCTCTATCGTTTCGCTCATGGACACATGGAAAAAGGTGCAGGGGCCCGGCTGCCATTCAATCAGTTTTATTTTTCAAAGAGCGCCGGGTTCTGCCGGCGTATCCACCAGCGCCGGATGAGGAAAATACCGACGGCGAGGATCACAATCGCTGCAACGGCAAGAGCGATGGTTGCAAACGGGAGATCTGGCGATGGCAGAACCGCCAGCGGGGCCGTAGTCCCGGTAACAACCGGAACGGACGTTGTCGAAGACACCTTGATACCAGGAGTTCCGGTACCGGTTGCCCCTGCCAGATCGCCCAGGATCTGTACGGTTCGCTGCGGGGTTACGTTCTGTCCGGGTTGCGTACTGTTGAGCTGACCGGTAATGGCAAACCGCGAGAACCCGGATCCTTCCGCAGTATAATACGCCTCCCCATCGCGTATTTCCATGAGGGTCGTGGGAAGAGCCTCCCACATCTTCCCGTCATGGTGATAGAGGACAATCTCCTGCGGGGTAAGGTAATGTTCGAAAATCCACGAGAGCGGGACAACAAAGACGATCTTCGCATCGGTTATCTCGGTGAAACGGGCCGGGGAAACATCTACGTACTCATAGACAATTCCCGGGGGCGGGGGAACGCCCGTCCCGGGCCCGTCCGCTTCAGTTGCGGTTATGACGGTGTCTTTTACTTCAACGCCGGTCACTTCCACCCGGACGATGGGAGTCCGGCCGATCTGGCCGACATTCACCGAAATCGTGGACACCGTCTTCTGCAGCGGGGATTTTGCTACGTGTTGCACGGGAGCCGGACCATCCGATCCACCATCGGGGCGGGGTGTCGGGGTGGGTGCAGGTGTCGTAAAGACATAGGCCTTCCCCTGGCCGATCTTGCCGGAAACAGTAGCGTTTTCAGCCCCGGTAACAATGGTGCTCCCGTTTGCTGCAATGGAAAAGCCAAAAAGACCGCTCTCTTCCCGATCAGAGGCCTGCAGGATCTGCTCCTGCCCCCAGTTGTCGGCACCATCAAGGTTTTGGGAGAAGAGGTAGGCCTTGCCTGTAGAAACCGCGTCGGAATCCGCAACGGGTGCCCCGACAACTGCCCGGATCCCGCTGACCGCTACAGCATAACCGAACCTGTCGCCTCCCATTTTATCCGAAGCGGTAAGGTTCTTCACCAGACCCCAGTTGTTGAGTCCGCCCGTATCCTTTGAAAAGACGTAGGCCTCACCCGTGTTGCTGCCGGAAACGCTGCTTCCGAAGGCTCCGATAACCGCGGTACTCCCGTCCACTGCCACCGAATTGCCAAACATTGCGTCAGCTTCGCCATCCGGCGCGGTGAGACCGGTCACCTGACCCCAGTTACCACTACCTCCCATATCCTTTGAAAAGACATAGGCCTTCCCCTGCCCGGTCTTGCCGGAAACCGTGGTATTGTCCGCACCTATTACGGCCGTTACTCCGGAGATGGAAACGGACTTGCCGAAATTATCGCCAAAAGTCCTGTCCGAGGCATTGAGGATTGCAACCTGACCCCATGTATCCAGACCGCCCTTATCCCGGGAAAAGAGGTAGGCCTGTCCCTGATTCGTGGAGCCGGCACCGGCATCTGCATGCGGGGCCCCAACGATAACAGTAGTTCCTTCAATATCAACCGAAGTACCGAAGTACGCACCCGCAGCCTTATCCGAGGCAGTAAGGATCTTCACTTCACTCCAGTTGTTGGCACCCAGATAATCCTGGTAAAAAACATAGACCTGACCCGTATGATCGGAACCCGCACAGATTCCCCCGACAACAGCAGTACTCCCGTCTACTGCCACGGACTGGCCAAAACAGTCGCCACTTGCCCCGTCAGAAGCATTGAGGATCTTTATCTGACCCCAGTTACCGGTACCACCATAGTTCATTGAAAAAACATAGGCCTGACCCTTATCCGTACTATCGATATCTGCATTGGGAGCCCCGACAATCACGGTATCACCGCTCACATCGATGGAAGTACCGAAATGATCCTCGACTTTCCCATCCGAGGAGGTCAGGATCTTTGCCTGCGTGACCATAGGGTCGATCGTGACCGGGTAACGAGCGCCAGTGTCATCAACCTCCCAGGTGAGGACGGTTCCCGAGAGGAGCATCCGGGTCGGGAGAACCCGGCCGGCAGTATCCCGGGCAATCAGGCCTGAATACTTAAATACCGGGCCATCCCGGCCTGAAAAGAGGAGTGTCTGCCACTCGAGGGACGGGGTAAGATCCCCGGAGAGGCCATACAAGACCTGCACCCTGCCATCGCCTTCGGGGCGGGCTAAGAGGGTCATGCCCTGCTCAATTCCGTCATCGCGGTTCAGGTACCATTCTGTATACCCGGTCCGCCGGATCTCAAGCACCCGCCCGTCTGCACCAATAACGCCGGGGTTGGCCGGCACGGGCCGGGTGTCCCTGCCAACTGCAGCAAGCTGCATTCCGAATGAGCCGTTTCTGCAGGTGAGCGTAATGTCCCCGTTCACGGTTACCCGGATAGTGGTATCCTGGCCGGCATTTTCTGCCATCCAGTTGCCGGATCCCACATTATACCGGAAGATATGCCGGGCCTCCGGCAAGTTCAGATCAGAATTCCCGGAGGTAATGAACAATCCTGGAATCCCCGCCGTATCCGGAAGGGATACCATCCCGGCGGACACCGGGGCAATGAGGAAGACCAGCGCAAGAATAACGGACAGACGCATAATCCATGACGGGCAAGGAGGATTATGCCTGCACATCATCGTTAGCCGGTCCTGGATGGAAAAACCGTTGGGGTTCCTGCTCGGGGTCATCGGTACGTATCAATCCTGGTTGTAGTGCACGAAAAACCGGATAAGAGCCGAATTTTTTTTTAATTTGCTCTTAATCCCTGCGAAAGGATTTTCCGGACTTAGTAGGTGAAGTTTTTTACGAGATTATATATGTATTGAAATATTTCTGGCGACCCACCCGTGAATTCTCAAAGGATCTCAACCAGTAGATCTCATTATGGATGTGGTTCGATCTTTGGGATATGATTCATGACGGGGGGAGCGAATATTCCGGACCGTTAAATTACCGGATTTGCACGGGTTCGTTCTCATCCAACAGGTTCTGCACGAGCGCCGAGTCGAGATACGCCCTGACCTCAACAATCTGCCCCGATTCAAACCTGCAGATCCAGCAGTACCGGTTGCTAAAGGGCTTCCCGTTGAGTGCTGTCGAGAGCGCTTCCAGTTCAACAGCTGCGGTGTCACCGCTTACAAGGATACCGGTGACCCGCAGCAGCACGCCTTCCTTAAGAACCTTGTTCAGCCGCCGGAAGGTGCTGGCAAGGAAGGTGTCCTTGTCATGGTACGTGCCTGCGAGCGGGTGGGTTCCCATCACGGTCCAGTTCACATCCCGGGCCACATACCGGAAAAATGAATCCGTATTTCCCTGTTCAAGGTTTGTGAAGAGCGAACGAACGTAATCGGGAGTAATGAGGTGCATAGACAGACTCCGTTTATGAATGAATAGTTTTTATTCCCTGGATGAAATGAAGGTTGTTGTTCGGGCTTCTTATTCGGATGCGTTCCCAGCGAATGCAGGAATCTGAAAGCCGGGCCAAACCACCAGTTATTAGGAGCGGCAACCCAATAGTAAGGATATGCAGGCAAAGGTCCCGCAGAGCGAACTCAAGGAGAGACTCCGGAGGTTCTATGCCCGGATGGATGAGACTCATCCGGCATGGGAACTTGCAATCATCTCCAGTAAAGTCAACCTCTACTATTTTACCGGAACAATCCAGGACGCCATCCTCGTCATTCCCCGTAACGGGGAAGCCGTCCTCTGGGTGCGCCGGAGCCATTCGCGTGCAGTGGACGACTCACATTTCCCCCAGATCCGGCCAATGCAGAGTTACCGGAATGCGGCAGAGGCACTTGCCTCGATTCCCAAAACCGTACATATCGAAAAAGAACAGATCACCCTTGCAATGTGCCAGCGGCTGCGCAGGCACTTTCCGTTTGATCAGGTCGTGGGAATCGACGATGTAGTGGCATATATCCGTTCGATCAAGAGCCTGTATGAGCGGGAACTCATGGAACGGGCAGGCACCATCCACCGCCGGGTTCTCGAGGACCTTGCCCCGGATATCCTCCGGGAGGGAATGAGCGAAGCAGATTTTTCCAGCGAACTCTACTCAGTCATGATGAGGGAAGGACATCACGGCATTGTTCGCTTCGGCATGTCAGAAGCGGAATTCATCCACGGGCTGACCAACTTTGGCGAGAGTTCTATCTATCCGACATTTCTCGACAGTCCCGGAGGGAATGCCGGAATGTCGCCCGCGGTTCCGCTGCTCGGGAGCCGGGAGCGGAAGCTGAAGAAAGGGGATCTCGTCTTCTGCGATATCGGCTGCGGGTACCACGGGTATCATACCGACAAGACCATGACATACGTATTCTGCGGATCCCTGCCGGACGAGGCTGTTGCTGTCCACGAGCAGTGCGTAGACATCCTGGATGCCATTGTACCGCTCCTCCGGCCCGGTGCAGTCCCTTCGGAGATCTACCGGACCATCACCGACAGTCTCGAACCCGCATTCCTGGAGAATTTTATGGGTTACGGGAAACGGAAAGTGCAGTTCCTCGGCCACGGGATCGGTCTTGAGATTGCGGAGAACCCTGTAATCGCCAAAGGATTTGACGAGCCCGTCAAAGAGGGGATGGTCTTTGCCCTCGAACCCAAGAAGGGGATTAAGGGGATCGGGATGGTTGGTACCGAGAACACGTTCCTGGTCACCCCCAACGGCGGACGAAGCATCACCGGCTCTCACCCGGGCCTGATGCCGGTCGGGTAAAGGGCCCGGTATCCGGGGTACCGCGGGGGATTCGTTCCAGAAAAAAATCAGCAGATCCCGGGATATATCCCAGGATGAAAACAACATCAATAAACGATCAGGAGGAGATGAAGATTACGTGATGGTAACCAACCCAGGGACATCATCCATCAACAGAATCCTGTATGTTGATGACGAACCGGGTCTGCTGGAGATCGGCAAGCTCTTCCTTGAAGAGGACAAAACGTTCACGGTCGATACTACCATTTCAGCACTCGCTGCACTGGAGCGCCTTGGTTCCATGCAGTATGACGCAATTGTCTCTGATTACGAGATGCCCAAAATGAACGGGATCGCCTTTTTAAAAGTACTCCGGGACCAGGGCAACACCACGCCTTTCATCATTTTTACCGGTCGCGGGCGGGAAGATGTTGTTATCGAGGCGCTCAACAGCGGGGCTGATTTTTATCTCCAGAAAGGCGGCGATCCTACAGCCCAGTATGCCGAGCTTGCGCACAAGATCCACCATGCCATATCGCGCAGACAGGCGGGCTGGGCCTTGAAGAAGAGCGAACAGGATTACCGCCAGCTCATCGACCATGCCAGCGAAGCTATCTTTGTCGTTCAGGATGAACGGCTCCGGATGGCGAACCCGCAGGCAACTGAATTGTCCGGGTACTCTGAACAGGAACTCCTCGACCAGCCGTTTGCCCGGTTCGTCCATCCGGATGATGGGGACCTGCTGCTCGACAGGTTAAGGAACCGGATTGTCGGATCCACAACCCCCACGCGCCATACATTCCGAATAATCCGCAAAGACGCAACAATCCGGTGGGTTGAACTGACCGTTATTGGCATAACATGGGATGAGCGCCCTGCCATCCTGAACTTTATGACCGATATCACCGAGCGCAAGATCGCCGAGGATGCTTTCAGGGAGAGCGAAGAGCGGTACCGGAATTTTTTCAGGACAACACTCGACGGGCTCTTTATCACAACTCCTGACGGCCGGTGGATTGATTTCAATGAGGCCGTCGTGGACATGTTCGGCTTTACCACTCGGGAAGAAGTCTTTGAGAGGCCCATCATTTCGCTCTACGTGCATCCTGAAAAGCGGGCAGTCTTCGTTGATCTCGTTGAGCGGGAAGGATATGTCAAAGAGCATCCCGTGTTGTTCCGGAAACGGGACGACACCGTCATCAACACCCTCATGACGGTCGTGCCGCAGAAGAACCCCGATGGTTCAACCAGGGTGTTCATTGGTACAATCCGGGATATCACCGAGCACAAACTTGCCGAGGACGCACTCAGGGAGAGCGAGGAGCGGTATCGGCTTTTTTTCAAGACCAGCCAGGACAGTGTCTTTATATCCGGGCCGGATCGGCGGTATATCGATTTTAATGATAAACTGTTCCAGAAACTCGGGTGTGCAACCCGCGAAGAAGCGCTCGCAGTCGATGTTGCATCCACGTATGCGCATCCGGAAGAGCGGGATGCATTCCTTGAACACGTCAGAAGGGATGGCTACGTCAAAGAGCATCCCATCCTGTTCAGGAAGAGGGATGGTACCGTCATTGATTGCCTCATCTCCATTGTTGCCCAGAAAAATGCCGACGATTCAATCAAAGCATTTTTTGGTACCGTCAGGGATATCACCGAACAGAAACGGATCGATCAGGCGCTCAAGGAAAGCGAAGAACGCTACCGCCATATCTTTGAATCGTTCGAGGATCTGTATTACCAGACGGACAACAACGGGATTATTACGATTCTTTCCCCATCCCTGTTCCGCCTGACCGGGTATAAACGGGAAGAGTTGATCGGAAAACCGGTGACCACAATGTATGTCAACCCGGAATCACGGATCCTCCTGCTCGAAGAGCTCGTAAAAAGCGGGCATGTGAAGGATTACGAGGTGCTACTGCGGAAACGGGACGGCACGGGTATACCGGTATCGCTGAGCGCAAACCGGCTCTTCCACCCGGATGGGACACCGGCAGGTGTTGCCGGAATCCTTCGCGACATTACACGGCGCAAGCAAGCGGAAGAGGAACTGCGCAGGAGCGAGGAGAAGTTCCGGTATCTTGTCGAGTATGCCCTTGATGGGATGCTGATTCTCGATCTCCAGGGAAATGTCCTGTTTGCCAACGCGGCTGCTGCACGCACGGTCGGGCTCGATAATGGTACGATCCTTATTGGCAGAAATGTTATGGAGGTCATCGCACCTGAATCACTGGAGGAGGTCCTGCGGGACTTTGCCGAAGTGGCCCGGGGTCACGACGGGTTTTTAGCCCATTATACCCTGCTGTCGGCCAATGGGGAAAAAGTCCCCGTTGAGAGTATTGGCAAGGCCATAACCTATGAGGGTAAAACCGCAGATCTTGTCTTTATTCGTACGGGTACGGGGAAGAAATAGGGTACTGCCGGTCTTATCCCGGAGCGGACAGGTGAAACCCGATAACAAAAGGGAGATTATTATTTCTGGTCGGAGTACTTCTCGACCACCCGGACATTGTCGCCGCGGACCGTGATCGGGATCGGGACAACGCTCTCATAGAGTTCGACCGTGATCTCTTCTTTTGCAGAGTCGACCCTCTTGACGATTGCCTTCTCGCCCTTGAAGGGCCCGGCAATGAGTTCAACAATGGTCCCTTCTTCAATACCGGATACAACCGGTTTCGGGATCAGGAAGTGACCAACTTCTGCAAGACTCGTCTCACCGGCCAATACGGTCCGGGCATGAGCGATCAGCTCCACCAGCTGCTCGATCCGGTTCAGTTTCTCAGGGGTTTCCACGAGCACGTAGCCCTTGAGCTCGTTCGGGACGATGATTGAGGTCACCTTGACATCGGTTGCCTTGGTGTCAATGGCCTTGAGGATATTGTCTGCTACCGTGCGCTCCTGCTTGGACGTGGTCTTGATGGCAAAGATCCGGTTGGTAAAGACCTCCGGTCCTGTGGGAGCTAATGGCGCTGCCGGTGCGGGGGGGGTTGGCTGTGTCATAGGAACCGGGATCAGAATCCGAAGAGCATCTTGTGGTCGAAGAACATGTAGATGATAAATCCGATCAGTCCGATAACGAGGATACCGGCGGCTGCAACCGTTGCGATCTTGGTGAACTCTTCCCGGGAGGGAGTGCGCGCGAGTTTTAAGACCCGCAGGTATTTGCGGAACAACTCTTCGTGGATGACGTTCGTTTTGAAATCAGGCTTTGAAATTTCCATATCGTATCACTTGAGAAAATCGATCTCATACTGTTTCTGTACTTTGGGGGTAAGCTTCTCATTACGACCATATATTTGTGGCGACCGTACGCCCGTGACAACCAAGAGGGTGCGCATCTTGTTCTGCATGGAGGGGTCCACCTGAGCACCCCAAATGATACGCGCGTTCTCGTCCACACGGGCATAGACTTCCTGGACAACCCCTTCTGCCTCTTCCATGGTCATGTCCGGGCCACCAACCACGTTGACGAGTGCAGCGGTTGCACCGCTGATATCCACATCGAGAAGCGGGGAACGGATCGCTTTCTTGACCGAGTCTGCCGCCTTGTCCTCGCTGTCGCTTTCACCCATACCGATCATGGCCACGCCACCGCGTTCCATGACCGTGCGCACATCGGCAAAGTCGAGGTTCACAAGTCCTGGCATCGTAATAAGTTCGGTGATCCCTTTGACAGCCCGCATCAGGACTTCGTCAGCTACCTTGAAGGCAGCACTGAGGGGCAGCTTGGGAACGACTTCGAGGAGTTTGTCATTGGGCACTACAATGACGGTATCCGCCACATCCCGCAGGCGTTCGAGACCGGCCTCTGCATTCTCCATGCGGATGGCACCTTCCGCACCAAAGGGCAGGGTAACGATAGCGATAGTGAGCGCCCCCTCTTCGCGGGCCGCTTTTGCAACAACCGGGGCAACACCGGTTCCGGTGCCCCCTCCGAGGCCGACAGTGATGAAGACCATGTCACAACCGGAGACTATTGCCCGGATCTCCTGCTCGTTCTCGAGTGCAGCTTCCTCACCGATCTGCGGAATGGATCCCGCACCAAGACCCCGTGTCCGCTGCCGGCCGACGAGAATACGCTGATCCGCCCGTGTGCGAATCAGGTGCTGAGCATCGGTATTAATGGCGATGAGTTTTGCGCCGTGGATACCCTCCTCCATCATACGCGAGATCGTATTCGAGCCGCCGCCCCCGCAACCAATCACCGCTATCTCAGTTTTGAGCTCAGCGAGGATCTGGTCCAGATCTTCGTTATTCTGCGAGGTGGACACGGTTTCGTCCCTCGCCTTGGTGAGTGCCTCTTCAACAATTGACCTCATGAAAACTTCTCCAACCCCGGGATGTGGATGTTAATCTCACTGCTGGAAGAGACCATTTCAGGGGTGATTACCCTGCCGTTGATCTCAACAGCCTGGCCGGAAGCCAGCTGTTTGTAAAAAGGTCCGGGCAAAATCCCCTCATTGCGCGCTTTATGGGGATCGAACCGTACCTTAGATATGATCAGATGATCTTTCTCCGTAGCAGTGATCTCTTTATTACGTATGATTTTTACGCACAATGTATTTAAATCATGTATTAATTCAGGCAAATGTTCCTCACACGTGATAAATTCGGGAAGCAGGCGGTTATTCGGACTGGATAAATGAACCACGGGTAATTTTCCGAGATCCTTAATCAACCCCGGCTCGTCCGCTCTGGCTGTTTCTGCCAGTAAAACCGGGTTTACCCGGGCGGGAACCAGTGTGCCGTGCTCCGGGAGATTGTGGATATAGCACCGGGAGCCGGGGGATAAGGTTTCTGCAAGATCCCGGACCGCCCGGTACCGCTCCCAGGAAAGATGCCCGAGCGACGCGATCTCGCTCTCAGAGAGCCGGGGGATACGGAGTTCATCAAGGATTTGGGTCAGCCGGTCCAGTTCGCCACGGGCGAGGGCTTTCCGGTCAATGTAGGCGGCAACTGCCCTGCTCTTCGCGAGCATTGCCCGGACCATGTCCGGTTCAACCTGCGATACTTCGCGGGTGTGGGCGATATGTCCGAATGCTCCCCGGGAGGTCAGGGCGATCTCAGTCTGGCGGGCAGCATAGTGGGTACCCCCAAATCCGATGAGGGGGAGGGGGGTTTCCGGGTGTGCAGAGAGCACGGCCATCGCTGCGGCCCTCCCGGCAGCCGGGTCATCCCATTCCTTTTCCGTGCTGCCGATCTCAACAAAAAACGAGGGGTGAACAATGGCGGTAGGCCCGTGGTGGGTCACTTCATAGGAGATCCGGTAACCCTCAGGGCAGAACCGGGCAAGGGCCCGGAGGGTTGCCTGCATCATAACCGGTGCAGCTGGGGCAAGCGTGCGGGGTGATCCTCCCAACTCCGCAGATCGGAAGTTCCCGGTAACGTGAACAGTAAGGATCGGAACCGGGTTTACGCTGGCATGGCGCGAGAGGAAGATGACAAGATCCGTATCAATTGCCGCATCAGTGTTCTCTGCATGAATCAGCCGTCCGTCCACATCGTGAAACGTGTAGGTCCGGCCCGGCACCTGCCATTCTCCACCGGGAGATTGCAGTAAATCCTCAATGTGGTGCCGTATATTGACACCTGCCCGGTCCTGCCGGGAGTTGACCAACGCAATCCTCATTGATGATCTGTTAAGACTTCCTGAACGATTAATCGTACCATGCAGGAACGATAAACCCTATGAAGAAGCACAGGATACATTGTAACCATGACAGCCGATAAAATTGCCAAGGTCTTCAAGGAAGAGGGTATCGAAAAACAGATCACCTGCCCGCAGGCATTCGTAATTGCAGAAAAACACAAGATCTCCAAGGACGCCATCAGCACGTACTGCAATGAGCACGGGATCAAGATCCGCGCCTGCCAGCTCGGCTGCTTTAAGTGAAGCGGGCCACTCTGATCAGTCTCTTCCGGTAGCGTTCATGGATGACGAGCGGGCAGCATTCACGGCCCGGGCCACCGCATCTTCCGGTGTTGTGCAGGAAACTACCCCGGGAATGTCCCAGGTCTGCAACCCGAAAACGGGGATATTCATTTTCAGGGCAACGGCGATCTCCGAGAGCGTGCCATAGCTCCCGCTGATGGCGATGACTGCATCGGCCGATTGCGCTACGAGAACATTCCGGGCATGGCCAAGACCGGTCCGGATCACGATATCGAGATAATCGTTCCCTTTTCCGGTGTCGGATATGATACCAACGGTGAGACCACCGTTCTCGCGGGCACCTTTGCATGCGCCTTCCATCACCCCGCCCAACCCTCCGCAGACCAGGACACCTTTCCCTGCGATGTTTTTTCCGGTCTCGTAGGCACGCTCATATTCTTCCGGGGTTGCCTCTGCTGCACCAATAACCGCAATCTGCATCTCAATGGGAGTATGGTAAGATGTGCTATAACACAGTATGGATCACCGGCCCATTACCAGTTCAATGCAGGCCGGGATCCCCTGCGCAGTTACTCGATGCCACCCTCGCGGTTGACAACCATGAGCCGGAGGGAGGACATCTTCTCGATGGCAAATCGGGGCCCTTCCCGGCCGAGTCCCGAGCCTTTCTCCCCGCCGTACGGCATCGAGTCTGTCCGGAACGTAGGGATGTCGTTCACGATTACCCCTCCAACATCCATTTCGCCATAGGCCCGCATTGCCCGGTTCAGGTTCTGGGTGAAGATACCGACCTGCAATCCGAACTCGCCGGTATTGGCAACCCGAAGGGCTTCAGGGAAATCATCGTAAGGGGTAACAGAGATGACCGGGGCAAAGACTTCCTCCCGGTTCACCCTCATGGATGGCGTGGTATCGACAAGCACGGTCGGGGCAAACATACTATCCTCGAGGGTGCCGCCCAGAAGGATCCGGGCGCCCTGTTTTACGCTGTCCTGCACTTTCCGGTAGGCCTCCTCGGCCTTCAGACGGTCGATCATCGGGCCCACATCGGTTGCAGGATCCCGGGGATCCCCTACGCGGAGGGCCTTTACGGCAGCGATGATCTTCTCAAGCATCAGGTCGTACACAGGGCGGTGCACCAGCACCCGCTGGACCGAGATGCAGACCTGCCCGGCATTGATGAACCCACCGGTGGCAATCCGTTGTGCGGCATAATCGAGATTTGCGTCCTCGTGGATGATCACGGCCGCATTGCCCCCGAGTTCCAGGCCGACTTTCGTCCGGCCGGCAATCCCGCGCAGGTGCCACCCGACCGAACAGCTGCCGGTAAAGGAGAGGTACGCCACCCGGGGATCCTTGACCAGCTGCTCTGCCCGTAGTCCCGTGCAGGGAACAACGCTGATTGCCTCCGGGGGAAGACCCGCGGCAAGGACCATATCCCCGAGGATCAGGCTGGATACGGGAGTTGATGACGAGGGTTTCAGGATGACAGAATTTCCCGCAGCAATAGCCGGTGCAAGCTTGTGGCAGGCAAGGTTGAGCGGAAAGTTAAACGGTACTATACCGACAACCGGGCCGAGCGGGAACCGCTTCAGAAAACCAGTCCTCCCTTTCGTGTCCCCGGTAAGATCGAGCGGCAGGATCTCGCCGTACATCCTTTTCGCTTCCTCAGCTGAAATCCTGACCGTCAGGGCGGCACGGGATACCTCGCTTGCGGCAAACTTCCTCGTCTTGCCGCCTTCCATAACCATTATTTCGGCAAGCTCCTCTGCCCGCGTATCGATCTCGCTCGCGAGCCGGAAGAGGATCTCTGCCCGTTCATAAGATGAGAGCTGCTTTGTCTGTTCGAACCCCCGGCACGCGGCAGTTACCGCAGCCTTGAGATCGTTTGGGCTGGCCTGGCAGACATCAGCGTAAATTTCGCCGGTGTAGGGGAACCGCACGTGGGCGATCTCCGCAGTCTGTTTCTTCTCCCCGCCAAGGAGAATCGGATAGGGTGACATACTGGATCAATCCTGAAATTGTCTGTACGCTAGTGTACACGGGGGGAATAATAAAACCATACAGAAACTCAAAAAGCAGGGTGTCCGGTTCGAGAGCCACATACCACCCGGCAAGTTCCGGTTTCCCTGATTCATTGGGATAACCCGTTCTCAAAACCGGATCCCAGCGTCATTTTCATATCAATTCATACGAGGATCCGGAAAAAGCCTGAAAAAGAGGGATGAACCTACACGAACACGTAGGTGAACAGGTAAAACCCGAGCAGGGGGAGGAAGATTACCAGGTACACCGGGCGATTCCACCGCCAGATGGCAAGCCCATCCATGGTCTCGATCGGGATAAGACTGTAGACCGCAGTTATCAGGTTGATGGTAAAGCCAAGGCCCCCGGCAACTGCCCACAGACCCCCGAAGGTCATCATTGCAAGGAAGAGGAACATCAGGATGATGCTGACGAGAGGGCCGGCCATCATCTCGATACCGAGCTCCCGGGGTTCATCCTCTCCCTCACGGTTCACCAGGTTCCGGTAGGACTGGGCAAAGGCACTCCCGTAGAGCCATGCCGTGAGGAACATGATGACCGTCCCGAGTCCCCAGAAGCGGGTATCGGCATCATGACCGTGCCGGGTGGCAAAGTAGCGGTGCGCGAAATCGTGGAGCACCACCGAGATAGCACCGACCACGATATAGATAAGTACGGTCTCGAGCGTGAGTTCGGCCCGGTCAGCGAGGATGAACGCGAGCGCCACCATGATCACCGCAACCTCGATGACCAGTATCTCCATGGATGAGAAACCGAAGATGTGCTGTTCCAGCTTGCGTGCAGCGATCCTGCGGGCGGTAATCTCCTTCTCGCTCAATTTTTCCACGGCATGGCCACCCGTGATGTCAAGGAGGAACTTCCCGCCCTTCATGGCAAACTGGGAAAGAGTACTGATATTGGCGAGAAGGAACTGGACGAGAACGACCCCGAGGCTCGTGAGCACTGCTGCTATGGCCATGAGCTCCGGGGGAATGATCCCGGCGGTCGGAAGGTTCTTTGCGGCAGTCGATCCCTTCGCATCCCGTATTAGATCAATAAACCCTTTGGGCATCTCCTCGGATACGGGGGTCTGGTTGGGCTGCACGGCCGGTGCCGGTGCATTTACACGGATGAGACCGGCACGGGAAACGGAATTACTCCCATAGGGATTCGACACCAGCAATGATACCGAATAATTGCCGGGCCGGTTGTAAACGTGGATTGGATTTCTGACCGATTCCGTGCTTCCGTCACCGAAATCCCAGGACCAGTTCGTTGGCACATTCTTTGACGTATCTGAGAAAGGCACAGTAAATGGAGCGATTCCTTCCCGCGAAGGTACAGTGAAATCAGGCTCCGGGGGATTACCCGCACCGATATACGCGGCCCGGCTCAGGGTATTCGAACCATACTGGTTTGTGACCGTCAGCCGTACCGTATATTCCCCGTTTTTGAGGTAGGTATGGGTCGGGTTTTCCTGCGTGGAGGTTGCACCGTCACCAAATTCCCAGAGGTACGTGCGGGGTTCTGCACCAAAAGAACGGTCGGAGAAACTGACCGTGAGCGGTGCGCCGCCATAGCGGGTGCTGGTGAAAAAATCTGCAGTAACGGGATTCGTTACCGTGATGTAGCCGGCATCAGGTGAGCTGACAGCTGGACCGGCCCCGCATACAGGAGCGGCACAGCAGAAGAGGACCAGCGCGGCCAGGATCCACAGAACATGGTATTTCATGGTGTATTCCCTTGGGACAACTGAATAAAAGCAGAGGTTTTTACGCCCTCACTTCATGGTTTGCAGTGTATCTTCGTGGTGTTAATTAAAGCCATCTGCCACGGCCATGGAACCGGTAAGGTCTCCCGTTTCAGGCAAGGGTAATACCCTCATTTTTGAGCCGCTCGACAATCCGGACCATCATGAAATCCTGGATAACGCTGTTATACATAAAGCCGCTGGCATACACCGTGACCATAAAGGTCATGGTTGCTTTTTCTGCTTTCACCATGAAGACCGTAGCGTGGGGCTCCTTTGCCAGCACATCCGTCCGGGTCTTCACCGCGTCTTCCGTGATCTCTTCAAGAAGGGTTTTGATCCGGGAGATATCCGTGGATACGGGAACTGTGATCGGCATCTGGATCCGCACGAGGGGGTTCGGGAGCGAGTAATTGTGGACAACACTTGTCACGATCTTGGTGTTCGGGATCGTGACGATGTCCCGATCGAGCGTTATGATCCGGGTGCTCCGCGGGCCGATCCTGATGACATCCCCCAGCACATCGTTGATCATGACCCGGTCCCCGACCTGGAATGGCTGGTCGGTGATGATCACCGCTCCTCCGAAGAAATTGGAGAAGAGATCCTGAGCGGCGAGGGCAATGGCAATGCCCGCGACACCTGCACCGGCAAGAAGCGGGGTGATGTTGACGTTGAAGAGGGAGAGAACGTACAGGAGCCCGGTGAACCAGATAAGGTACTTGGCAATCTTCTGAAGGATATCGATGATCCGGTCATCCAGGTCGGTCTCGGTCTGCTGGGCGAGGGTTGTCCCGTAGGTCCTGAGGAGGTCGTCAACAAACGTAGCAACAACCCAAGTGCCGATCACGGTATAACAGGTGAACAGAATCCGCGGGTCGGCGAGCCATGGGAGATCCGGGAAAAGGCTGATTGCCTGCTGTAATGCGAGGATGAGAGGAATGAAAAACGCGAGCATAACGAGAGGGCCCGACAGGGAGTGAACTATCAGATCATCGAGTTTCGTCTCGGTGAGTTCCACCTTCCTCTTCAGAAACGCGAAGAGGAAATGGAGGATTGTCGCGGCAATGACACCGGTTGCCAGATAAATGATGATCGTTACGTATGAGGGATCCATGCTCCTCAACTATTCATGTTCCCACCTCATCTATTTTTTCAAAATTTTTTTAGTTTTCTGCGGTATTGATCACGATAATTACTTTGTGCTATGGGACAAACATTCACCTACGCAGCCATTTGCGTCAGAAAATAGTCGCATACGAGGGGTTTTGTGAAGGAAGTCACCGCGAGCTTCAATGCAAAAGAGATCGAGCGTGAGGTGCAGGAATACTGGCGCACCAACGACACGTACCAGTTGGTAAAACAGCATCGCAGTACGGGAAAACCGTTCTTTTTTGTGGACGGTCCGCCGTACACCACGGGGCATATCCACATCGGTACCGCGTGGAACAAGATCATCAAGGACAGCCTCCTGCGCTACCACCGCATGAACGGTGAGAACGTTATCGACCGGGCAGGTTACGATATGCACGGCCTCCCCATTGAAGTCAAGGTCGAGCAGGCGCTCGGGTTCAAGTCCAAGAAGGATATTGAAAAGTTCGGCATCGACAACTTCATCATCAAGTGCCGGGAGTTCGCTGTCGAGAACAAGCTCTTAATGGACGACCAGTTCGAAAGCCTCGGGGTCTGGCTCGATTTTAAGAACGCCTACCAGACCATCAAACCGGAATATGTTGAGGCTGCCTGGTGGACACTTGCAAAAGCGCAGGAGAAGGGCATGCTCGAACGCGGCCACCGGGTCGTGAACTGGTGCCCCCGGTGTGAGACCGCGATCGCGGACGCTGAAGTGGAATACTGGGACGAAACCGACCCCTCGATCTTCGTCAAGTTCCCGTTGCAGGGAAAAACAAACGAGTATCTCGTCATCTGGACAACAACCCCCTGGACGCTGCCGGCAAACGTTGCGGTTGCAGTCTCAAAGGATTTCGAGTACGCACGAGTGCTCGCAAAGAAGGACGGGACAGAAGCCTATCTCTGGATAGCCGAACCCCTGGTGAAGGCCGTGCTGAAGAAGGCCCGGTTCAAGGATTTCACCATCCTTGAGACAAAGAAAGGGTCCGAACTCGTGGGCTGGACCTACGACTCCCCCCTCCGGGAGAACGTGCCGCTCCAGCGCGATATCGCCCACAAGGTCGTAACCGCTGACTTTGTTGCCCTTGAAAATACCGGTATGGTCCATATTGCTCCCGGCCACGGCTGGGATGACTACGTACTCGGGACAAAGGAAGGGCTCGCGATTGTCTGCCCTGTTGACGGCGCAGGGAAGTTCAAGGACGAAGCCGGGGTGTTTGCCGGCCAGTTTGTCCGGGACGCAAACGAGAACGTCCTCGTTGCGCTCGGCGATCACCTGCTTGCAAAAGAGATGATCGTCCACCGGTACGGCCACTGCTGGCGCTGCAAGACGCCGATCATCTTCCGGGCCACCTCGCAGTGGTTCCTGAAAGCCTCCGAGATGCGGGACCTGATGCTCTCGGAAGTCGAGAAAGTGACCTGGTATCCCGAGTGGGCGGGAAGTGCCCGCTTCTACGACTGGATCAAGGAAGCCCGCGACTGGTGCGTTTCGCGGCAGCGGTACTGGGGTATACCAATCCCGGTCTGGGTCTGCTCAAAGTGCGACAAATACCGGGTCATAGGCACAATAAAGGAACTTGAAGATGCGAGCGGAAAATCGATACCCGACCCGCACCGGCCGTTTGTGGATGCAGTCACCATCCCGTGCAGCTGCGGCGGCACCATGAAGCGGGTTGAGGACATCTTCGATGTCTGGTTCGACTCGGCGGTTGCCTCATGGGCAACCCTCGGGTTCCCGAACAAGACAAAAGAGTTCGAACAACTCTGGCCTGCGGACTTCATCACCGAAGGGCAGGACCAGACCCGGGGCTGGTTCTACTCCCAGCTGGGTGCAAGCACCATCGCATTCGGCAAGGCCCCGTACAAGAGCGTCTGCATGCATGGGTTTGCTCTCGATGCCGAGGGGAAGAAGATGTCGAAAAGCCTCGGCAATGTTGTCAACCCGAGCGATGTGATCGACAAAGTCGGAGTCGACATCCTGCGGCTGTACGTCCTCTCCTCCTCCGCCCCGTGGGACGATCTCAAGTTCAACTGGGAAGGGGTCGGGACGATCAACCGTACGGGAAACATCCTCTGGAACGTGTACCGCTTCCCGATGCCGTACATGATCCTCGACAAGTTCGAGCCCCGGTCCAACAACGGGGTCTGGGACGATGCCTATGTCCGGGCTCACATTAAGCAGATGCCGGACGAGGACCGGTTCATCATCTCGCGGATCAACTCGGTTGCAGTCGTTGTCGATGCGGCAATCAAAGAATGCAAACTCCACCAGGCAACCCGCGAACTCATCAACTTCATCCTGGAAGACCTCTCGCGCTGGTATGTCCAGCTCGTCCGGCCCCGCATGTGGCTCGAAGGCGAATCCGAGCAGAAGGTCTTTGCCTACGAGACGATCTACTACGTGATGCGCCGGCTCACGGGGCTCCTTGCACCGTTCTGCCCCCACGTCACCGAGGAGATTTACCGGAACCTCCGGTGCAAAAACGACCCGGAGAGCATCCACCTGCTGGACTGGCAGGCCGGCGATACTTTGCTTATCGACGCTACACTCGAAAGTGCGGTTGCCATTGTCCGCTCGTTTGACGAGGCTTCCGCAAATGCCCGCCAGACCGGGAAGCGGAAACTCCGCTGGCCGGTGGCAGAAGTGGTTGTTGTCACGAACTCCGAGGCAGTAAAGAGCGCAATAGGAAGGCTCAACGCGGTCTGCATGGACCGGGCCAATGCCCGGAAGGTCTCGGTCGTGATGGGGCGCTGGGACCGGATCGGCTGGCATGCGGAGCCAATTATGAAGGCACTCGGGAAAGGGTTCGGGAAGGATTCCTTCACGATCAAGGGGCTTATCGAGGCCGCAGACGGGAACCAGATAAAGGCAGAGATCGATGCCGGGCGGACATTCAGAATCGCCAGCGGCGATGCCGTCTTTGAGATTGGATCGGAACACGTCACCTTCACCGAGAAACTCCCGTCCGATCTCTTCTCAGCCCCCATGACGGACGCAACCGTGTATGTAGATGTGGCACTCACGCCGGATCTCGAAGCAGAGGGCTATGCCCGCGAAGTAATCCGGAGGATCCAGGAGACCCGCCGCCAGCTTGACCTCGCGGTCGAGGATTTCATCCGCGTGGAGTTGGCCGTGGCGGATACGAGAATCCAGTCCCTGCTCCACAACGATGCAACCATCGCAATGATAGGCGACGAAGTCCGGGCAAAGGTCTTTTCGTTCTGCAATGACGGGGCACAGCCGGATCCGGCACACTTCACCTCAGTGAAAGACTGGGACGTGGAAGGTGTGGCAATGACCATCGGTATCACAAAAGTGTGAAACCGGCAGAGTATTTCCTTTTTTTTAATGACCGATTAAAAACAGATTACCACGATTCTTCAATTCCCCGTCTCCGTTTTTAAAGATGCGAACACTTGCATCATACCTGTTTCGCCATTAAAGGACGGGCAGGAATCATAAAAGAGATAAAAAGGTATGCTGATTCCAGGCCACCCGGTTACATGGGAGGAAGGCTCTGCGCAATTGCCTGGAGAATTGCGATGATGATTTTCAGGAATACGGCCCAGTCAAACAGAAGATCACCTCCTTTTGTGGCATGATTCATAGTAAATTGGTATTGTATTTAAACATTGTTATTTTAAAATAGGCCCAAATTAAACCTGGATTTCTACATTTTATTATTATATTAATAATAACCACATTTTCCTAAAATCGACCACAATAAAAAGCAGGACGAATCAGATTCCGGCCGGAATTGGACATTCAGATAGTTCTGAACCCGCAGATATGGTATTTATGAGTACAGGGATTCTAAAAAAGAGGGCGGAACCTTCCCCTCATATTCCCGCAAGAAGGTTCCTTAAAAATTCCCGGCCTTCCGGGCTTGTGAAGAGGGCAAGTCTCCCTCGCTCGTGACCGCACTCCGCTCCACGACCACGATCTCCGGCGTTACCGGGTTGAACCCTTCCTTCTCGGTCGCCTTCTTGTACACGAGAGTTCCCCTGCGGCGGATCAGTGACGGAAAGCATATCTGAAAAAGGCCGTTACCCCACCGTGACACTCAAGAGTCACTGATGCGGGGAGCCATCTAGAAACCTCCTTTTTAATGTTTTTCTTGGTTCCGGTGTGAACCTATTGGAGTCATGTCTGTTTCATTAGTTATTGGTTAGCACCACTATAATTTTTTAATATAGTCAAAAAAAAATCCCCAGTTTAAAATATATGAAAATGGGAGTAAAAGCTGTCCGGCAGGAATATCTGTTACAGGAAAAACCTGATACATCGGATATGATGACTGTCAATGGTGTAGGACAGGTTCACCAAAGTTAGACACCCAATGAACCCGTGCCTGCCCGTAGGCATGAGACAATTGCCTTTATTCCTAATGAGGGTTTGGCCATGCCATGCAAAACATGAAGAAAGGAGGTAAAAAAAATGGAAATCGTTAGTGTAAATATTGGTGGAATCGAATCCGCGAGCAGCTGCACGTGCTATTGCACGTGTTCATGTGTCTATAGCAATGCCTATGACGCTTGGAATTACAATGCAACAAGCCAGAGAGTCAACACACTGCATGCGTAGATAATAAACCCATTTTTTTATTTTTTGAGGTCAAATCATGGAATTTGAAAGCATATCCGGAGTCAGGTATTATTACGATAACGAGATTGGCATTGCCTTTCCTTCACATCCCCTTATTGAAAAAATGATTCAAAACGTTCCACTGCAGGAAGAAGATATCCCTACGGTCAATACAGATGATGATGTTCTCTTTTATTCCAGATTTTTACAGAAACTCAACAAGATTCGCCCCAGACATAAAATTCCTAGAAAACACCCCATTCAGCCCGAAGAAGTTAAACAGATGGTGTTACATGATGGCCTCTACCAGATGATCCTAGGAATAACAGAAGATTGCAATCTCAGATGCCGGTATTGTGTTTATTCTGAAGCTTATACTCTCTCGCGTAAACCATCCAAAGTGAGGATGGAATTTACAACTGCAAAAAAAGCATTGGATTGGTATATCTCGCTGGTTATGGAAGGAAGGGAATACAATCCCGTAAGAAAACCGGCAATAAGTTTCTACGGGGGAGAACCGCTCCTGAATTTTGATCTCATAAAAAAGTGCGTCCAGTATGTTAAGACCACGTACCCAGACCTTGAGTTCACATTTTCCCTTACTACAAATGGAACCCTGCTTAACCAGGAACGGGAGGACTTCCTCAAGGAACATGGTTTTTTAATGAATATCAGTATCGATGGTCCTAAAGAAGAACATGACAGGAACCGGATTTACCAGGACGGGAGAGGGACCTTTGATGATGTCATGAAGAATGTCAGGAGATTTATGTCATCAGGATATGATAAGGATAAATTCAGCTCAATCTGTGTTTTCGACTGGAAATGCAATTTGTTCAGTCTGGATGCTTTTTTCCGCCAGCCGGATATCCCGAAACTTTCCCTGATGACCACTCCATCAGTGCATGACGGATGTGTATATTATGATCAGTTTTCAGATGATGACTTCCAGAATTACCTGACTTCTGAAAAAAAGGCTTTCCAGTATTACCTCGATCATGCCACAGATGATACAACCAGGCATTCTGTTTTTGAACAACTTTATCCGCTCTTTGCGAGCAGGTTCCTGTATTCGATACCTACCATGATTATGCCGGAAAATCGTGTTATCCCCTATTCCGGAGCCTGCATCCTGGGAAGGAAGATTTTTGTGGATGTTCACGGCATTTTTCATCCCTGTGAACGCATCAATCAGTCTTTCCCGATTGGTGATGAAAAGTCCGGGCTGGACTTTACGGCGATTGCTTTGATAATGAACAATTATCTTGAACATCTGGATTCCTGTAAAACCTGCGCAATCAGCAAGACATGCGGATATTGTTACAACCAGTTTGCACAGAAGGGAACTTTTAACTATGCATCAGAAGTATGCAAAAAAGAAGAGGATATTAAAAAATTCGATTTTTCCAGGACATTTACTCTTGGCGAGCGTTATCCACACCTGCTCGATATGGTTGTAAAGGACTATTATACCTGGCTTTCGAAGGTATCTCCAACATTAGGTGATTAACAATGTACTTCCGACTGAATCCCGAATGTTATTATATTAAAGGTGACATGACCGGTGCGATATATGACCTTATTGATGGGGATGTCTACGCACTCAATTCACAAGAGTGCCGGACAATAGAAGTATGCGAAGACAATGGACTGGTGGATCCGGAGGATCCTTTTCTTTGCGAGTTGAAACAACGGACATTGGGGACCTTTTATGAGAAACGGGTATTTATTGAAAAAATAAGGCTGGGTTCTCCTATCGCAGAATACCAGCAAGGAAAACCCCCATTCCTTGCAAGAGCATTTCTCGAGATTGGCAACAGTTGCGACCGATCCTGCTGGTATTGCGGAAATAATGGTCTCTCCAGAAGCATGGGGTGCTTTGGCTGCAATATCTGGGACGAAAAAGGCTCACCCGTGGATATAAACCGGTGGAAAGAATTGATCGACGAATTGCACCGTCTCAACTGCCAGTCGCTCTTCATCAAAGGCGGAGATTTATCCAGAGATCGGGGAAAAACCCGGGAAATCCTGGAATATGCGAATCAGCAATTTGAAAAAATATTTATTATCGGCCACAAGACACATTTTTCTCCGGAAGACTGCGATTATCTGAAAAATAAAGCGAATCTGATCATACAGACCGACAGCCTTTCGGATATCGATAACCGGCACCTATATTTACTGATAACAGATTACCATGAATCCCGCGAATTACCAGAAAAACTCCCCGACAATGCTATCCTTGACATCGTATCCCGCAATTTTGATTCATTGCAACCGGACTCCCCCTTGAATTCCAAAAAGAAAATTATGAAAACAAACCTGGAGCGGTTCACGCATAATAATAAACTGCATCCGTGTCTTGCCAACAGCGTTACTATTGCCTGGAACGGCGAAGTTCTGCCCTGCCCGATGATGCGGAAACAATCCCTAGGAAACATCAGGGACCGGAAATTATGGACCTTTTTAAAGGGGCAACCGGACAGCATTCAGGAGTTCTGGAAAATAAACCTGAATACCTTAAAAAAGTGCGGTACGTGCGAGTTCAGGTACGTATGCACTGACTGCAGGGCCCTCGAAACAGCAAAAACCGGCGATCTATATGCCAAAGTGTTGTGCAATTATGATCCCTCAAAAGGAATGTGGCAACAACAAGATGCTTAAGGGTCTCACCCTTTCCCATCCATATGCAATAATTACCTTGTTACTCCTGAGTATCCTTGGTACCCTGTTTTCTCTTGCCACACCCCTGATAATGGGACTCTTAATTGATAATGTCCTGATTGGAAAGGACATCGCCTTACTTGTCCCAATCCTCCTGGGGATGTCGGGGCTATTTCTGATTTCAGCTCTATCAGATTATATCTCAAACAACATCCGGGGAAAGCTGAACCTGGTACTTTTCAAAGAACTTACGCACGATCTTTTTGGGGCGGTCCAGGAAGCCTCTTTGAAGGATCTCCAGAAGATAAAAACCGGAGATCTGCTGACAAGAACGATTGGGAACACCAACGTGGCAGTACAGACCGTAACCTCAATCATCCCGCAAATCGTGGTCACGGTATTTGGTTTTATCCTGCCATTATTGATAATGTTGTCATTAAATCCCAGACTTACGCTTATTTCTATGTTCCCCATAGTACTGTTTGTCATCTCATCGGTATACTATGGAAAAAAAGTAAAAGTATACCAGAGAAATTCACTGGATTCAACTGCCGGTATGAACTCCTTTTTAAAAGAGACGTATTCTATTGTGCCGTTAATAAAAGTGTATATGCTGGAACGATGGATGCACGGAAAATTTGACACATACCTGTCGAAGTACTATAATGCTTCCTGGGACGTGGTCAAAGTCTCATCAATGAGCAATGCTGTTGGGATGATAATCTATGGAGTACCGACATTGCTGGTCCTCACGTTTGGCAGTATTGAAGTCATTAATGGATCCATGAGTATTGGGGTATTTACCGCGTTTATAGGATATATCGGCCTGTTTTTTTTGCCCATCCAGATGTTATCGGTCTTATGGACGAGTTACAAAGGATCACTTGCATCATTCGACCGGATCGGAGAGATTTTCTCGCTCAAAAAAGAATCATGGGGTGAGAATCGCCTTACACCCGACGTGGAAAAAATTGAATTCAATAATGTCGGGTTTTCCTATGATACGAGGACCATTCTCAAAGGCTTCAATGCAACATTCATACGCGGCAGAAATTATCTAATCGGAGATAACGGTTCAGGAAAAACAACGCTCATAAAATTGTTGTGCGGGTTATATCATCCGGATCAGGGAACGATTTTAATCGGTGGCCAAAATCTTGTTTCACTGAGGAGAGACTCTCTCCGGGAATCTGTATCAGTTGTTTTTTCTGATGCACTAGTCTTCGATGGTACAATCTACGAGAACATCCTGATCGGAAATATCGCTGCATCGCGTGAAGAGGTTGTAAATGCGGCAAAAAAAGCAAAACTCCACGATTTTGTAATGTATCTAAAAAAACAGTATGAAACAGATGTCGGGGAATCGGGCCTGAACCTGTCCAGCGGAGAGAAGCAGAAGATCGCTCTTGCACGGGTCATATTGAGGGATTCGCCTATTATTATCTTCGATGAATTCACACGATCAATCGATGCCGAGTCAAAAAAATCCATTTATTCGGTGATCAGGCAACTGGATAATAAGATCATTATCATCATCACTCATGATATGAATGATATCGAAAAAGGATCGAGGGTCGTAACCATTGAGCGGAATACCGTTTCTGCAATCCACGACACGCACATTGTACCATCTGCCGCGGACCCGATGGCAGCATCAAAAGGGTAAGAATTAATTCTTTTTTGATAAACACCAGCACGAAATGATCGTTTCCTCAGGATTACCAAGAGTGTACCAAAGAGGACACCTAGCATAAAAACATTTTAACACCATTAAAATTTTATAACGCATTTAAAATTTTTCCCCTGCGTTCCCTTTTTTTTTATGAACCGTTTCAATGAGGCGACTCTTAAACTTTTAAATTCGGCATCCCTTGTCGGATTTTCTGGCGGATTACGATTTTTCCTCGCATTTATTCTTGCGGGCATTGCACCGAATCTTCTGCTGGTCATCGCAGCATCGCTGATCATCTATGCAACCTATACACTGGACCGGTCGCTGGACAACAAGGAGGATGAAGTTAATCACAAGGAGTTCATGGGAGCAAGTAAAGCCACCGGGCTTGCAGCAAGCGGCATCGCCATCCTGGTCGGCATATCGCTCTTTTTCTCCAAGCAGTTATTTTCCCCGCCGGTATTCCCGTTCATCATAGGAATTCTTTATTCACGTGGAATCCCGGTGGGAAACAGGAGCATCAAGCTTAAGGCAGGATTCGGGATCAAAAACCTAGTGATCGGGATCACATGGGGGGGAATGATCGGCCTTGTCATCCTTTCAACGGGGCTGGCAATCGCGGCGCTGGTGATCGGAATCTATTTCGGGATGAAACTATTCATCAATTCCACCATATTCGATCTCAAGGACGTGGAAGGCGATCTTGCTGCGGGAATACGGACACTCCCCGTTGTGCTCGGCGATAAAAAGTTGAAATATCTTCTCATTTCTATCTGTATCGTCCAGCATATGATAATCGCTATGGCAATGATGAGCGGTATCCTTGTCCATGCCGGTGTTTTTCTCGCGTACAGCTTCATCGTGAGCGGGACCGTGATCCTGTATTACTCGCCGGCATTCGAATCGGATTCGTCATGGTTGAGGCGAAAATTCCGGATCCTTGCCATCAATGGTGAGCCCATTGCCCTTGTGGCACTTAGTATTGTCCTTCCTTATTAATAGGACGGGATTTACTCAGGCAATGGGAGAACAATTCCTCCCCATACCTGATTGCTGAAGGATCTTTACTCACAATATCTCTTGTCGAGTCAAAAATGCCATTTTTCATGAAGAGGCCCATCGAGAAATAAATATCGGTAACAATGTAGGCAAACCGGGCATCATCATCGTAGATCGACAGCCGGGCATTCTCATACTGGAGACATTCAAGGAGCATATCGAAGTACTCCTTTTTGATCTTTTTATAAGCACTTTTCGTGAGGATCAGGTTTACTTCGTGTCCCTGCTCGGCAAGGGTGAGAAAAAATCGGGGATATATCGGATGGACTAGGGGGGATACCCCCGCAACCTTTTTTGACTGGAGGATCATTTCAAGGAACTGGCTGTGCGGTTCGAAGCTGTCTTCTAATCCTGCCTCGATAACATGAGGATTTTTTATCTCGCCAACCCTGACGAAAAATTCGGGAGGGAGAGCTTCGATATCATGTTCCTGCCAGAATTTTTTTTGCTGGTCAATTACCTTGAGGGTTTTATCAAAGGGTTCAAGATGATATACCACCAGACGTCCGAGATCCGTAAGCTGGAACAGCCCCCTCTCCTTGATAATTAATCCTTCATCTTCAAGGATTTTAATCTGAGGGAGCATCCCGGAAGCAGTAACGTTCAGTTGCTTTTTGATCTCGTCCCATAACCGGGGACCATGACGTAATAAGATTAAAAGCCGTTTTCGTTTTTCCGAGGTTGTGACAATTGCGATCAGGTCTGACATACAATTATTTCACTCACATTACGATGATTATACTAAAATTTTATAATACCAAAATTCAAATGCTTCACAACTACATATCAGGAATGACTTCTTTGCTCCCTATTCTGTTGTATTAAGGATTTATATCGGGAGTCAAATGTTCCATCCATATTTACAGGAAGGGATTTTTTCAGGAAATGAGAAAACAGATCCTCCCCATACCTGATTGCTGAAGGATCGTTGCTCACAATATCCCTGGTTGAATCAAAAATGCCGTTTTTCATAAAGAGACTCATCGAGAAATAAATATCAGTAACAATGTAGGCAAACCTGACATCATCTTCGTAGATCGACAGCCGGGCATTTTTATACTGGAGTGCTTCAAGGAGCATGTCATAGTACTCCTTTTTGACCTTTTTGTATGCGCCTTTGGTAAGGATCAGTTGAACATCGTGTCCTTCCTGAGCCAATGTGAGGAAAAAACGAGGATATATCGGATGGACAATGGGCGATAATCCCGCGACCTTTTTTGATTGCAGGATCATTTCAAGAAACTGGTTGTGGGGTTCGAAGCTTTCCTCTATTCCTGCCTCGAGAATCTGAGGGTTTTTTATTTCGCCAATTCTGACGAAAAATTCTTGGGGGATAGCTTCGATATCATGTTCCTGCCAGAATTTTTTTTGCTGGTCAATTACCTTGAGGGTTTTATCAAAGGGTTCAAGATGAAAAACCACCAGGCGTCCGAGATCCGTGAGATGGAACTGCTTTCCCTCTTTAAAGATCAATCCTTCATCTTCCAGAATCTTGATCTGGGGAAGCATACCAGAGGGTGTGACGTTAAGTTGCGTTTGGATCTCATTCCATAACCTGGGACCATCCCGTAGTAAAATCAAAAGCCGTTTTCTTTTTTCTGATGTTGTGACAACTGCGATCAGGTCTGACATAAAATAATTACTCTCACGCCACGATGACTGAATGAAAATTTTAATTACTCTACAATTTTTTAATAATATTAAAATTTAGTATTGGTTTTTATTAGTACCAACAGGCATAAATCTTTTTAAATTAATTTTTCATTTTTACCATTAATAATCGCTATCCTGACTGCAGGATCACAACGAAAGCGGGCAGGGCTCCATTCATAATATGCATCACCGCATAGTACAAGGAAATCCCCCAGTTCTAATCGGGACAACAATAACGGATGTTGCGGGGTAAAAAAAATCCTGAAAACCGGGTGACAGAATCAGCATTAATTCACGATCAGGCGAGAGCGGGTGTCAGCCATGAAAAGTGACAGGAAGATTCAGGTATCGCACCCGCAAACACGAATGTGGAACGTCAACTCATGAGCTGGGTAATATTTTTTTTATGAATTCCCTGCCTTCCGGGCTCGTGAAGAGCGGCAGGTCCCCCTCGCTCGTGACCGCACTCCGCTCCACAACAACAGTCTCCCGTGTCACCGGGTTGAACCCTTCCTTTTCCATGGACTTCTTGTACACGAGCGTTCCCCTGCGCTGCCAGGCCGGGGTTTCGGCAAGATTGAACCCCCGCACATGCATCATCTCGTGCAGATCTTTTGCCGGCAGGCCCCGGAGCTGTTCGGCTACCTCCTTCGGACTTTTTCCTTCCTCGATGAGAGCCTGCTGGCAGTAGGCGTTGATGTGGTTGCGCCAGGCCTCGCTCTGACGGTTGATCATATACTCGAGGGCAAACTCGGGCGTTGCCGGGATCACCCGGGCATCGAGCGAGAGGAGCGTGGTACCGCCGAACGCAAGCGTGAGGGAGCTCGCCGCGTATGAGGCTGAAACCGAGTCGATCTTCTCAACCCTGCCGCCAAACGGGAGCCGGGAGAAATAGAGGCTGATCTCATCGGAAAAGGTATAGGCAAAGTCCGGGTTGAGCCCGCTCTCGGCAACAAGCGAAGTACACGCCATCACCATCGACTTGTGGAAAAATTCATCGAACGGCTTCTCAAGGCCGAGACATTCCGTGAGCCGGTGAAACGTCCTGCCGTCCAGACGGACAAAAACCGGAGGAAGGGTGGTTATAGCTGCAAATATTTCCCGGTTTTCCATACGAATACCATGCAGGAACACAAAAGAAAATCTGGGATTCGTGTCTCCCGCTTAAATGTTGAGATATTGTTCTACTCTTCGGTTGTGCCGCTGCCCGTAAAGGCACCCGGAAGGTGACGAATCAGAACGATATCGTCAATCGCGCTGATGATGCGGTAGGGGATCTTGAGGCCTTTGAAGCTCTTGAGTTCGAACAGCTGGTCATTGACCTTGCCGACCACGATTGCCTCTATCTTCTTCGAATCCACATCAATGACAACATCCTCGACTTCGCCGATAAACATGCCTTTGTCCGTATAGATCTGAAGCCCGAACAGCTCTGTAATCTGGGTTTCCATCGTTATCAGATGAAAGTATATACTTAAGAGTTAAAAAGATAACCCTTTTTATGGACGGATCTTTTCGG
>NZ_JBAZQA010000005.1:0-163407 GCF_041645475.1 Methanoregula sp. | reverse complement strand
TGGATGCGTTGATGAGTGCACCGTCACCGATTCTTCCGGCGAGCTCAAGAACCTTGGGGCCCTGTGCACCGATGTACATCGGGATACCCTTCTTTCCGGGCAGAGTTACACCGGTAAGCTTGGCACCATCGTAGTCAAAGAACTTCATGCCGGACTTCTTGACTTCCTCACCGGCAGTGAGCTTGCGGATCTGCACAACGGCTTCCTCGAGGCGGCCAACCGGCTTCTCGGGGTTGATTGCCAGCTTCGGGAGGGTTGAGAGGTCACCGGGACCGATACCGAGGACTGCGCGTCCATCGGAAATCTCGTTGAGCGTGCAGGCAAAGGATGCCATTGCAGCGGGGGTGTCCGTGAAGGCGTTCATGATACCCGGGCCCATCTTAAGGCTCGTGGTTGCCTGCGCAATGGCGGCAAGAACCGGGTAGCAGTGGCGGTTGTTGTAGTGGTTGGTGATCCATGCAAAATCAATGTCTTTGGATTCAGCAAGTTTACAGAAGTTAACAACTTGCTTTACATTGACATTTCCTGGTACAAATTCAATTCCATATGTCAAGGTTTGTTCACCTTATTGAGTATTACCGTACACGCGTTTAAATAAATTATGATTTTATGCTGCTCCCGCTGAAGGATTTCCCCTGAAACGAGGTGATTTGGCGTTTGTTTGGAGCATGCCCCGATATATGCCCATCCCAGCGGAGATGAACGCAGGAGGATCCGACCCTTTAAAGCGCCATTTGGGGTTTCCGGCAGTTCACTCCATACGATCCTGACTGCTTCAAAGAACATATTTTTTTTAAGGGAGACAATGATCCTATAAGATATTGAACTTCGGCAGGGAATTCTATTCCAGTGTTATTGTACCTCACAAGTGACTATGAACCCGATCGGTTTTACAGGCTGACCACATGCGAATAGTGGCGATTGGACTGGGGGGGGCAGGTTCCCGGATTGTGGACCGCCTCTATGCAACTGACAGGAAGAGCAGTAAAGTTGCATGTGTCCAAGGACTGGCAATTGATGTGGACGAAGATAGTCTTAAAAAACTTGAAAATCTTCCCGATTCCGCTAAATTGTATTTCCCTCCGCTGGATCAGCAGTTAGCGGTACGCAACGAGCCGGAAGGACCAACGTCAACAATCGATATCAGTGAGATTATTGCCAAAATCCAGACCTTTGAATCCGGGGAGATTGATGCTGTTTTCATCTGTTCGGGCCTCGGGGGTTCCCTGACGGATGTTGCCCCGCATGTCATTGCCGGCCTCCGGTCTGCCATTGTTGAACCCATCTTCGGGCTTGTCACCCTCCCCTGCCTTGCCGAAGGGGAGAAACGATCCGCAAAAGCGGCAGATAACATCGACATCCTCTCACCCATCCTTGACGGCATGATCCTCTTTGACAACGAGACCTGGTATAAAAAGACCGCCGCGTTGAAAGAGAAGATACTGCACCGCGAGAAAGGGTTTGCAGAACGGCTCGGTTTTGGGAAACAGGAGCCGGAAATGTCACCACAGATGGTCACCTATCGTCTCCTGAATGACTCCATTGTCCGCAGGATAAGTCTCATTCTGAGGGCCGGGGAGTTCAGGGCTGATGGGGGAATCGATCTTGCAGAGGTTGTTCTTGATTCCGGTGAAGTCATCAATACCATGAAGGGTATGGGTTTCATCACGATTGGGTATGCGGTGGACCATATTCCGGAGAAACCGCTCGGTTTTCTCAGCCAGTGGCGGCCAAAGGGGATTTTTGATGATGAAAATAAAAAGAAAGCCTCAAGGATCGTCGATCTTGCCAAACAGGCAATCTATAACGAGATTTCAACTCCCTGCGACATGACGAGTGCCCATAAGGCACTCATCCTTGTGGCAGGTCCCACTCACGAACTGTCCATGATGGGATTCATGACCGTGAGGAAATGGATTGACCGGAGCATAGCAGGCCTTGAGACCAGATCCGGCGATTATCCGGTGGTGAATACGAAGAATGTCGCAATCATCATCATGCTCACGGGTCTTGAGAATATCCCGAGGGTCGGAGAGCTTCGGGATATCCGGGAACATTACCGGCACCCGTCCATCCGGAGAGTAAGTGAGGAAACCGCCGAATCAGGCTCTGCGAGGCAATCTTCCCGTCATCACCGGGATATATCAGATGAGATGATTGTTCTGCCCCCCGGGATGCAGAGAAGCAAAGGTGAGGAGTCCCCAAAACCGGTTACGGAGGCTCCCCGAGCCGGAGAGAGAGAGATTCCGATCCAGAAAAAACCGCAACCATCAGTTCAGAGTCCGGCCGTTGAACTACCACCGACACGACCGGATGTCAATACAGCGATAAAACCAACGCTGGCAGGACCTGCTGTGCCATTGCGAAATATTACGGGAGAAAACAGGACGCATGATGAAAGTATTCCACCGGCAACGCACGCACGTCCGGTAATCACCCGGCAGGGCCAGATCCCCCCGCAGCAAAGAGAGACCGCATATCCGCCGCTAAAAAGACCGGAACTCTCCCCGGTGGAAAGACAGGAAACCACAACGCCGTTCGATGCTGGCAGAACTATTGTGAGACCCCCGGGCAGGTCTCCTGAAACAACCTTACAGGAAACAGCCAGACAAAGGATCGAACGAGAACTGGAACGGCAGCGTATCCTGTCAACCCCGCAACGGGTGATAAAGAGTGACAACGCGCCGGCATCCCGGAAAGAGGGCGCCCCGACACTCATCAGACCACGGATTATGTCCTCACATCCTCAGCCCGGGAACACGATGGCACCACATGGAGAACATGGACCGTCCGAATCGGGGGGAAAGACATCTGAAACCAGAACCGTTCTTATCTCAAGAAAAAAGGTGACATCCCCTCCCCCACCCACCCCGGTTCCGGAACCCTCACCGGTCCCCAAACAGGAGAAGTACATTGCTGCGGATGAAGCCGATCCAAAAGAGATAATACCGGAAGAGCACAGGCCTGAATCACGATCTGACGAGCCTGCAATAGATCTTAAAGATCCATCCTTCCGGGCAAAAGACAGGGTATTTGAGGGGAAAACCGTCCAGAAAGGATTTGTTCCCCTGCCCCGGGATTCAACACTGCTCAAAGGCAACCTGCACATGGGCAAAAAACCCCCGCGAGCCACCAATCCTGAATCCGGATCGGATCCCAATTTGCAGATGCAGGATGAAACCGAGGCAAAGAAAAAAGAGAAATCAATAAAAAAGAAAGATGATATCTCCTGGATATAGTTAATTTGTCTCCATAATTTTAGAGAAACTGATATTTCCCGCACCTATCTCAGTTTTAATCTCAATGCCTTTTTCAACCGTGTTCCCGATGTAATTCAGCCCGCTGAATGCAACGATCGAGAGACGATTGGGATTAGAGGGGAGATTGAATACCTGATTTCCCATAGTGACGGGAAATACAAATCCGCAGGTGTTCATGAGCTGTATGATCTCCTCAACCGAATCTCTCGCGGAGCAGGGCACTTCTCTTACGTTTGCCAGCGCAATACCGGATTTAGATCGGGTGTAACTGCCAATAGAAGTGAGCCCGGATGCAATGAACAGCTCAAGAGGATCGATGGTTGTTCCCCGGTATCCGATCAGGTCCCGGAATCCTAAGGGTTTGCCATCTTCGATCTCAAGTCTCCCGCCGAACGCCATCTTGACAGGGATGCCCTTCCGCTGGAAGACACCATCCATGGAGATACTGCAGATCGTGATAAACCCGATATAGCCTTGGGGAATGCGGGGATCCTGTTCAATAATCCGGTAAGAATTGAAAAAGCCGCAGTCGCTCCTGACAATATCATCGAACGCGGCTTTCGCCGGTTCAAACATCTCTTTTCGCACCATGGAAAGATTATATGCCACGTCACCGGTACTGGTCGACGGATCGAAGGTACTCCGGTAAGCAAGACGTTCAAGTTTCGAGATAATAAACCCAATACGGTCGTCCACGAGGGCGTTGTCGGTCTCAGTTATCCCCTGGGGCGTCAGAATTCTCCCCAGGTTCCCGACCTTTTCAGTAAACCCCATGGTATCGAGATAACTGAGGTAATACTGCACTGCCCGGTCGCTCAGGATGAAACCACGTTCCGCCATCAGCTCAGATAAGCGTTTGGCACCTACCGGATCCTGGTGTTCCTTGAGAATCCGTAAAATCTCAACATATTTGCGCTCGGTCCGGAGCATGGTTATCTGGCCTCCACAGCACCCAAACTGTCCTGATATCGGCCGGCATAGACCGTGTCGCTGTTCCGGACTTCGTGAAGGATCATCTGCACCACCCGGTCATTTTTATGCAGGGTAATCTCTTCATTCCCCAGATTTGTCAGACAGAGCGTCAGCTGACCCCGAAATCCAGGATCCACAAATCCGGCACCCAGAAGAACACCGCGCCGGCCGAATGAGGAGCGGCAACGGAGGGTGCCTGCAAGATCCATCGGGAGTTCTATCCACTCAAGAGTTGGCACCAGGGTACAGGTTCCCCGGGGGAGTGTCATGTCGGATGCAGCCCGAAGGTCATAGGATGCCGGTTGCTGGCATGAGGCATGGTAGGGACTGATAACAAGTTTTTCTTCAGGAGATGGTTTATCGATCCGGTGGGCAAACTCTGATGCAGAGAGAATCATTCAGTAAAGTATCGGTAGAAAATACTTAATATCTTTTGATGTAAAGAAGATGAGAAGGATCCATGGGGTAGAGGACATCCTCTTGGGCTTCGAACCCAAGGACGCGGGTTCGATTCCCGCTGGGTCCGCTTTTTTTTAAATGGGGGATGGGAAATTACAGCACGGAAACAATGCCCCGGAAGGGGGTTTTTCCTGAATTGCGGTGCTGATGTTTGACGTATGGATTGATGACTGGGTCTCTCCCGGAAGCCCGATAGATGCCGGGAATCATGCTCCGACAAGTAATCCTCCACAAAAAATCTGAAAATCAGGAATCACTCACCGGTTCTAAAAAGCGTGCACATCTGCGCTCCCTCCAATTCGGGAACAGACCAAACACGGGAAATATAACAGAAAAAAATTAGATCTCGTTTCTTCGCATCACATGCCGCCGTCTCTTATGACCGATCCGACGGATGATCAGGAACAGAACCAGGACTAAGACAGCAGCCAGTATCACGGTCAATATCAGCCCGAAGTCAAGATTCTTATCGATCACCAGGTTCGCAGTATCCGTAGCATTGCCCTGGATTACCTGCTTCTTGACTGAAGCCGGCTGATACCCGTCTTTAGAGGCGGTAATATTATAAACTGAATTGAATTTCACGCGGGTAGTATACTGGCCGTTATCATCGGTCCTGCCGGCAGTATTTCCATTCAGGCTGATTGATGCATTCGGCACTACTTTCTGGTCTTTATCCTGAACAAATATTGACAGCGCGGCGCTTTCATAGGGCAGAGCAAAGGTATAGTCCTTGCCCTGATCAACTACGGTTATTGCCTTGCTGACAGGGAGATATCCGGATTTTTTAACTTCCAGAAGGTATGCGCCGGTAACCAGATTCGGGAAATTACTCCGCCCGTATTCATTCGTTGTTCCTGACAGGCTTCCATTAATATAGACCTCGGCACCACTCAAAGGACTCCGAGCTTCATCAAAAACGTAAACAAATGCTCCGATCGGGGCCTTTGATATTTCCATAGTGGTTAAGGCATCCGCATCGCTTATAAGCCGGGACTCGGTGAGGGTCTGGTAACCAAGCTTCTTTATCTCGACAGAGTACGATCGGCCCCGGGTGACCGGGGTATTCAGGATCCCCCGTGAATCTGTTTTTCCGGCAAGAACACTGTCAATGCGGATCTCCGCATCCGGAACAGCCTCTTTGGTATCTTTATCAATCAGTATAAATGAAAAGCGGTTCCCGGGAAGAAGCCAGTACTGGACTTCACGGTTTTCCGCTGCCATCTCAATGATACCACTTCGTGGCTGGTAGTTTTTGGCATCGATGGCAATGGTATAGAGGGTTACTGCATTAACACCGAACGTTGCAGAACCGGCATTATCGGTCACCCTCCCCAGGGTCACATTTTCAGCGGAGAGATTCACTGAAGCGCCGGATACGGTCTTCAGCGTATCCGAATCATAGAGGTTCACTTTGAGGGTGAGCGTTTTACGGTTCAATTGCACAAACGCTGATGTCGCATTTTTACTGACAGTTTGATGCCAGTCGTTGTAGCCGGATAGGGAGATCAGGACATCCTGATCATTCTCTCCGAGATGAGTGATATACACCTGTCCATTCGCGTTGGTTCTGGCGTAATTCCCGCCATTGAGGAAGACCGTTGCGTGCTGAATGGTAGAGTTATCGAGACTGTCCTGCACAGTAATCATGAGGTTCGTCGTTGCCTGTGCTGCGCTGCAGAGAAGGAGGAGACACAGCAGAGCAAAAAGGAAACGATGTCTATGACTATACATGCTAAAATATCGACATCTGCTCATATATCAGGACATCGGTCTAAATCTCGGTAATTGACGGAACCCGGTCAAGCAGCATACCCTCAACCAGGATGGGCATAAGCCGTCTTCCCTCCTCAATTGCATTCTGGAGACGCCAGCTCCGGTCTGCATAGATCGTAAAGAGCGGATCGCCGCTTTTGACCAGCTTGCCTTTTTTCGCGTGAAGGAGGATACCGGCTCCCCGGTCATGGGGTGCTCCGGCAGTTCGCGCAAGGGTGATGAGGGAGGTGTTGTTCATCTCGATCACGTACCCTGATGCCGGTGATTTTATCACATACTGGTGTTCGCCGGGGCTGATATCGGAGGACTTGATGTTGGGATCTCCACCCTGGATCTCAATGATCCGACGGAATTTCTCAAGCGCTTTTCCGCTCGTGAGGAGCTCCTGTGCCATGGCGGTACCGCCGCCACGCGGCGCCTTTCCGGACATCTCGAAGGCGATACCCGCTATGGAGAGGCTTTTCTGGATGAAGGAATTGGGTTCGGTTGCACCTTCCAGCACGCGCAATGCTTCAATGACTTCGAGCTTGGGACCGATACTGTGACCCACAGGTATGTCCCCATACGTAAGAGCACATTCAACTTTCATATTGAGACGTTCGCCGAGTTCGATGAACTCCCGGGCAAGCTTTCGTCCCTCCTGCATGGTTGAAACCTTGGTATGCTGGCCTACGGGAATATCGATGACTACGAGATTTGCCCCAACGGCAAATTTCTTTGCCATGACACTGGCAAGCATCTGGCCCCGTGCATCGATCTTGAACGGGTATTCCTGGATGATGATCCGGTCATCGGCAGGAGCAATGTTCGTGGCACCGCCCCAGACAATACACCCACCGATCTTCTCAGTCATCTGCTGGACTTCCGATGCAGAGAATTCAACAAATGCCAAAACTTCCATGAGGTCAGCAGTGCCCCCGGCCCCGGTAATGGCACGCGAACTGGTTTTTGGAATTTTCAGGCCGCTTGCCGCGATGATGGGGACTACAAGAAACGAGATCTTGTTGCCCGGTACTCCCCCGATCGAATGTTTATCCACAATAGGGCGGGATGGGAACTTGATCTGTTCCCCGGTTTCCACCATTGCGCGGGTGAGATGTTCAACCTCATCCATGTCAAGGGGATTGATATAGGACGCGGTTATAAAAGCCGTAAGTTCAGCGGGCGATAGATCGTCACTTACCACATCCCTGATGATAGTCAGCGTCTCCTCTTTGGAGAGTCTTCCGCCATCCATCTTCTTTTTTATAAAATCAAGGGACGCGGGTCTGGCGGCTTCCCGGATCTCAATATCGGCCCCATCCTCAAGGTGCAGTCGTTCATTGGTTATCCGGTAAATCCCACCGGTTCCCTGCTGGGCTATGGTTGATGTGGTTTCCACAAACGCAGCAACGGACACGCCATTTTTCGGGTTGATGATCTGGACACGATCACCATTTAATACACCGATACTGCGTGCATCAAGCCGGTTGAGAAGTACGCCTCTTGTTGCGATATCCAGAATTTTAGCGGTCAGTTTCATATCAGGTATCACCCGTGTGCAAACACCCCGCAGGGGGAGGTTCTTTTACACATCTACCTTGACCCCTTGAATAATATAAAGATGCCAGTGCAGGGTGAGAAAAGCAAAGAAAAAAGCGTCGGGATTACCCGTGAATTGAGAAAAAAAATTAGATTTTGGTGTTAGTGCCTGCGCACAACAATGAATGCAACTGCACCGAGACCAATGAGCGCAATCAGTGCACCGTAACCGGGCGACTTGGTAGTCGGAACGGTGGTCGGGACTGTTGTTGGGACCTTGGTTGCTACAGTTGTAACGGGTGCTACAGTGGTTGCAACAACTGACGGAACTGCCGTTGGGGCAGCGCCTTCAAGAATGTTGAACAGTGCTGAGTCGCTGGCACCGGTTACGAGTACTCCCTGCATGGTTACAAGGTACTCGTCGGGTTTGTATGCGGATGCATCAACATCGACAGAGAGCGCGTTGAGACCGCTGTCACCCTTCTTGACCTTGATGGTCTGACCGACACCGCTGAACTCTCCGCTCTGGGACTTCTGGGTCGGCTTGAATGATGATGAAACGACCTGGACGAGTACGTCGTCATCTACTGCAAGGTTGGTGGTTGCAGTGATGGTGAACTTGTCACCAACGTGCTTGTCGCTGATCGGTGCGATGGTGATCTTGGGGGTCTCGACAATGAACTGGAGCTTGGTGTAGGTATCATCGACATTGGGGTCGTTGATTCCCTGGACAAGTGCTTCAGCTGCATCGGATCCCTGGAGGCTTCCTGCTCCGAGGAGCGTGAAGACCTTGGTTCCAGTACCGGCTGTGCCGAGCTGCATGTTGAAGACAACCGTCTTACCAGTATCAGTGCCGGTTCCAGCTACTGCGTCAACATCAAAGATGGTGTTCTGCATCGGGTGCTGAACAACGACGAAGTACTGGCCGGGGTAAAGATCGGTGGTTGTTGCCCTGGTGATCTCGTACTTGAACGAGCCGTCAGAGTTGACTGCTTCAGTCTTGACATCTTCTGCTACTCTGGGGTAGTTCTTACCGAGAGTCCAGATCTTGACACCTGCTGGGGGCTGGCCTTCTGCAATACCGGTGATGAATACCTTGTCACCCTGTGCTACAGTCGACTGTGAGGCAGTTGCAGAAACGAACGGCTTCTTGATAACGATGGAAACCGTGCCATATGCTGCAGAGCCTAAGTTGGTCTTGTCGTTGGGCTGGCTTACTGCGTAGATGGTGTATGAACCTGCATCAAGTGCGTAGTTTGCAGTTCCCCACTTCCAGGACCATGTGTTGTCACCCTGGACATCCACGTTCTGGAAAGTAGTTGCGTCGCCGTTAATTACTGGATTCTGACGTGGGTTCGGGTCAGATATGTCTGAACCATCCGTGTCCAGGTTGGGTCCGATAAGGAACAGGTAGGTCTTGTAGGTCTCAGTGTTAGTACCTGAGAACTTGATCTCCTCTCCAAGGTAGTAGCTCTGGTCGCCGGCTGCCACGATAGTGACTGCGCCCTTCTCGACCTTCACATCAACCTCATCGCTCTTGTACTGGTTAAGGCTGTCCCACTTCTCGACATGGATAGTGTACTTCTGTGCCTTGGTCCAGTTGGTGGTCATGAACTCAACAGTCCTCGTCCCGGATACGGAAGTCGTGATGTTTGCGTTCACATAAGAACCGTTACCGAGCGTAGAGAGAGCCTGTGCATTTGCGCTGCCGTGAGCTACATCATCCCAGACTCTTCTTGCAGTGGACCCTGCATTCTGGTAGCTGTATCCACCAGAGGACGGAGTAGTACCTGCGGGGGCTACATTCGCATTGGCGTAGGCGGTCGGGCCGGATGCATCCCAGACGAGGGGGTCAAACTTGACGCCATCCTGGTTCGGGGAAATTACCGGGGGCTGGTTGTCGTAACCGCCAGTCATGGTGCTGGAACCCTTCACCCAGATGTGGTAGATGGTGTTGGGCTTGCCGGTGATAGTTACCGAGAACGGCTTGCTGCGGACAACTGAATCCTTGTTTGCCTCAACCTTCAGCGTGTCAGAGACAAGGGTGACGGTCTGGGTAGCGGATACAGTCTTGCCGGTGTAATCTGCACCTGCATTCTTGTAGTTGTCCTTCATGTTGTTGAGCTTGGACTCAACGGATACCGTGTAGGTTCCTACCGGGTATGCATACTGGCCGTTGAACAGTGAAGCTGTTGACCAGTTCAGTCCAACCTGTGTCGGGTTGGTGAATGCTCCCCAGGTCCATGGCTGGGTGGAGACGTTCTGCATGGTGATCGGAACAGCAGCAGTAACGCAACCAGTTGCAACGTTTGAGTTCCAGAGGCTGGTATATGTCGTTCCTGACTCATCCTTGACCTTGATATCAATGAAACCGTCGGTTAAGGTGTTGCCGTTTGCATCAGTACCCTGTGAGGCACGGGTGTTGTACACGGGTGCACGGTACCGGGCGTCAAGTGCATTCTGCAGGTTGGTCTCGATAGCGAAACCGAGTGCTTCTCCCTGCGGGACAGACTTTCCAGTCATATCAGTGTTCTGGGAGAAGTCCCAGATCTTGAGAGTGATCTGTGGGTCTGCAACAGTGAAGATAGCGGGCACCATGGCGCGCTGCGTGGACTGGTTGACAATGTACCAGTTACCGGTGTAACCAACAAAGCTGCCAGTTCCAACGGTGAACGACATGTTCTGTCCAGCCAGCTGGAAGGTGGTAGACGGGTTGCTGCTGCCAAGGTTTGCTGCAGATGCCCACCAGCCGATTGTTCCGGCAGTTGCATCTACTCCACCTGCAGCTGCAGTGAAGGATCCGTCGTACGACGAATACGCTACCTGCATCTGTGCGGCAGAGACGTTAAGTCCCTGTTCTCCAATAAACACGGTTCCACCTCGGCTGATGTTCGCTGCGGTGTGGTAGTAAGCGGCCGATACCGGCATTACTGCAACGAGCACAAAGAGCGCGAGTGCAACCAGTGCGATAGTAAATCGCTTAGTCATGTTTTCAATTCCTCCAAAGATTACATCATACAATTCAAGCCGTAAACCACTTTCGACAAATGCCGAATAACGGTTCTACGAGCCCCATACTCCGTTTTGACGGAATATGGAAGAGTATTTGTAAAAGAGCTAATATATCCTTTGTGGTTGATTTTATCAGCCGATTCTGACCAAAAATCGAGTCCGATTGCAGATTAAAGGCAGATAATTTGATTTTCCCGATACAATTCAGCAAGCTCCCCGGAGATAATCCGTTCATGACATTCTTTGAAGATCGTATATATGTCGCGCATTCAGTTTTGCAATCGAATCCGGATATCTTCCATTGGATGCACTAAAAATTCATCTGGTTATAATAAAATAGTTCTTACCGGAGCAATATAATTTGACCGGTATTTATCGGGAAATCCCATTATTAAAAGGCCCATTATTAATTTTCTTATTAATTCCACAATCAATGTGTTTGTATTGTACATTACCAAAAAACCTTCAAAGCCAGTTTACTCAGATATATACGCACTGAAAATCCCTGGAAAATTCCTGCAAATACAACAAATATACAATATACCGTAACACACCTATCTGCATGAGAATCATCCGGGCACCCAGCATCGGCAGGGCTCACGAGCTGGTCGTCAAAATGATCCTTGAGAAAGGCTGGCTCCTCCGGACCGAAGATGCCGAAGCAACGGTGGAATTCGAAGAGATCGCCCTGCAGGTTGATACTCCTCTCGCAGAACCGATGACAAGCCCGAGCTCCCGGTTCCAGCAGAGATTTGTTGAGCAGTACGCAAAGGATCTTCTTCTGGGCTCGCATGCTTCCTTTGAATACGATTATCACGGCAGGCTCTTTGACTGGGGCGAGCGGCTGGTTGCTGAAGAAAAACCGGTACATGTAGACCAGATTGCCTATATTGTCGAAAAACTCCGGTCGTCCCCGGAGACCCGGCGGGCCATAGCCATTACCTGGAACCCGGTTATTGATGAAAAACTCGACGACTGCCCCTGCCTTCAGCTTGTCCAGTGCGTCATCCGGAAGGGAAAACTGGATATGCGGGTGATCTTCCGGTCAAATGACATGCTCACGGCCGCAGGAGCCAACATGTATGCCCTTGTCCAGCTCCAGAAATCCATTGCGGACCAGCTTGGCATTCCCTGCGGGACCTATACCCACATCTCCCTGGTCCCGCACATCTATTACATCCGGGACGCTCACGATATCGAACCATTCTGCGGCAAAGGCAGCCTCATCCAGCCGGTAAGGGAAGTCTGTCTCGCCTGCAAACGCTGTGACCGCGCCGGATCCGTTTGACCTTTCCGGGTCCGTGTTCCGTCACCTTAATTAGGCAACAGCGGCAAAAAGTATGAGGCACATAGCCCGGTAGTGTAGCGGTCAATCATGGGGGACTCTGGATCCCCCGACAGCAGTTCGAATCTGCTCCGGGCTACTTCTTCTTCGCGTTTCACTCAATACCGCAGGATTTGTACGGTTAAAAAAAAGGTGAATCGCGGTTTACGCTATCAGCGCCGGCAGGATGCAGCAGAGAAATATCGCACCAAACGTTCCTGAACCGCCGATACTTACCTCGGAAATTTCGATCTCTTTTATCCTGAAAAGGTGAGCGATATTTCCTCCAATCAGGGTGCCAAGTATACCCCCTGCACAGGCAGTCACCGCTGCTGAAAGGCCAGTCCCGCCCGATATGAGGAGACCAACGAGAAGCGCAGTCAGTGCCGGGATAATCAGGGATACTTTGAGACCATATCCGCTGATCATCCGGGTTGCAACGAAGGATACTCCCGCAACGATCACAAAACAAACGGTCGTGGGCAGGAGGAGGGAAGAGCCGGTAATCAGGGTCGCCTGGTACAGAAGATACAACGCTATGCACACGGGAATGACCGCGCCCCCGAGGTTGACCGAGATCAGGGTTTCCCAGACCTGCTGCGACATGAATGGAGTCGGTACATCAAACCCGGCGGGATTTTCAGGGGAGACCCGGATCATATCGCGCTTTACCCGGTAAACGGGGATGTTGATGAAACTCCCAAACAACATCAAAAAGACAACCGCTATCGCAGCAATCCAGGAGAAACCGAGCCGGGTGAATGCTGCACCAATAACCCCGAGGAGAATGAGCGGGATCAGGATGATGACGAGGATGACAAGAAGGATGATGGCAAACACCGACAGTGCCCCCACGCCGGTGTAAACCCGGATACCGTCACTCATTGCAGGTTCCCCCCTTCAGGTATACCGGCCCGGGTTTCGTGCAGACGATCGCAGCATGGTCCTGGTGGTACGGGACAAGCCAGACCTGCTCCCTGATCTGAAGACCCGCTGCCTCAAGAGCGGCAACCGTATCCTGAAAGACTTCTCCCGGCTCTTTCCTCACGTCAACGCTCCGCGTCTTGAGCATGAGTACCAGCGTTCCCCCGTTTTTCAGGAACACGCAGTTCCTGATTGCAATGTCGGCCTGGTCAGGCTGGGCAACATCCTGGTAGAGCAGGTCAACGGCTTCCACAAGAGGGGCGTACAGTTCCGGGCGGCAGGCATCGGCCATGATCGGGACGATATTCCTGCGCCGCCGCGCAACTTCCAGCAGATCCTGCATGGGATGGGGGGCAAATTCTACAGAATAGACCACTTCCGTATAATCCGCAACATGGGATACGGTCGTGCCGTTTGCGGCCCCAAGGTAGAGTACCCGCATCTCCGGCGTCAGTTCCACACCGGTTCCAACGTAGTACAACGCCGCAAGCTTGCTCCGGTACGGGTCCCAGACCCGGGCGCCGGCAAGGGTTCGTTCACCATAGACTCCCCCTTCCCCACGGGAGACGAGTACATCGCCAATTCGGATCATGGCTGCTCCTTCGGGGTGGTCCCCGCTCCTGTGGCATCGATTCGTGCCTGGGCGGTCTCAAGGAATTCCGGTACCGCAACACCGCGGAAATAATCGAGCTTTGCCGCAATCGCGAGTTTCCCTGCCAGAACCCGCGCAACTTTCCCGCGGACCTCCCGGGGGGCATTGTGGACCCTCCGGTGCTGGAAGATGATCCCGTGCTTGGGAGAGGGGGATTTGGTCCGCAGGTGGGCGAAGATTGCCGTACGGGCGCCCAGTACCTGGATCACGCTCGCCGGGAGACGGGAGAGCGGAAGGAGGCCGCCGGCAATTGCCATGAGCCGGGCGGCAACCAGCCCTCCGATAAGCGCGCTGGTGTTGGGCATCACCCGGTTTGCCCGGTCTGATACTTCCCGGGCGAGATCGGTCCTCGCAACGGACAGTTGTTCAACCTGGCTGGCAGTCCTGCCAAGAGCTCCCCGTCCTTTCATTGCAATGGTTTTTATCATGACGTGGGCAGGAGTCTTACGGTACTTGCGGGAGAACGTGGGGTGCCGTACCTGGTGCCATTCCACAACCCGCTCGGATAGCAGGTTGATAACCGTATCCATCTCGTCAAGAGTCCTGACCATCTGGAGCAGTTCCGCATCCTTACCGGCATACCGTTCCCGTATCTCCTGTTCGGCAGCAAAAAAGCAGACTTCCCGGAGGGCAGCAATGTATTCGGCCCGGGTGGTGCAAATCCCGCATGAAACGGCATCCTCCCAGGAGAGGGGAACAAAATCCTCAAGACGGGTATGGATAGTGGCAACCCTGCCTGCCCGCAAAGGAAGATCCCCCGGGCAGGGTGTACATACCCCATTATCCATATCGCCGAACCAGTAGGACCGCATATCAGAAATGTAAGGATGCCGGGGAGTATAAAGATCGCATATCACGGCAGCGGAATCAGGGGTTTTACGAAAGCAGCTTTGCTGGAGGTTTCAAATCCCATTCAGATCCACGCAAGACCAAACGACCATAGCATGACAGGAACCATGATCGCCCCCATACAGTACATTCGCGGGACATTCACGATATGAGGAACAAGACCGACCGCGATCGCAAGGATAAGGATGAGCATCCCGAAGGGGCCGGTGAGGAGAAAACTAAGACAAACAACAAAAACGATCACAGCCCGGTTCAGCAGGTGACTGTCAATCCCGTGAAGAAGGTACGCAAAGCGGGACAGTCCTACCGTGATAAGGTAGGCAGCACAGGCCGCGAGAATCCCGACCACCATAAGCTCGCTCATTGTGGGCAGCGGGAGTTCCGACAGGGCAACCATGACCCCGTTGCGCATCCGCGAGAGGGCAAAGAGCGCAGCAAGGCCGATGAACGCATTGGCAGTATTGGCCGCACTGGTGGCAAGAATATAGGCACGGCGATCTTTTTCATAGCCGATGATCGATGCCAGCACACCGTTTGCCGAGGCAGTCGAAAGCCCCGGGAGCCACCCCACGGCAACACCGGCAAGCGTCCCGAGCACCGAACACTTCACGACTGTCCTGTCTTCTACCCGCAGTCCCCTGAAATGCTGTTCCGGCAGTACTCCCCGGGATGCCGTGAGGAGGACCGCAATCCCAAACAGCCCGGTGAGCAGCGGCATGAGGATGGCACTTCCCCCGGCAAGAGTATGCCACCCGAGAAACGCATAGTGGAGCGCAAAGGCACCCAGCATCCCGGAGACGAGAAAGATGGCAAATGCCCACCCGGGCGCTTCACTGGTGACAATCATATACCCCACCGAAGCAACCAGCAGGATGCCGATCCACCAGTCGAAATACGGCTGGAGCGCCGGTAAGGCAAGAAAGCAGAGGATCGAGAGCGGAACCGCAATCACCATGGCGCAGGCACTCCCGAGAGCAGCTATCCGCACCGCTTCCTCCCCCTTGCCTTCCATGCAGAGCGCGTGGGCAGGTAATACTGCAAGGGAGGTGTCGGCTTCCGGGATACCGAGAAACGTGCTTGGGATGGCATCCACGAAGGTATGCGTGATAAGGGCGGCAAACATCGCCCCTGCGAGAGCAACAGGGCCAAGGAGCGAGAGGAGCACCAGCTGGAGACTTAAGAGAACGCCGGCAAGCGTGTTGGCATGGACCCCGGGGATGATCCCGCTGACGGTACCGAGCGCTACGCCGATGAGCACACCAAGCAGGATCTCTATCATTGAGTAGTGATCCGGGAGCGCGGACATAAATCAACCGAAATGCATACCAACATAACAACTATCATATCCATCAAGGGGCGACAAGTTCGTAATGAAGATAGCAATCACCAGGCTTTCCGGAAAGGAATCAGGCGACGCTGCGCGGTGTGCAGATTTCGGGCACACCGGTTACAGCGTGCACCCGCTTCGGTCAGAGATCCGTGAGGACGTGATTGCGGAGTTTGTAACCGCAGCTGAACACGGGGACTTCGATGCGATATTTTTCACAAGCGCACTGCCGGCAAAACTGATCGCTCCCCGGATGGGCAAGGTGACGGGAGCCCGGATCATTGCTATCGGGCCCCAGACGGCAAAGGAGCTCCAGGCGCACGGGATCGAGACCGAAACCCTCCCGAGTTTCTATTCAAAGGATTTCGTACCCTACCTCGGAACCTGGATTGCCGGCAAACGTATCGGCATCCCCCGGGCAGCAGTCCCGAACCCCGTACTTCTCGATGCCATTACGGCGGCAGGCGGCATAGTCCGCGAGTTCCGGTGCTATGGTCTTGAGCCAACGGGTGCGCACCTTGATCTCGAACCTGCCAGCGCGATCCTGTTCACGAGCGCCATGTCGTTTACGAAAGCCACCTGGACCCCGCGCCCGGACCTTCTGGTCATGGCAATAGGGGAGATAACGGCTGGCGTGATGCAGACGGCAGGTGTTCCCCCGGCAGTTGTGGGGGATGGATCGCTGGAAGGAACCCTGGGAGCACTCAATGCCTATCTCACCAAAAAAAGGGAGGATATCATGACAGACGCAGTTGATCCGGCAGGGCCGGAAAAAGTCCACCTGTGGAGCGGATCCGGGATCATTGTTCTCGACAAACCGAAGGGACCATCGAGCCATGAGGTGGCCGCATGGGTGGGAAAGATGCTGGGCTGCCCGGTGGGCCACTCCGGCACGCTCGACCCGCAGGTCTCGGGCCTGCTCCTGATCATGCTCGGGAACGCAGTCCGGCTCGCCCCGCTTTTGCTCCAGCACGACAAGGAATACGTCTGCCTGATGCGGCTGCACGGGGATGCCGAAGAGGAGCGTATCCGTCAGGTGGCAGAAGAGTTCACCGGCCGCCTCTACCAGCGCCCGCCCCGGAAGAGTGCCGTGAAACGCAACCTCCGCATCAGGACCATCCAGGAGATGGAGGTTCTGGGTATTGACGGACGGCTCGTCCTCTTCCGGGCAAAATGCGATGCCGGTACGTACATCCGGTCGCTCTGCCACCACATGGGGTTCGCCCTGGGTGTCGGGGGGCATATGCAGGAGCTGCGCCGTACCCGCTCCGGGACCTTTGTGGAAGCAGATATGCACACCCTCCACGAAGTCCAGGATGCTGCCGTTGCCGCCAAAGCGGGGGATCGCGCGGCCCTCGTTTCCCTGATCCTCCCGGTGGACCGGTCCATTCCCGATATCCCGACGGTCACCGTCCGGGACACTGCGATCGATGCCGTCTGCCACGGCGCGGTTCTCGCCGGGGTCGGCGTCCTTTCCTGCATGCCGTTTGAACGGGGCCACACGGTCGTACTTCTCTCGCAGAAGAACGAGTTCATCGGCCTTGGCCGGGCACTGGTGCCATCCACGGGATTCACACCCGGGCAGACCGGCCTTGTCATCGCCCCGACAACCGTCTTTATGGCCCCGGGTACGTATCCCCGGCGATGGACGAAATCGGAAAACGCCGTACCCCGCGATAAAAAACCAAAGGCGCCGAAGGGTTCAGGTCCATCAAAGGCACCGGGAACAAAACCGGCATACTCCCAGAGGCGGGATTCACCCGGAAAGCAGGGCAACCGGTTCTGGAGAAAGAGATAGCATTAAAAAAATACCCTGCATATACATAGGATACACTTTTTGCTGAGGTAGTCTAGCGGTAGGGCGCAGGCCTGGAAAGCCTGTGGTGCGAAAGTGCCTCGGGGGTTCAATTCCCCCCCTCAGCGTTTCTTTGTTTTTCTGGTTTTTCCTGCTTTTCGTCCGGGCAGGATCAGGAAAGCAGGGGGGGTCAACTGCTGACCCCCCCATCATTATTTTTTTAAAACGATCGGACCCCCCTGCCCTATGAGGGGGGAAGTATACGGGAGACCCCCCCACCCCACCGGGCCCGGGCACTTCCCCTACTCAACAGTGAGTAGCCGGGAAAGATTTTCATCACGTCTGAATTTCCAGGTGAAATGGCATTGCGGCAAGTGGATGCAATGCACATTACTCATAATTGAGGTGGGGGGTATGGCGCAGACCCCCCCTCCACTTTTTTTTCACATGGGGGTAACCCCCCCACTCATTATGGTTCAGACCGGAACAGACCCCCCCCATGCGAAACACCTAACGTGATTTCCGGAAATCCAGTGCCGGCAGAGATCAGCGCCTGCCGGTTGTACCGGAGAGGGAGTCCCGGGCAAAGGCACAATACTCCGGAACAACCTCAAAGCCGAGGAAATGCCGCCCTTCCTGCCTCGCAACGTAAGCAACCGTCCCGGAACCAAGGAACGGATCGAGCACCAGATCACCGGGGTTGCTGGAGTACAGGAGGATCTTTTTCACCAGTTCCGAGGGGAGCTTGGTGGGCGTCTTTTTCCTGCCCTTCCAGTACTCGCGGCTGATGACCCAGACGTCCTCGGGATAATGATCTATCTTGTTGAACGTGTAGTGCTTTGGATCTTTCACCACGAAGAGAATGTGATAGTGGCTGGTGACGTACTTCTTCTTCGTAAACACCCCGAACTGGTACTTCCAGATCAGGTGATTGACCGTAGTAAGCCCGGCTGCATCCAGCCCTTCCAGGATATCCCGGAGCCGGTTCCAGCCGGAAAAAACGTACATGCTTCCCGAAGGGGCGAGCACACGGGCAGCTTCTGCCATCCAGCTGCGGGTAAAAGAGCCGTACTCCCCTTCCGGAATCTCCTGGTAACCTTCAATGACATTCGACCCTTTCCGGTTGTAGTTGAGCCTCTGCGCCTTGAAATCAATGGCAAACGGGGGATCCGTGATGATCAGGTCAACGGTTCCCGACGGAACGGCGGGCAGGAGTTCGAGCGCGTCCCCTTCGTAGATCCGGTCCACTTCGGGAGCGCCTGACCTCCGCCTCATTCAGTTCTTCCCGCCGGCGTCCCTGCCCATCTCGAAGGCCTTTGTGTTGATCTCGACCGTCTTCTTTGGCACAAGTTTCCGGACGGACTCGAGGAGTGTTGCAGACTTCAGGGGCATCCACTTGGAGGCTGCGCCGAGCATCACCACGTTCTGGGAGAGCGGGCTTCCCGCATCGGTTGCGATTTTATCGGCATCGAGAAGACAGAGTTCGTACTTTTTGAGCGCGGTTATGATCTCCTCTTCTGAAGGCGCCACAAGTTTCTGGGTGTACACCGATGTCGGGAGGACAAGGTGACGGTTGACCACCATCTTTCCCGAAGGTTTCAGGTAATGGGAATACCGGATGGCTTCGAGAAGATCGAACGATATCAGGAGATCCGCCTGTCCCGGCGCGATCAGGGGGCCGAACTCCCCGTCGATCCGGATATGGCTCTCAACAGAACCCCCGCGCTGGGCCATGCCGTGGGTCTCGGCGCCCTTGACATGCCGGCCTTCGATCAGGCAGGCCTCGCCTAGGACATTCGAGGCAAGAATGGTTCCCTGCCCCCCGATCCCGACGATCAGGATATCGAAACCGGGGCTCATTTCTTCGCCTCCCGCATAATAGCTCCGGCAGGACAGAGCTGGGCACAGACCGCACAGCCGCTGCACAGCTCGTTGATCTGCGCTTTCTCGTTCACAAACTCGATGGCAGGGCATCCGAACCGGACGCAGGTGCCGCACCCGTTGCAGGTCTCGGGATCAACCGTATACCGCCCGCGCTTTACTCCTGCGCGGCGGGCCGAGATAACGCACATCTGCTTGGCGATGATGACCTTGACGCCTTTTCGATTCTTAGCTTCCTGGAGCACATGCACCATGCCGGTAAAATCGTAGGGGTCGATCCCCTCGACAAAACTTACCCCGCAGGCACGGCAGAGCGCTTCGAGCGACACCGGGGGCGATTCCACGCCGCAGGCGGTCTGGCCGGTATTCGGGTTGGGCTGGTGACCGGTCATGGCGGTGATCCGGTTGTCGAGGATTATAACCGTCATGTTCGCCCCGTTATAGACCGCATTCAGGAGGCCCTGGATACCCGTGTGCAGGAATGTCGAATCCCCAATCGTGCAGACCACGTCGCGGGGTTCGCCGGAATGAGCTATGCCGCTCGCGACCGTTATGGATGCACCCATGCAGATCGTGGTATCAACGGCCCCGAGCTGGAGCCCCAGCGTGTAACACCCGATGTCGCTGGGGTAGATGGCATCCCGGAACACTTTCTTTATGGCATAGAATGCGCTCCGGTGGAGGCATCCCGCACAGAGGATCGGGGGGCGCGGGGGAATATTCTGTACCGGTTCTATTGCGGGGAACGGGTTCTTCAGGAAACCGGCCTTCTCCATGATACCTGCCACGGCAAGAGGGGACAGTTCGCCCTCGTAGGGGGCATACCCGTTCTTCTTCCCAAAGACAGGGACGCACCCGGCAACCTGCCGGACAATCTCCTCGACTTCCGGGGCAAGCTCCTCGATCACGAGTACCTTCTCGTGCTTCTGCACGAAGTCCCCGAGCCATTCCTCATCGATCGGGTACGCTGCGATCTTCATGAACGAGACGCCGGGCGGGAGCAGTTCCTGCACATAGGATGCGCCGATACCGCTTGCGATGATCGCGGTCTTGCCCCGGATCTCGTACCGGTTGAATCCCTTCTCGACCAGCCGCTTCCTGATTGCCGGCTGCTTCTCGTTGAGTTTCCTGTGAAGGACCCGGGTGTTCACCGGAATCACGACATACTGGCGGGGATCCTTATGGAACTCCCCGACACGCGTGCTTTTTTGCACGTCTCCGAGCTGCACATCCCCTTTCGAATGGCAGATGCGCGTTGTCGGGCGGAACAGGACGGGCAGGTGGAACTCCTCGGACAATTCGAACGCGTCACGGATCATGTCGTGGGCTTCCTGCACACTCGCGGGATCGAAGCAGGGGATCCGGGCGAAATGGGCATAGCAGCGCGTGTCCTGTTCGTTCTGGGAGCTGTGGGCGAACGGGTCGTCCGCGCTCAGGATCACAAGACCGCCCGTAACGCCGGTATATGCGCTGGTCATCAGGGGATCGGCTGCGACATTGAGCCCGACATGCTTCATGGTGCAGAGTGCGCGGATACCGCACCATGCAGCAGCAAGGGCATTTTCCAGCGCGACTTTCTCGTTCACCGACCATTCCACATAATACGACCGCTCCGGCCGCAGGCGCAGGGTGTCGATCACTTCCGACGAAGGCGTACCCGGATAGCCGCTGACAAAATCCACACCCGCTTCTACGCAGGCATGGGCGATCGCTTCATTCCCGAGGAGATAATTCTGTTCCATATTCCGGCTCCGTATATGTACCGTGGTTTTTTTACACATATCCCTATCTGAATGGATCCCGATCTTTCCGGGGGATTCACAAACTTATAAAAACTCCAATGGAGTAGTTATTAGGGTAAATTCTAGGTAGCAATCTGGGCCCGTAGCATAGTCCGGTGGTGCGCCCGGCTGATAACCGGGAGGTCATGTGTTCGAATCACATCGGGCCCATCCAGCATTTCTTGTTTTATCCGATTCCTGCAGGATAGTTCCGGCTCTTCCCAAAACACAGGGATGAAACGGAGTAAATTTTTCTAAAAAAAGATTGCCGGGAGATATTCCGGCAGATTACTGGCTGCGGGCAAATACGTACCCGATCACTTTGTCGAGCGCCGCAACAAGGGCTTCTTCTCCATCCAGGTAATCGTGGAGTGCCCGGTATAACATGAACATGATATCGTAGCCATAGTGGTCGATGGCTTTTTTTGCATCAATGGGATTGAGATAGGAGTCCGTGAGGAACCCGTCGAAACTGTACATCAGTTCAAAGAAGTCACCATCTTCAGAGAGGACGCAGAACTGGTCGGTTACCTGCTTTCCGGGATTGTCGGGACGGAACGCAGCGGGTTCGCTCTTGCCGAGGATGATCATCTTCGCGGGATAATACATGGGGTCATAGATCTCCCCCTTGGTATCCTGCTTGCCCATCTTGAGCATGTTCAGGCCGACAATCTTGACAACGGGTATTGCAGAGTTTGCCATCCGGGCAAGCAGCTTTGCGTCATTATTCTTGATCTCATCGGAGAGTTCTTTCTCTTTGCCCTGCATCTCATCGATCTTCTGCATCAGTTTTTCAAAACCGTTTTCTATCTCGTCCATGTGCTCATTACCTCGTCGTAATTGTCAGGATAAGAGTTGTTGATGCCCCGGCTATTAAACCGCTCGTTTCCGGGCGAGCCATCCATGCCACAGCGGATACAGAGTGACGGGGCGAGAGTTTCCGCCGTTACTTCACCAGTTCCCCGACAAAAAAGTATTTCCGGTCTTTTTTAAGAACCGCAATGCCCTCATGACCTATCGGGAGGTCTTCGTTGATCACAACGCCGGTATACTCCCGTGTCCGGGCCATCACCGACCCGTCCCGGATCTTTTCCGTTACGGTTATGGAGGCGTTTCGGTTGAGCCAGGGACGGTTGATTTCAGTATAAACCTGCTCTGACAGAACATTCATGGCGCGGGACCGGTCTTTCCTGACAGAATCCGGGAAGTCTTTTTCCAAGGCAAGGGGGGTGAACGGGCGTGCTGAATACCGCGTGACATTCACTTTGTTGGGGCGGACACGACCAATCAGGTCAAGGGACTGGTGGAACTCGTCCTCAGCCTCACCGGGTATCCCCACGATCATATCGGTCATAAGAGTGAGATTCGGATAGGCCTTCCGGAAAGCCGAGACAATCTCTTCGAAATCCTGGACCGTATATCTCCTCCCCATCTTCCGGAGGATCCGGTCCGAACCGGATTGCACGGGCAGGTGGATGAACCTGAAGATATGTTCACCGGAGAACGCTGCGATAAGAGCATCCAGATCCTGCATCACGGTTGCCGGGTTCATCATACCCACCCGCAGCCGGTATGTACCCGGAATTGAATCGAGATCCGTGAGGAGTTCTGCAGGCGTTTGCCCGGTATCCATGCCCCAGGCGCTCACATCCTGGGCCGTGAGCTGGATCTCCGGGGTGTTGAGTTTGGCAAATGCCCGGACCTGATCGCGGATCTCCGACAGGGGGAAACTTTTGAGGGGACCACGGGCGAACCGGGTTATGCAGTATGTGCATGCACCCGGACAACCCTGGGCCACCTGGACGATGCCCACTCCTTCACCGGATACCGTCCGGACACTGCGATATTTCTCCTGGATCGTATCCGGGGGGATGATCACGGGATCGCAGACCGCAAGAATTGCCTCACGCTGGACTTCGGGCATACATCCCGTCACGTAGAGCGGGCGATTTCGGAACCGGGACAGTCTCCGGAGCATCCGCCGCTCGGTCGGTCCGACAACCGTGCAGGTGTTGACGATAATAACATCGGCCTCATCTTCCGCATCCACGAGGGTGTTGCCATGGTGTTTGAGAATCTCGGCAAGTTTTGCGGAATCGCCAAAATTATACCGGCACCCGTAGGTCTCGATAAAGACACGCTGGTTGCGCAACGAGTCCAGCGCATCGCTGCCGCAGGGTTCGGCCGGGAGGATCGGGTTCATTCTTACCGCCACACAGAGTTATTATTTCCTAGGTGGCCAGGTGACTAAATAGTGTTGAACAAAACGAGCTCCTGCCGGGCTGGATAAACGAAGGGACTGTGCCGTAAAACAGCCCTATTCATCACAATGCTTAACCGATTAAACCCGTAATCTGTTTATCATGATAAAAATCGGGCTGCTTGGCTGTGGCAATATCGGTCACATTATTGCACACCACGCCGGCAGTTTTGTGATCTCCGCGGTTTACGATCAGGTTTTCGACCGGGCGCAGGAGATCGCAGCTTTATGCGGAGCCCGGGCATACCAGGATTTTGAGTCATTCGTTACATCGGATATCGATATCGTTGTCGAAGCGGCATCGGTCAGCGCTGCACGGGCACATGCAATCAACGTGCTCTCGCATAAAAAAGACATCATTATCATGAGCGTCGGGGCACTCACGGACCTGACCTTCCGGGACGAGTGCCGCAGGACCGCCCTTCTCCAGGGAAAGAAGATCTACATTCCAAGCGGCGCGATCTTTGGCCTGGACAATCTTAAGATAGGCAGGATCTCGAAGATCAGCCGCCTGCTTCTCAGGACAACCAAGAGTCCGTCTTCGCTGGGCATTGAGGCCACAACAAGAAAGCAGATCTTCTCGGGAAAAGCCAACGAGTGCATCAAGGCATTCCCGAAAAATGTCAATGTCTCCGTAGCTATGAGTCTCGCCGCAGGGCAGGATACTGACGTGGAGCTGTGGGTCGACCCGGCCGTGGACCGCAATGTCCACGAGCTGTTCTTCGAGGGGGACTTTGGGGAGACCTACATTAAAGTGACCAATTTCCCCAGCCCGGACAACCCGGCAACCAGTTTTCTTGCTGCCCTGTCCATTCTCTCCCTCCTGGAGAAGATCACGGATCCGATCGTCGTGGGAACATAGGAGTACCGGTACGGGAAAACCATGGTCTCGATTCATAACCTCTTGCACTATATCGAGGAGGATGCCCCGTTTGGAGATGTGACTTCAGAGGCCGTTATTCCCGAAGTCAGCTGTTCGGCGGTCATCAGGGCCGAGCAGGACGGGACTATTGCAGGCCTTGAAGAGGCAGCAGAGCTGTTCGAATACTTTCACGTTACTGCAACATGCCGGGTACGCGATGGGGAAAAAGTCAGAGCAGGAGATGTTATTCTCGCACTATCCGGGAATGCACGGAAGATTCTCCTCGTTGAACGTACGGCGCTCAACATCATCGGGCGCATGAGCGGGATCGCAACCCAGACCCGGAAGATGGCAGATCTTGTCGCATCCGTCAGCCAGTCGTGCCGGATCGCGGGCACCAGAAAGACCGCACCCGGCTCCCGCGCACTGGATAAAAAGGCGGTCCTTCTCGGGGGAGGAGATCCCCACCGGACCAGCCTGAGCGACGGGATTTTGATTAAAGACAACCACCTTGTCCTCGTCCCGCTGGAGACCGCAATCCGGAAGGCGCGGGCGGTATCGGCCTACCGGATCGTGGAGGCCGAAGTCGAGACACCGGAAGATGCACAAAAAGCTGCAACGGCAGGAGCGGACATCATCCTGCTCGACAACATGAACCCGGCGCAGATCCGCACAGCAGTTGAACTCCTCAAAACCAGTAATCTCCGTAATCGGGTGATCCTTGAGGTTTCCGGGGGCGTTGATGAGAATTCACTTCCCTCGTATGCAACCTGCGGCGTTGATACCATCAGCATGGGCGCGCTCACCCACACGGTGAAGAACTTCTCGGTTACTTTGGAAATCCAGCCATAGGAAGACACCACTGAGCCGTTCCTTCAATACCCGTTTTTTTATTTCTGATAATCCCACTCCGGGGGATTTTTTTTCAAACGGGAGTCCGTCTCACGATAAAGGGCCGGGAAAAGTTAATGGTCCGATATCGCCTATGGGTTGCTAGAGGGTTTTATAAATGGGAGACGATGAAGTGCCGGTTCCCCGTGCAGGAAAGCCCCGGGAGCTGACACCGGAAGAGAGATCTGCTCTGGAAGAGTACCGGAAACTACGGGTCAAAGGTTTTATCGCCCTTCTCAAAGATTCCAATCTCAACTTCCGCTGGAAAGCTGCGGAGGCACTGGGAGCCGAAGGTGATGAGTCTGCGGTTGAGCCCCTTATTGCAGCCCTGAACGATCCATTCGTGGACGTACAGTGGCTGGCCGCCAAGTCCCTTGGGAAGATCGGGGATCGGAGAGCCGTTGAGCCGCTGATTGTTGCGCTGGGGTCCAAGGATAAGTGGCTCCGGACCGGGGCCGCCTGGGGCCTTGGAAAACTCCGGGATACCCGGGCGGTTCCCGCCCTCATTCCCCTGCTTAAGGATACAAAAAAACAGGTCCGGAAAGAAGCGGCCTGGGCACTCGGCACAATTGGCGATGAGGGTGCTCTGCCACACCTCAGGGAAGCATCAGAAGATCCGGACGAAGAGGTCCGGGACACGATTCAGCGGGCAATTGCATCGATCATAAGCAGGCATCCGGAAAAAAGCCCTGAAGTCCTGCCTGCAACCTGAAAATATCAGAAAATGTATCTGCGCAAGTAATCCCTAATCCCCGCTATCCCTGCAGGGGCGTATCTGCCGGGATACGCCGGATATCCCCGGCAGTATCAACCACCAGCTCTTTTTTTCCGTGATAGGTCTGGACAATCCCATATACGGATACCCGATCACCTTTCTGAAGCCCGAGAGTCCGGACATGCTGCGATTGTGTGAAAAGGGTTGTATTATTCATCTTAATCAGGGCATAATCCCCCTCTTTTGTAATTGTTATCTGATCGATCTGACCTTCAGCATGGACCAGTTCCCCATCGGAAGAGGATGCAGAGAACGGGCGGGCAAATGGCTGTTTTCCGATATACGTGAGAACAAGATGTCCCGAGATGACGGCAATGGCAACACCGACAAGAAGCAGGATTGCCAGGCGCTCCTGTCGCTCGAACATGATGAGATATTGAGAGAGGGGGGTTTAAATTACCGACAGGTTGATATGTTAACAGTGTTAACATTACCAACATGTATCCCACACAACTGCCACCGTCCTCAAAGACGGTGCTCGAGATACTGGATGCGGGTGGGGCAATGACCCACAAAGATCTTGTACAAAAGAGCCACCTTGCACCCCGGACAGTTCGCTATGCGTTAAAGAAACTCAAGGAGCGTCAGCTCATCATCGAGAAGTTCAATTTCCGCGATGCCCGCCAGATCATCTACCAGAACCGGGCAGAGGCTACGAATAAGCCCCAGCCGGCCTGCGTATGACAAAACATACCTGTACCCTTATGCACTGCGATTCCATGGTCAGGGTTCTGTTACCCCCCATGAGAGCAGAGATGGTCTCAAGGCTCGTTCAGAAACAGGGGCTCAGCCAGAGTGATGCAGCCAAACGCCTTGGCGTGACCAGGGCAGCGGTATCACAGTACCTGAGCAGGAAGCGGGGTGCGGGTGAAGTGATGATATCGTCCGAGATGGATGCTATGATCGACCGTTGGGCACTTGCAGTCGTTACCGGTGAAAGTGACATCAACTTATGCGATGTCTGCCAGTGCGCGAAAAAAAGTGCTGAAGTTCTGACTCTTTTATCTGCACGGTAATCACCTGAAACCGTGTGTTTTTATCGGATTCCTGATCAATACCGGTGTCGCCGGTAGTAGACAATCAGGAGAAGCACGATAACTGCAATTACTACAATGTACTTCAGGTAATCTACCGGCGTTCCGGGAATAGTTGCTGAGGGATTCCAGTCATCTTCGAATACCTCAGTGAAATACCGGGCAACTCCGGGGTGGTCGATGATGACTCCGGCTTCACGGTTAAAGTTCGGAGAATTGCTGTTCCAGTTGATACTGCTGACGAGAACGCGACGCCCGTCGACAATAACCCCCTTGTTGTGAATTTTCTCAATCTCACTGATACGGAGATCGGCACATCGTGCCTCAAGGGGAAGGTGTTCGGATGAGGCGATTCGGTTAATCAGCAGGACCATCTCGTCGTTGTCATTGGTATCTTCAGTGTTATACCAGTAAGAATCCAGCAGGATTCGTACATGGACTCCCCTCCGTGAGGCATTGATGGCGGCTGCAAGGTACGGGTTCAGGGCAGTGGGCGTCTCATTGGTGATGTATGCCTGCTCAACCTCAACCGTACTCCGGGCAGAATCCAGCAGGAGGATTATCTGGTCACTGGTATCCGGGGCAATTACCGGAACAACCGTAGCCCCCGTAAACTGCTGCGGGAGAAATTCAGCCTTGTGCATTGCAGCAGATGCCTGCTCGGCATTTCCGGGCGTGCCGGTAATGGGGAACACAGAGCCATGGCTGATATCGTAGGTGTATACGGTAGAGAAGTACGCAGCAAGTCCGGGGTCTTCGAGATATACGCCCCAGCCACGGTTTCCGCTCATTCCCGCCGGGGGAAAACCGCTGAACTTGAAATTTTCACTGGTTAAAAAAACAGATTTGCGATCGATGACCAGATATTTGGCATGGTCGTAGCGGTAGGGGGCATGCCCACCCTTGGGAGCAGCCATCTGCTGGGTTACGATTCCGCTCTGGTTGAGGTGTGCAATTATTGCCTTTTCTGCAGAAGAGATTCCCCCAACCGGCCCTCCCTCGACAAGGACATTGACATCCACTCCGCGCGCGCGGGCAGCAATCAGGGAATCAGCCATTGCGGGACTGGAAAATTCATACACATTGAGAAGGATCTCGTCAGACGCCCGATCAACCGCGTACGAGAATTGTTCATCGGAGCTGTCAGGCAGGACAAATGCCGTCACGGTCACATTGGGATAAGCCTGAGGTGAAAAACGGGACTGGCCGATCATGAGCGGGCGGGGGTCCCACACACCGTTTTTCCGGAAATGGATCTGTCCTTCGCGCGGTTTCACATCACCGGGCCATGCAATCTTCTGAACCAAATTCCCGTTTTCATACAGGAGAAGTTCATCCCGGGTATTGGCAAGCCGGAGCGGATCGCCGTTGATCACATTGGGGATCGAGGGGGAATAGTCCAGCCATTCAAAATCCGGATTGCGCCCATGGGTCCGGGCATAGGCCGGCCCGCTGCGGGCAACGGTTATGGTACCACCCAGGGATGTGCCCGGGGGGAAGCGGAAACCACCATGGTTGTCGGATACCACAATCCCATCGAGAGAACCATTACCGGAAAATACGATATACTCATCCACATCATCGGGAAGGTAAGGGTCGGGACAAAATTCTGATATCTGGACAACAGCCCCTGCATGCATCACCAACACCAGGAGGATGAAGAGCAGGAGGGAGGTACGCATAGTGTTCGTTTTCTCCGCGCACCTTTTATAATCTGGCGATATAATATTCGGAGAATATGATCCGAATGCCGCTATCCACAAGGGAGATGGGTGAAAAAGCTCTGGTTGTCAAGATTGGCGGAAGCCTGTTGACCCGGGTCCCGGATCTCATACCGGTGCTAAAGGCTTCGCGCCGGACCCTGTTCATTGTCCCGGGCGGGGGCATATTCGCTGACGCGGTCAGGCGGATAAAGGTGGACGATGATGCAGCCCACTGGATGGCAATCGCCGCAATGGAGCAGTACGGGTGGCTTCTCTCCTCGCAGGGATTGACAGTTACCGCACAGCTTAAGATTCCTTCATGCACAACAGTTTTTCTGCCATATACCTGCCTCAAAGAGAGCGATCCCCTCCCCCACACATGGGATATTACGTCAGACTCGATCGCGGCATGGGTTGCAGGAGCGCTCCACGTTGATCTTCTCCTGCTCAAATCAACAGATGGCATAACCGGAGAAGATGGACTACAAGAGCAGGTATCGGAATCCATGAAAACGGATGTCGTTGACCCGTTTTTTATTTCGTATGTCCTGGAAAACAAGATCCATTCAACGATTATCAATGGATCTGACCCGGAAAGAGTCCGGGATTTTTTAAAAGGGGTGCCCGTTCCTGGCACCATAATTGGTACAACCTTTTAAAGGTACTAAAAGAGATACTATAGGAATCCTTGGAGGAGTATTAATGTCAGATAAAAAGTGTACATCCTGCAAAGCTCCGCTTGCAGAAGAGGGTGCTACCGAATTCGGCTGCCCCGCGTGCGGTGTTGAGATCAGCCGGTGCTACCGGTGCCGGGAACAGAGCATTCCCTACGTCTGCCCGAAATGTGGATTTGGGGGACCGTGAAGCATGGGCAGTGTAGCCGTCATCATGCGGGTCATGCCCGAATCACCCGAAGTGGACCTTGAACAGCTGAAAAAGGCGCTCAAGGAGAAACTGCCGGGCATCCAGGACATCCGGGAAGAGCCGATAGGGTTTGGGCTCAAGTCGATCAAGTTTGCCGCAATCGTGAACGATGCCGGTGGCGAAACCGATATGCTCGAAAAATCTCTCAGCACAATTCCCGGCGTCGAGCGGGCAGAGATCCTAGAAGTGACCCTGACATAAAACCGGTCAGGCAATCTCTTTTTCTTTAATTTTTCTTATTGATCCTGATGTCAAATGGGTTTGGCATCCAGCACTTCGAATACTGCATTCGTACGTTCCCGGATTTTCTCAACGGATTCGCGGAAGGCAATTATTTCCGATTCATCGAGCCGGATCGCAACGGGGAAGACTCCTTTGCTGTTGATGCGGGCAGGAACACCGATACAGATATCCCCGATCCCGTGCACCTCCCTCCGGACGTACGCAGATACCGTAAGGATACGGTTTTCATCGGAAAGAACCGTCCTGACGAGTGATGCAATTGCCTCACCCGGCCCATAGACCGTGGACCCTTTATTCTGGATAATTGACTGCCCGCTGCATTTAACCGATTTGATAATATCCTGTACCGGCAGGTGCGAGAATTCCGGCAGGTTCGAAATTTTAATGCCCCCAATAGTGGTCGCGGACCAGAGCGGGACCATGCTTTCGCCATGCTCGCCAATAATGCGTGTGTGGACCTCACTGACATGAACCTGAAAGTAAGAAGCAATGAGTGACTTGAGACGCATAGAATCCAGGTGTGTGCCAAGACCAAAGACCTGGTTCGGCAAAAGCCCTGAATATTTCAGAGCAACGGAGGTCATGACATCGACAGGATTTGTTACCATGAGAATCTGGGTGTTCGGGGCTATCGCACCGATCTCCCTGGCAAGAGAGGCAATGATTCTCCCGTTACCGGTTGCAAGATCCATACGGTCCTGATCCGGTGTGCGCGGTACTCCGGCCGTTATTACAACGATATCGGATCCGGCAGCATCTTTGAGATCAGTAGTCCAGTTGACCCGGATATCCGTCCCCCGCGCTGCAAATGAGTCACCGAGGTCCTGTGCTATACCTTTTAAAAGAGCATCACGACCCGACCTGCCATAAAGGAGGATCTCGTTTACATGCGGGATTGCAGAAATTGCGTAAGCGGCAAACGTACCGACGTTGCCGGTTGCACCGATAATAGTAACTTTTGCCATGATAATCGCAAGTGGGGACGTGTTCTCGGTCGACTGTACGTTTCTGCGTTTGCCAAAGCACTCATCCTCCGCCCCGTTACCCTGTGGGCGCCGAATGTCTGCGGTAAGTCTGCTCCCTTCCGGGCCTGAACCAGTCCCCGCAGCAGCAGGTCGCTATTCCCTCCGGAATATTGATACCTGTCCATCGACCTCACAGGACGAGGTTTCAACGTCAGAATACACAGGATCCCGCAGGCCGTTGCAGCCTCAGTCAAACTTCGCCCCCCGCGTACCGACGGTTTCGGGTTACAAGTGACGCCGAGCCACCCGGGCTAGTCCCCATATACCTTTGTGCACCGGCCAATAAAGGCTTTTTACCTGAGGGGGGTTAAAAAACGCAGACCAATTCATGGGAGGGCGGGGTAAAAAGAGGATCAGGGAATAAATACTTCGCCACCGGCCCGCTCAATCCATTCGCGCTGGATCATCCTGGTTGCAGAAACATCAGATTTATCGAAGAGGTCAAGTGCGGTGACCGGTGCAATTCCCCTCGGCAGAACAGAGGGAAGTTCCCGGAAATCACCCTGGTAGACTTCGACAACCTGATCACCGCATGCCTCGGCAATCTTGATGGGATCGCGAACAACCGGGTGTTTCTGCATGTCCGACAGCTGCTCAAAGATCTTGACACGATCGATTTTCAGGTATTCACGGTTCACTTCGAGATTGAATGCTGACCAGAAGGCCGAGGCATACCAGGCATCATTCATAACAACGCGGGGCGCCCCAAGACACGCTGCGGTGAGCCCCAGCGTCCCCACACCACAACAGGCATCCACAAAAAGCTGTGCCGGGGGATTACCCACGTGCTGCTCCACGGAGCGAATCTTAGGATACCCGCTCCTCGGGAACTCGATGTGAATCAGCGACTGCTGCTTGTATATTACCAGAGGCCCGGTCCGGAGAGGGAATATGTCAGCACGGACATCGCATCCGGCCAACAATTCATACACCCGAGGAACAGAGTTCAGGTCGGGACTTGCAATACCCGGGATAAAACTCCCGGTTTTAACAACGCCGCGGAGTTCCGGAACCTCTTCGATCAGCCTCTCCGCGGTTTTTTTGGAGGCTTTCATGGTGAGCAGAACAAGGGACTTTGCCGGTAGGAACGGGGGCCGATCCATAGCATACCCCGGGTGAACGAGAGGGGATCCCACAGCAATGAGCGGATCTGTTATCCGAAGATCACCCTCCTCTACCATGACCACATAAATGTGAGCAAAAACCTCATCGATGAACCGTTTGCCGCACGAACACGTGGCGGCGTATTCGAGCGTGGGCAGGGGGGCGCGCTTGTCCAGGGCCCTCATCGTGCAGTTCGGGCACGGAAGGAATAGCGAGGGAAGCGTGGCAAGAATATCTTTTGCGGACTTCACGCAATCCATCTCGCACACGGGACATTTCATGTTGCTCCCTATGAATGTTTTGGGATACAAAGGTTTTCAAACCGATTTTTCAAGAGCGGGAGAATAGGGCAGAAAAGCAATCAAAAAAACAGTGGGCCCGAAGGGATTCGAACCCATGACCGCCCGGTTATGAGCCGGGCGCTCTAACCGGACTGAGCTACGGGCCCCCAAAACGCCCCCCACAGGGCTCGAACCTGTGACATTCGGATTAACAGTCCGACACTCTACCAACTGAGTTAGGGAGGCAGCTTCTATGCGTTAATGCGCCTTATTAGATTCTTTTCGAGTACTTTTAAAGGTAACTATAGGTGAAAGGGTTTGAAGGATCGCGGGTGAACACCCTAGCGCCCTTTTATCCCCGGTTTCATGGATTCCAGCATCCGGATCAGTTCATCCAGATCCCCATCCAGGTGAGTGAATAATTCGAGCGTGCGCGGGGTGGCGACTGCGCCTTCCTGGGATGCGCGGATATAGCCCAGCTGCTCGAGCACATGAAGGGAATACCGGATCCGGTGAGAGGGGAGGCTTAAGAGTTCCGATAATTTCATGATCCCGATCGGCTGGTGATCTACAACAGCGCGGGCAACTTCAATATGCCGGCTCAGGAGTTCGATCTCATCCTTCATTTTTTCCAGCATAATAAATCAGGGTTTTGATCCGGATTATTCAGGTTTATTCTCATCCGGTTGTTCATGAAGCCATGCTTTTGTCTCAACGTATTTTTTCCGGAAATTGATGGAAAGAACCAGTGCGAGTACGAGCATGATGACGATGGCAGGTATGCGGAACTGCTCAGGGAAGAGGAACAGGGCAAGAGCGGAGAGTGCAACGAGAAGGATAATCGCGTTCAGCTGCACGGCTAGCCGGTAAAATTTCCATCGGAACTGGTCTTTGGCCTTGGAATCCATTACCCGATAAGTCAACCCCGGAATAAAAGTACTTGACGTTTCACTGCATATAGTATGGACAGATGGATCCCATTTCAGCAGCAATCACGGAACATGACACCGATGCGTATGTCATGTATGCCTCTTCACGGGATGCCGACATGCGTTACCTGACGCAGTTCACAACCAGTGATCCGTTTGTCTTTTTCCAAAAGCCGGGTGAGAGGGGTACGATCATCATCTCCCAGATGGAGACGGGACGCGCGTCACGCGAATCAACAGCGGCAGTGATGACGCGGACCCAGGCCGGGCTTCCCGAGATCCTGCAGACTGAAAAAGATCCCCTCCGGGCAACCGCGAAGATGATTGCCGGTGTGGCGGGGAAAAAGATCCTTGTCCCACCCCAGTTCCCCCACGGCCTTGCCGCGGTGCTTGGGGATTACTGCTCGGTTTCCGTTGATACGGGGACCGTCCTGTCAATGAGAGCCAGGAAAAGCCGGGCTGAAATAGCTACCATGAAACGGGTCCAGAAAATTACAGAATCTGCCATGGAAAAGGCGGTTCACCTTATCAGGAATTCTTCCGTAAAAAAAGGAATCCTGCATTACAAAGGAGCGCCACTGACGTCGGAATATGTGAAATTCGTCATGCACTGCCACCTTCTCGAGCATGAATGCAGTGCCGTGGATACGATCGTCTCCTGCGGGGAGGATACCGCGATTCCCCATATGACAGGTACCGGGCCGCTCAAAGCAGACGAGCCCATTGTTATCGATCTCTTCCCGGTGGAAGAGAAGACGGGTTATTTTGCGGACATGACACGGACCGTTGTGAAAGGGGAGCCATCACAGGATATCCGAGATATGTATGATGCCCTGCGTGAGGCAAAACACCTGGGCATCTCCCGCGTCAGGGCGGGGGTAGCAGGATCCGATATCTATCAGGAGGTTGTTGATTATTTCAAGGACTGCGGGTATGAGAGCAATACGAGAGGATTTGTTCATAACCTCGGCCACGGTGTCGGCCTGCACATCCACGAATCGCCAACAGTAGGTCCCGCAGGAAAAGCCCTGGAGAAGGGCAATGTGATCACCATAGAACCCGGGCTGTACTACCCGGGAATTGGCGGGGTACGGCTGGAGGATATCGGGGCGGTTACGGCAAAGGGCTTTGACAAATTTACGAACTTTTCCGAGGATCTGGTTGTATGAAGGACGAGATCTTCGACAAATACCGCGATGCGGGGATCATTGCAGCGGGAATTCGCCGGGAAGGTGCACTGGCAATCCGGATTGGAGCATCGTACCTGGATCTCGTTGAATCCATAGAGGCCAAAGTCCTTGAGAGCGGGGCAGGCCTCGCCTTTCCCCTCAATGTCTCTGTAAACGAGGATGCCGCGCATGACACCGCATCCTATGGCGATGAGCGGATATTTGCAAGCGGAGACGTAGTAAAACTGGATCTCGGGGTCCAGATAGAAGGATACATTGCCGACACGGCAACAACGGTTGACCTTGGCCGCAATTCCCTTCTCCTCCAGGCATCAGAACAGGCACTGGAATCCGCCATAAAAATCATCAGGCCCGGGGTTACTTCAGGAGAACTCGGGGCGGCAGTCCAGAAGGAAATCGAGGGGAGGGGATATCGTCCCATCTCCAACCTGACCGGGCACGGTCTGGACCAGTATGTCCAACACTGTTCGCCGACAATCCCTAACGTGGGTATGGACGGGGGCGTTGTGCTCGAAGAAGGCATGGTATTTGCCATCGAGCCATTCGCAACCACCGGCAGCGGGCGCGTTGGCGAGAAGACCAGGGTTGAGATCTATTCCCAGATCTCGCAGAAACCGGTGCGAATCCCGTCAGCGCGGGCGGTTATGGAGAAGATCAAAGACCGTCGCGGCCTGCCCTTTGCCCGCAGATGGATGGGAGAGAAGAAACTGGATATCACCTTCCCGTCGCTTGTCAGGTCCCAGATCCTTCACGGGTACCCGGTACTTGCCGATATTCCGGGGTCGCTTGTCTCCCAGCACGAACACACCATAATCGTGACCAGTGACGGCTGCGTCGTAACAACACGATGAGATAGCCTTATGCATTGAGGAAAGGAATAATTGAGGTTACAGCCATGTCTGGTGATTCTGAAATCCTGCGTATAATGGAAGTAGTTCTGACCGCTGAAATAGTCAACCAGAGCCCGGAACTTGATATCAATGACCTGACGCCTGCGTGCCGCGAAATTTTTGGCGTCACCAGCGCATCCGATGTCAAACGACCGGTTTATGTCAGTGACGGCCTGATCAAACGTTCACTCGCGATTGCGGATGCCCATTCGAAACTTGCCGCAAATCCGTTCATTGCCTACGAGGAATTCGGGCAGCGGCTCCGTATAACGGCTCTCGAGCCGGCCGCGCAGTGGTTCCTGAAACAGGGTGGGAAAACCCTCATCGGGATCAACCCGGCCCTGGCATTTTATTTTGAGCGGCTGGAGAACACAGGCATTGTGTACAAGGAAGTCCGTGCCGCAAATCCGCCCTTTGAAGATACCAAGGCACATCTTGATGCCCGACTGTCCAAACTTATCGGGGAAGACGAGAAACTCAGGGGTGCCCTGGATCTCGTCATCATCAATGCTCCCGAAGAGATCGAACAACATATTGGGGATCTGGTATGCACCCCCCAACAACTCGCGATCATCGGCAAGATCCAGCACGCCATTACCCACCGGGATTTCCTGCAGCAGCACCGCATTTATGAGATTGGAAAGCTTCTCTTCGTGGGTCCTCCGGGCACGGGGAAAACCTCCCTTGCCCTTGCTATGTCACGGGCCATGCATATGCCCGTCCTTGAAGTGAGGCTCTCCATGATCACCTCCCAGTACCTTGGAGAGACATCCAAGAATATTGACCGTATTTTCGAACTGACAAAGAAACTGTCCCCGGCGATCCTGTTCATCGATGAGTTCGACTTTGTTGCCAAGAGCCGGACCTCCGATGATCACGGGGCCATGAAACGGGCGGTGAATTCGCTCCTGAAGAACATCGATAAGATCAACCTCATCAAGAACGGTGTACTCCTGATCGGAGCAACCAACCACCCCCAGCTTCTCGATGAAGCTGCATGGCGCCGGTTCGATGAAGTTGTCGAGTTTTCCCTTCCCGACGAGGAGATGAGGAAGAATATCTTAAAAAAAGTCACTGCTTCGCTGCCCTGCGAACTCGATTATCAGGAACTTGCCTCAAAAACAGAAGGATTCTCAGGTTCGGATCTCCGCATGATGGTCAAGGAGGCAATCCTGTCCGCACTCATGGATTCGCGCAAGACCATTGACCGCCAAGATATCGAGAAGGGTATCACCATGGTCAGGACCCGGGAAGCCATCCGCCACCTGAACTGGTTATAACATGAAGATAACCCTTCTTGGCACGGGTGACGCAGTCGGAACACCCCGTATAGGGTGTGAATGTCCCCAGTGCACCCGTGCAAAAAAAGAGGGATTGACACGATTGAGAACGTCCATTCTCGTAGAGAATGAGGGGAGACACCTCCTCATCGACACCTCACCGGACCTTCGGACCCAGCTCCTCCGTACGGATTCGCCGCATATCGATGCTGTGCTCTGGACTCACGGGCACTATGATCATTTCATCGGATTCGGGGAATTTTACCGGGTCCAGAAGATCCCCCCGGTCTTTGCCGCACCCCAGGTCCTGAATTACTGTGCAGATACATTCCGGTTCCTTTCCTTTGAGAAAGGGGCCATACAGCCGTACGAACCGTTTGAGATCTTCGGGATGACCGTCACCTTTTTTATGGTCAAACATCCGCCCGCATTCACCTGCGGCGTGCTCCTGGAAACCGGGGTATCGCGGGTTGGTTTTACGTCCGATACCAACAGCGATATCCCGGAAAAAAGCATTGACCTCCTGCGGGATCTCGATATGCTCTTCCTGGACGCCATTGTTCCGTCAAGCATCACCATCCAGAAACACATGAACTATCTTGACGCCTGCACACTTGCAGCACAGTTATCACCAAAGGATTTCCGCTGCGTCCACATGAGCCATCTCCTCCCCTGGGATCTCCCCCATCTCGGGAAAGACGGGGAATCCTTCGAATTCCCCTGAAAATGATCTGATAACAACGGTATCTGTCGGAAGCCGGGTAAGAGGTTGTTGAGTACCTCTTACCCATACCTTAATAGTTTTCAGGTTCCCAAAGATAGGTGCATGATTGTAAAGGTACTCGAACTCGAGAAAGACAAGGCACGGCTCATCATACAGGGTGAGGGCCACACGTTTATGAATACCCTTGTCGAAGAGCTCCTGAGTGATCCGGACGTAGATGTTGCGCGATATATGATAGAATTCCAGTTCTCGGACCCGGAACTGTTCATAACAACAAAGGGAAAGAAAAATCCCGTTCCTATCATCAAGAAAGCCTGCAAACGGATCAGCGGTCACTGTGATGAGCTCATCAAAGGGTTGAAGAAGAGCTGATTTTCTCAGGAATACTATACTTTTTTAAGCCATATCATCCCTCAATGCTGGGATAGGGCCAGGAATTTCGTGGAAGGTATGTCCGCGTATTGACATTCCTTTTTTCAGGAATTAAAAAAAGAGGGTATCGGGCTCTGGATCGATCCCGTACGTCTGGACCAAAAATTATTCTTCAGGGGCACGCTCGGTGAAGACAATTGAACCCGAGATGCGGGAGATCTTGATTCTGACCTTCTGGCCGGGCTTTGCATTCGAAACATACATGATATACCGTCCCATCTTGACAACCCCGTCTCCGCGTTTCGAGATCGACTGGATCTCGACATCCATAATGGTACCTTCTTCGAGGTTCTCAGATACCGGTTCGGTCCTGGCTTTCCGCTTGCGTACCGGCCGGTGACTCCCACAGGCGTCACAGCGGAGGAGCATGACCCGGTCATCCTTGACAAGACGCGTATCGGGCTTGCCGCACTCAGAGCAGATGACGTAATCCTCCACGTAACTCTTGATGATCGCCTTTATCAGGGTGATCTCGAATTTCCCATTGAAAATGGCCCGGTTCCCGTCAATTTTTCCGCTGGTTCCCAGTTCCCCGAGAAGGAATTTCATCAGGTGATCCGGTTCACGCCGGACTTTACCGACAATCTCGGTGAAATTTTCGAGAACCGTGGTCTTTCCCTCAACGTATGCCTTTGCCTCGGGAACTACAAAACGTTCCGAGGATTCGGTTTTTTCCGTGATATTGGAATATGCCTGTTTGAGGAGGTCTTCATACGGGTCCGTCATAATAGTATAGTATAACGGCGCCTGCCGACAAAAAGGCTTTCCCCGGAGGGAAGTCACCGAGACCTGGCGTATTACTGATGCCCAGGAGAGGGGATTCCGGATCGGGCCGGTTCAGATCCTGCAGAAAAAACAGGATCGAGAGAAAAAGAGAGAAAATGGATCCGTACCTTCGTGTTCAGGATAAGTTTGAGATAATCAGTTCTTAATCAGGGCTGCAACCAGATCCCGAGTCTTCTTCTCGTCCTCGATATCCTTCTGATGGAGGCTTGCATTCCCCACGCATTTCATTCCACGTGCCTCAATCCATTTCTGGAAGAGTTCCGCAGTCTGCCCGGGCTTGCCACCATGGGTGCAGAATGCAGTTGCCTTCTTTCCCTCACAGCCCTTCAGGGAGTCGATAGCGGCATGAATTGCCGGTGTCGGCTTGAAAGCCCATACCGGGGACCCAAATACCAGCTGATCGAAATCAGATACATCAATAGACGACGGTTCAATGGGTGTCTTTTCTTCTGCCATGCTCATCTTGCACCATACAAGGAACCGGGTGAGACGGTTGTAGCTGGCCTTGTCGGTGATATCGATCAGTTTCCCATCGCAGGCCGATGCGAGATGCTGTGCAACATGACGGGTATTACCGGTCTCGCTGTGGTAAATGATACAGACCTTCATCAGGATATAATAGGGGCATATAATTAAAAAAGATAGTAATTCTTGAGTTGCTCTGGGTATCAGGAGACCCGGGTCATTCTTGGCAGGAGAAAAAGGAAAAAATGAGGGTGAGTATTATTTCCGGAACTGGGGCATCATGCCGCGCACTTCTTTGCCCACTTCTTCGATAAGGTGTTCTTCATCGGCATTGGTGAGCGCCGTAAAGACCGGGCGGTTCACCAGGTTCTCGAGCATCCATTCCCGGGCGAACTTGCCGCTCTGGATCTCTTCTAGGATCTCCTGCATTGCCTCATATGATTCGGGACCGATAACGCGGGGTCCCCGGGTGAGATCCCCATACTGTGCGGTGTTGCTGATATATTTGCGCATGTTCGTCAGCCCGCCCTCATAAATAAGGTCCACGATCAGCTTGAGCTCATGGAGAACTTCGAGGTATGCCATCTCAGGCTCGTAGCCGGCATCAACAAGGGTCTCGAACCCGGCCTTAACAAGGGAGGTACATCCACCGCAGAGAACTGCCTGCTCGCCGAACAGATCGGTTTCGGTCTCCTCACGGAACGAGGTTTCAAGAACAACCGCCCGTGTGGCGCCGATTCCCTTGGCATACGCAAGAGCAACCTTGTGAGCATTACCACTCGCATCCTGATGGATAGCGATGAGGGCCGGGACACCCTTGCCCTCTTCGTACTGCCGGCGGACCATGAAGCCGGGGCCCTTGGGGGCCACCATGATTACATCCACATTTGCCGGAGGTATGATCTGCCCGAAGTGGATGTTGAACCCGTGCGAGAACATAAGACACTTGTTTTCCGTGAGGTTAGGCTGAATCTCGTTCTTGTACACCCCACCCTGGAGCTCGTCGGGAACGAGGATCTGGATGATGTCGGCGGCCTTCACGGCATCGGCGACCTTCATCACTTTCATGCCATCCTTTGCTGCCGCATCCCAGCTCTTTCCCGGGCGCAGACCAATCACCACATCAAGCCCGCTGTCCCTCAGGTTCAGCGACTGGCCCCGGCCCTGTGACCCGTAGCCGATCACCGCAATGCGCTTGCCTTTCAGCACGCCCAGATCGGCATCTGCCTCATAATATTTTTTTAACATAGTAGATCCCTTTGATATCAGCAACAAAGCACATAAATATTATATGAAAAAACTAAAGAAGCACACGTGAAAAACCATCTGGATGCGATGACCTATTAAAACCAAAAATATCGAAGTAGCCCCGGATAAATCATTCAGTAAGGAACTGCCGGACGTTCAGGCAACATCGCCGGATGTCCGGATAAACCTCACCCGGGTCGGTGTAAAAAACGTTAAAAAACTTGTTGAAGTTCACCGCCACGAGAAACGGCCGGTAATTTTCATATCCAATTTTGACGTGTATGTTGATCTCCCCGGCAGCCTCAAAGGGGCAAACCTTTCCCGCAATTTCGAAGTGATTGACGAAGTCCTCCAGCAGGCGATAGAGGGCGATGTCAACCAGATAGAGAAACTCTGCAGCGTTGTTGCGCGCAAGCTTCTGGATCGCCACGAGTATGCCGACCGGACAGAAGTGTTCATGCGCAGCGAGTTCATGGTCAAGCGCGAGACACCGGTCAGTAAAACGGTCTGCCATGAAGTAGTGAAAGTGCACGCCCGGGCTGTTGCACGGCGTACGTTCCGCGAACCAATCGTGCGCAAGAGTATCGGTGCCGAAGTTACCGGCATGACCGCATGCCCATGTGCCCAGAATATCATGAAAGAGCGGGCCATGCGGGTCCTGCAGGGCCTCAATGTCAACAAGGATACCATTGACGCGTTCTTCAGCGAAGTTCCCATGGCAACCCACAACCAGCGCGGCCGGGGATTCCTGTGCATAGAGACTGATGACGACCAGCATGTCGATCTCGAAGAGATCATCAGTATCCTCAAGGAGTCAATGAGCAGCGGCATCTACGAGCTTTTAAAGCGCGGAGATGAGGGGCAGGTCGTGCTTAACGCGCATAAAAATCCGCGGTTTGTAGAGGACTGTGTTCGCGAGATGGCAAAGAAAGTGCTTGCGGAATTTGACTACTTGTCCGGGGATTCAGTTGTCACGATCAAGCAGACCAACGAGGAGAGCATCCACCAGCACGATGCGTATGCCGAGCGCCGGGCCACCATTGCCGAATTGGTCGATGAATTGAACGGCGATAAGCAGGCCAACGACTGACCTGCCCAACCGGTTTTTTTCACAAACCGAATCCAGGTTAAAATATAATTTCCTTTTTACAATCCCGGGGTATATCTATACATCCCCCGACAAAGCGTAGCATTTCGGACTATTTTTGGAAAACAAGGGTGAATATGGGAGCTTTTTTGACATCAGATTAAGTCATAAAGGTTATAAAATGGTTAGTACAAGATAGACATGAACGTACTTTGTACGCTCAATTATCTCTAGAGATGAGAGATGTATAGAGTAATTTTGTACAGTAATTCGAACAACTCAACATAAAATGAGGCGATAATATTGTCGAAAGTTGTAGAGATTTCCCCAACCACAAGACATGAGGGTCACTCCAAGATGGTGCTCAAGGTCAACGACCAGGGTATCATCGAGACCGGTAACTGGTGTTCGATCACCCCGGTCAGGGGTGTAGAGAAGCTTGCCGTCGGAAAGACGCCCGAGCAGGTCCCCAAGATCGCATCACGTGTCTGTGGTATCTGTCCGATTGCCCACAACCTTGCTGCGACCGAAGCGATGGAAGCATCCATCAAGTGCGAGATCCCCCGGGACGCACTTCTGCTCCGTCACATCCTCCAGCTGGCAAACCGGCTGCACAGCATTGCACTGCACGATATCCTGATCCTGCCCGACCTGTACTTACCAGGCACCGAGACCAAGATCAACCCGTTCACGGCAGAAGAGCCGGTGCGCACCGTTGCAAAGCGCATCCAGAGGCTCCGTGAGATCGGCCAGACCATCGGCCAGATTGCCGCTGGCGACTGTATCCACCCGAGAAACACCCGGGTCGGCGGTATGTACCGCAACGTCTCAGAGCAGGCCAAGACCAAGATGTACGACCTCGCCAAGGAGGGTCTCCCCCTTGCAAAGGCCCAGATGGACCTCATGATCGCGATCCTCCGGAATTACCAGGCACGCGAGCATGTGGACGTCGGCGGCATGAAGGTCGCACTGCCCAAGACCCTCGGTTACCACAACCAGGGCTACCTTGCAACCCACGCGTTCTACGGTTCTTCAAGCCTCGACGAGTGCCCCAGCTGGGACATCCGCAGGTTCAAGGAAGTCCGGCCATGGGACTGGTACATGGGTGAGATGGAAGTCTCGCTCGAAGAGCCCCGCTACCCGATTGGCGGAACCACCAAGATGGGAACCAAGGTCAACCCGCAGATGGAAGCCTGCACCGGTATCCCGATGTACGACGGCCAGCCCGTTGAAGTCGGTCCCCGTGCACGTCTCGCAGTCTACAAGGGCTACGACGAGAAGGGTACCGTCGGCCAGAACATTGCCCGTGAGATGGAATACACGGACTGCTTCTACGAGATGATCGACTGCCTTGACGAGCTCAACACTGCCGGCAAGGTCGTTGCAGACTACATCCCCGACGGTGACGGAACCCTCGGCTGGGCATCCAACGAGGCCCCCCGTGGAACCGATGTCCACCTTGCACGCGTCAAGGACTGGAAGGTCCAGTACTTCTCGATGCTTGTCCCAACCACATGGAACTTTGCAACCTGCAGTGCTGCACTCACCGGTGCACCCTGGCAGCTCGCAGAAGTTATCATGCGCGGGTACGACCCCTGTGTATCATGTGCAACCCACATGATCGTCGTGGATGAGGACAACAAGGTAGTGGCTCAGAAGCTCATCCAGTGAGTAACCCGCGATGCTGTTCTCAGAGATCGTGATAGCAGGGTGTGGAAACCCCCTGTTTGCCGACGACGGCTTTGGACCGGCAGTAATCGAGGAGATGCAGAATCTCTCGCTTCCCGACAATGTAACAATAATCGATGCAGGCCTTGGCGGCCCGCACTTTATTTTTACCCTGCTCGACCCGGAAGTGACGAAGAAACTCATTATCGTCGATATTGCTGACTTTGGTGCGGAGCCTGGGCAGATAACAAAACTCAGGCCGGAAGAGTTACCACCGGGCGCCTACCGTGATGCCCATTCGTGGGATCTCACCGAACCGCTCCAGCGGATCAAGGATCGGATCGAGGTTACGATCATAGGAGTCCAGCCGGCAAGGGTTACTGCTCCCGAATTTGAACTCGGGCTTTCCGATGAACTCGAGAAAGCCATACCGAAAGCGATTCGGGTAATACTGGAAACTACAGGAGTGGATTATGGGACTACTATCGAGTGTCTTCAAGAAAAACACCAGCGCGGAACCGCCTAAACCGGCGGCACCATCGAAACCCGCTGATGTAGCACAAAAGCCAGTAGAAACTAAAAAGGAGGTTAAGCCTGTGGCAGACAAGATTACATTGGGCTACACCCACCTCAGTGGGTGCACCGGTTGTACTGTGGCATTAGCAGACAACTACGCCGGATTGTTAACGCTCCTCGACAAGTACGTCGACCTGAAGTACATGCCAACACTTGCAGACGCAAGGCACATTCAGCAGGTAGACGTTTCATTCGTTGAGGGTTCCGTTTGTATTAACGACAAACTCGCAGTTGCAGAGATCAAGGAAACCCGTGAAAAGTCAGCAATTGTGGTCGCCCTCGGCGGCTGCGCATGCTACGGCAACATCACCCGGTTCTCCCGCGGTGGCCAGCAGAACCAGCCGGCACACGAGGCATACCTGCCAATCGGCGACCTGATCAAGGTTGACGTGTACATCCCCGGATGCGCACCGACCCCCCAGATGATCAGGAACGTTGCCGTCATGGCATACCTGCTCCTCAAGGGAACCAAGGAACAGAAGGACCTTGCAACGGCATACCTGACCCCGCTCATGAAGATGACCGAGACCACCAGCGCATGCTTCTGCGAACTGATGACCAACGTCATCAACCAGGGACTCTGTATGGGATGCGGCAGCTGTGCCGCAGCCTGCCCGGTCAACGCCATCACCATGGAATACGGCAAGCCCAACGGTGAGCGCGACCTGTGCATCAAGTGTGGCGCATGCTATGCGCAGTGCCCGAGAGGGTTCTTCAACACTGATGTCATCAGCCAGTACGAGGCGATCAACGAGGCCATAATGGCGGCACTCCAGTAAGGTGATTGAAATGGGAGCAGAACTCGGAAATTACAAATCATGCATCTCAGCCCGGAGCACCGACAAGGAGCTTCTCAAGCACGCCCAGGATGGCGGTATCGTTACCTCGCTGTTTGCATATGCCCTTGAAGAGGGTATCATTGACGGTGCAATCGTTGCAGCCAGCAAGGAATTCGCAGCAAAGAACCCGTCAAAGTGCATGCTGGACAACTCCAATTTCGACATGATCGAACCCTGGAGACCCATCCCGGCGATCGTCAACACCAAGGCTGAGCTGCTCGCAGCAGCCGGTACCAAGTATAACATCAGCCCGAACATTGCACTCCTCAAGGAGGCAACCCGCAGCTTCGGTCTGGACAAGGTTGGTATCGTCGGTACTCCCTGCCAGATGCAGGCAGTCCGGAAAGCCCAGCTGTACCCCGTCGGCATGCGCGACGTTGGTGCAAGCATTGCCCTTGCAGTAGGTATCTTCTGCATGGAGAACTTCCCCTACCAGAGCATCCTGCAGCTCGTGGAAGACCACGCAGCCATGAAGCTCGAGTCCGTCAAGAAGATGGAGATCGGCAAGGGCAAGTTCTGGGTATACGGCAAGCGCGGACAGGTAGTCCAGCTTCCGCTCAAGGTGACCCACAAGTACGAGCAGCCCGGCTGCCACGTCTGCCTTGACTATGTAGCAAACCTCGGTGACATCTCCACCGGCTCAGTCGGCAGCCCCGACGGCTGGTCAACGGTGTTTGTCAGGTCCAAGATCGGAGACTCGGTCTGGGGCAAGGCAATGGCAGCTGGCGTCTTTGAGACCCAGCCAATCGAAAAGGTCAAGCCAGGTCTTGAACTCGTGACCAAGCTCGCAAACGAGAAGATCACGAAGAACAAGGCAACCCTTGCAGGGCGTGCAACCTTCGGTGTGGGCAAAGCACTCAGGAACCCATACCTCTAAATTTTTTTAATCCCATTTCTTCGAAGTCTGCCACCATCTGGCAGTCGTGCATTTCAGGAACGATTTCCGGTTACATTTCTGAATGTGTTTTTAGTGGAAATGCCATACCGCAGGCTACCCATACATGAGATCTGTCGGCATTTGCAGTGCCTGGTGACCCGGCAAACCGGTTGCCGAGTCATCACAAATAAAGGGTATAATCACACCCTGGTTGCGTGCGTACATGTTCCCGATGAGATCGGTCAGCACTACGACAGTTCTTGAAACGTATCAAAACGGCCTGTTTTTTTTAGGTTGTATAAGTGGGTCCCCACAGAGGGAATATGAGGATGAGGGGAAACCCATTGCCAGGACCCGGCGACACACGCTCTTCAGGGGGAATAAAAAAACAGATTATCACCCCAAATTGTTCAATAAACCACCGGTGGGTTTATCTAAACCCGCGAGATACCCGGCCAAAAGGAGGGATAACGAGACAAAAACAAGTTGCCCCGGGAACCGGCGAACGTGAATGGGATTCCCGATAAGTGCCTGAAAAATACCCGGGCAAGAAAAAACGTCACGACAATGACATCATTTCATGAAAGAGGTGAGCGGAGTTGTCGACATCCCCTTTTCATATTGTTTGCGGATTCTCAAGAGAGGGTGCCTGACCATCCCCCCGAGTAAACGCCAATCCCAGATTGGATTTTCAATACCCCATTTCAACCAAACCTGCCAAAAAAAATTCAATCGCGATCATGATCGCGATTGAAAACCGGATCCGGATCAATCGAACCTTGATTTTTATTTTTCCATCAAACCCTGATGAAAAAAATTTCAGCAGGAAATACACAATCAACTGTGAATTTTAAGACTTTTTTAGAATTTTTGAATTATGAACAAAACTCATGTTCTAAAATTGATGTAGTGGAATTAAATTGTTAATTTCGATTATTCAGATTTTTGATGTGCTCATTCATTTTTTTAATAATATACAATTAAATGTGATTAACGAAAAATAAATTATAAATATTTTTCTTCTTTATTATCAGCAATAATCTTGTCTCTTGCTTGTTTAGTTAATGCCTCTTCTTCAATCTCATTATTCCTCATATCGACAATTATATTTCTGATTTCAGAGTTAATTTTCATAATTGCTTTTTCTGCGCTTTCTTGAGTGTCAAATCGCTCATAATGTTTTGAAGAATCAGATTTATGAATAATTTCATACAGATAGTTTGATGAATCATCAGTATTTCTTCTGAGTGTAACTGTAATTGATTGTTCTTTGAACGGATGCGGCTTATAAAACAATTCAGGCGGCATAAAATAAATTATGAATATTATAGGTTAAATAGATACATCGAAGGTTCGTTTTGCTTTAATTGCTGTGACTTATTCTATATGAGCCCAGTGGTAAATTACGTCGTAGTTCCGGAAACTCGTTTACTTATTCCACGTCGGACATTTTTATTTATTTTACGACTTATTCTAAATGAGCCGAGAGGGAGGGGGGACTGCCCCGAAGGGGCCGCCCCCCGCCCCCCTACCCTCTGATGAGGCTAGGGAGGAATTGTGAATTTAAGAGTTTGACGGCAGAACAACACACCAAGACGGCCCGTATTGGGGGCGGCAAGGCCCCCAAAGATGCCGTCAGGGTGTTTTCTGCATTAGGATAGCCCCTGATGGGGCTTTTCATTACGTTCCTTTGGGGCGCGGCGGGAAACCGTAGGAATGAGAGACTGGGTCAGTTCGGAATCCATGCTTTTCCGGTAATTTTCTTCAGATTGGTCTATGGCATCCATTAACTTTTCATCGACAGGTTCACTGATTTCGATAATCCGATTCATTAATTCATCCCGTTCTTCTGGCGATGCGTTTTTCCATTTTTCCTCAAACCACTCCTTAAAGTAAGCCATCATGCGGTCTTCTTCTTGGATTTTTCGAATCTCCTTGGTAAACTTCTCCTCATTGGCTATTACCAATTGTTCCAGCGCGATGTTTTTCCTCACGAGGCTTTCAATAATCTCGCTGTGAGTCTGCATCTTGGCTTTGAACTCCGATTCAATCTCCTGTAATTCCTTGGGGGCTTGAATCGTCAACAAATGCTGTCCTTTCAGGTATTCTTCGGCCAGTTGTTTCTTGGTATATCGCCGATACGAGCCTGTCAGGTATCCAGCATGGCCTGCCAGCATTTCAGGAATTTCTTTGGAGACAATTAACGACAGTTGGCTGATGAAAAATTTTCGGAACTGGTGATAGTGCAATTGTTTTCGATTCGTCGTTTTATCGTGTGATAATAACCCTGCCTTCGTCAGCGCATTTTCCCATAATACGCTGGCGTTCTGGTCCGTGAACGGGAATAACCGCCCGTCATCCTCTCCCGATTTTAGATTACCTCTCCCGCTCATTACAAGGCCGTTATTCCGTTTTGCAGAGGTTTTGATGTAATCCGGCCGAACCTTCAACCATTCGTTAATAGCCTGCGTTGCTTCTGATGATATGAAGGATATTCGGGTATCTCCGGTTTTCGAAGTTTCACCACGAACCGTGATACAGGCAGGTATAGTTTTCAGATCAACATCATCGAGAGTTACCGAGAGCGCCTCATTAATTCTCATTCCTGATGATGCCAGGGTAAGAATTAACGCGCGCCCTTTTACGTCGAGATGTTGAAGGATTACTCGTATTGTTTCGATGTCCATGTCCTTTTCGACGGTTCTTGCGTTTCCCTTCGGTAATTTATTGCGAATAAATTTCAATTCCTTCGACGGTAATTCCTTGTCGTAATAACTGAAAAACTCCTTTACGTAGATGAATGTGTGTCGAGCTGTCAAGGGGGGGCTGGAGTGAAGGGATACGACGAAGTTTGCCATATCCTCTGAATAATTCCGCTTTTCTTTGAGGTATTTATCAACCAGTTTCTCGTATTTTACGCGTTCTTCGGCGGTGACTTTGACAAATTCCCGCTGTTTTCCATAGATAAAATCGATGAAGCGAAAGATAGCGGAGTTGTAGCCTTGTGCCGTTCCTTGATTACTGTAATTTTTCAGGTAATCGGCAATTTTTCCCATACGGGATTATTTGCAGTAGGGGTTTATGAAAATGTCTATTTATTCCACAATGGACTTTGTAATTTCGGCAGACTTTGATTTTTTATTTTCAATCAAGGTTTGATTGAAAACCGTACCTGTGAACGGACCTCCGTCGTAAACGGTTGGTGTACCTTCGTGTACAGGTACTTAACATTTCATCATCAAACTTTGACAAATTTTTTTTCAGCGGACTATGGTTTTTTAATTTTCAGTCAAGCTTTGATTTCAAAAAGTCCATCGCGATCATGATTGCGTTTGAAAACCGATTCCGGATCAACCAGACCTTGATTGAAATAATTTCAGCAGACCCCAATTGAAATGGATTCCTTTGAGAAACCATTTGATCTTTTATGACGCACCCGCACGGGCGTTATAAGCGGCGGATCAGTGACCCCCAATGAAAACTCCCTTGTCCTGCCGTACCCCCCGGGAGAGGCGGTGAAGCGGGAAACTTTTCCATCAGAAGGTTTTCACGGCCCGGGTGTGAACGTTCGTTCATGGGCACCGAGACGGGCGATAAAAAAAGGAAGAGAGAAACTGGCCTGCCGTCATCTGACCCAGGTGATTCAGATTAGTGTTCCCGTCGCGTCACCGTCACCGGTTCGATCATGGCATTGATCAGCAGATCGAACTTCACGGTATCCAGCCAGCCGGCTTTTTCGAACATATTCTGGAAGCAGACCCCGGCCAGTTTCGCATTGTTATGGCGGACGGAAAGATCGCGTACCTGCTCTTTAGTAACCGGCATGTACGGCATTGCAAGTCCCCCCATGATGACAAGAACCCGGGGGTTCAGCACGGCGGGTTCACTGCTCACCTGCATACCTGCATCAGGCACCTCGTACAGTTTTTTTGCCTTTCCCTCATCGAGCAGCGGGACATATACCTGTTCGAGGTGCAGGCCCCGTACAGCGATGGCAAGCAGTTCCACAAACGGCGTGCAGGTCCCAACGCAGCCGTAATAGACGATCTGGTCGCCCGGGGACAGGCCAAGTGACTGGAGATATTCCTTGAACGGGCGCAGGATCCCGGTGACACCGGTCAAGGGGGATGGTGAGGTCATGGTATCATAGCGTCAGCCATGAATCCCGATAAAGGATTGCCCCCGAATCAGGTGCTTAATGCCAATTAATCACCGGAACCGTCCATCCGACCGGACAGACCCGGCATTTTTGGCAACCGGTTCAAGCCACCCGCAGCACGATTCCGGATACGCATCAAACGCAGGCACATACGGCTTGATATCGATAAGCGGGGTGCCGTCAAGAACATCCACGTCCTCCACAACAAGTGTTGAGCCGTTCACCGAAACCAGGCGCACGACCGAGAGGCCGATTGCATTGGGGCGCCGGGGGGACCGGGTGGCAAAGATCCCCCGCAGGGTTGTGTCCAGGAACGGTTTCACGTGCAGATCGTGACCGGTACACCGGTGGAAGGAATAGATCAGGATTATCCGGGCAAACACGTCAAGATCCCGCAGGCCGTCAACATACCGGTCTGCAATTTCCACGGTTCCCCGCACACCCCGGGCACCGTTCGGCTGGATCGGCATCCCGGCAATATCGTGAAAGGGTGAACGGACTATTCCGATAGGAGAGAAGGAGATCCGGTTTCCAGACCCATCCTGTTGCTGCATACACAAGTGTCAGTACCGTGGGAGAAGAGGATATCGGAAGAGGCTTGGTTATAGAAAAAAGAACCGATTTATGTGTTCATCGCGAGGATTGCAGCACCCTTCATCTGGATCTCCAGGCTGGTGCGGTAATCGCTGACGGTATTCCGGAACTGCTGGTTGAGGCTCTTGATGCCGGTATTTACCTTAAGAATAGCCCCATCCTGGTTGTTGCGCAGCGCAGCTTCGACTTCTGAACGCTTTGCATCAATCTGATCCGATATCTGCTGTGCCTGAGTTATATCAATCCCTTTTTCACTCAGGCTGCGGAGGGTGAAGTTCCGCTCCTCGGATTCACGGTTAAAGACAACGATTCGTGCACTATCCCGTGAAAGCCAGAGGGGGTCGGTCATACTGTTAAAGGAGATTTCAAACGCATTCATCGATGCACCGGTAGTCACCCGCATTCCTTCAGGAGTCCCGTTGAACAGCACGAGCTGGGCCATGGTCTCCCCTGCAAACAACTTTGTCTGGGCGCACATGTCATCCCGGAGAGCGTTTATCTGGTCAGAGGTCTGCATGACAGGGATCGTTGCGGCAGCAGCAAGGTAATCGTTTCGGATCTGCTGGAGCCTGCCGATCCCGGCACTTCCGCTGATATTGCTGACATACTCAATCACACCGTCCATCCGGGCCTCCTGGGATTCCCCGACATAGGCAATATGGGTCTTGAGAGCGGCAATGTTTTCCGGCCTGTCCCGGTAGAGCGGGTCTGAACTTGACGGGATCTCCCCGCCGTTCACAGGGGCAGCAGCAGCAGAAACTGCAGCAACCAGAAAAAGACTTCCGATAACAAGGAGCAGGCATGCGAGAGAGATTATCCGGTTACGCATGCATCCCCATCTCCCGAAGTAATACCCTTAAGCCGTTCACTCATTGGTAATGGGTATAGGAGCAAATAATAATCCTATGATGGCAGGGGTTATTCGTATAACCTCGCGGTTAGATCAATGACACGGAATGGAACCCTCCATTGAGGGAAATACTATACTGCTGGCAGAACGAAGATCTAGGTGAGGGCGGACGCGTGGAGAGCGGTGTTTATTCAAGAATCGGACAGTGCACTATCCTCAACGAGGACATATTCTCAACGCAGAACATTGCCAAGGAGAGTATCGATCTCGTTGTCACGTCCCCGCCATACAATGTGGATATCCCGTACAATTCCCACGATGACCGGGTCAGTTACGAGGAATACCTGGAGTTTTCGAGGAAGTGGATGGAACGGTGCCATGGCTGGCTCAGGAACGATGGACGGTTCTGCCTCAACATCCCGCTCGACAAGAACAAGGGCGGCCAGCAGAGCGTAGGGGCCGATCTCACCACCATTGCAAAAGAGGCGGGCTTTTCCTACCATTCGACGATCATCTGGAACGAGGGGAATATTTCCCGCCGGACAGCCTGGGGTTCATGGCTGAGCGCTTCAGCACCGTACGTGATCGCACCGGTGGAGTTGATCGTTGTCCTGTACAAGGATTCCTGGAAAAAGACGAGCGGATCGCGACAATCGGATATTACCCGGGACGAGTTCATGGCCTGGACCAACGGCCTGTGGACCTTCAATGGCGAGCGCAAGACAAAGATCGGGCACCCGGCACCATTCCCGGTCGAACTCCCGCTCCGGTGCATGAAACTCTTCTCGTTTGTCGGGGATACGGTGCTCGACCCGTTCATGGGCAGCGGTTCCACACTCGTTGCTGCATCCCGGTCCGGCCGCAGCGCTATCGGGGTGGAGATCGATCCGCACTATTGCGGGATTGCTGCCGGGCGGATTGAGGGTGACGGGCACCACAAATAAACCATTCCGATTCGCATTTCAGAATCGGAGATAATTCTTTTTTCTAATCCGATGCCAAATCGTTTCAAAAACGGCAGGGTGCAAGGTGGCAGATCATTTTCATCGCCGATTCGATTCCCCTTCACGGAGACGTGATATGCGCATGTTGATAACGTTCGGCGTAATACCTCTCAACTAGAGATTATCATGGGAGAGCAGGTTGATATCTTCATTGCCGATGCGGCAGACCGTTTCGGTGGCGTTGAGAGCGTTCTTGGGGGATTTGACTTATCGGTCCTTGCCGGCTCATCAGTTGCGGTCAAGGCGGATTATGACAGCGCCAATCCCTTCCCCGCTTCAACCCATCTTGAGACTCTGGACGCCATCTTCACCGCATTATCAGATGAGAAACCGGAATCGATAACCCTTGCCGAGCGCAGCAGTGTCGGGGAGACACGGGAGGTTCTTGCCGACCTGGGAGTCATCGCCCTTGCCAGGGACAGGGGATTTCCCATAACATTGCTTGACGAGATGGAACGATTTGGATGGCATGAGATCCAGGCACCCGGTCTCCACTGGTCCCGCGGGTTTTTCCTTGCTGCACCCATTTCACGATCGGATCACGTGATCCAGATCTGCGGCCTCAAGACCGACCGGTATGGAAGCCACTTCGCGCTCTCCCTGAAAAATGCCGTGGGATGTATCGCCCGCAGGGTGCCAAACGTCAACTATGATTTCATGAACGAACTGGACAATTCACCCGTCAAGCGCAGCATGATCGCCGAGATCAACCAGTTTTTCCGGACCGATCTCATTGTACTCGATGCCACGGAAGGATTTGCAAGCGGCGGGCCGGATAAAGGCAAGGTCATCCATCCCGGTGTAGTCCTGGCCGGGCCGGACCGGGTTGCTATCGACGCGGTGGGAGTGGCCCTGCTCCGTGCATGCGGAACCGTCCCGGATGTTGCAGACGGGCGGATATTTGACCAGGAACAGATCGCACGGGCGGCTGAACTCGGTGTGGGGATCTCATCCGCAAAAGCAATCCGGCTCGTGCCGCTCGACAGGAAAGCAGAGGAGATTGCTGCAAAAATACAGGTGCAGCTCGACGCTGACTGATCCCATTAAACGGGAGTATGGTCCCGGTCACCGGTACCGTATAACAAACGGTTTTACCAAGACCATTAAGAGTCCACACTTCACGTTCAGTTTTACCTGCCATGGACACGCCCCTGACGGCATACATTGACATGGAATTTGCCGGGATCTACGGCACCCGGCAGACAATGCAGATCCCCATCGAGATTGGTGTAGTTCTCCATGACCCGAAAACAGACGCCCTCTCGTTTGCCGGTAAACCCTTCAGCTATGACATCGATGTTGAACTCTGGAAGAACGTCACCGACGACGTGGGGAAGCGGGTGGACGGGAACCGGCGGGTCTTCAATCTCGGAGAGCCCGGACGGACACGGGAGTTCAATCGCAAATTCACCCTTGATTCCATGCAGAAACGCGCTGCAAGGACAGCGATAAACACGGTCCACCGGGATTTACGGGGTTTCATGCAGGCACTTAACCGGCGTGAGATCGGCACGCTCGTCTTCTTCGCCCGACAGCGGGAGATGGAAACGTTCCATCATGCCCGGGTGAATACAGACGGGTTTGTGATCCGCGATCTCCAGACGGAGATCAAAAACCGGTTCTCGCTCAAGGAGCACGTGTCGCTGGACCGGATGTCCCTTGTGATCGGGTTTGAGATCAACAAAACCTCGATCTCCTCCCGCAACCTCACCTACCAGATCCCGGAGAAATTCCGGTACGTTATCAGGCCGCACAAGGCGATCGGCGATGCGGCCAGGATGTTTTTACTGGACAGGGAATTTTCCCTGCCCGGGGATGAGTTCAGGTGTGGGGTCGAAGGGCATATGGCCGAGTACGAGAGCAGGAAATTGGCTGCACAGGAAGACCCCAAACGGTCGGAATAACGCAATTCTGACCAGAAACTATGTCTAGGACCGCATCCTTTCTTTTTGATCATGCACTATACCATCGTCACGGAATCCCACGAGAAAGGCGGATTTACCGCCCGATGCGTTGAGATTCCGGGAGCTCGCGGTCATGGCAGCACTCAGGGCGAGGCGATTGCCAGGATCAGGGAAGAGATCGAGCAGGTGCGACAGGCACAGAATGCGGAACTGCATTCCATTATTGCATCCGTACATTCTGAGATCATCAAGATCGAAGTCGCTGACTCGGCGTAAGTTACCCGGCAGGAGCCGGGAACAAAAAATTCACTTTTTTTGTTGAAAACTGTAAGGATCACAATCAACACGTTTCAGGGTTTTTGTCATAATTGCCACCACGGGGCTATACCCCCTACCCCCTACCACAAAAATTCTGACTGGGGGTGGATCCCCCCACCCGTATCCAATGGAGGCGGGGGGTCACCCCCTGCCTGACACGATTTCGGAGGTGCGGACATGGATGAGATGCCCGAAGTGAAGTGGCAGTTTTTTTTGGAGATAGGGGGTGGGGGGCAAGGGGGGTCAGTGAAGCGGACTCGCTGGGGGGCTGGGGGGGTGCCCGAAGATCAACACGAACACCCGCTCAGGTTATTTTAAAAACATACCTGATCGCAGGATGAGACGAATCCTGGTATTAAAAAAAAGGGGATTTATAAGATCTCTTCCAGAATCTCTGCTGCGCTCCGCACGAGAAACGGGCATTTTGCCTTGAAGGCACCTTTCTCTTTTGCGAGCGCGAGCTCGCGGTCGGATGAGAGGTTGTACCCCAAAAGATCCGTGCACCGGAGAGACGGGTTCCTGTGCTGGAATTCTGCCATGAACTCTTTCGTGACCGCGTATGTCTTCTCTTTTGCAGCCATGTCGTCAACCCGCGTACGCCCGTATTTCATGCCGATAACCAGGAGGGCGCCGGTCACAGCCCCGCAGGTGTTGTCCGTGTGGCCCATCCCGCCCCCGAGTGCGCAGGAGAGTTTCAGGACCGTCTCCCGGTCAATCCCGTAATCCCCGGCAAACGCGAGGCTGACTGCCTGGGCGCAGGAGAAGCCCTCACGGAACAGGGCTTCGGCATCATCGGCACGTGTGAGAGTCATAGGGTACAGCTTGCGCCGGTTGGGAAAAAGGATTGCGGATCCGGGTTCACGGCATAAAAAATAACGAGGTGCTGATTCAGAGCACGTCTTTCCGGCTGGCCTTTGAGAGAATTCTGGCTTTTCTGAGCATCAGCCAGAGCAGGATCTGGGCAAGCGGGAAGAGAAAATCCCAGTAGAGCGGCACACCGGCATTGAATGGCGCATAGTTGGCATTCAGGAGAATATCCCGCACATGGCCGATTCCGTCCCCCATAAGGAAAACCGCATTGGCAAGTATGGCCGCAAGCCAGAAATTGTCCCGGAAGCGGTAACAGAGCAGCCCCACAACACCGAGTGCAAGGTTTGCCATTCCCACCTCGTACTGGAACGGACTCCCCGTAGGCCACCCGGCCATCTCTGCGATCCTGTCAGCCATGAAGACATGTCCGATGGCGCTGACAAGTCCAACGGCACCAACACCGAGGACCAGCGTCCAGAGCACAATGATCTCAAGCGTCCGCTCGCGGTCGAGTTCCCGGCGCCTGATGATCAGGTGCACGATAATGAAGGCGACCATGAGCGCGAACAGAATAAGTACCGGTGAAATGTCCATAGGATTCCTGCAACAGGGTTGGAGCATGGACGGTTTGAATTCTCCGGATCGCGTACATTCATCCACCAGGAGGTCCGGTCGGACGATCGGGGGTAAAGGGTTTTTCGTCCACCATAACCTACCGTATTACCAGCAACAGAGCGCGGAGAAAGGGTTTATGTCATACCGGTTTGCCAGCAGAATGGGAAAAGTGAAGGCATCCTTCCTGGATGAGCTCTTCCGGGTCTCGAACGATCCAACGATCATATCGTTTGCCGGCGGACTTCCATCGTCGGCATTGATCGATACCGAAGGAATAGCGCGGGCAACCCGCGAGGTCATGGAAGATGAAGCGCACGCGGCACTCCAGTACACCACAACGGACGGATATCTTCCCCTGCGGGAATATATCGCAGCCCGGTACCGGAACCGGCTGGGGATCCCGGCCGAAGCGTCAGAGATCCAGATCGTCAATGGTTCGCAGCAGTGTCTCGACCTGTTCGCAAAGATCTTCCTCGATCCAGGCGATCACGTAGGCATGGAGAGGCCCGGTTACCTGGGGGCAATCGAGGCATTCTCGCTCTACGAGCCAATCATCGACACGGTTCCGCTTGAGGACAACGGGCCCGACCTTGCGGCATTCGAAAGGATGGTCACGTCCACACAGCCCAAGTTCTTCTACGGCATCCCCAATTCACAGAATCCTTCCGGGAGGACATACTCGCAGGAGACGCGCAGGGCCATTGCGGAGATCCTGCAGAGTCGCGACACCGTCTTTTACGAGGATGATGCATTTGGCGAGCTCTTCTTCGATGCAAAACCGCGCCTGCCCGTAAAGCGCTACCTTCCCAACCAGGCAGTTATCTCCGGTTCATTCTCCAAGACGGTTGCACCGGGCATGCGGATCGGGTGGATGTATGCCCCAAAAGAGATCCTGGCAAAATTCAATGTCGTCAAACAGGCGTCCGATCTCCACTCCAACTTCCTCTGCCAGAAGATCCTGCACCGCTATCTTACCACATCCGACCCCGACAACAGGATCCGACAGATAGTAGCCGTGTATGAACGCAAGTGCCGGCAGATGTGCGATCTTTTTGACGATCTTATGCCAGAACTCTCCCATACCACACCGGAAGGGGGGATGTTTCTCATGGCCACACTACCACCAGGCCTTTCTTCGCGGGCAGTCTTTGATGAGGGGGTCAGAAACAAAGTTGCGGTTCTCCCGGGCCTGCCATTCTACGTGGATGGCGGCGGTACTGACACGATCCGGCTGAACTTTTCATCGGCTTCCGAAGACCAGATCACCGAGGGAATGCACCGGCTCTCGAAGGTTATCCACGGAATGCTGCACGGTTAAACCGGCACGATTTATATACGTTCGTCTGCCAGATCTTCCGTATAAGGAAGCGATGTTCTTGACAAACAAGTATCTGATTCTGCTCCTCGTGCTTGCGATCATGGGGACTGTGATGCCCGGGGTCTCGGCAGACGGTGACGCCGGCGATATCCCGGTCGTCATATCTACCACCGTACCGGAACCGACGGCGCCGCCGTTCGTCCCGGTCACTGCGCCGCCGACTGCTGAACCGACAACGGAACCAACCAGGGTCAGCACCACGATCCCAACAACCGAACCAACGGTTACGGTTCCAACACAGGTAACCCAGCCGCCAACCACGGAACCGACCGTCACCGTACCCACAATGGTCACCCAGCCAACCGAGACCTGGACCATAGAGCCAACACAGCCAGGCAGCGGGAAAGGCTGGATCACCACGTACTGTAATGTCGACGGGGCCACGGTATCATTCAATAATGCCGTTCAGGGAACAATATCCGGGGGAAGCCTTACCGTCCCCGTAAGCCCGTCTGGAACACCGGTTACCTCTATCACCGTCACTAAATACGGCTATACTACGTGGCAGGGGGCACCATCCCATATGCCGGTAGACCAGGAGACGGTCTCAGTCTATGCGACCATCAATCCCCTCTCCACCCAGACCACCGTCCCGCCGGTCCAGTACGGGACAATCTATGCCCAGTCAACACCGGGCGGTGCCCAGATCTACATGAACGGGAACTTCTACGGGTATGCCCCGGTCACGATACCAAACCTTGCTCCCGGCTCGTACTCCATGAAAGCCACCCTTACCGGGTATTCACCCAATACGAATCTCATCACGGTCGGCGCAGGGCAGACCGCGACCTATTCACCCGTGCTCCAGCAGTCGCCGCAACCAGCCCGCACCACCGGCACGGTCTACGTAACCTCAAACCCGGGTAACGCCCTCATCTATGTTGACAACAATTACCAGGGCAAAGCTCCCTTAACGGTCACGCTCTACCCCGGCAGCCACACGTTCCGGCTCACCCTTTCCGGGTACAACGATTACACCACGACCGTCTATGTCAACGGCGGCACCTCCCAGAACCTCAACGCCGTAATGACGTCGGCTTCCTACGGTTCGGTTGCCATCACGTCCCTGCCCGGCGCAACGGTGAATATGGACAGCAACCTGATGGGAAAGATCCCGTCTTCCGGGACCCTGACCCTCAACAATATCGTGAACGGGAACCACCTCTTCAAAATCACAAACCCCGGTTATAACGACTGGATGAACACGATCTATGTGAGAGGGAACACCGTAACACCCTTTACTGCAACCCTGACACCAGTCGGCGTAAACCCCACCCCGATCCCGGCAACGGGAAGCCTGAACATCGTCTCAACTCCCGCCGGGGCCGATATTCTTGTCGATAACATCTTCAAGGGCTATACCCCGGCAGTACTCGACGGGATCACTCCCGGCCAGCACCAGGTTCTGCTCAGGTATACCGGGTATATGGATTACTCAACAACCGCGACGGTGAATTCAGGCCAGACCACCCCGCTCGCAATCAGTCTGCAGCCCGCACCCACCCCGACACCGGCATCGGCCCCTTCACCGTTAGTCCTGATCGGAGGACTTGTGGGAATAATCGCACTGGGTGCAGCACTACGGAGGCGATCCTGAAATGACGGGTTCATGCAAACTATCAACAACACAGATCCTGAGCGCTATCCTCGTGATCATCATCATCGGGACGCTCACGGCGTATGCCTATACGAACGCAAATGATGCCCTCAAGGACTCGGTCAAGGGGGGTATGAAATCCACGGTCGGGGTGATGGCAACCCAGATCAATGCAAGCGACATTACCGGATTCAAACCCGGCGATGAGACCTCCCCGTCCTACATTACCGTAACCCGCGACATGAGGGCTATGCGCAGCATGGACGATCATATCCTCAACGCGTACATCCTCAGGGTGAACCAGGACAAGACCATAACCTTCCTTGTCGACGATCTCTCACAGTACGACCCGCAGGGCTCGGCAAAGATTGGGGAGGTCTCGACCTCGCCCGACAAGCTCGAGATCTTCTCGGCACTCTCGGGCCCGACGGCATCAAAAGAGCCCTATACCACCAAATACGGTTCATTCATCTCAGCGTACGCACCGATCGATGATTCGAGCAGCGGATCTACCGGCAACACCTATGCGGTTCTCGCCATAGACATGTCGGCTGACGATTACAACCAGAATACTTCCAAGGGGATGCTCATCATCCTCACAGGAATTGTATCGATCATAATCGCAGTCGGCGCGATCTTCTGGTTTGGCCGCAGGGCGGAGAAGAAGGCCGAGTAACCAGAACGAGCAGAAACGGGAAATGGCCACCCGTAACTTCTATTTTCTTATCCGTCCAACCAGCTTAACCATGTCATCTCCAGTGCGCTCCATGCTGCTGGCAGGTATCCTCATTGCAGCTCTTTTACTTGCTGCAGGGTGTACCCAGCAGCCGGCATCCACCACAAAAACCGGAACACCCGGCATCTCGGCAACGCAAACGGTGGCCGCAACGGCAACGATCTCCACGGATTCGTGGAAACAGGTTCGGCTTTCAACCAATATGGGCAACATTGTCATCGCGCTCGATCCCAATATGCCCATTACAACCGGAAATTTTGAGAAACTCGTGACATCGGGGTTCTACAACAATGTAACCTTCCACCGCGTCATGGACGGGTTCATGATCCAGGGCGGGGATCCCACCGGGACCGGCCGGGGCGGCCCGGGCTATACAATCAAGGACGAGTTCAAGACCGGCAACAAAAATGACCGCGGGACTATCGCCATGGCTAACGGAGGGCCAAACACCGGCGGGTCGCAGTTTTTCATCAACCTGGTCAACAACAATTACCTTGACAACATGCACCCGGTTTTCGGCAGGGTCGTTACGGGTATGGACGTTGTCGACAAGATCGCAAAAGTGCCCACAACCGGCGGACAGGAAAACCATCCGCTCCAGAGTGTGACCATTCTAAAAGCTGAAATGATCTGATACTCTTTTTTTCATTACAGGGCCGGCATTCACAACACAGAAGAAGCATCAGCCCCAATATTCCAGCAGCATATTATGACAGAATCAGCACCTACCGGAAAAATCGTGCGCCTTGAGACGAACATGGGAACAATCGCCATTGCCCTTGCTCCCGATATGCCCATCACGGCGGGCAACTTTGAGACGCTTGTACAGAAAGGGTATTACAATGGCGTGATCTTTCACCGCGTCATCAGCGGGTTCATGATCCAGGGCGGAGATCCCACCGGGACCGGCCGGGGCGGCCCGGGCTATGCTATCAAGGATGAATTCTCACCGGGCAACAAAAACGACCGCGGAACGATCTCCATGGCGAATGCAGGGCCAAACACCGGTGGGTCGCAGTTTTTCATCAACCTGATCGACAACAACTTCCTTGATGGCAAGCACCCGGTCTTCGGGAAAGTTGTCGAAGGGATGGACGTTGTTGACAAGATTGGCAAGACCAAGACGGGACACGGCGACCGCCCGACAAAGGACGTTGTCATAGTCAAAGCCGTTATGGGATGATCGATAAAACCCGAACGATCAGGAATCGGATTCCTGCCCCCTTTTTTTATGTTCCCTTACCCTGCAACACGCAGGGTGCTGTGCCCGTTTCGATCCGATGAAACATACTCCTGCGGAGATTTCCCCACCCGTAAAGGACCGGTTCGATCAGGGATACTGATTTTTACTCTTGCTATCATCCTCCCACGTTGAGAACGTTTTTGCCGATTATAACGGGCAAGTCAACAGGGAGGCGGTTGCGTTAAACCAAAAAAAGGGACGGGTATTGGGGTATGAGACTATACTGCAAGGTAGTCAGCCGGCGTGGGCATAACTTCTTTTAAGCCCTTGCGCTTGCGGATACCGACAACAACTTCCTTAACCATGTTGTTGGGAACCAGTTCGAAACCTGCGAACTCGGTGTTCCACATGGCACGGCCTTCAGTTGCTGACCGGATGTCTCCGGCAAATCCGAAGAGTTCGGCAACCGGTGCCTTGCCGACTACCGAGATGGTGTCGCCCTCGCTGGTCATATCAAAGACCTGACCGCGCCGCCCCTGGATCTGGGAGGTTGCGGCTCCCATCTGGTCCATCGGGACAGTGATCTGGAGTTTCTGGACCGGCTCTAAGAGCGAGTCACCGGCGATTAACATACCGCCTTTGATGGCCCCACGGACTGCGGGGATGACCTGTGCCGGGCCACGGTGGATAGCATCCTCGTGGAGCTTGACATCGGTAAGGGTCATCTTGAGGTTCTGGACCGGCTCATCAGCGAGCGGGCCGCCGGCGAGTGCTTCATGGATACCCTCGATGACAAGTTCCATCGTCTCGTTGAGGTACTGGATACCCTTGGTCCTGTCAATGAGGATGTTGGTACCCTTGATCATCTTGACAGCCTTAGCCTCATCCTTGTCAAAACCGACCTTGAGGAGTGCATCACGGCGCTCAAGAGCCTGCTGGTTCATGGAGACATCGCCCTTCTTGATGGCGTCGACAACCTCATCGGCGAGCGGCTCAAGGGTGAAGTAGAAGCGGTTGTGGCGGTTGGGGGATTTCCCTTCAACATTCTCCACCCTGCCGGTCACGGTCTCACGGTATACCACGATGGGTTCGGAGGTGACAATCTCGACACCTTTATCGCGCTTGATACGCCCGCAGATGATCTCCAGATGCAGTTCTCCCATACCGGAGATGAGATGCTCGCCCGTCTCTTCGTTGATGGTGATGACCAGTGTCGGATCTTCCTTGGCCACCTGCCGGAGCACTTCAACGAGCTTGGGCAGATCCTTCATGTTCTTGGCCTCGACAGCAACGGTCATGACCGGTTCCGAGTAGTGCTTGAGGGATTCAAACGGTGTGATTTCGAGCAGGTTCGTGACGGTGGAACCAACGAATGCGTCCCGAAGACCGGTAACCGCGGCTATGTTGCCCCCGACAATCTCCTCGACTTCGACACGCTTGGGACCCATGAAGATACCGACCTGCTGAAGACGGTTCTCCTTCATTGCCGAACCCATCACATAGAGCGAATCGCCGCGCTTGAGGCTGCCGGAGAAGAGGCGCCCGGTGGCGACTTCGCCGGCGTGGGGATCAAAGGAGATATCGGTGACCATCATCGCAACGGCACCTTTGGGGTCGCAGTTGATCATCGCTTTTCCTTCCTTGGACTCCTTGTCGCCGTGCCAGATAATCGGGATACGGCGCTTCTGTGCTTCAAGGGGGTTTGGCAACTGATGAACCACGATATCCAGGAGAACCTCCGAGAGCGGACTGTTCTTTGCCAGGTATTTCATGTCACCTGCACGGCACTTATCGAAAACAATCTTGAAGGAGATCCCGCTCTTCTTCATGAAGGGTACCGAAACTGCCCAGTTATAGAGCGCAGACCCAAAGGCCACGGTTCCCGCACCTGCGTCGAGTTTCCAGCCATTGTTGTAGGCTTCCTCGTTCATGCCCTTGATCAGCTTGTTGACCTTGTCGATCACTTTTCCAAGCCGGATCTGCATCTCCATCTCATCGACTTTCAACTCATTGACAAGCCGGTCGACCTTGTTGATGAAGAGAATCGGGCGGACACCCTCCTTGAGGGCCTGCCGGAGCACGGTCTCGGTCTGGGGCATGGTGCCCTCGACTGCGTCGACGAGAACGACGGCCCCGTCAACTGCACGCATAGCACGTGTGACGTCGCCACCGAAGTCAACGTGACCGGGCGTATCGATCATGTTGATTAAGTAATCCTGACCTTCATACTCGTGAACCATCGAGACGTTGGATGCATCAATAGTGATACCACGGGCCTGCTCTTCCGGATCTGAGTCCATAAAGAGCTGCTTTCCTGCGAGCTCCTCAGAGATGATGCCTGCACCTGAAAGCAGGTTGTCAGAAAGAGTCGTCTTGCCGTGGTCAATGTGTGCCACAATACCGATATTCCGAATGTGCTTCGGTTCCTTCATGAGCTCAGTTACGCGCTCGACTGATTTTTTGCCGCGGACCATGAAAATTACCTCAAAAAAAGATGTTTAACGGGCGGATTTTGCAATGCGCTCGCGTTCTTCCTTTTTCCCGACCGAGTAACACTTCATGTCGCCCTTGGAGGCGGCAATGAGTTCGTCGGCGAGAACTGCACTTGCACTCTTTTTGCTGGTGCTGGATCCCTTCAGGGTTGCTTCGGCAATGAAGTGGATTGCAGTGTCGACCCTGCGCATGGGCGCGGTGTCGACCGATTTCGGGACGTTGATACCACCGTATTTCAGGCGGACGGTCTCTTCGCGGGGACCTGAATTGCCGATTGCCTCGACCAGCACTTCGATGGGGTTGCGCTTGGTCTTCTTGTTGACTATGACGAATGCATCCCGCACGATCCGGATTGCAAGCTGCTTCTTTCCGGTATTATTCTCGGTCTGCATCAGGCGGTTGATGAGCCGCTCGACGATCATCATGTTGCTCTTACCAAATTCCTGGCGGGAGAACTTGCCGCAGGTGTGGGGGATGATCTGGGAGGTGAGGGTAACGTAGCGCATGAGGCTGGGATCGTTGACCTTTACTTCTGAGGCATCCCACTGGTTGAACAGGAGTTTCTTTCCGGCTGCTGCTGCTTCTGTCATCTTACATCACCTGCGCGGTTTCTCCTTCCTGCCTATGACCATCTCATGGAGGCAGACGTTGTTCACCTTTGTAACCACGTACCGGACACCGGGGATATCTCCCATGGACCGACCGAGACGGCCACCGATACCTTCAATCTCGACTTCATCGTGTTCATCGATAAAGTTGATGGCACCATCGCCAACTGCGAATGCGCTGACCTGCCGACCGTTCTTGATCAGCTGGACACGCACGCACTTACGGATTGCAGAGTTGGGCTGTTTTGCCTCAACACCGATCTTCTCAAGCACGATACCTCTCGCCTGCGGAGCGCCCTCGAGGGGATCCGACTTCACATCGAGATTGAGTTCGCGGCGGGCGTAGTTCTTGTCTGCCCACCGAAACTTATTTGAGTCCCGAACCAGTTTTCTGGCTGCAAATTTACCCTGTCCCATTAAATAGCCTCATTTCAGTTTTTATTGTGGTTATCGATAACCCACATTGGGATATGTACTAACGCGGGTGATCGATTTATAAATTGTGGCATCCCACCTGCCTGTCCTATACTATTGATCCTTGCTCATAATAACATTATATCCTTCTTTCTCCAATAATGGACAATGAAAGTGGGGATCTATAAAGAGGTGCAGATTGATACCAGCCACCGTCTGCTCCATTATAAGGGCAAATGCGCCAACCTTCATGGGCACCGATGGAAGATTGAAGTTTGGATGGAGGGTGAACCGGACCCGGTATCACAGATTGTTATCGATTACAGCCTGATCAAACAGGTCATCAACAAGTATGATCACCAAGTTATCTTAAATCAGGATGATCCTATGGTTCCCTGCATCCGTAAGTTCAACCCCGTGATCACGACACCCGGCGATCCAACCAGTGAATTGATGGCAGTTCTCATCCGCGATGATCTCTATGCAGTCTGTAAGGATCATGGAATAAATGCCACCGTGTCTAAAATCCGTGTCTGGGAATCACCAACCGCTTTTGCCGAGCTTGCTGAATGAAGATCGCGGATATTTTCAGGAGCCTCCAGGGGGAGGGAAAGAACCAGGGAAAGCCCTGTCTTTTCATCAGGCTGGCCGGCTGCAACCTGAAATGCCGCTGGTGCGATACACCGGAGTCACGGATCGGGGGCATGGAAATGAGCCTCGATTCCGTGCTTGAACAGGTCTGGCGGATCAACCCGCCCTACGTCTGCATTACAGGGGGCGAACCGCTCCTGCAGGTAAAAGATCTGGAGCACCTGCTCTCATCCCTTTCCCGCCGTGGAACCCTGATTGATATCGAGACCAACGGCACAATCGATTTTAGCAGCCTCCAGCAGTATGCAGTGATCTGTATGGACGTGAAGTGCCCGTCATCCGGAGAGCAGAGCAACCTTGCCCTGCTCGAAAAGATCCGCTCGCAGGACAGCGTGAAATTTGTCGTAACCGATGAGGCGGATTGCCGGTATGCACAGGAAGTAATGGATGCGCACAAAATTGCCGGTGAGATCTTCTTCTCACCGGTTTCAGGGACGGATTACGCGCCCATCACCAGGTTCATCCTGATCAATAACCTGCCGGTGCGGTTCCAGCTGCAGCTGCACAAGATAATAGGAGTAAAATGATGAAGGCCGTATGTTTACTCTCCGGAGGAATGGACTCCTCCACGCTCGCGTACGTTGCAAAGAGCAAAGGGTACGAGATCCTGGCCCTCCACCTGAATTACGGGCAGAGGACAGAGAACAAAGAACGGGCATGCGCGAAAAAGATCGCCGGTCTGCTGGAGGCCCGGGAATTCCTCGAGCTGGATGTGGGGTATTTCACCCGTTTCGGAGCAAGCAGTCTCACCGATAAAACGATTGCGGTCGAAGAGTTTGATCCGGCCCGGGCGCATGTTCCAAATACCTACGTCCCGTTCCGGAATGCGAACCTGCTCTCGATTGCAACCAGTTTTGCCGAGGCAAAGGGTGCAGATGCCATCTTCATCGGCGTCCAGTCGCTGGATTACAGCGGGTATCCCGATTGCCGTCCGGCATTCATCGAAGCGTTCCAGAACGTGATCAATCTGGGTACCAAGGACTCAACAAAAATTACCCTTTATACCCCGTTCATCAGCATGACCAAGACCGATATTCTGCGCGAGGGCCAAAAACTCGGGGTGCCCTACGAATATACCTGGTCATGTTACCGGAACGAGGGAAAAGCCTGCGGCACCTGTGGATCGTGCCACTTCCGCATGGAAGCCTTCGCAGCAATCGGGAAGAAAGACCCCATCGAGTACGAGGACTAAATGGAGATCTTTCGCGGACGGAGGCTCTGGATCGAGCAGCGGCACGTGACGCTTCCGAACGGCCTTGTGCGGGAGAAAGTGATTGTTCACCCGAGCAGTGCGGTGGCAATCCTTCCCATAGATGGGGAACAGTGCAAACTGCTCCGGCAGTACCGGTATGCCATTGACGATTACATCCTTGAGGCTCCGGCCGGTGCAATTGAGACGGACGAGGACCCGCTGGTTGCAGCAGGCCGGGAACTCATTGAGGAGACCGGGTTTGCGGCCGACACGATCGAACCCCGGGGATTCATCATCACAACACCCGGATATACCGATGAGAAAATCTTCCTCTATGAGGCCCACGGACTCTCCCCTTCGCGCCTTTTCGAGAAAGACGAGGATGAAGTTATCGAAGTAGTGAATGTCCGGGTGCAGGATCTGAACCGGATGATCCGTGACGGTATGATTGTCGATGCCAAGACGATCTGTCTCATCCACCGGTGCCTCGGGTGCTGAAATGCGCACAGTTGCCAGTATCGTAGCACTCCTTATTATACTGGCAATTTTTGCCGGTTGTACCGGGAACCCGGCAAAGTCAACATATTCTGTTGATAACATTGGGGTCCTGTCCCTTACCTGTGCACCCGTGACCACAAGTGAAGAGGTTCTTGCTGCCAACGAGACGTATACCAAGTCACGGATTATCATGCATACGGAAGATGGCGATGTTACCATGTATCTCGCTGCACCAAAACAGCCAAAAGCAGCAATAATCTATGCTCCGGGAGCCGGGGAGAACCTTGTCGGGCATGAAGAGCGGATGGTCCGTTTTGCATCTGCAGGATATGCCTTCCTTTTTGTCGACACCCGCGGAAACGGTGGTGAGACCGCCGGTATACCGTTTGGCCAGCAGCTGATCCAGCAGGATTATTCCCGGTTCGAGAATGGCAAAATGCCACAGTATTATCTGATTATCTGCGATCTCATCTCTGCGGAAAAGATGCTTTCTGCCAGGTACAATGTTCCGGTCTATGCGGTAGGATCCAGCAACGGGGGCCGGTACGCGGCAGTGGCAGCAGGAGTTGATCTACAGTTTGCAGGCTACGTGGGCATCTCCACATCAGACTGGGGAGTTCAAGACGCGCTGGTCCGACAAAGATATACCGCGAATCCGATCCGGTTTGCCACATCACTTGAGCCCGGCACGTACGTGAACAGGATCTCCCCGCGGCCGGTCTGGATTTTCCACGCCGATAATGATCCCATCATACCGTTCGAGAGCGGAAAAGAGTTCTTTGCAAAAGCAGGCGAGCCAAAGACGTTCCTGATATTTTCCGGGGATCATGGGATAAACCCGGATGTGGACCGGCAGATCCTGCAGCAATGGGCGCAAATTTATGCCCCACGCGGGTGAATAGGTAATAGCTTCAATAGAGAGGTTTGATTCTGGCAATGGCAGAAGAGGCAGTGGAGATGGACGATGCGCGCAAGCGCTATGAATTCAAGAAGACTCTGGAAAAACTCCAGTCGCAGCAGGGAGACGGGACGGAGCTCATAACACTCTATATCCCGCCTGACAAGCAGATTTACGATGTAACCAACCAGCTCAAAGACGAGTTCGGGCAGTGCGCCAACATCAAGAGCAAACAGACCAAGATCAATGTCCAGAGCGCCATCTCATCCATCCTCTCCCGACTTAAATATTATAAACGCCCGCCGGCGAGCGGGATTGCAGTATTCTGCGGCACGGTAAAAACATTCGGGGATCGCACCGATCTCCAGTGTACTATTATTGAGCCCCCGGAGCCGCTCAACCTCTACATGTACCGCTGCAGTTCGAACTTCGAACTCGAACCGCTCCTCCAGATGCTCGAGGAAAAGACCGTGTACGGCCTGCTCGTTCTCGACAAGCGGGAAGCGTACTGGGGATTCCTGCGCGGCAACCGGATTGAACCGGTAGGCGGGGCAAACTCAACCGTTCCGGGTAAGATGCGAAAAGGCGGACAGTCGGCAGCCCGGTTCGGCCGCCTGCGTGAGATCGCCATTGACGAGTTCTACACCAAGATTGGCGAGAGATCAAGTGCGATCTACCTTGCTGAAAAGGATTTCTTCGAGCGGTTCAAAGGTGTCCTCATCGGGGGACCGAGCCCGACAAAAGAGGAATTTGAGAAGGGCAATTACCTTCACCACGAGGTCCAGAAACGGATCATCGGGCTGTTCGATGTAGCATATACCAATGAGGACGGGCTCTCGGAACTTGTTGATGCTGCAAAGGATGCGCTCAAGGGCATGACCGTCATCAAAGAGAAAGCGTTCATGGACCGGTTCTTAAAGGAACTGGTCAAAGACGACGGGCTTGCAGCCTATGGGGAAGAGAGTATCCGGCACAACCTCGGGATTGGGGCAATCGACACCCTTCTCCTTTCGGCAAACCTCCGGAAATCCCGGCTGAAGATCAAGTGCCAGAGCTGTGATTTCACAACAGAAAAGACGATCAATATCGAACCGGGTAAAACGATCGGAGATATCCCGCTCGGCAACTGCCCGAAGTGCACGGCACCCCTCATTCTTGAAGAGGAGATCGATATCGTTGACGAACTGACAAAACTTGCCGACCAGAGCAGCTCTAAGGTCGAGCTTATCTCCGATGATTTCGAAGAGGGATCGATCCTCTTCTCGGCATTCGGCGGGATAGCCGCAATTCTCCGGTACAGGACGGGATACTGATGCTGCACGACATGTACACAACGATCGGGAACGCGATTAAGGAAAGTACCGGTGCACCGGATGCACTGCTCATAACCGGGGGGGAACATGCCGACCTTGCATCAACCATCGCGTTTTCCCTTGCCAAGCAGAAAAAGCAGGCACCGGTAAAGATTGCGCAGGAGATTGCTGCGGATCTTGCCAAACGCCCCGATCTCACCGGTATAACAATTGAGGCAAAAGGGCCGTACCTCAATTTCATCTTCGGTAAAGCCTACGTCAGTGAAGGGCTCCGGACCGCGGTTCAACCCGGCTTTGGCAGTCTGCCAAAAAAACCTACGCGGGTAGTTCTCGAGCACACCAGTGCTAACCCGAACGGTCCCCTGCACGTAGGACACATCCGGAACTCGATCATCGGTGACACGCTCGCCCGCGCCTTCCGGAAAGCCGGCTATCCGCTTGAGGTCCAGTATTATGTCAATGACATGGGCCGGCAGATCGCTATTGTAGTCTGGGGGTTCGACAACCTTGACAGCAAACAGCTCGATGGCGAGAAAGAGGATGCCCACATCGCCCGGATCTATATCGAGGCAAACCGCGAGATCGCAAAGGATGAGGGGATTACCCAGCAGGTCAACACCTTAATGCAGCTTGTGGAGAACGGCGATCCTGCAACCGTGAAGAAGTTCCGGCGGGAAGTTGCGCGCTGTCTTGACGGATTCAAGGTTACGATGAAGGATCTCAACGTGGCCCATGACCGGTTCGTCTGGGAGAGCGACTTCATCCGCAACGGGAACACGGAGCGGATCATCAACAAGCTCAAGAGAATCCCACAGGCACACGAAGATGAAACCCTCTACCTCGATCTATCCGAGTTCGGATTCGAGAACAAGTACGTTCTCCGCCGGAGTGACGGCACCTCGGTTTATGCAGCCCGGGACCTCGCCTTCCATGCATGGAAAGGGGCGAACTTTGACCGGGTCATTGATGTGCTCGGTGCCGATCACAAACTTATTGGAGCCCAGCTCCAGTGCACAATGAAACTCCTTGGTGAAAAAGTGCCGGAGATCGTCCACTTCGAGTTCGTCTCACTTCCCGAAGGTTCGATGAGCACCCGTGCAGGCAAGTTCGTTTCCGCAGATGATCTCATCACCGAGATCCGGAAGAGGGCATTTGACGAAGTGACAGCGAGAAGGCCCGAACTGGACGAGGAAACACGCAGGTCGATCGCACAATCGGTGGGCCTTGCCGCCATCCGCTATGATATCGTGAAGGTCTCACCTGAGAAAAGCACGGTCTTTGACTGGAAAGAGGCACTCGACTTCGAGCGACAGAGCGGACCCTACATCCAGTACGCCCACGCCCGTGCCTGCAGTATCCTGGAGAAGGCAGGATCCTTCCCCGAGTCATACGATCTTGAGACCGAACAGGAGATCATCCTCGCGAAGAAGATGGCCCTGTTCCCGACGGTTATTGAGAGCGTTGTCACCGAGCTCCGCCCGCATATCCTTGCGATCTATGCCCGGGAACTTGCCGATACCTTCAACACATTCTACCATTACGAACAGGTGCTGAAAAGCGAGGGGCAGATCCGTAACCGCCGCCTCACGCTGGTAAAAGCAGTGCAGAACACGCTCAAAGAGTCGTTGGAGACCCTTGGGATCGATGCCATCCACACCATGTGATCCCCTGCGCAGGCAGGGATACCAGTTTTTTTCCCATTCTTCGACAGCCGCACTCAAACCCTGCATGTGGTGCAAACGCGCCCTCCAGGGCGGCGATATGTGCTATAAGCACCAGTTCTACGGTATTGACAGCCACCGCTGCGTCCAGATGACACCCACGCTGCGCTGTAACCAGCGGTGCCTCTTCTGCTGGCGATCCTTCGAGCATGAGCCTGTCGAAGCGGAGGAGTGTTCCCCGAAAACCATCCTTGATGGCATCCATAAGTACCAGAAGAAGGCACTTGCCGGCTACAATGCGGTGCTCCACAACACGGTAACTAAAGAGCGGTGGCAGGAGGCCCTTGACCCGAAGCATGTTGCGATCTCGCTCTCGGGCGAGCCGACTCTTTACTCCAGGCTCCCACAACTCATCGACCTTTTCAATAGCAAAGGCTACACCACATTTCTCGTAAGTAATGGCACGAACCCGGAGATGCTCCGGAGATGTAACCCGTTCCAGATGTATGTCTCGCTGGATGCCCCTGACAGGGAAACTTACCATGCGGTCTGTCGCCCGCTCGGGGATTACTGGGACCGGGTGAACGAGAGCCTCCGGCTGCTGGGAAGCCGCAGGTCTGCAGTGAGGGTGACGCTTGTAAAAGGGCTGAATGATTTCGCACCGGAATGCTATGCAGCGATCCTGCAGGATTCGGGCGCAAGGTTTGTGGAAATAAAGGGATATATGTATCTGGGATACAGTAGAAACCGGTTGGCAAGAGAGAACATGCCGGAACATGCGCAGGTGCGATCCTTTGCGGAGAAGATTGCAGCCGCATGTGATTACCGATTCAAAGATGAAAATGAACTGAGCAGAGTGGTAGTGCTGGAGCGTTTGAGATGAGATTCAATCCCGAGGACTGGAAACAGAAATCACACGAGAACTTTGAAGGGGCATGGCATGAAGGGCCGTCAGTACTGACACCTGCATCGCATGCAGATACCTACCCGTGCCGGGTTTACAGGCGGGCGAAGGCGCACCCGGTCTTTGCCACCATCAACCGGCTGCGCGAGACCTATCTCTCGATGGGTTTCGATGAAGCAGAGGTCCCGGTCATCATTGACGAGAAGGACATCTACCGGCAGTTCGGGCCTGAAGCGATGGCCGTGCTTGACCGTGTCTTCTATCTTGGCGGCCTCCCGCGCCCGAACGTGGGGATTGCCCGGGATCGGCTCGACAAGATAAATACGATCCTTGGCAAGGCAATGGCCGCTGTAACCGAGGAGAAACTCCGCGAGACACTGCATGCCTACAAGAAGTCCGAGATCGATGGCGATGAACTGACCTTCGAACTTTCAAAGGTACTTGAGACCGATGACGGGGTTGTTGTCCATATCCTCGACGCCGTTTTCCCGGAGTTCCGGGAACTTGCCCCCGAGTCGTCGCGCAATACCCTCCGCAGCCACATGACGAGCGGCTGGTTCATGACGCTCGGTTCCATCTGGGACAAGAGCCCGATGCCGCTGCGGATGTTCTCGGTAGATCGCTGTTTCCGGCGGGAACAGGCCGAGGGCCCGACCCGGCTTATGACCTATCACTCTGCATCCTGTATCGTTGCCGGCGATGATGTGACCATTGAAGACGGAAAAGCGGTGAGCGAGGCGCTCCTCTCGGCATTCGGCTATACAGACTTCCGGTTCCAGCCCGACGAGAAGCGCTCCAAATATTATATGCCGGACACCCAGACCGAGGTATATGCCCGTCACCCGGTTCACGGGTGGGTCGAAGTCGCAACCTTCGGAATGTATTCACCCTCGGCACTTGCCGAATATGGCATAGGGGTCCCGGTTATGAACCTCGGTCTTGGCGTTGAACGGCTCGCCATGATCGCTTACAACTCGAACGATGTCCGACAGCTCTGCTTCCCCCAGTTCTTCTCCCACCCGCTCAGCAACCAGGAGATTTCCCGGGCCGTTCACCTGCGCGAGGAACCGGTTTCAACAGAGGGCAAACATCTTGCCAGAGCAATCGCAAAGACTGCTGCTGCGAATGCCACTGTGCAGGGACCCTGTTCCTTTACGGCATGGGAAGGTTCCCTTGGCGGAGTGAAGATACACGTTGCCGTGGAAGAATCTGAATCCAATGCAAAACTTTGCGGACCCGCCTGTGCGAATGAGATCTTTGTCCACGAGGGTTCGGTCCTTGGTGTTCCGGATGTCGAGAAGTGGAAACAGGTGCGTACCGAGGGAGTACCGACAGGACTCAGTTACCTCAGTGCAGTATCTGCACTTGCAGCAGCACGGATCGAGGAGGCAGCACGCTGTGGAAAAGGCACAACAGTCCAGGTGAAGATGGCAAAACTCCCCAGCGATATCAATCTGAAGATCGAGGAGTATGCGATGCGCTTTATCACGGATAACAAGAAAAAAGTCGACGTCCGCGGCCCGGTCTTCCTCTCGGTCATCTCGACTATACAGAACTAATTTTTTAATCCCACAACACAGGCAGATTCGGGGGATATCCCGCCAGTCATGATATCAGTTTTCCTGAAGCGATGGCAACATCAGTTGGGATGCCCGCAGGGTCAGGCCCGTTCCCGTAGAAAATACGACGGTGAATGATACGCCAGGACAGGATAAGCTGGACTATATCAGTAGCGGTAATCGTATCCCGGTTCAAGTACATTTCAATCGGGTGAACGCCGGTTTGGTGCTCAATGCTCTTCTCCAGTTTGTGGATGGTCTCGTAATTCATCTCCCCATCAAATGTCAGGGCACGCATCCGCGAACATTCCACCTGCTGCGTGGAGAATTCGATAAGAAAATCATGGTCATGGAATGAGAGCATGGAATAGAGATCAAGGTTGAGATCGATATCGCTGATCGTCCGTTTCATCCGATTCTGGAGTAGTGAGATCTGGTAAATATTGTGAGAATAGCCTTTGTCCCGGCCGTACTTGGAGTGGCCAATCCGGATTATCGCATCCGCATTACAGCGCTGAGGAGCAATGAATGCGTTATAATCCATCTCCCTCCGCAGGATCTCTTCTGCCACTTCGCGGGAGTTGTATCCGCGTTTCTCCATATCACGCCTCCGCTTCCATTCGTACTTGACTTCCTTTTCAGGATCAACAAAGATGGAAAAATCCATGAGATTCCGGAGTGTCGGGGTGAACAGCGTATGGAGCCCCTCCAGGATCAATATCTTACGGGAAGAAAACGGTACATCAGGATCAAATCTTCCGCTCGCGTGATTATAGACCGGTTTCTTGATCGGTTTTCCCGCTTTGAGCTTAACGATATCCGATTCAAGACGCGCAAGGTTGTTGGCCTCCGGATGAAGTGGGGTGATATTTCTGGTTTTTCGCTCCTCACGATCATATTTATGATAATCGTCCAACGTGATAGTTGCAACAAGGTCCGGACCGAAGATCTGCCGGATCGCTTCAGTAAACGTAGTTTTTCCCGAGCCGCTGTCACCAGCAACACCAATCGTGAAAACAACGGGAGAATGCGCAATAATCTCCTTGAAGTTAGGCAGAAAATCCATGTAAACCGTACGTATATTCGGTAATTTTCTATTAAGACCCTTGTTCGATCATGAGCGGGCAGAATGGGATCGGAAGATTATGCAAACCGATCCTCTCTGGCAGATTTGTTAGAAATAGATAACATATCGAGATGTAAGCGATGAAACCAAGAAATTTTTATCGAATCGTCATCGGGGCACTGATGATTATCAGCAGTATAGTATCCATGTTTATGACAGGGGGAGAAGCGATTATCGGGACACTATTACTCAGTACGGGGCTTGCCTTCCTTATCACCGGCATCATCCGTCACAGACGATATGGTGAGGATCCGGAATCAGATGAACGATCAAAGAAGATAGGTGCATACGGGTTATCCTATGCATGGTTAACCGGTCTGATCTTCATGTTCGCCCTGTTCTGGCTGGATTATCTCACCGTTCTGACACTCAGTACCCAGAATGCACTTTCCTTATCGATTCTCGTGCTTGCACTTTCTGCCGCGGTATACCAAGCCTGTTTATTCCGCAAAGGAGATGTCGAATGAGTCGGGGCTGGGATCACGATGCAGACAAAAATTAAAGAGTACAGAACACGGCTCTCAATGACCCAGGAGGATCTCGCAAAAGCAGTTGGTGTCCGGAGAGAGACGATTGTATTTCTCGAACAGGGGAAATACAATCCTTCTCTCAAACTTGCCCATGATGTGGCAAAAATCCTGCATACAAGGATCGACGAGATCTTCCTGTTTGAAGACGACACCGATGAACCGGGAACACTGAATATTCCCGTTAATTGACCATACCTGCAGGGACACGACAGGTATTTTCCGGTTCTGATGCACATCCAGCGGATCTCTCTTCTTCCTGCATTTTTATCTGGCGCCCGAGAATACGTATGGTTGCTTCCTTGTCAAGGGGCTGATTATCATTCCCGCATTTGGGGGAATAGATACAGGTAGGACACCCGTCTTCACAGCGACAGTCCCTTACGAGTTCATGGGCACTTGCAAAGAGTGCAGGTAGGAGCTCATACGCCTTTTCCGCAAGCCCGATCCCACCTTCAAAGGCATCGTACACAAATACCGTGGGTTTTCCTGCGTCACCAAATGATGGAGAAGAGAGACCCCCGATATCCCAGCGGTCACAAACAACATACAGGGGCATGAGCGCGATGAGCGCATGCTCTGTCCCATGGAGACCCCCGGCAAAATCCAGACCCGCTTCACAGATTGTTGTCTCAATATCTGCAGTCACAATAAACCAGAAGGCTTCCGTCCGGAACGTCAACGGGGGGAGGGAAAGGGGCTCCACGGCAATGATGGTATCCCCGCGTTTTATCTTGAATCCGGTATAGTGCTCGGTTACTTCGACGTCGCCGAATGCACATTCCAATCCTTGGATCACCTTCGTTTCAAGAACATTAATTACCGAGAGATCCACCTCTTTCAAAGGCTGTGTATAGTAATCCACATCAGTTTCCACAACCCGTATGGTGTGGATTTCAAGGTCCATTTCCGTAACAAGGTACGTGGTTCCCTGGTGGAGCATAATCGCACCGTTGTGCGCTTCCCGGTATGCCTGTTCGCGGCTCATGGTCTCGAGCAGTTTTCCCTGGCAGAGAATCCTGAAGGTCTCGCCCGGGATGCCGTCAAGCCTGACCGCATCCGCCGCTCTTCCTCTACCAGAGTAAACCCACCCGCGGGAGGTCTTTTTCAAAAGATCACCGGAGGCCAATTCAGGGAGAATATCTGATAATGTCTGGGAGAAGCTTTTCCCATCAGTTATCTCATTAAGAGGGAGTTCGGCAGCAGCACAGAGCAGATGCCCGGAAAAGATATAGGGATTTTTTATATCGATGATTGCGTGTTCGTGAGGTCGCAAGAAGAATTCCCGCGGGTGGTTCATGAAATACTGGTCAAGCGGATTTGCCTGGGCAACAAGGATTGCAAGAGATTCGTTTCCGCTCCTCCCGGCCCGTCCTGCCTGCTGGTGTGTGGACATCATAGTCCCGGGATAGCCTGAAATGATCACGGCATCGAGCGCGCCGATATCGATTCCCAGTTCAAGGGCATTGGTTGAGACAATTCCTCTCATAGTACCGTCCTTTGCCCCCCGTTCGATCATCCGCCGCTCTTCAGGCAGGAAGCCCGCCCGGTACGCAGTAATGGATTCTGCAAGCTGCACCGAGATACGCCGTGCATCCTCCCGAGCCCAGACCGTGATGAGTTCCGCCATTTTTCGGGAGCCGGCAAAGCAGAGGGTCTGGAGATTGTTTTGCACGCAGGAAAGGAGGAGATCTTTTGTTTCCTGGTGCGCTGAACGCTCCCCGACACCATTGAAGAAGGGATTGTAAAAAACGAAATTTTTTGTCCCGTGCGGGGATCCATCTTTGTCAACCAGAACGAAATGTTGGCCGGTAAGGTTCTCTGCAAATTCCAGGGGATTTGCCAGGGTCGCCGTAGAGAGAACAAACTGCGGAGAGGAACCGTAATATCTGCAGATGCGCAGGAGTCTGCGAATCAGAAATGCTATGTTTGATCCAAAAACCCCGCGGTACCGGTGTGCCTCATCTATGACAATATAACGCAACCCCGAGAAAAAAAGGCGCCACTTTGTATGCCAGGACAAAATATGGTGAATCTCGTGGGGGTTCGAAACTATGATACGGGCATTCTCCCGGATTGTGGCCCGTTTTGACTGGGGAGTATCCCCGTCGTATATTGCCGGTTTTGCATCGAGCCCGCAATACGTTTCCATTCGCAGGAGTGTCGCAAGCTGGTCATTTGCGAGCGCCTTTGTCGGGTACAGGTAGAGTGCGCGTGCCCCCAGGTCATTCTCCAGATGTTCGAAAAGAGGAATATTAAATGCCAGGGTCTTGCCGCTTGCCGTGGGAGTTGTGATGATCGCGTTTTTCCCGGCACGGATATGGTTGATGGCTTCACACTGGTGGCAGTAGAGCCGGATTCCTTTCTGGTCAAGATAGGACTGGAGTGCAGGAGAAAGCGGTTCATCCAGCATCCCGTACTCCGAAAACTCAGGGAGAGTTGTTTCCAGATGCAGAACCCGTTTCTGGTAAACGGGGTTTGACTCCAGAATCCGGAGAACATCAGCAACCGTCATAGGACTCCCTGATCTGGTGAAAGAAAAGGCGGGCAAGGGATACTACATCCTGCCGGTTGTGGTCGACAACCGGTACGAGGGGGCCGCAATTACCGGTCCGGAGGTACGTCTCGAAGAACTCCGGCACCATCTGGCCCGGTACATCATCCTTGCGATGAATACCAAGGACCTCCCGTTCAAGAGCGGTAAGGCGGAGAGAGGGGAACCGATCCTTCCATCTCCTGCGGCTGAAGTGGAGGACATCGAAATGCGGAATTTGCGGGGGTATCGCCATGCCATAGTAGGCGAGCCGGTCTAAGAGATAAGGAAGGTCAAATGATTTGCCATTGAAGGTCACAACCGCCCGGTGCCTGCCTGAAAGAATCTCTGAAGTAGCGGCAAGCGCCGCTTGTTCTTCCGCAATATCCCGCAGCAGGTACTGGCGGACAATGAGATCTCCCCTCTCGATAATGCCAATGCCAAAGAGGGTGATTGGCCGGGAAAACAGCCCAAGGGTCTCGATATCAAAGAAAACAAAATCTTCAGGTTCGTGCATGGCCGCCACACCCAGAACCGCAGGATGAGATTTGCTATATCTGCATCCAATAAGATCCATGATCTCAGCAGAATTATCCCGACGTAAACAGTCAAGCACTTGATGTGCCCCGGACCGGAATTTCGGGTGTTCCAGAAGGTCGGGAATCCGGTGAAACCCCCGGTCATTCAACCGTTTGCGGGTCGCCAGACCAACCCCGTGGACCAGAGTAATATCCTTAAAGACCTCGTTTCTGAACTGGTCGCGGTCAAAATGAGGAACGGGAATGTTGTGCCGGCTCTCCAGTAAATAACAGGTTCCCCCATCATTGGTGATCTCCTTTCCCTCAAAAACAGTCTCGACAGTGAGATCCTGGTACCGGGTGACTAGCTCGCCAAGCATACGCCGGGCCTGCTCATATTCTGTAGAGAAAACAAAACTGTTGGAAAAGCCAGTGCCAAACACATTTCCATCACGGAGAACTTCATATTCGCGCATTGTATCTATGCGCTGCCGCCAGAGATTGCCAATCCGGGAGTGAACCTGCAGGGCAGACATTGTCAGCATGAATCTCTGGAGCAAAAAAGATAAACACCCTACCGTGCAGGATGAAAGTGAAGCGAACTCATATCTTGCGTGCATACCAACCATTGATGCAAGACGCCCCCGTTTCCAGGATGAAGATGCTGAATCCATGGGCGTGGAACTTCCTGCATAGGGAGGAAATACACAGAAGTGCCCCCCCAACCCCATCGGTCAAAGGGTGAGGCAACGAATGGCAGGGAATCAAAGGATACAGAAAAATATCCGGCAGTGTCCGTATGTACCATAACATCATGCATGAGGTTTTACGTAGGTGAAAACAGTGACAGATTTCAAAGGTTTTCTCATCGATCTTGATGGTGTCCTGTATGTAGGGGATCGGGCAATCAGCGGGGCAAAGGCTGCAATCCAATACCTTATTACAGAGGGGTACGAATTCCGGTTTGTGTCCAACACAACCCGCAAGTGCCGCGCCACCATCGCCCATAACCTCAATGCAATGGGTATTGATATTACGGAACAATCCATCTTTACCCCGCCCCTTGCCGCAGTCACCTATATGAAAAATGCGGGAAAAAACCGGTATTATCTTCTCACAATCGGAGATGTTGAAAAAGATTTCAAACAATCCTGCCGCTGCATTCCTCCGGCCAAACCAGATTTTGTCGTGATTGGTGATGCAGGAGATAACATCTCATACGATACCCTCAACACGGCATTCCGGTTCCTGATGGATGGGGCGGAACTGATCGCCCTTGAAAAGGACAGGTACTGGATGGCGTCCGGGGGGATGTCCCTCTCTGCGGGGCCGATTGTATCTGCTCTTGAATTTGCTACCGGCAAAACCGCCACCGTAGTCGGAAAGCCTTCAGCGGCATTCTTCGGGCTTGCACTGCAGGATATGGGGCTTTTCCCGGGACAGGTCGCCATGATCGGAGATGATATCGTTACGGACATCGGAGGGGCACAGGATGCCGGTATGGCAGGAATACTGGTCAGGACCGGTAAATATCGCAAAGAAGCGGTAGACTGCGCAGCCATTAAACCTGACTATATCCTGGATTCGATTGCACAGATTGCAGAAATTAATGGAAGAATGTCCAGACCGGAATCCTGAAGTCGTTATGCTTAAGAACCTCAAATATGTCCTGTGGATTGTGCTGTTTGTGATAGCAATCGGCATTACGGTAGGATATTTCGGCGGGTTTTTCCAGAGAGAGGGGGTGATTGTCCCGCACATCAGTCCTACGGCATCCGGATCCCCACCGATTATATCAACACACCAGTTCCTATTTGAACAGGCGCTTGTCACGATATCGATCCCGGTCAACCGATCCGTCTATGAGGGGGCAAGGGGAGCAGATAAATCAGTTGCCATTTTCGGGAATATCTCAGAGCAGGTCTGGATTGCTGACAGTTACCTGGCGATGGCAAGAGATTCAGCCCAGGAGGAGCTGTATCTTTCACTAATCACAGAATTCCGGAAACTGAAGGATGAAATGAAACTGACTGACGATGAATATCTTGAACTCATGACCGCCTACACTCAATCGTTCACCTATGAAACGGTCACAGAAAACCCGGCAAAATTCCCTATCGAGACGGTTGTTGATGCATCCGGGGACTGCGATGACAAAAGCCTGCTACTCGCCGGTCTGTTATCGCATGAAGGCTATCGTGTTGCACTCCTGTCGTTTGGTCCTGAATCACATATGGCAGTAGGTGCAGGATCGGATGATTACCGGTATAAAAACACGGATTATGCGTTCATTGAGACCACGAACTTTTCCTTCGTCGGAATTCCTACGGGATCACTGGGTGATGGGGTCATGCTCCAGTCAGACCCGATTGTGATCCCGATTGGTTCGGGATCGAAAAACTATACCCAAGGTGGACAGACACGGTTCATCAACGATATGAATAATCTTTCCGGACAAAAAGCAAAGGAGCTTGAGCCTCAGGTGAGAGGTATGGATCAGGATCTGATTAGCCGGAGGGAAGGTATCACCCGGCTCGAGGAGCGTATGATGAATCTCAAAACATCAGGAAATATTGGGGGGTATAATGCCCTTGTACCAGAGCATAATGCCCTGGTCTCGGAGTACAACACACGTCTGAATGATTATCGCGGACTTCGAGCCCGGTATGAACAGTATGCAAGTGTTTATAATTATATTATCAGCCACGGGTATGACCGTAAAGGCGTATATGACTATGTAAAACGGAATATGCCTTCCTGAACGTTCACGAGGAAAATCCCGTCGGGTTTACATTTCGTCCATGGGGATGAACGCAGGAAATGGATTGTCGATTAAGGATTCATTTTCGCATGCCACAGAGCAAAGACGCTTCATCGCCATGTCACAATACTGGCGGGAATTATCGATACCGATGAAACGCCGTCCGGATTTCCAGGCAACAAGCGTGGTTGTTCCCGCCCCGTTGAACGGATCGAGAATAATGTCATTTTTGTACGAGAATAGTTTCATGAGTCTCCGGGGAAGTTCTTCCGGAAACATAGCAGGGTGATCATAATCTTTCATCCGGGTTTCAGGAGGAAACGACCACCGGCCTTTGACCCATTCCTTGAATTCCTCCGCGGTGATGTCGATATTTTCACGGTTACCGGTTTTTTTATGAGTGATCTTATCGAAGACCTCGATAAATTCCCACGTATATTTGATATAAGGCATTGAGGGAGATTTCCAGCTGCCCCATGCCGTGAATTTGGCATTATAGTTGTTCTTCTCCCAGAGAAATTCCGCTTTCCAGAGGAGGCCAAGTCCGGCAAGCTGACGGGAGATAATATGATGAGTGGGTGTGTAATCGGAGAAAAGCGGCTGGACATTTACAGCAATCCTGCCGCCGGGTTTGAGGACACGGTTGCACTCTTTCCATACCCCCAGGAGCTTCTCGAAATAAGTATTCCATTCATGCGTGTCATCGCTCGGGTCTCCCGCATAAACATGGCCAAAATTATAAGGAGGTGAGGTTATGACCAGATCGATACTCTCATCCGGAAGGCGGGAAAGAGCGGTTTGTGCATCCCCGAAGATAATGCGGTTTGTGTACTCGCGAATGCGATCTGATTCCTGCACAGAGAGGTCTTCTTTGGCGTGCTTCGTACCACCCCGCACACGTGCCTTTCCGTCCTTATCCGATATTTTCTGTGTCCTCATGAAGATCCACTGAATGTATTATGCTATACTCTCGTGAGGTTAAAGGCTGCCGAAATTCCGGACATGAAGAACTGTTCACGTCAAAAGCGTTAATTGGAGCCATGGACATAGTTTGTGTGATTATTCTATGCTGCAGATCAAGAACTTGCATGTGAAGGTCGGCGACAAAGAGGTGTTGCACGATATCAACCTCCACATCGGTGAAGGGGAAACCCACGTTCTGCTTGGCCCAAATGGGTCTGGCAAGACAACGCTCCTCATGACGATTATGGGGTTTTCCAATTACACGATCACTCAGGGAAAAATCCTTTTCCGCGGGGAGGATGTAACGGGAATGCATGCCCATGAACGGGCCCAGCGGGGTATAGGTATGTTATTCCAGCGACCCCCAACCATATCAGGCCTCAAACTGGGGAAAATGCTGGCAGCAATTTCCAAAACAAAAGACGAGAACATACCCGAACTTGCAAAATCGGTACACATGGACAAGTTCCTTGAACGGGACATCAACAAGGGATTTTCCGGTGGTGAGATCAAGCGCAGTGAAGTACTGCAGCTCATGATCCAGAACCCGGATTTCGTTATGCTCGATGAGCCGGAGAGCGGGGTGGACCTTGAGAACATCTCGCTTATCGGGACAACCATCGGATCCCTTCTCGAGAAAGACAAGCACCTCATAAAGCGAAGGAAAAGCGGCCTTGTCATCACCCATACTGGGTACATTCTCGATTATATCGATGCCGACAAAGGTCACGTGATGTGCGACGGGCAGATCCGGTGCCATGGAAACCCACGGGAGATCCTAAAGGATATCAAACAGCGCGGTTACAAGGAGTGTCTTGAATGTCGTCACCCATAAAGGTATCAGACCTCTCAAAGAAAGATAAGGAACGTATCGCTCAGTCCGGTATCGATCTCGAAAATAAAAACCGGTGCGGGACCTACATCCAGATGGACCAGGATATTGTCCAGACCGAATGCGGGGATTCCGGTATCGAGGTGCTCTCTTACAAACGGGCGATAGAGAAGTACGACTGGCTGAAAGAATACGTGTGGAATGCAGTCTCATCGGAAAAGGATGATATAACAAAATACGTTGCAGCACAGAAAGACCCCAAAGGGTATGTCATCATCGCCCACAAGGGATCGAATAACGTCATGCCGGTCCAGGCCTGCCTCTACCTTGGAAAGGATCAGATCCAGCACGTCCATAATATCGTCATTGCAGAAGAAGGAGCCGAACTCCATATGATCTCCGGGTGTGCAAGTGGCGCTCATGTGGGAAAAGGTGGGGCACATTATGGGGTCTCTGAGTTCTACATCAAAAAGAACGCCAAGATCAGTTTCACGATGATCCACAACTGGACTGAAGATATTGAAGTTTATCCACGGAGTGCATCCATTATTGAGGAGAATGGGGTTTTCCTCTCAAACTATGTCTGCATGCAGCCGGTCAAGAAGGTGCAGATGTACCCAACGGCCACCCTGAAAGGGGCTAATTCTGTTGCCCGGTTCAGCAGCATCGTGGTATCAACACCAGGTTCCTACATGGACCTTGGTTCCCGTGCCATCCTTGAAGCCCCGGGTGCAAGTGCAGAACTGATCACACGAGCCATCACAAAGGGAGGAACTATCATTTCCCGTGGCCACATCAGCGGAAGGGTTGCCGGCACCCGCGGGCATTTGGAATGCAAGGGCCTGATCCTGAAGGACGGTTTGATCTATGCCATTCCGGAGATTGAAGGATCGGTCGTCGGTACTGAGCTCTCCCACGAAGCAGCGGTAGGGAAACTGGCAAAAGACGAGATCGAGTACCTGATGTCCCGCGGGCTTGATGAGGATGAGGCCACTGCAACAATCATCAGGGGCTTCCTTGACGTGAAAATAACCGGCCTTCCGGAAGCACTCCAGAAACAGATCGATGCATCGATCGATGTAGCTGAAAAGTCGGGATTCTGAAAAGGCAGATCTATGAATAAATATCCCAGAGGTGATGAACGCGCAAGGATGGTTGAGCGCCAGATTATTTCCAGGGGAATTCAAAATCCACGTCTTCTTACAGCGATGCGGGAGATCCCCCGCCATTTTTTCATACCACCACCGTATGACCAATCCGCATATGAGGATTCCCCGCTCCCCATTGGCAACGGGCAGACCATCTCCCAGCCCTATATCGTCGCCCTTATGACTGAACTCTTGGACCCGGGGCCGGATGATCACATCCTTGAGATCGGAACTGGAAGTGGCTATCAGGCAGCAATTCTTGGAAGACTCGCAAAGAGTATTGTAACTATCGAACGGGTACCCGCGGTCGCTGATCTTGCCCGGTCGAACCTTGCCCACCTGAGGATCACCAATGTAACGCTGGTAACCGGTGATGGCACACTCGGATATGCTGCAGAGGCCCCCTACAAAGGGATTCTCATCACAGCAGCAACCCCGCAGATCCCAACGCCACTCCTCGATCAGCTGGCTGATGGCGGCAGGCTCGTTGCACCAGTCGGAGGACGCAACATTCAGGAACTCACCCGTATCTGCCGAAGAGGAACGAAAATCATTGAATCCTGTCACGGGGGAGTGCGGTTTGTCCCCCTTATTGGATTGCATGGCTGGGAGGATAACAATTGAAGATTTTTGATATAACACGCCCCCTCACAAGCAGCTCCGTTGTCTACCCGGGGGATACACCCCCAAAATTTCACCGGGAAGACCGGGGATTGTACCTGATCACGGATATGCAAATGAACAGTCACACCGGGACGCATATTGACGCTCCCATTCATTATCTGAAAGTCGGGGATACTATTGACTTGGTGCCCCTGCCGCACTTAATAGGGAAATGTAGGGTTCTAGACGTAACGGAGGAAGGGAGCACAATAACCGAGACCTGCCTGGAAGGACGCATCAATGGTATTCAACGCATTCTTTTGAAGACCTCGTTTTCACGTTCAACGGAATTTAGAGAGGATTATCCATCGCTGACCCTTGGCGCGGCCAGGTACCTGACCAATGCAGGGTTGTTCTGTATCGGCATCGACTCATTCTCCATCGAAGCGTTCATCTGCGATGGCTCCGTTCACCGCGAACTGCTCGGCCATAACTGTATTATTATCGAACTTCTTGACCTGTCCAAAGTCCCGGAAGGAGACTATACCATGATCGCATTGCCCCTTCGTCTTACAGGCCTTGATGGATCTCCCGCACGGGTCATTCTTACAACGGATGAGGTGGATTCCTGATGGATATTGTTGCTGAATCGGTGAAAAAACTGGAACACCTGCTGGAACACAGCGGATGCGAAGAGGTAGGAGTACTTCTCGACGTCAATACGGATGCGGTGAACTGCCAGTACGAGACGGGGGCATGTATGTCCGCAGCATTTGGCGGGAGAAGTGCGGACTTTGTCACATTTGATCCCATCCGTGCCCGGACAAAGATCTCCTTCATGTTTGGTGCGTCTCTTGATACCCCCCAGGTACGGGGAGCTGCCTGTGCAATTATCAACGTTGCTGCAGGTTTTTTCTGTCTCTCCCGGGTACTCCACGCATGTCCACGGTCATCACACGATTCCTGCACCGGGCAAATCAGAAAGGAACTGGCCGGGAAAAAAGTATGGTGTGTCGGAAGTGTACCTGGGATAGATTCTGATTCACGGCATACCCCTGCAGCGGGTGCGGATGATGCCGATGTCATCGTTATCGGAGGAGACGGGATTATCGCCACAGGAACCGGTGATCTTTTTGAAAACTCTGTAAATCGCAAGAGAATCATCTGTATCGGACCATCGACTGCGGGAATTGCCAGGCTCAACGAGATTGAACACTGGTGTCCCTTTGGAAAAAGTTAACGTAATAATAAACTGACGTTGGGGCAGACTCAACGGGATTTAAGCGATAAAATCTATTGGAATGGCCACCAATAATTCTTCATGCTATTCGGGTCGTCGGGAATACGGAGAAAATACGATCAGATCTTAATCGATACTGCTTTAAGAGTGGGTTCTGCACTGGCACACAGATCATCGGACATTGTGATCGGTATGGACACCCGGACAACAAGCCCACTTCTTGCGCATCTCGTTGTTTCCGGTATCCTCGGGAGCGGAGGAAAGGTAAAAACTACGGGAGTGGTCCCGACGCCCACCGTTGCATATGCCACACGAAACGCTCATGCCGGGTGTATGATCACCGCATCCCACAACCCCGAAGAATATAACGGGATCAAACTCTTTAACCCCAATGGCTCCTCGTTCACGCAATCGCAGCAAACGGAAATGGAGGATCTGCTCAAATCCCCATACTGGACTGACTGGCAGCACCAGGGTTCAGAGGAGTCAATCGATGCCATCACACCCCACAAGAATGCTATCCTGAATGCGGTCCATATCGAACCGGCTCTTCCGATTGTTCTTGATTGTGGCAACGGCGCGGGGTGTTCGATCAGCCCTGCCCTCCTCGCAGATGCGGGAGCAAAAGCCGTCTGTATCAACTGCAACCAGTCGGGCCATTTTGCCCGCCCATCGGAGCCTCTTGAAAAGAACCTCGGACATGTAGGAGAGATGGTACGGAAAACTCATTCCCGTTGTGGAGTGGTGCATGACGGGGACGCTGACAGGATGATGGCGTTTGACAATAGAGGTAGATATATCGGTGGCGATCACCTCCTCATGCTGTTTGCCCGGTACATGGACGCAAAAAGGGTGGTCACAACCAGCGACGCATCGATGATAATCGATGAGGTGGCAGAGGTCAGGCGAACCCCGGTCGGCGATACCTATGTTTCCGAGGAACTGCTCACATGGGGGGATTTCGGGGGAGAGCCCTCGGGAGCATGGATCTTCCCAAAGATATCCTATTGTCCCGATGGACCTCATGCTGCCGCACTCTTCTGCGAGATTGCATCCGGGTGGAATATAGCCACGGAGATCGATGCGATGCCATCCTACCCGATACTCAGGGAATCTATGGCAAGTCCAACCGCTAGGGAAACGGTAATGGCCCTTGGGGCGTCAAGCCCCACGAATGGCATCCGTATTTCAGATGAGGAGGGATGGTACCTCATCCGGGCGAGCGGGACTGAACCTAAAATCCGGATCACGGCTGAGGGAAAAACACTCGCAAAAGCAAAAGATATGCTTGCAAAAGGCAAAGAACGCATTCGTCAGGGGAAAACTGCTTAAATGTTGTAAGAACAGCTGTACGTATGGAATGTGTCGTGCTTGCCGCAGGTGAAGGGAAACGCATGCGCCCTCTGACGGCGAAGCGCCCGAAAGTAATGCTTCCGCTGGCAAACCTCCCGATGATGGAGCATCTGGTTCTCGCCACCCGCGATGCCGGAATCTCCAAATTCGTTTTTGTGGTTGGGTATGGAGAGCGGGAGATCCGGAGATATTTCGATGATGGTTCCAGATGGGGAATAGAGATAGAATATGCATCCCAAAGGCATCAGAGCGGGACCGCCGATGCCGTAAAGGTTTCCCAGGATCTTGTCAGCGGGCCATTTCTTGTCATGAACGGGGATATGGTACTTAAGCAGCAAGACATTGCAAATCTTTCCCAAAAAACTGCTCCCTGCATGAGTACCAGTTCCACCGACCACCCCGGAGATTTTGGGGTAGTCATGGTGGAAAACGGCAGGGTAACATCCCTTGAGGAGAAGTCCCCCCAGCCAAAATCCAATATAATCAATGCCGGTGCGTATCTCTTTACACCGGAGATTTTTGATTATATCGAAAAGGTCCGTCCATCACCGAGAGGGGAACTCGAACTGACGGATGCCCTTTCGGTCCTGATTGGAGAAAACCGATTGGAATCCCATGCCCTCTCCTACTGGATGGATGTCGGCTATCCATGGGATCTGCTGGAAGCAAATACAACATTCCTGAAATCACATTCACCGGAGATCAAAGGAACCGTTGAGGAGGGTGTTTCGCTGAACGGCCCGGTAACGATCGGGGAGGGGAGTGTTGTAAAATCCGGAACGTATATCGAAGGCCCCTGTATAATAGGTAAAAACTGCCGGATCGGTCCTCATGCATATGTAAGGGGTGCAACCAGTATCGGAGATAACTGTCACATCGGACACTGTTCCGAGATTAAAAACTCAATTGTCATGAGCGAGACCAAGATCCCTCATTTTAATTATATAGGGGATTCAATAATAGGAATGGGATGCAACTTCGGTGCGGGTACCAAAGTAGCTAACCTGCGACACGATCATGCACCTGTCAAGGTATGCGGCAAAGATACCCGAAGGAAAAAGTTCGGAGCGGTTATCGGGGATAACGTTCAGTTTGGGATCAACTGCTCTATCAATGTCGGTACTATGATTGGGAGCAACTCCTTGTTCGCACCCGGGTCCTATATCGAAGGGTGCATAGGGGAGAAAGGTATTATCAGGTAGGGTAAACGATGCAGGCAGTTATTCTGGCAGCAGGAGAGGGAAAGCGGGTCAGACCACTGACAAGAAGCAGACCCAAGGCGATGATACCGGTTGCAAACCGCCCCATCATCGAATATGTTATCGATGCCCTTGTAAAAAACGGCATCCGGGATATCATCGTAGTCGTAGGATACCGGAAAGAGCAGGTAACACGGTTCCTGAACCAATTGGAAATTCCCATTGACGTTGTTGTTCAGAACAAACAGTTGGGAACTGCACATGCCCTCCAGTGTGCAGAATCAAAAATACACGGTGATTTCCTGCTTCTCCCAGGGGACAACTATATCGATCCACATTCCATTGCACGGATAAAAGATATCCCCAATGCTATGCTGGTCAAGGAACACCCCAATCCCTCCAATTTCGGGGTGGTTCTCTTAAATGAGGGATTTGTTTCCCACATCGTGGAAAAACCGGAGCACGCCCCAAGTTTCATGGTTAGTACTGGGATATATTCCCTAACACATAATGTTTTTCAGTATATAAAAGGAAATGATCTCACGGATGCGATATCTGCCATGATAGAAGATGGTCGCCAGGTACTGGGAATACCTGCCGATGACTGGCAGGATGCAATCTTTGCCTGGGATCTTCTTAAGATGAACAGGCGTCTTTTGAGCACACTCACACCTGCACGTGAGGGCATGGCAAGCCGACAGACGATTATCCAGGGTGCGGTCAGGATCGGAAAAGGTACAACAATAGGGCCTAATACGGTTATCACCGGCCCTGTTGTCATTGGGAACGACTGTACGATCGGGCCAAACTGCTGTATCCAGCCCAATACGAGCATCGGTTCGAGAGTCGCGCTTGAGCCGTTCTCCTTTATCGGAAACAGCCTGATTATGGACGACTCTTCAGTTGGGTCGCATTCTCGGGTAACAGACACAGTAGTCGGGGAACGCTGCAACCTGGCAGATCATACGTCAATTACGATGGGAACCGGACTCATGGAAATCGAGGATACTGCGATACTATCAGAATTCGGTGCCATCATTGGAGACAGCGTACAAAGCGGGCCATTCACCCGGTACCGGAACTCCCTGGTTGGAAATAATACAATTATTGAAGGGTGCAGATCCCTGACCACCCGGTGTATCCCTGACGATAGTATGGTGATATGACGTGTGCGGCATAGTCGGATACGTTGGCAGGAAAGAGGCCGCCCCGATCATCGTTGAAGGGCTTAAAAAACTCGAATACCGGGGGTATGATTCATTTGGTGTCGCCACCCTCGGTAATGGGATTGAACTGGTAAAACACCGGGGCAGGATATCAGATAATGCCGGTTCTGCCATGAAACTGACGGGAAAAACAGGAATCGGGCATACGAGATGGGCAACCCATGGGGCCCCAAACGATATCAATGCCCACCCGCACTTGGATTGTTCCGGTACTATCGCCGTGGTCCATAATGGGATCATTGAAAACTATGCTGCGCTCAAACGGCAGCTCGTTTCAAGGGGCCATACCTTCCGATCAGAGACCGATACGGAAGTTATCGCCCATCTTGTTGAAGAGCATTATACCAGAACAAAAAGCCTGCTTGTTGCAGTACAGGACATTCTCCCCCTGCTGGAAGGATCCTATGCACTGCTGGTCATTTCCAAAAAAGAGGATTGTATCATTGCAGCAAGAAATGCAAGCCCCCTCGTGATCGGTATCGGGGACGGGGAGTTATTCGCTGCTTCAGATATGACCCCGATTCTGGAACATACGGAACGGGCAATTTTCCTAGAAGAGGGCGATGTGGCATTCATCACCCGGGGAAAACTGGAGATTTTCAACCAGGGCCAACCAGTGACCCGCCCGGTCGAACTCATCGACTGGTCACTCGAAGATGTCAAGAAAGGCGGATTCGCCCATTACATGCTTAAGGAGATCTACGAGCAACCCCAGGCATTCTATAACACGGTACGTGCGGTTAACCCGGATACGGTTTCCAGTCTCATCGACTGCCATCCGGCATCCATTACAATTGTTGCGTGTGGATCCTCGTATCATGCTGGTATGATCTTCAAATATCTCCTGGAAGGATCCTGCGGCATTCCAGCCCGTCTTGAATTTGCTTCCGAATTCAGGTATTTTCCTCCGCCAGTGGAGGGGCGGGTTATCGGGATCACCCAATCCGGGGAGACTGCCGATACGCTCACAGCCATCCGTCAGGCAAAAACCCATAACTGCAAAACGCTCGCAATCACCAATGTCCTCGGGAGTACCATCAGCAGGGTTGCGGACATGACCATTTTTATGCGGGCAGGGCCGGAAATGAGTGTGGCCGCAACAAAATCCTTTACTGCACAACTTGCCGTTATGATGCAAATAGTAAACCTGATATGCGATAAAAAAGATGATGAGAGCCTCCTGAAAGCTCACCAGGCAATTGAAGAGGTACTCCTTATGGATATCTCTGATGCGGTCGCATTATGCATAAATGCACAGAGTGTATTTTTTGTCGGGAGAGGGCCGTTTTACCCGGTCGCCCTTGAGGGCGCCCTCAAAATGAAGGAGATCTCGTATATCCATGCCGAGGGATACGCGGCAGGTGAACTCAAACACGGGCCATTTGCCCTACTATCAACGGAGACTCCGGTGATCGCAATCTGTATGCCAGGGGAAACTTACGGGGTCATGATCTCGAATATCAAAGAGATGAAAGCCCGGGGCGCTCCGGTGATCGCGATTGGTTGTGAGAACGACAGCGAAGTTTCAGAAATTGTCGACCATTTCATAGGTATTCCACCGGTTTCTGTTTTTGTCCAAGTGCTTACCAGTCTTGTGGTACTCCAGCTCCTCGCATATCATACCGCGGTGGCATTGAACCGCGATGTTGACAAGCCAAGAAATCTTGCAAAGAGTGTGACCGTGGAATGATAGAATATGGACTGAATAAAATAGGAGAAAATGCCAGGATATTCGAACCCGTAACGGTAGGGTTTCCCTCCCGCGAAAATATGGATAAGAAGGGATTTATCGGTTCGATAATAGGAAATAATGCCACGCTGCGATCAGGGACAATAATTTACTGCGATGTGATCATTGGAGATGATTTCCAGACAGGTCATAATGTGATGATCCGGGAAAATACAAGGATCGGAAACCATGTTGCCATCGGAACTTCAACGGTGATAGACGGAAAAGTCACCATTGGGAACAATGTCAGCATCCAGAGTATGGTCTATATCCCTACCGACACCCGGATCGGAAACCAGGTATTCATCGGACCCAACGCAGTCCTGACAAACGATCGATACCCCCCATCCTATGGGCAGATGGCAGGTCCAACAATAAAGGACAGGGCTGCAATTGGTGCCAATGTTACGATCCTCCCCGGGGTATGCATCGGGGAGAGTGCGCTTGTCGCTGCCGGATCAGTAGTGACAAGAGATGTTCCGGACAGGATGCTTGCTATTGGCTCTCCCGCAAAAATGCGGGATCTTCCACGACCGGTAGCGGAACGTTAAAAAACGGGAAACTCCGGTAAATACACCTGTAACAGATTTTATTTCAGGACGAACGGTCATGAAAATCCTTCTTGTATCCTCGCAGGATTATATCCATCACCCGGTCCTGTCACGACATCATAATATATTTGAGATCCTGGCCGAGCGGCACGAAGTCCATGTGGCACATTTCCATGTCAGCAGGTGTGCACCAAGGCCAACGAAACTTACCGTGGACGAGACCACGTTAATCCCGCTTCAGAGTCCGCTCCTCCATTACACCGTCAACACGCCGTATCACTACTATGCGTTTGAACGCCTCCTGAAAAAAGAGCATTTTGACGTTGTTGTCGCAGCCCATGTTCTTGCAGGTTCAGCCGTGATTCATGCAGCAAAAAAGCATAAGACTCCCGTGATATTTGACCTCAAAGACTGGTTTCCTGACTCGGCTGCAGCATATTTCAAGAACCGGTTCCTGCAGGATATCGTAAGAAGAAGTGTCTGGGCGATAACTAAACACAATCTGAAAAATTGTAATATAATAACAACGGTCTCACCCGCGCTTGTAGAAAAACTCAGGAAGTTCGGTTTTTCTGCAGAACTGATCACAAACGGGGTAGATACAGACATTTTCAAACCAATGGATGGGAGTCCGGCCCGCTGCGAACTGGGGATAGGGAAAGATGCATTTGTCATCGGGTTCTGCGGGAGTGTCGAGAGGTGGTATGCGCTCGACGAGATGATCCGGGCCCTGCCGGATCTGATCCGGTACCGGACGGACACCAGGATTCTGGTTGTAGGGGGATCCCTTTTTACTGATTACCAGCAGGAACTCGAAACACTGGTTCGGGATCTCGGGGTTGCCAACCAGGTCATTTTTACCGGCCTCAAGCCATACAATGAACTCCCCCGGTATATTGCCTGCATGGATGCCTGCACGATTCCCTTATCCCCCCCCCAATGGGGAGATATTGCCCTTCCCAATAAATATTTTGAGTATTCCGCCTGCGGCAAACCTATCGTTATGCGTCCGATGCCAGATGTAGAAAAAATCGGTGGACCCAACCTCTTTGTTTACCGGACACAGGAAGAATATATCACCCACATCAAAGCCCTGATGGATCACCCGGTTACATTTCCCACAAATCCCAAAGAAAACAGCTGGAGAGATAAATCAAGACAGTTTGAGGGGATTTTTAGCCGGATTGTTTAGGTGTTTTATCCAAATTTATTAATGATTTCCGGTGAAACCTAATACCCAAGAAAGGATGGTTTCATGGAATTTCCAGATCTTAAAAAATATCAGCAATACCTGATTTTCGGGCTTGTCGCACTATTTTCTCTTTTTGCACTCTGGATTCGTCTGATCCCCCTGTTCTCCATGGGGAACACGGATATCCTGATGATGGTAGCGAGCGATGATCCCCTCTACAACCTCCGCCAGGTGGAGCAGATCCTTGCAAATTTCCCCCAGTATGCATGGTTTGATCCCATGACCCTCTATCCCAGCGGGTCAAACATATACTGGGGCCCGCTTTTTCCCACAATTATTGCCGTTTGTTGTTTCCTGACCGGTGCTTCGACCCGTCCTGAAATAATCAGCCTTGGCCTTCTTATTCCCCCGCTCATGGGAGTGGCAACCGTTGTCATAATGTATTATGTTGGTAAGTGCTGCGGGGACTGGAAGACAGGAGTTCTTGCATCGGGATTCACCGCCATAGTCACCGGCCAGTTTTTTTACCGGTCACTGTACGGGTACATGGACCATCATATCGCAGAGGTTCTTTTTTCCACGTTATTCTGCCTTTTCTACATGTATGCAATCCTTTCCGAGAAAGAGAACACGATAGATCTCAAAAAGATCCACACCTATAAGAAAACCCTCATCTTCTCGGGTCTCGCCGGTATCGCCTATCTCCTTGGCCTCTTCGTTATGCCAACGATGATCCTCTTCGCTCTGATCGTGGGGGCATTCACCGTACTACAGTTTGTTATCGATCATCTCCGCGGCCGGACAAGTGAATATCTGCTTGTTATCAACACGGTCATATTCCTTATAGCAGCCGCAGGTCTTCTTCTCTTCGGGTTCAAAACAACGGGAATGGATCTGTCCAACTATTCAGTTGGACACATCTACGCCTATGTAGTCCTTATCGGAGGTACTATTGTTCTGTACCTGATTGCACGGGCACTCAGAACAAAAGAGCGGTATTATTTTCCGGCGGTCATTGCTGGGTTAGCGGTATTTTTTGCACTTGTCCTATCCATCTTCAGCCCGCAGATGTATGCGCTTCTCGTGAACAGTCTCTTTGCGTTTTTCGGGCAGGCACCAGTAACCGACACGGTTCAGGAAGCCCGGGGGTGGTCTACAGCTCTTGCATGGACTACGTTTAATTTCGGACTTATCCTTATGCTGGGCGGGATCATCGTCATGGCGTATAACAACTTCCGCGATGAGCACCCGGAACAGGTATTCGTGCTGGTCTGGTCACTGATAATGCTGATTTCCACATGGCAGCATGTCCGGTACGAATATTATCTTGCCATCAACGTTGCCCTTCTCGCGGCAGCGTGCATGAGCGTTGTCTTTGCCCGCGGATGGGGAGATGTTCGTGGGATGGCTGGGGATCTGCCCCAGGATACAACTTCAAAAGAAAGCGGAGATTCCAATAAGGAAAGTCCCATTATACGAAGTAAAAAGAAGAAAACCATCCAGAAAAAAGGGACGGGGGCACACACTACGAACTATCTTGCAGCAGGTCTCCTGATTGCAGGGGTGCTCGTGAGCCTCCTCTTCGTATACGCATCGGTTTCCATCAGTTATCTGGGTGCTTCGGAAGACCCCATGCAAATGAACCCGGACTGGCGCGAATCACTTGACTGGATGGCAAACAACACCCCCGAAACCGGGGTGGATTACCTCACCATATATAACCCGAAAACGTTCCAGTACCCCAACCAGTCATATGGTGTCATGTCCTGGTGGGATTATGGTCACATGATCACCTACATTGCCAAGAGGATCCCGAATGCAAACCCATTCCAGCAGGGGGTAACCGGACCCCAGGGATCGGCTGCATTTTTCATGTCTGCATCGGAAGATACCGCCAACGATATCCTCAATCATGACGGGACCAGGTACATTGTCACGGATGTCGAGATGGATACGGGCAAGTTCTGGGCAATGGCGACATGGTATAACTCATCCGAAGGCAGCAAACCCTACCAGGTTACTCTCCTTACACCTAGCAGGGATAATCCTGACAGTTACGAATCCGTCATGCTCAATACCCGGTCATACTTCCAGACCATGATCTCAAAACTGCACAATCTCGACGGTTCCCAGACCCAACCCTCCATGGTATATTACATTGAGTATGCAGACCCTGAAGTGACGGGTGTATCGTTACCGGTTATGACTGATGCCGAGGCAACAAATTCAACCAATGCTCTCCTTCACGCAGAGCAATACAACCTTAAAGCACAGGCAGGGTATCATGCACAGGCAATGAGCCCGTCCCTCGTTTACCCGGTCGATGAAGTCCCTGCCCTCCGCCATTACCGGCTTGTTCACGAATCTCCGACAAATGCTCTGAATTCCAAGACCACCGATCTGAAGTACGTGAAAGTCTTCGAGTATGTCAAAGGCGCCCGCATCAAAGGAGAGGGAATCATTGAGGTCCCCGTTGTTACAAACACGGGACGGAATTTCACCTACCGCCAGTCGAGCATTAACGGAGAGTTCATTGTCCCCTATTCCACGACAGGGAACCCGTACGGTGTCAAGACCCTCGGGAAATACCAGATCGCGGGCACGGGACGCCAGTTTGAGGTCCCTGAAGCGGCAGTCATGCAGGGTCTGACACTCCAGTAATTTTTTTATTTTTTTCAGGGATCATTTACAGAAGGATTGATCGCTATAATGGGCATATTCCGGAATCGTACGGATCAGTCTCCAGGAAAAAATGCTTATATGGGGGATAGGCTCATACTCCGGTATGTTAGCTGATGAAATTACTCTCGGGATGAAAGTCCGGTATCCCCGCACAGGAACGACCGGTAAAGTTCTTCATCTGGAACTGGTAAGGGGTGAGACCTTTGCGGAGCTGGACAGTACAAAGCTCCTCTATCGTATCGATCACCTCATCCCGGCCATGGGGGCTGACAGCAGGGTAGCATCATCAATACAGGTGGATGCAAAACAGGTCATCGAGCAGGAGCGGGAGTACGCCGGTGGAAGCGGATTTCAGGATGCCCTCAAAAACATCGATCAGAGCTGTGAGGGCGGTGGATAATCTTCAGGCATCAGGAACCGGGTAATCCGGCGCGGGTATTTTTATCAACCCATACCACAATATCATGATCACTTGTACGATTGAACTTGTCCCTGCCATTGGCAGGACACCAGGATCGACAGGCGCGAAATCTGGTGCGTTCGATCCTGATAAGAATAAATCATACAATGGTTGATTCAACCAGAGAATAGAGAAGGAGGTTCGATTTCATTTGCATGATGTGACAGTTCCCAGTGTCAATATCGGCGTCGTGGGTCATGTAGACCATGGCAAGACCACGCTCGTCAACGCACTCACCGGGACATGGACCGACCGGCACAGTGAGGAAGTGAAGAGGGGCATTTCCATCCGGCTCGGATATGCTGACGCCACATTTTACCGGTGTGACGCCTGCGAAGGTACGGAGGCATTTTCAACAAGTGAAACATGTCCGAAATGTGGTGGTAAAGGAACGCCGTTCCGCTCCATATCATTTGTCGATGCACCGGGACACGAGACGCTGATGGCAACGATGCTCTCCGGGTCCGCCCTTATGGACGGAGCGATGCTCGTGATTGCTGCAAGCGACAGATGCCCGCAGCCGCAGACAAAAGAGCACCTGATGGCGCTTGAGCTTGTGGGCATAAAGAATATCGTGATCGTCCAGAGCAAGATAGATGTTGTCAGCCAGAAAGAAGCGGTGGACAACTATCACGAGATCAAGGCGTTTGTCAAAGGGACGATCGCTGAAAACGCACCAATTATTCCGGTCTCGTCACAGAAAGGGATCAATATCGGAGCCCTTGTCCAGGCACTGGACCGGGTTATTCCCGAGCCGGAACGCGATCCAAATGCTGAACCGGTCATGTTGATCGCCCGCTCGTTCGATGTGAACAAGCCGGGCTGCAACTGGAAGGATGTCAAAGGCGGTGTCGTCGGGGGGTCTCTTATTCGGGGCATCCTCCGCGCAGATGACAAGATCGAAATCCGCCCGGGCAGGCAGACACAGGTAGAGAACCGCATCAAGTGGATTCCCATCACGACAACAATCACGTCCATCAGTGCAGGTTCAAAGAACGTTGGAACTGCTACTCCCGGGGGACTCCTGGGCGTAGGAACCAAACTCGATCCTGCACTGACCAAGAGCGATGCTCTGGCCGGCCAGGTGCTGGGCCACGAGGGAAAACTTCCCCCGGTATGGGAGAAGATCCGGTGCAGCGTCACCCTGATGGAACGCGTTGTCGGTGCAACGAGCGAGCTCATCATCGAGCCGCTTAAGCATTCCGAGCCGCTGATGCTATCGGTCGGAACTGCAGTCACGGTCGGTGTCGTGACAAATACCAAGAAAGACTACGTGGAAATTGCTCTGAAGCGACCGGTATGTGCAGAAGTGGGCTCACGGATCGCCATGAGCCGGCAGGTGGGAGCACGCTGGCGGTTAATCGGGATGGGTGTACTGAGCGAGTGAAGGTACTTCTGGATGCAAATGCACTGATGATGCCGGCGCAGTTCCAGATAGATATCTTCGACGAACTCCGGATGCTCCTTGGCTCGTTTGAGCCGATGGTCCTCTCCGGGGTTCTGCAGGAACTTGCGGGACTCTCGCGGGCGAAAGGACGGGACGGGGCTGCAGCCCGATGTGGTCTCACGCTCGGGGAGAAGTGTACCATTTTCCCAAGCGGGGAACTGGAATCGGTATCAATCGATGCACAGGTAATCGAATATGCGACCCGGAACTCCTGCCTGGTGGTGACCAACGACAGGCGGATCAGAGAAGCGCTCTTTGCCCGTGGCATTGGCGTAATTTCATTACGAAAACAGAAAAAACTGGAGATATTGCGGAGGTAAACATGTATCATAAATTATTGCTTGAGGATAAGGTGCGGGTGCCCCCCCAGCGCCTTGGTGAGAAACTCGAAAAAGTGATCCTCGAAGTTCTGCAGGATCAGCTCGAGGGCAGCATCGATAAGGAGATCGGGATCTTCATCTGTGTCACGAAAGTGCTGGATGTTGGCGAGGGAGAACTCGTACCCGGTGATGGCGGCGTCTACTATGATGTCCGGTTCGAGGCAATGGCACTCAGACTTGCCCTGCAGGAAGTCATCGAAGGCCTTGTCGTGGAAACAACAAGCTTTGGCGCATTCGTCAGCCTCGGCCCTATTGATGCCATGCTGCATGTGAGCCAGATCTCCGACGAGTACATCAACTACGACGAGAAGAATGCCCGCCTCATCTGCCAGGAGTCAAAGAGGTATATCGGCGTCGGGGACGTTGTCCGCGTCCGTGTGGTCACCCTCTCACTGAACGAGCGCGAGCCGCGAGACAGCAAGATCGGCCTCACCATGCGCCAGGCGGGCCTTGGCACAGCACTGTGGCTCGAGGAAGAGATCGCAAAGGAGAAGGAGAAAGCAGGAGAGTCGACCGGCGCAACCACCGGAAAGGCACCTGAAAAGGCAAAGGGCAAGAGGAAGGAGCATGCCTCCGGCGAATAAGAAGAAACAGGGAAAGGTCTGCCGCGACTGCCACCGCGTAGTTGACGGCGAGAACTGCGTAGTCTGTGGTACAACAAACTTAAGCGAGGACTGGTCCGGTTACCTCGTCATCATCGATCCGGAAAACTCGGAAGTAGCAAAACGGATGAACATCAAACTTCCGGGCCGCTACGCGCTGAAGGTCCGCTGATGCTCACCCTTCCCGAAGAGCACCGCAGGCTCTTCAAGGAACCCTTTGGCAAACTCCATCGCGAGATCGAGGAGATAATTCCCCTCCTTTCCGGGCATATTGTCTGTGCTGTAGGGGATGTTGTAACACATAACCTCCAGAAGAACAGGATCGTTCCCGACGTGGCAGTTGTCGACGGTTACACGATGAGGTCGCCATGCAGCCGGATGCCGGACGTTACCGGCACCTGTATCTCCGTGAAGAACCCGGCGGGAACCCTGACCAATGAGCTGATCGCGGCACTGGACCAGGCAATCGCCCATCCCCCCACGACCATCGTTGTGGATGGAGAGGAAGACCTGGCAGTCATCCCGATGGTGATTGCAGCCCCCCTGGGTGCGATCGTGCTCTACGGCCAGCCTAATGAAGGAGTGGTATTGAGGACCGTTACTCCGGAAGCCAAGGAAACCGCTCAAAAATTTCTCAGCCATTTCACCCGTAGATGATCCAGGCAGGATCAAGTACCGGAAGATCCCTGTTTTCTGTACCCATTCTTCAGGATGAGGGTCATATTTTAAATAAAGTGATTCCCAATAATTACAGGATATCGATGGACTTTGAGATCACCAGCGATAAAAGAAATGAACTTTTATCCAGAAAAGAGGTTCAATTTACCCTCAAATACGACGGTGCAACCCCCTCCCGTATGCAGATCATCGGAAAACTCTGCGCCCTCCTGAACGTAAAGGAGCACCAGGTTACCCTTGACACCCTGAACAGCAGCTTTGGCAAGACAGAGCTCACCGGCGCGGCACGCATCTACGATTCAGAAGAGAGCAGGAACAAGACCGAACGGCCGCACTTTGCAGCGCGCGGACTGCCCAAGAAGAAGGAAGAGGCATAAGAATGGCGGCAGCAGCAAAGAAGGGAGCAAAGGCCAAAGGACCCCAGAGGGGCGCGTACTTCAAGGTTGAAGGCGCAACGGTTACCACCACAAAGAAATACTGCCCGCGCTGCGGACCCGGTGTCATGATGGCGGACCACAAGGACCGGGCCACCTGTGGCAAGTGCGGATATACTGAATTCAGAAAATAAGCACCAATGCCTGTTTTTGGGCAGATACTCGGAATTGAGGGCACTGCCTGGAATCTCAGTGCCGCTCTTTTTGATCACGATCTCGTTTCTCTTGCATCACGGCCCTATAGCCCTGCACAGGGAGGTATCCACCCCCGCGAAGCAGCCCAGCATCACGCCTCCGTGATGAAAGAACTCATCGGGTCGGTACTTACAGAACCCATGAAGGTGACCGGTATAGCCTTCTCGCAGGGGCCGGGTCTCGGGCCCTGCCTCCGCACGGTCGCAACGGCCGCCCGTTCCCTTGCTCTTGCACTCAATGTCCCGCTGGTCGGGGTCAACCACTGCGTTGCCCATGTTGAGATTGGTTGTTTCGCCACCGGTTGCACAGATCCCATCGTTCTCTACGCCAGCGGGGCAAATACGCAGGTTATAGGGTACCTCAACGGGCGATACCGGATTTTCGGCGAAACGCTCGATATCGGGATCGGCAACGCCCTGGACAAGTTCGCCCGGGCCAAAAATTTTCCCCATCCCGGCGGCCCGCTCATTGAAGAGAACGCAAAAGGCGGCCAGTATATCGAACTTCCTTACACGGTAAAGGGAATGGATCTTGCCTTCTCGGGCCTCATCTCGGCGGCAAAGGAGAGCCGGGCCCCGCTTTCGGATGTCTGTTACAGCCTCCAGGAGACCGCGTTTGCCATGTGCGTGGAAGTGACCGAGAGGGCACTCTCCTTGTCAGGTAAGGATGAAGTGCTCCTTGTCGGGGGCGTCGGGGCAAACCGGCGCCTGCAGGAGATGCTCCAGGCCATGTGCGAGGATCGCGGAGCGCAATTCTACGTGCCCGAGAGGAAGTATCTCGGCGACAACGGGGCCATGATCGCGTATACCGGAAAACTGATGCTGGAGAGCGGCATATCGCTCCCGATTGAGTCCTCGCAGGTCAACCCGTCGTTCCGGTCAGACGAGGTCGCGGTCACCTGGAAACACGACCCCACGGGGCATGTGCCATCCGGGGCAAACAGTGACGGGTCAGAGAGACGCGGGGCTGAAGCAGTGATCACGTTTGGCACAGACACCATTGAGAAGCACCGGATCGCAAAACGTTACCGGGTGCCCGCGCTGGACCGGCGCCTGATCACCGAGCGGACCCGGGCCGAAGCGCGCCTCATCCACGCAGCGCGCAAAGGCGGCGTACCAACTCCCGTCATGTACGATATCACTGCCGACACCATCGTGATGGAACGGATCCGGGGCACCCTCCTTACCGATGATCTTACGGAAGAAAACCTCCGCAAGGCAGGCGGAGCGGTTGGAAACCTGCATACCGCGGGGATCATGCATGGCGACCTCACAACGAGCAACCTGATCCTGCGCGAAGGGGATGGTACCTGCGCAATGATCGATTTCGGGCTTGCCCAGGTCACCCAGGAGATCGAACAGCGGGGAGTTGACATCCACGTCCTCTATCAGACCCTCGAGAGCACCGCCCCGTCCCGCTGTGCCGGTCTCAAGGCCGCATTCGAAGAAGGTTACAGGAACACATTCAACGGGGCTGACGATATCATCGCCCGGGAACACGAGATCGAACTCCGGGGGCGGTACCTCTGAAGATAACGATGGTGACCAGCAACGCGAACAAGGCCCGCGAGGTTGCAGCCTTCTTCGGGGGCCTGCTCGAAGTGACGCACGTGGCCTTGGATCTCCCCGAGCACCGTTCCGAGGATGTCGGGGAGATCGCTCAGGGAAAGGCCCGGTTCGCATACGGGCAGCTGAATGCCCCGCTCATTGTGGACGATACGGGTTTCTCCATCGATGCCCTGGCCGGGTTTCCCGGCCCATACGCCGCGTATGTCCAGAAGTCCATCGGCAATGCCGGCATCCTGAAACTCATGGAGGGCAAATCTGATCGAACCGCCCGGTTCACCACGGCGATTGCCTATGCAGACGCAACGGGGGTCCGGGTGTTTCCGGGGACACTTGAGGGACAGATCGCCCACAACCCCCGGGGGGATGGCGGGTTTGGATACGATCCGATCTTCGAGATCGGGGGAACAACGCTTGCCGAGATCCCCATGGAAGAGAAGAGCCGGATGTCCCACCGGGCCCGGGCACTTGCCGCGTTCCAGGACTGGTTCCTGCAGGAACACGCGGCCGGACAGAGCAAATGACACAAACGGTTAAGAAGTCTCACAGCTTTGTTATAAGGGCGAACAGGAGTGTTTCATAATGGCAAAGTTTCCAGAAGCCGAAGCCCGGTTACTCAACGTAAAAATATGCATGCACTGTAATGCACGCAATGCAATCCGTGCAACCAGCTGCCGCAAGTGCGGTTACCAGAACCTGCGGCCCAAGAATAAGGAAAGGAAAGCGTAATCTCAATATCCCGCATCCTTTTTTTATCAGTTGGTTTCTTTTCAGCAGTTGCAGGTGTACCCGGATTTTTCAGGTATTCCGGCAGATTTCCTTCGCATATTGACCTCATGTTTATACCACAGGGTTCACCGGATCACACCCCGTGAGGCTATAGTGGCTTTGACCGGCAAAGATCACAGGGGCGATGGGCTTTTTTAAAAAACGGACGCGGATAACCGTAGTATCAGAAAAAAAGAAGCAGAAAAAAGATCCTGAACAGGAATATCCTGCCGGATTTAACAATCCAATGAGACCCTGAAAGGTGAAATTATGCGGAATAATACGTTACCCTCTTGCCTTTCTTGGCGTACTCTCCGGCAAACGTCTCGATGTTGCGCTTGTACCCGATACGATCGACAAAGCCGAGTGAGCGGAGTTTCTCCCGCACACGCATGACATCCGCCTCGTCTGCCCAGTCTTTCGTGTACACGTAGATCACCCTGCGGTTGTCCCGGGAATCGGGATTGGGTTTAGCCGTGCTCACCTTTGCAGAAATACCCAGTTCAAGTGCCACCGTTGCATCCCTCACTTTCTTCCATGCAGCATCGGCAAGATCCGGTTCCTGGAAGATCAGCCATTTCCCGGCATTCTCATCCTCTATTGCTTCGGGTGCACTACCGGGCGCATCGAGCACGATCCAGTACATCTGGGCGGTCTTTGAGGGGATCGTACCTTCCCCTTCGCACAGCATGCGGTAGATCGTGTCGACATCCGTGAAACGGGCGATCATTGCATCGGCGAGCTGCGGGTATTCCTGCCCGAACGAATCAAAGATCGCGAGAAGATCTCCTTTGAAGTCGATGCCCCCTTCAACAAACATGTACAGGTATCTGCCCTGCTCCCGCAGCCTGCGGTTCAGGAGGTGCTCGAAGATGCCATACGCAACATCCGCCAGCGCTTCTGGATCGACTTCAGCCATACGTATCAGTCCGGTGTTGGCAAAAAAATAGTTTCTGTATTGATCCTGAATAATTAAGAAGGATAAACCCGGTTTACCAATGCCGGTGGTGTCCGGAGCTGCGCGACCCCCTGCAAAATGAGGGTCGAATTGAACCCCGATTTTTGGGATTATCGAATAGTTTAAGAGAGGAGGGCGAGAACATGTACTAATTATGGAATGGAAACGCGACTGGGGCCTTACGGCCAGGGTCTGGTTCACCGGGCTGTTGCTCTTACTGGTCTACCTGGTGTTCATGACCATCCTGCTGGCATTCGGTGTGGGTTACTGGTTCATCATCGTCATAGCGGTAGGCATGGCATTGTTCCAGTATTTCTTCTCGGACAAGATGGTACTCTGGTCAACAGGCGCACGGGTAATCGAACCCGATGAATACCCTGAGCTGCACCGGACGGTGGAAAAACTGTGCAAGGAAGCCGATCTTCCCGTGCCACGGATCGCCATCATGCAGAGCCCGGTACCCAATGCGTTCGCTACCGGGAGGAGTCCCAAACATGCGGTTGTTGCCTGCACGGACTCGATCATGCGGCTCCTGACCCGGGACGAGCTTGAAGCAGTGCTTGCCCACGAGCTTGCCCACGTGAAGAACCGCGATATCCTGACGATGACCTTCGCGAGCCTTATTGCAATGATAGCCTCGATGATCATGCAGAGTTTCTTCTTCTCGGCCCTCTTCGGGGGCAACAACCGGGAGAACGGCGGGGGAATCATCATCTGGGTAGTTGCAATCATTGTCTACGCAATAAGCACCCTGCTCATCCTCGCTCTCTCGCGGTACCGCGAGTTTGCCGCAGACCGGGGCAGTGCACTTATCACCCGGAACCCCCGGGCGCTCATATCCGCACTCAATAAGATCAGCGGGCGGATTGACGCGATCCCACCGGAAGCCAAGGCCAAGGTTGAGGGGGCAAATGCCTTCTTCATCATCCCGGCGCTCTCGGGGAGTACTATCATGGAGCTCTTCTCAACCCACCCGCCGCTCGAAAAGCGGATTGCAAATCTCGAGAAAGTCGAAGCCGAACTCCGGGGTTACTAACCCCTTTTTTTTTCGCCAGCCGGTGCATGTGCACCAGGGACACACCGGGTTAAGGTGGTTATCCCTCATCTTGATGTGATCGGAGAGCCCAACCGCTATACCGTATGATCCGCCGGTTGCCTATTCCGCTGGCAGTGCTCCTTGCCCTCATCCTGATCCTGGTCATTCCGGTGCAGGCCCACGTCCCGGTCAGTGCTGATAACAACCATGACCTCAGCACAGCGCTTTCCATTGAACATCCACAGAAATCGTATGCCATCTACGGCAATCTCCACGATGCCGGTGGCGCGGCATATTACGAGCTTCGGATGCAACCCGGCGACCGGCTGGTGCTCTCCCTGATGAACAACGGGTATGGCAAGCCAGCTCCGGATATGATAGTCATGGGGCCAGAGATCCCATTGGTTCAGGCCGCGATTTCCCCCACCGTTACGATTCCCAATGGATACGGTGCGATTCTCATTCCGGGTCACCAGCCGCTCCGGGCAGAATATGAGCCGTTCAGCCCCGGCGTGATAAGCGAAGTGGCGAATTATTCGCAGGAGATTACATCCGCAGGGACCTGGTACGTGGCAGTCGTGAGCCCGGCAGATGAAACGCAATACAGCCTTGCTGTCGGGTACCGCGAGGAGTTCAGCCCGCTGGAATGGGCCATCGTGCCGGTCAGCCTGATCGAAACCCACCTCCGGGAGGGACCTTTCATACTGGAAATCCTTGCCCCGCTCATCGCGGTTGTGATACTCGGGTTCATCCTGATCGGGCGACGTGTCCAGCGCCAGGGCAAAAAGCCCGGGATCGCATTCTGGATGGCATCCGTTGCCGGGCTGTTGTATCTTGGCGGGGCAGCAATGACATTTGTCCAGATGCTCCATGCCGTCAATATTACCGGATATACTCCGGGTATCATCATAACGCTCCTCTTCGTGCTGGTACCGGCTATACTGGGTCTCTCTGCGCTGCGGATCGCACGACAGCTCGGGCCCTGGACCCGGCGGCACCGGATTTATCTGCTGATCATCGGGATTACAGGTCTCATTTTCTGGGCAGGCATGGTGTTGGGGCCGGTACTCGCCGTCATTGCAGCCCTCGTACCTGACCGCTGAATCCTCCGGGTCATAACCCGGTCCGGTTATTTTTTTTGGTGTCCGATCCAGTAAACCAGTGACAATTATTAATACTCTGCCACACCAAAATTGTAGAGCACGTGCATCGATGGTCTAGTGGTATGACTTAGGCCTTCCAAGCCTATAGCCCGGGTTCAATTCCCGGTCGATGCATTCTGGGCTCGTGGTCTAGTTGGCTATGACGTCGCCTTCACACGGCGAAGATCTCGAGTTCGAATCTCGACGGGCCCACTCTTATTCTGATCGCAGTATTGATTGAAAATGTAAACAGTCATCCTGCCGCATCCTTTTTCAGCAGCCATCCCGATACCTTCGTATGAAACCGGTCTTCGTAAACGGGGTTCGGGCGGGATGCCCCGACAACCAGCTCGCGACCTGCATCCTTGAGGCGTTCCTTGCTGCATCGGACAACTGCTCCTGGCTCCGCGAAGGCAACGTTGTTCTCCTCAAGCCGGCCCTGAATTCACCCGACCCGTTTCCTTCCACCACCCACCCGCTCGCAATCCGCGTTGTGGCAGAACTGCTGGAAGATCGCGGAGCGAAAGTCGTGATTGGCGACCAGTCAGGAATTGAGCATGTGCTCCACCATCCCGGGGGCGTTATCCGGGGAAGCAGCCGGGAGAACTTAATCCGGTCGGGGATGGGAACGGATAAAGAGAGCCGGTTCGTGAGTTTTGAAGGCGATGGGTGGGATACCGGGTTTTACCACCACCAGTCAGAACACACCCGCTCCTGGCCGGGCGGTTTTTTCATCACCCGCCGGGCAGAAGAAGCGGACCATATCATCTGCCTTCCGCGGCTCAGCACCCACAGCCAGGCCGGCGCAACCCTGGGGCTGAAGTGCATGGTGGGGATGCTCCGCGAGGACAGCCGGATGGAGTTCCACGCAAACGGGCCGTACAACTCATTCATAACGGGCGCAGCGAGGGGGAGCACGCTCGTTTCCCGGGATGACGGGACAGGCACGTTCTTTGAGAAGATCGTGGAGATCAGCGATGCAATACGAGAGAAGCTGCGCGTTACCCTTGTTGTCGCGACAAAGGCGCAGGTTACGTTTGGCCCCGACCGGTTTGGGATCCGGCTGGGACCACTCAGCCTGGGTAGGGCATATGTTTGCAGCCCCGACCCGGGGTTCGTGTTTGCAAGTGCCGATCCGGTAGCAGCGGAGGCATTTGCCCTGGCCCTGCTGAGCGAGCTCAAGACCACGGTCCCATTCTGGCCGCGACTGACTGAACGGATCCTGCTCAGCCAGAACCGGAACGTGCAGGATCTGCAAAAAATCGGGGTCCGGGACCACCCGTACATCCGGCACGCGATTGCAATCGGTCTTGGCGGGATACCCGGGGAGATCGTGTATGCACAGGTAGCGGACGCAGTGAGGGACCGGTTAAACCGGGCGCTCCGGTGACCGAAGACGGCCCCTAGGACAGAGTTCCACTGGAAATGAAGGGGTATCTATATGCGAATATTGACCCTCTATAGATTGCCCATGCAATGCACAGGATGAGGCAGCAATGTGGTGCAGGCCCGGATCCGGGCAGCGGGCGATTCTCCGTTGACACCCGATCGTATCAGGGAATGATTTCTGGAGTTTTATTTTTCCCCTTGGTCAACCCTTGTGCACCCCCCAGCCAAAAGGGGGGGTAGGGGGCATACCCCCCCTGCTGAAAATTTTCACGCGGGGGGAACCCCCCCTCCACGATCACCATGACTGGGTGGGTGACCCCCCCACTCATTTGGGAAATGACAATAACCTACTCATTTTTGCGAACCCTGCAATGGAGATATTTTATACCGGCGGTTCCACAAGAAATACCCCGCAAGTAACTACAAAAAATCGTTCCTTACTCATAATTGAGGTGGGGGGTAGGGGGCATACCCCCCTGCCAAAAATTTCCGGGCAAGGGGTGACCCCCCCTCCATGATCACCATGACCGGGGGGCCACCCCCCACCAATATACCCTTCCCCGCCCCATATTCCGGCACAGGAAATCCCCATGCAGATCACCCCCGCTATCCATGCGCTCAGGCACCCGTTCCGGGTCCCGGTTGCACCCGGCCTCACGCTCGACCGTTTCGTGTACTCGTACCTCATTGCAGGAGAGACGATCACGCTCATCGATACGGGCGTTAAGGGCTGCGAGACAGAGATCTTCGATTATATCCGGTCTATCGGCCGCGACCCTCGGGAGATATCGCTCATTGTCCTGACCCACTCCCATCCAGACCACATCGGGGCGGCCCGGGCTATTCAGGAGGCTACCTGGTGCACAACAGCGGCACACGCTGCCGAACGGGTCTGGATCGAGGATGTGGAGCGCCAGAACCGGGAGCGCCCGGTCCCGGGATTCGACACGCTGGTTGGCGGGCCGGTAACACTTGATTTCGAACTCGAAGCAGGCTGCACCATCGACACTGACGGGACAACCGAATACGAGATCCAGGTTATACACACGCCGGGCCATTCCGCCGGTTCGATCTCGCTCTTCCTGCAGGGCGAGGGGGCACTCTTTACCGGGGATGCCATCCCGGTACCGGGAGATCTCCCGGTCTACGATGACGCAGAACAATCCATCCGGTCAATCCGGCTGCTCCGATCGGTCCGGGGGATCCGCCACCTCCTGTCAGCCTGGGACGAGCCTTGGAGTGGCGGGGAGGCCTGCGGGATGATGGATCAGGCGCTCGCTTACATCAATACGATCCACAAAGCCGTGCTCACATCAGCCAGCGAAGGAAACCCCGACCTCATGGAAATTACCAGAAAAACTGCTGCTGCCCTCGGGCTCCCCCCGCAAGCGGTAAATCCCCTGCTTGCCCGCACGTTTGCGGCAAACCTCCGGGCCCGGGAAGTCCCGGACCTGCTTGCCACCCGCCCGGCCTGACCCGGAGAGGGGTTTTAAGGGATTTTCCGGATCCTCCCGTCAGCCGTTACATTCACCGGCTGGGGGAGCGATCCCAGGTACGATGCAAGGGTATCGACATCCGAAGGCCCGCTCGCAATAAAGGTCCCGTTCGTGAATATCGTGTAGCCATCACCACCGATGGAGAGGTAGTCCATCATGGCCGCGGTATACGTTGCCGCCGGGTCGAGCGGGACACCGCCGACAAATACGTCCTGCACCCGGTTACCGGCAGGCCGTATCACATTGTACGTATAGGTGAGGCCGGACACGCCAAGCGTATGCGGGGGCTGCGGCTCCTGCCACTGGCGCTCAAGCGCATGCCGGATCTGCTGCCCGGTCAGCTTCATCGAGACAACGGTTCCTGAAAATGGCTGGACGGAGAAGAGGTCTCCCCAGGTAACATTCCCTGCTTTGATGTCGGACCGCATGGTCCCGGTGGTAATAAACGCCACATCCGTCCCCATGACGGATCGCTGGGAGTCGGCCAGGAGATCCCCGAGTGCCGATTCCCCGGCTGCACTCTCGTCCCGGGTAACATCATGGGAGGCAACTGCGATCTGCCGCCCGATTACGGGAGCAACTGCCTGCTCATCCAGGGAAAGAAGCTCCGCAGATTCAGGATCCGGGGTTGAGCCGGGCGGCTGGTCAGCATACGCAAGGACTACCTGCGCAGACTTGCTCACAATATCCCGGGTAACCGGGTCAAGGGTCAGGTTCACGTCTGCATATCCCTTGCTGTAGCTGTACGCCTGCGTAACCAGGACAGGATTTCCGGCTGCATTGGGAAGGTATGCATTCGTGAACTGGTGGGAATGGCCCGAGAGAACGACATCCACGTCGCCATCGAGACCGGCAACGATGCCGGTCACCCGGCCGGTCACATTGGTCCCGGTCCGCGTCCACCCCTCATAGGCCTGTTGTTCCCCGCCTTCGTGGAGCAGGACAACAATGGCATGTATGCCGTTCTTCTTGACTTCTGCAACATACCGGTTGATGGACTCCGTCTCATTGAGGAACAGAATATCATCCGCCCGGTGGGGTGCCAGCCGCTCGGGAGTGGTTATTGTGTCGGCCCCGATAAACGCGACGGATATCCCGCTGATATTCCGTATGACATAGGGAGGGAAGATCGTGGTGCCGTTCTCTTTCCAGACCACGTTGGAACAGGTATAGGATGAGCGGGTGCCGGGATAGGGATTGGCGAGGTGGGTGATCGATGCGTTGCCATTGCCCCCGTACACCTGGCGCAGGAGTTCGCCGGTCCCGCGATCGAACTCGTGGTTTCCGGGGGTCATCACCAGGTTGCACCCGGATTCAGCCGGATCGTTTTTTCCCGTGCAGCAGGGATTGGCGAATTCATTGAAGAAGATCTGGCTCGGTTCATCGTAAAGGAGCCCGGACTGGGGCGGCGATGCCCCGATGACATCGCCCGGAAAGACAAGGAAGGTGTTGGCCGGCCCAAATACGTCCGTTGCCGCTTTCAGGTACGAGGCGAGAACCGGGGCACTCCCGACCGGGCGTTTGTTCGTTGTCTGCCCTGCCGGCATCTGCCCATGGAAATCATTGACGGCGAGGATCTTCACACTGATCGGGCCACTCCCTGCCGTACGCTCCGCATTACCCGTTGACAGACAGGAGCTGCCGGTAACAGCACTCCCTGAAAGGAATGGGAGTTCGGATGCAGGTCCAGGTGGCGTGAGCGGATGAGATACCAACGCGGATGCGATGATTGCCATGCCGGCGCAGAGCAACAACAGGACAATCAGCCGGAGTAACGTCCGGTCCTGCCAGGGAGATGATACCATAAAACTGGTATATAGGAATTCTGGCTTTAAAAGTGACAGGTAACGATCGTCAGCATGACCGTCTCACGGTCTCCAGCCACAGATCAAATTCCCGGTAAAACTTCGCGATTCGTTCACGGTCTTCCGGGGTCCGCAGTGAAACTTTCTGGGCGAAATACCGGGACTGGTCATCCTCATCCCAGTGATCTTTCTCACCATCAACCGGAGACAATTCGGCCTCCCCGGATGTCCGGCACGGCTCGTTTGTCAGCGTCCGGCAGTACGCAGTCCGGACCGGTGACCGGAACGGCCTGACCGCCCACCTCGTATCCGCATACCCGTCCCAGTGATCGTTGACCGGGAACCCGGCTTTTGCAAGCGGGGAGTCCCAGGTTGCATCCACAAGCGCCCAGCGGCAGCCGATCTGCACCCGGCAGGCAAGGTGGTGGGCTACCGGCATTCCCGCGGCCAGTTCCCGGAGAGCGGCCGGATAGTTGAGGCCCGGATCATTCCACAGGAACGCAACCGTGGCATATACCACACTGAGGTTCAGTTTCCGGAACATTGCCGCAAGCAGGTAATGCTTGGGTGTGCAGTACCCCTTCCCGGCCCGGAGCATCTCTTCGGGCCCGGTGACGGGATCGTGACAGGGGATGGCAAGTGAGTACGGAATATCGCGGATATGTTCAAAGATGGAGATCATACTCTGGTGTGTATCCAGACCCTCAGTCCATTCGCGGTATTTCCTGTTGACAAGAGATGGCATTCCGATCCTTTATACGGACTCGCAGGCCGGGACGATAAAACACGCGATCTCCGGGTCACTGTCGCAGGATCATATGCCAAAATCCGTAACAGGATCCATTACCCGATAATAACGGGTACAGTAAAAACCGGGATTGCAGATTTGAAAACGAGAAACGACACCGTCGGGGGGAAAACTATTGAGCGGGAGCGCCGGCCGGACTGTGCCGGCCGGCGGACAACCGCGTGCAAAAGGAAAAAGTAAGATTATGCGTTCTTCATCTTGGCTTTTGCGACGAATCCGTCTTTGCCAATGTAGTACATGAAGCCCTTTTCCTTGGCGATCTTTTCAGTACCGACTTTCTTCTTCTTGCCGGTCTTGTTGTGCTTCATCGGGGCTGCCCAGACGTATCCATCCTTGCCGATAAAGTAGAGGTAGCCCTTTTCGCGCTGGATCTTTTCTTTTCCAATTTTGGTTCCCATTTAAACACCTCAAAACCACGATTGGGTTTTGATAATGAATGGTGACGCCTGATAATATAAAAGGTTTCCGTCGAAAGCCCGTCGAAGTCTCATTTTTTAAGAATTTTCTGGGGGTATTTTGGGTATTCAGACCCACTAATCACGCCGATTAAAAACCCGTTTAAAATGCCCCGTTCTGGCATTAGAGAGTTAAATATGGCCTAAATGCGGGTTTGTGCGGCCGGGGGGACCGGAAGTGAAAGCGCATTCTGCGCAATGGTTTTCATGACGGTTGAACAGGGGTGCCGCAGGGGGACATCATCCAAGCCTCATGACGGTCTCTATCCGCCCGGGAACCGTCCGGGTGAGGGAAAGCGGCATTGCAGTTCCTTCCGGGATGAGGGTCACGGTGAAGCGTTCATCCGGCCGTGCCCCGCGGGAGGTGCAGACCAGGATCTCGAACTCCTCCTCCGGTTCCATCCAGTTGTCGGCATCTGCCATGTGACCGGGGAGCATATTGTATTTCCCGGTAACCGTCCAGTTCGGGCAGACCAGAGGCTGGATATCAGTTTTTGGGATCTGCACCATGGAACCATTTCCAGCCCAGCTGACACGAACCTGATCCATATCAATAGCACCGGTGTGCCCGAGAAAGAGGGATACCATGACCTGGACCGCCCCGAGCCGTTTGGAATCCGGCCGTGGAACATTCATGAGGGGCTTGTTGGTCATCCGGCTGACCGCAGGAAAGCCGTACAGGGATCCGACGGGCTGCATATTGTCCCCGGATACGTACACGCTCTCGGCCACCATACCTCCGGGGAACGTCCGGGCCCATCCGGTAGTTTCCCCCGGGTTGGTGATTAGGAAAAAGGCACCGGCGACAAACAGGAGTACAAGGATCAGGATCACCGCTTCAAGACCCGTGAAGGCATCTTCCCCGCAACGGTGACCTGCCACCGTATCACTCCGAACCCAGGGACATAACCGGCTGGACATCCATGGGTACGCTGATCAGGGCTACCGGCGGCTGGGAACTCCCGGGGGGGTTCACAGTTACGGTGAACTGCTGGTACGGTGGGGTGGTGTTGGTCGGGCAGAGCATGATCTCGAACTGTTCATCGGGGTACAGGATATCGGCCCCGGTCAGGGACGAGACCGCGGATTTACCCCCGGTCCCTTTGGCCGCGGGGATATTCTTCGGAAGCTTCCCGGGGGCTGTCGGTGACGGTTGTGGAACGTCAAAACGGTTGGTGATCATCCAGCCAGGGCAGACAAGGGGCTGCCCGGTTTTCCGGGAGAGTTTTTCCACCCCGTCCGCAGTCACCACATAGAGGTTCACCTTGTCAAAATCAACCCCACCCATATCCCCGATAAAGAGCGCCACATTCATCTGGACGGCACCCAGGTTGCCGGCATCCTGCTTCACATACTGGACCGTGACATCCGAGTGGTTCCCGTTCACGGCGGAAAAGCCGGTAACTGGTCCAACGTGCCGCACCGCGTACCCGGATTCCCCGGCAAATGTCCCGATCATCCCCTCCGACGGGTTTTTGAACCCCTGGGCAAGGGCGGTGATGGCTACATGGCCGATCACGATGAGGACAATGAAAATCACAATCAGTTCCAGCCCCGTGAGGCCGTTCTCATTGGCATGGTTTTTTCGGATCATATCAGTGGTTTCTCCTGTCGATCAGCCGTTTTGGCCGCCCCTTGAGCGTATGGAGTTCAAGCCCGCCGGTCCGGGTGAGGGTCAGCTGGATCCGTAAATCCCCGTCATGATAATGTTGTGCAAGGCCGGGCTTGTATTTTAGGAAACGGTTCACGAAGATATCTTCTATGCCTTTTCTATCGCACTGCTCCGGATCGAGGGCTTCCACGCTGACCTTGAGAACCGTTTCACCGGGGTTCTCCCCAGGGTGAATGAATGCCTCGTATTCGCCGGTCAGGTAGTCCATGTTGCCCGGCTGGAAGACCGCTGCTTCAATATCAACGCGGTTTAAGGAGTTCTGGAAGATCCATGCGGTTTCTGCCTCGCGCTGAGGGTTGTGGATCCGCATGTGGGTCCTGCCGCAGGCACACCGGTCCCGGGAGAGGACGACCGTCGTATCCTCGGTATCGTAGTTCAGCAGGAGCATCCCCGCCTTTCCCCCGACCGGCAGCAGAGTAGTGAGAACACCCCTGCCACATTCACCGTCATTGACAAACGACGCCATCCGGGGATCATAGACATCCAGGTGCACCAGATCTTCTGGTACATGTAATCCTGCAACCTGTGTGCACTCCCCACACATAGTACCTTCAGTACTGCCATAGGTATTGTACACCGGGCAGCCCCACAGTCCGGCCAGGTACTCCCGGGACTCATCGGCAAAACTCTCGCCTCCCGCCACCAGCTTGTCGATCGAGGTGTCTAAAGGAGAGAGACCTTCGGCCCTGAGCCTCCGGACAAGGTGGAGGAGCTTGAAGACGCTGCCGACTATTGCTGTCGGCTTGTAGCTTTTCAGGATCCGCGATTCAAACGAGCACTTGCCGATGGGGATGATCCCCATGCCGATGCGCTGTGCGGCGATCGTCATGGTGTTGGCGCCCACATTCATACCATAGGATGCACAGACCACGATCCGGTCCTTTTTGGAGAATCCCTGCGAGACAAAACTCCTCGCGTATTTCTCTGCGTACCGCTTCCAGTCATCCCAGGTCAGGAAGAACCCCTTGGGTGTGCCACTCGTCCCGCTGGTCTCCTGGATGGAGAAGACATTCTCCCACCCCGTTGAGAGGAATTCGAACTCCGAAGTTACCGGTGGCTGGTGCTCCCGTATGGTTTTTCCCGATATGATCGGGAGCTCCAGCAGGTCCTCGTGGACGCGGATCTCCAGTGGATTGATCCCGTTTTCACGAAACCAGTGCCGGTAAAAAGGGGAATGGTCAGCCGCGTACCGGATAGTATACCGGACCCTCTCATCGATAAGGGAATTGAGACTACTCCGATCCATAGTCTCAATTTCCGGTGAGAAGCAGGATTCCCCGGGCATGACAGAGAATTGCAGGAGATATTGTTTATAGGTTGCGACAGGAGAAGAGCACGTTCACGCCTGTTTTTCCCTGCCATCCAGACCCGTTCCGGGGGAGTGAAGGGGATAGAACCAACAACCTCACAGGATCATCCTCCAAATAGTAACGGTTCACCCTGATAGGCGGGGGCAACACCGGCTGATGCCCTCAATTTATTGTCTGGACGGTTGAAGATGTACAGACAATTCCATGTACTTCCATCTCATCCTCACGGACAACTGCAACCTCTGCTGCAGCTACTGCCGGGCAAAGGCATTCGAGGAGCTGGAAGAGGGTTCCTGCGAGGGGAAAACGGTTGAGATCGATCCGGACCTTCCCCTGGAACTGGATTACGATCTCCGGATCCTCTATGAATTCCTTGCAAAGGATCCTTCCGCAACGATCACGTTCTACGGTGGGGAGCCGCTCCTCCGGGCGGATCTCATCGACCGGATCGTACGCGAAGCACCGGTGGAGCAGTTCATGATGCAGACCAATGGTCTCCTTCTCGACCGGCTCGCCCCGGAGATTGTGAACCGGTTCACAACAATCCTCATCTCGCTTGACGGTCGGGAGGAGAGTACAGACCGGAACCGGGGCAAAGGGGTGTACCGCAGGGTGATGGATCAGGTTAAAAAAATCCGCGCAAACGGTTACAGCGGTGAACTGATCGCCCGCATGACCGTGACCGAACAGACAGATATCGTGGACGCGGTCAGCTGGCTTGCCAGGAACCCGGACAACCCGTTCGCATCCATCCACTGGCAGCTGGACGCAGACTTTGCCGGAGATTTTACCAGGCGACGGTTCGCTGACTGGGCCCTCACCAGTTACAACCCGGGCATCCGCGAGCTGGTCACCCGCTGGGTCGACTGCATGGAGACGGATGGGAAGGTCCTGCGGTGGTACCCGTTCCTCGACCCCATGGACGACCTCCTGCAGGGGAGATCGAGCCGGCTCCGGTGCGGCTCGGGCTATGCAAATTACAGCATCATGACCGACGGCCACATCGCGCCCTGCCCGGTGATGATCGGCATGACACCGTACTATGTAGGGCACATCGCTGACGCTGACCCCTGTTCCCTTGACCGGATAGAGGTTGGCGGGGAGTGCACTACCTGCCACATACGGGATTTCTGCGGGGGCCGGTGCCTCTACTCCAACATCACCCGGCCATGGAGCCCGGAACAGCGGCAGCTGGTCTGCGGCACCGTTGAGAATCTCCGCAATGCACTTGTATCCGCTCTCCCGCGGGTGCAAAATCTTATTGCAGGCAATACCATTGCCCGAAAGGATTTCGCGCATGAAAAATTCAACGGCTGCGAAATAATTCCCTGATAATACAGGCTGTTTTAAATAGTGCCGGTAATGACATTGGTGCAAAATCGGACAGCTGTATTTATATTGAACCGTTAGATGTATATATGCAGATCAAAACTGCACGAGTAAGAGCAATGGAGAGAAAGAATTTTGGTGGCCCGAGAAACTTCGGTCCCAGAGAAATGACAAAGACAGTCTGCTCAGACTGTGGAAAAGAGTGCGAAGTCCCCTTCAAGCCAACGGAAGGAAGGCCGGTCTACTGCAGGGACTGCCTGCCCAAGCACCGGAAACCCCGGTTCTGATTTCATAATCTTTTTCTCTTTACACCCGGTTCTGTGAACAATATCCTACTCGCCGGGCGGATGCTTTTCGCCGAAACACTCTTGTAATACGTTCTCAAATACCGTCACATGACCGGTTCATGGGAAGAGGCAAAGAGGGAGGCCGAAAAGGCGGGCCTCCCGCAGGTCTATCACGACTGCGATGCCGACTGTTTCGGGGCATGCAGAAAGGGTGAGCAGCAGGGAGTTTTCAGGGAAGGGGTGTTTGTCGAGCACCGCTGCATCTGTATGCCGGCCCACCTGAGCGCAGAAGAGCTTGAGGCAAAAGAAAGAGAATTCCGGGAGGAGAACCCGGACTGGTAACCTCCTGCTGAACAGAAAAAACCGTTATTTTCTCCGGATCTCATCCCGGAAACGGTGGACGAGATCGTAGAGCATGAGACGGAACTCATCCCCAATCTCATCCCAGGACTTGACATCGGTTACCGATGGGACATCCCCGACAGGAACAGGCTCCCTCACAACCTGCCCGTCACCTTCCGGTTTGGGCTGCCACCAGAGTTCCCGCAGGATCTCGAAGTAGCCGCTGACAAGGACGACGATGAAGACAAGCGGAACGATCACAAACGAGAGAAGCCAGAAGTAGTGGTACAGGTTATTCTTGGTGAGAAGGTCAACCCACTCAAAGATCCGTAGTACGAAGGCGACGATGAAGACGCTGCCGATAGCCTTGATCACCGGGAAGGGCAGGTTGAGCGGGAACGGGAACGCAGAGAAGATATCGGCGACAAAGATGATGATCCCGATAACGAGGAGCAGCCAGAAGTTGGTGTTCAGGAAATCGATCCCCGAGAGAAGGACCGGATTCCTGATGAACTCCTTGAGGATATTAACTAGCACCACTACGATAAGGAAGCAGATGATCCCGGTCATACGGGAAACAAAAACCCAGCTCAATGACTTGTCGCGACACGGCCACATTGTGGTGCCTCCAAAAATGTTATACAGAATTTGTGGTGATAGGTAAATAGGTTCCCGTACTGCTGCCAGCACAAGATGTATCATCCGGGCACGGGATCATCTGGTATGCAGGTCAACTACAAGCGTTACGGGCTCTACCTGCTTCGGTGGCAGGCAAGTACCCCGATCCTTGCCGGGGTCGGCATTATTCTCGCGTCCATGGGGCAGATCGTAGCTGCCATCATAGCAAACCTGATTGGGGGCCTTATCTTCTTCTGGGTGGACCAGTTCATCTTCACCTCCCAGAGTCTCGCAGCACAGTGGGAGGTTAAGGAGAACATCACCTGCGTTGACTGCGGGAAGTTAGCGAGAGGGTACCGGCTTGTGAAGGCCGGGGATTACGACAAGACGCATGACCATGAGCCGGAGTTCCGGTGCGAGGAGTGTTCGAAGAAAAAAACCGAGCAGCTCAGGGAACGCGGCGTAAAGATCGGGTAGCCCTGGTGATAACGGCAGCCTGTAACAGAATACTTTTTTTCCGCTGAACCGGTCAGATCTCCCGACAGAATCTCATCAGAACTATCTACCCCCATTTTTCTGCTTGAACCAGCAACAGCGAGTCTGGAATACACCTCGTCCCAGTCAGCACGCTGCAATAATATCTGCATCAATGGCCAAATAATTACAACAATGTATAAATATGTACAAAGACCACGTTTTACTACAACCAGTCCCCAGGAAAACGGGCTCATCTCAACACAGGGAGATCCCCGCAAATCCAGAGGATCTCCTGGACATAGAGAAAAAACGGCTCCCTGCCGGAATACGGAATTACAGGAATGCAATATGAAGAACGAACTTACCTTCAATCTTGAACTTGAGGAATTCATCACCGCGGTCAACAACCAGCCAAAGCCGCTCATCATCCCGCTCTGCGCAGAACTGCCGCTTGGGAACCTCTGCCCGCTGGACATCTACCTGAGCACCCGTGCAGGCTGCGGGTTCTTACTGGAATCGATGGAAGGCAGCGAGAAGCTCGCCCGCTACTCGTTCATCGGGCTCGATCCGGAGTTCGTGGCATCTGTCGGGGAGACCGTTGAAGTTGAGGGCAATGAACCATTCATCTCGATTGCCCGGGATCCCGATGGCAGGGACCCCGTGGACCGGATCAAATCGATCCTCTCCCGCTTCCACTACGTAAACGTGAAAGCTCCCCGTTTCTTTGGCGGCATGGTCGGATATTTTGCCTACGACTGCGTCTACTCCCTCTTTGAGAAGGTCGGGATGGGGAAAAAGAACAGCAGGGAAGGACGCGGACCTGACGCACGGTTCATGCTCACCAAGGACTGTATAGTCCTCGACCACCGGGATCGGATCCTCTACATCTTCTCAAGCCCGCACCTGACCTACGAGTCCGACCTTGCCGAAGAATACCGGAAGAGTATCAGGAAGATCCAGTTGCTTGCAGATCTTATCACCGCACTCGGGAGCGGGGGCATCCCCCCGGCTGAACCATGCACTCCCGCGGTTCAGGCCCCACCGGTCATCCCTGCCGGTTCGCAGGAGCAGTACGAACAGGCGGTAGAGCAGATCAAGGTGCATATCGTTGCAGGGGATATTTTCCAGGCCGTACTTTCACGAAAGATGGAGTGCAAGATTGCCGGAGACCCATTCAGCCTGTATACTGCGCTCAGGAAGATCAACCCGAGCCCGTACATGTATTACCTTGATTTCGGCAATGAGCAGGTTATCGGGGCAAGCCCCGAGATGCTTGTCCGGGTAGAAAAACGCAGGGTGACCACCGTCCCGATAGCAGGCACCCGGCCCCGCGGCAAGACTCCTGCGGAGGATGAAGCACTGGCAAGCGATCTCCTCCGCGATACAAAAGAGCGGGCAGAGCATACGATGCTCGTGGACCTTGCAAGAAACGATCTCGGACGCGTCTGCCGGTTCGGGTCCGTTGAAGTAACGGAATTCATGAACATCGAGAAGTTCTCGCACGTCCAGCACATAGTCTCGACCGTGACCGGTGTCCTCCGCGATAACCTCGACTGCTATGATGCCTTCCGGTCCTGTTTCCCGGCAGGCACGGTCTCAGGAGCGCCCAAGATCCGGGCAATGCAGATCATCGGGGAACAGGAGCCGTGTTCACGGGGGATATACGCAGGTGCGGTAGGTTATATCGGGTTTGACCGGAACCTTGATTTTGCCATCGCTATCCGGACGGTCCTTGTACAGAACGGACGGGCCTCCGTGCAGGTCGGGGCCGGGATTGTTGCAGATTCGGTACCGGCCTTGGAATGGAAAGAGACCGAGAACAAGGCTGCGGCAATGATCCGGGCCATTGAACAGTCGGGGGCCTGCCCATGAAAGTGCTGATCGTTGACTGCTATGACAGTTTCACGTTCAACCTGTACCAGCAGGTGGGAAAACTCGGGGGAGAGCCGATGGTCCTCACCTGCGACACCCCCCTCAGGCGTATCCGGAATGTCTCCTGCGACCGGATCATCCTCTCACCTGGCCCGGGAACCCCGGAGGACGCCGGCGTATGTCTTGAGATCCTGAACACCATGAGTAAGACGATCCCGACACTCGGCGTATGTCTCGGTCACCAGGCAATATGCACCGCCTTCGGGGGCGAAGTTGGGCGGGCGGGCCACCTTATGCACGGGAAAACCTCAGAAATACGCCACGACGGAAAAGGGCTCTTCTCGGGGCTTACCGAACCGTTCGTTGCAACCCGCTACCACTCGCTGGTTGCGAAGGAGGATACGCTCCCGGAAGATCTCGCCATCACCGCTACCAGTCTCGATGACGGGTATATCATGGGTGTGCGGCACCGGCAGTACCCGATAGAGGGGGTGCAGTTCCACCCGGAAAGCATTCTCTCCGCGTGCGGGGACCGGATCATCGGGAATTTCCTTGCCGGTACGGGGATGGCACGATGATGCTGAAAAACGCCATCGGCAGGCTCGTGGACAGGCAGGATCTCACCGGCCCGGAAGCGGCGGAGATCATGAGTACCATCATGGAGGGGGGAGCCTCGCAGGCCCAGATCGGGGCATTCCTCACCGCGCTCAGGCTCAAGGGGGAGACCTCCGAAGAGATAGCCGCCTTTGCGGGGGTAATGCGCAGGTACGCGGTCTCGGTGAAACCCGTGACCGGCAAGATCCTGGTGGACACCTGCGGCACCGGTGGCGACGGAGCCCGGACGTTCAACATCAGTACAACCTCAGCGTTCGTTGCTGCTGGAGCAGGAGTTCCTGTGGTAAAACACGGGAACCGGAGCGTGTCAAGCCGGTGCGGTTCGGCCGACGTCCTTGCCGCACTCGGGGTCAACCTTGACGTGGACCCACGGCTCCAGGCGCAGATCGTTGAGCAGGCGGGGATAGCATTCCTCTTCGCACCCCAGCACCACCCGGCTATGCACCACGTTATGGCGGCCCGCCAGGAGATTGGCTGCCGGACGGTCTTCAACCTCCTCGGGCCGCTCACGAACCCGGGGGGTGCGGAGGCACAGGTGCTCGGTGTATATGATGAATCCCTGACCCGTACCATGGCAGAAGTGCTCCGGCTTATCGGGCTCACCCGTGCGATGGTCGTTCACGGCAGCGGGCTGGACGAGATCACCACCACCGGGGATACAACCGTATCGGAACTGTACCGGGGGACAATCCGGACGTATTCGCTGAACCCGGCAATGTTTGGGATCGCATCCGCGAGCCTCGCAGATCTTGCCGGTGGCAATGCGGATACCAATGCCCGGATCACCCGCGACATCCTCAGCGGGGAGCAGGGGGCCGGGCGCGATATCGTCCTGATGAACGCCGGTGCTGCCATCTATGTCGGAGGAATGGCCGGAAACCTCCACGAGGGAATTGTGCAGGCAGCCAGGTCCATTGATTCGGGAAGTGCCCAGGCCCGGCTCGATGCCCTGATCAACGCAACCCGGGGGGCAGAATGATCCTCGATGAAATCATCCGGCGCACGGAGAAACGGGTTGCCCTCCTCCCGGCAACATTCCCGGAATCCTTATCACGGCCCAGGGTAAGCCTTGCAGGTGCTATCCACAGCAGGAACGGGAAAAACGCCGTCATCGCCGAGATCAAGTGCGCGTCCCCGAGCAGCGGAGTAATCCGGCGCAACGTGGACATGGCGATGATGGCAGGAGTCCTCAAAGACGGGGGGTGCACGGCCATCTCGGTCCTGACCGAGCCGTACTTCTTCGGGGGTTCCGGCCAGGATATCGCCCGCGTGAAGTCGGCAGTGACCCTGCCGGTTCTCCGCAAGGATTTCATCGTCGATGAGCGCCAGATCGCCGAATCGAGAGCCCTTGGGGCTGATGCGATTCTCCTGATCGCCGCAGTGCTCGAAAAAAGACTGACAACATTCGTCAGTCTTGCGCAGGAATATGGCCTTGAACCGCTCGTGGAAACCCATAACGGTGCGGAAGTGGAGGCTGCGCTTGCCACGGATGCCGAACTCATCGGGATCAACAACCGCAATCTCTCGACAATGACCATCGACCGTTCGACCACCCGGCTTCTCTCGGAGCAGGTACCGGATGAGGGAAGGCTCGTCGTATCCGAGAGCGGCATGAGGTCTGCAGACGATGTGCGCGAACTGAAAAAGTACTGTGACGCATTCCTGATCGGTTCATCTATCATGGCAAGCCAACATCCAAGAAAGAAACTGGAGGAGTTTGTATGCGCGTAAAAATCTGCGGGATAACCCGCCCGGAGGATGCTCGGCGGGCCGAACAACTGGGGGCCGATGCGATAGGCGTAGTGCTCTGCTCGGAATCCCCCCGGTCCGTTTCACTGGAGCGGGCGAGGGAGATCTTCGATGCCGTGGGCCCGTTCACCACCACGGTAGCCGTGACCCATACCCGGTCCCGTGAGGATCTGGAGCAGATCTTCGCCATCCACCCGCACGCGGTACAGATCTTCCACCCGTTCCGTTTCATGAAATCACCCGGCCCTCGGATAATCCGGGCGATAGGAGCTGGAGAGACCCTGCCCGGGGATTGCAGTGCAATCATCGTGGACGAAAGCCATGGGAAAGGGAGAGCCGTGGATCTCTCACGAGCCCGGTGTGTTGTAGAGAGAGCAAAGGTTCCGGTCATCCTCGCGGGCGGGCTTACCATGGAAAACGTGGCAGATGCCATTGCCGCAGTCCACCCGTATGCCGTGGACGTGGCAACCGGTGTGGAAACATCACCGGGGATCAAGGATGTGGAGAAGATGAGAGCATTCATCCAGGCAAGCAAGGAGTGCATACCATGAATACAGCAGGGAAAAAAGGACGGTTCGGGAAATACGGCGGCCAGTACGTGCCGGAGACGATGATGAACGCACTGCAGGAACTGGAGATCGCGTATGAGAACATCCGGAACGATCCATCATTCATCCATAACCTTGACGCGTACCAGAAAGAGTATGCAGGGCGGGAGACACCCCTGACGTTTTGTCCAAACATCTCGGAAGAGCTCGGATGCAAAGTCTACCTGAAACGCGAGGATCTCGTGCACGGAGGTTCCCATAAACTCAACAACACCCTCGGCCAGGCGCTGGTCGCAAAATACATGGGCAAGAAGAGGCTGATCGCCGAAACCGGCGCCGGCCAGCACGGCGTTGCAACCGCAATTGTCGGAGCGGCACTCGGCCTCCCGGTTGAAGTGTATATGGGGGAGATAGACACGAAGAGGCAGGCGCTCAATGTCTTCCGCATGGAACTAATGGGCGCAAAGGTTATCCCGGTCAAATCCGGCACCCGCACGCTCAAGGACGCAACAAGCGAAGCGTTCCGGGACTGGGTGGCGAACGTGCGGGACACATATTACCTGATAGGCTCGGTTGTCGGCCCGCACCCGTATCCCGGGATGGTGCGGGACTTCCAGTCGGTGATTGGCAGGGAGGCACGTATGCAGGTGGTGAAAAAAGAGGGGCGCCTGCCGGACTGCATTGTTGCCTGCGTAGGTGGAGGCTCAAACGCAATGGGTATCTTCTACCCGTTCCTTGACGATGACGTAGAACTTGTCGGGGTCGAGGCAGGTGGAAAGGGGATCGAAACCGGTGAACACAGCGCAACGCTCTGCGCCGGCGAAGGCGGGGTTCTGCACGGGGCATTCTCGTACCTGCTCCAGGACCGGAACGGCCAGGTGCTGCCAACGCACAGCATCTCGGCAGGTCTCGATTACCCGGGGGTTGGGCCCGAGCACGCGATGCTCAAGGACGCCGACCGCGTCACGTATGCCGCAGTCAATGACCCGGACGTTATCGATGCCTTCCGTTTCCTCTCGAGGAAAGAGGGGATCATCCCGGCGCTCGAATCCGCCCACGCGGTCGCGTATGTCATAAAAAATGCGGACCGTTTCGACCGGGACGACATCGTCATAATCAACCTCTCCGGGCGTGGGGACAAGGACGTGGCCGAGATAGCAAAACTTCAGGAGGCACACTGATGGGACGAATTGCTGATACATTCCGGAGCCGGAATTCGCCATTGTTTATCGGATTCACGGTTGCCGGGGACCCGGGTAAGGAGACCTGCATCCGTGCGGCCAGGGCTCTCATTGACGGAGGGACGGACATTCTCGAACTCGGTATCCCGTTCTCGGACCCGGTGGCAGACGGCCCAACCATCCAGAAAGCGGACGAACGGGCACTTTTAGCGGGAACAACACCGGACATGGTCTTTGCAATCGTCCGCGAGCTTCGCAAGAGTTCGGAAGTCCCGATAGTCTTCCTCACGTACTACAACATAGTCTACCGGCGCGGGATCAGGAGTTTCTACCGCGAGGCGCAGGAAGCTGGAGTGGACGGTATCCTGATCGCTGACATGCCCTTTGAAGAATCGGATGCGGTGACGGACGCGGCAACGGAGTTCGGGATCGATCCCATCATGCTCATCACCCAGACAACCACGGACGCCCGGATCAAAAAGATCGCCTCCAGGGCCCGGGGGTATCTCTACCTTGTCGCCGTTCTTGGGGTTACCGGGGTCCGTGAGACTGTATCAGACGAGGCCATTACACTCCTGAAACGCGTCCGGAAGCACACGGATCTTCCGCTCGCGCTGGGCTTTGGGATCTCCACACCACAACATGCGAAGACCTGTGCTGAACAGGGGGCAGATGGGATCATCGTCGGCAGCGCTATCGTGGATATCGTTGGCAAAAACTCCGGCGATCCAAAAGTCATGGAAGATGCGCTCAGGCACTATGTCGCAAGCATGAAAGCGGCCATAGTTACTGATTGTCGGGTCTGAAGATCATTCCGCTCATATTTTTATGAGGGTACGATAAAAGTATCCTGATAGTATCATGATGTCAAAAACCAGTATCTTCATTCTCCTGGCAGCCTGTGTTGTCGGAGCCCTGTTCATCTCCGGATGTACCCAGACGACCACATCACCGGCAACAACCACAGCACCCACCACGGCCGCAACAGCGGTAGTGACTACCACAGCACCCGTAGAAGGCATGGCAAATCCCGCATCGGTCAACTGCGGTAAGGTAGGAGCAAAGTCAGAGATCAAGACAAATGCTGACGGTAGCCAGTACGGAGTCTGCAACTTCCCCAACGGAACTTCCTGCGAGGAATGGGCACTCTTCCGCGGAGAAGGATGCAAAGCAGGCGTGACGGTTGCAACAACCAACACAACTGCAGCTCCCGCATCAGTTGGCATGGCAAATCCCGCATCGGTCAACTGCGGTAAGGTAGGAGCAAAATCCGAGATCAAGACGAATGCTGACGGCAGCCAGTACGGTGTCTGCAACTTCCCCAACGGAACTTCCTGCGAGGAGTGGGCGCTCTTCCGTGGAGAGGGATGCAAAGCCGGTGTGACCGTTGCAACAACCACCATGGCAGCCGTTGCAGCCAACACGACCGTTCCGGTAAAATAATCAAATCTCTTTTTCTGATTTTCAGTGCATGACCGGTCTGAAAGGGCACGTCATGAATCCTGCAGGCATTTCAAAATTTTATGAAATAGAAAAGTATATCACCTTCTCCGCCACAGGTTGTTTCAATAAAATTTGAAATGATGATGCGATTATGACTCACCAGAGAATAACCCTCACGGGCCAGGAACGCGACTCGGATACGCTGGCATGGAATCCCCACGCGAAATTCCAGGGAGTTTTCTTGAAGCACCTGGTCACCGGGAGCGACACGGGTGGCCGGCTCTCCGTCCACCATGTCCGGATCGATCCCGGCTGTGTCATTGGCGACCATACCCACCCGGGCATGGTGGAGATCCACGATGTGATCGCCGGAGCCGGGACATGTATCCTCGAAAATGTGGAAATTCCGTATTCTCCGGGATCGATGGGCGTTATGCCGGCAGACAGGGTACACCGGATTACTGCCGGAAAGAGCGGCCTCCTCATCCGCGCAACATTCTCACCACCACTTGTGTAGGAAGGAAAATATGGATCTGAAAAACCAACCAAAAACCTGCAGTTGTTCATCCGGCACACCGGCACCGATCAGTGCCTGCACGGGCACCGTAACTTCACCGCAGGAGATCCGGTCCGTGACCAGCACGATAACAGCGGCAAACCGGCTCGATCATGTCCTTGCCCGCTGGGGCGTCAGGAGGGGAAACCACCGGGTGGAACCCGGCCTGTACCGGCTCGGGAACCCGACACCGGAGTCACCGGTCTTTGCTTCGGCCAACTATACACTGAGTTTCGATGCCCTCCGGTCCGCACTGAACGGTAACGACGGGTATATTCTCGTCCTTGATACGAAGGGGATCAATGTCTGGTGTGCTGCGGGAAAGGGGACATTCGGGACAGACGAACTCGTGCAGAGGATCGAACTCACCGGCCTTGTTGGCATTGTCGGGCACAGGAAGATCATCCTCCCCCAGCTGGGAGCACCGGGTGTATCATGGCCGGAGGTCATGAAGAGAACCGGTTTTCGCGTTGAGTACGGCCCGGTCCGGGCACGCGATCTTCCCGAATACCTCAAATCGCATACCGCAACCCGGGAGATGCGCCAGGTTACTTTTCCGCTGTGGGATCGCATGGTCCTCATTCCCGTAGAACTCGTCCACGTAGCGCTCCCAACAATTGTGGCAGCGCTCGCTCTCTGGTTCCTCGCGGGACCCGCAGCCGGCTTTGCCGCAGTTGCCGCAGTGCTTGCGGGAACCGTCCTCTTCCCCATCCTGCTCCCACTCATACCCACGCAGGACTTCTCAACGAAAGGTCTCATCCTCGGGATTGTTGTCGCACTCCCTTTCGCGTTCCAGTGGATAAGTGCACCGGGCCTGCCGCTGTGGTCGCAGGCTGCAGGAGCGCTCACCCCGCTCCTCATCATGCCCGCAGTCACCGCGTACCTTGCGCTCAACTTTACGGGATCGACCACGTTCACGTCACGGACCGGAGTAAAGAAAGAGATATTCCGGTATATACCGGTCATGACGCTTATGGCCGCTTCAGGAGCGATCCTCGGGATCGTTCTTGGCGTGAGCCGGCTTCTGGGGTGGATCTGATGTTCGATTCCTACACGGAAACCACGCTCGTGCTTCATGAGGATCGCTGCATTAACTGCAGGCGCTGCACGGAGGTTTGTCCCCACGCGGTCTTTGCTGCGGGAAAGGAGACGGTCACCATCGCCCGACCAGCGGACTGCATGGAATGCGGAGCGTGCCAGAAGAACTGTCCGGTTCAGGCAGTAGAGGTCCAGAGCGGGGTTGGCTGTGCCTGGGCCATGATAGGAGCTGCGCTCAGAGGAAAAGACCTGGACAGCGGGGAGTGCAGCTGCGGCGGAGATAACAACACCTGTTGCGGTGGCGGGGAGAAATGACGACAAAAAAGATCCGGGTCCTCTTCGTCTGCACAGCCAATGCGGCCAGATCGCAGATGGCAGAAGGACTGCTCCGGGCACGGTATGGAGACAGGTATGAGGTTTTCAGCGCCGGAACACGACAATCAACGGTGAGCCCGCATGCGATCGCAGCAATGCGGGAGATCGGGATCGATATCTCGCATCACCGCTCCAAGACCCTGGACGAATTTACCGGGCAGTCCATGGATATCGCAGTAACGGTCTGTGACCGGGCGCACCAGGTCTGTCCGGTCATCCCCTTTGCCAAAAAAACGGTTCACTATGGTTTCCTGGATCCCCACACAGTCCAGGGATCATCGGAGGATATTGCCGGGGCCTACCGGTCGGTCCGGGACGCCATGGCTGCATGGATTGACGATGAGTTCGGAGCACAAAAGACGGTGTAATTGGGTATCGCGGATAACCGGTTCCCGGTTTTCCACTACGGCGACTCCTCGAAGTCGCCTGGCCACAAGAAGATTGATAGGATCTTATCGCCATGATTCAAAAAGGAAGTACAGGTCATGGCCGGAGCAAGGAAGATAGATATCTACGCGGAATCGCTCGCCCTCCACGAGAAATACCAGGGAAAGATTGAGGTCCACTCCAAGGTTGCCCTTGCCGACCGGAGGGATCTTTCCCTGGCCTACACGCCGGGGGTTGCCGAGGTCTGCCGGGAGATTGCAAGGGATAAGAACCTGGCCTACAAGTATACACTGAAGGCCAATACGATCGCGATCGTGAGTGATGGCTCCCGGGTTCTCTCTCTCGGGAACATCGGGGGATATGCCGCCATCCCGGTCATGGAGGGAAAAGCCCTCCTCTTCAAGAAACTGGCCGGTATCGACGCATTCCCCATCTGTTTTGAGAGTTACAACACCCAGTTTGCAAACAGTATAAAGAACATAGCACCGGTTTTTGGCGGAATTGCCCTGGAGGACATCGCCGCCCCCAAATGTTTCGAGCTGGAGGAGTCCCTGCAGGGCATCGGTATTCCGGTAATGCACGATGACCAGCACGGAACTGCCGTCGTGGTCCTTGCAGCACTCCTGAATGCCTGCCGGGTCACAAAAAAGCGTTTCGAGGATCTGAACGTGGTAGTGTGCGGGGCGGGAGCAGCCGGGTTTGCCATCATACGGATGCTGAAGTGTATCGGGTATAATCCCGATATCTGCAGCACGGTTCACAATATCATCGTCTGCGACCGTGAGGGCATCATTCACCGCCAGCGACCGGGACTGTATGGAAACAAGTACAAGTTCATCATCGGCGATGAAACGAACCGCACCGGGCGGACAGGGACACTTGCCGATGCCATGGAGGGAGCGGATGTCTGCATCGGGGTATCGGTACCGGGGATCATCACGCAGCAGATGGTGCGGTCCATGAATGCCGATCCCATCATCTTTGCCCTCGCAAGCCCGATGCCGGAGATCCTCCCCCACGATGCATTCGAAGCCGGGGCCTCGATTGTCGGCACGGGAAGAGCAGAGTATCCCAACCAGATCAACTACGCCCTTGCATTTCCCGGGATCTTCCGCGGAGCTCTGGATGTCTCTGCTTTAAGGATCTCCGACGAGATGAAAGTGGCAGCGGCACATGCCCTTGCAGCGTACGTCAAACACCCCAGAAAAGACCGGCTCCTTCCCAAGATTCTCAACCGGAATGTCGTGAGTACGGTAGCAAAGGCGGTTCGCGAAGCGGCAGTAGCAAGCGGGTGTGCCCGCACGATTGAATGAGATAAAAAGGAAAAATTATTCGAGTTCGATCCGTATGCCGCCAATCTTGCTCGCGAAGACATTATAGAGAAAGGCCATGATCGCACCACAGATAAAGCCCATGATGGCAAACGTGATCGGGAAGATGATGATGGTCATGAAACCGAACGCTTCGAGACCGGGCATTCCCTTGCTGAACCCGATTACACTTCCCATTATCGCGAAGAGAACCCCGTAAAAAAGTCCAAACACGATACCAAAGAGGGCCTGGATTTTTGCCCATGAAATAATATCAACACTTTTGATGATTGACATCAGCGCACCTACGTATGATTATCTGAAACGCTTCTAAAAAGGCTTGCGTATTGTGTCCGGATCCATCTGCACGACTGCCGTTATGGTTTTATCTTACGGCATACGGTCTCCATAAGGGCATGGTGCCGGCAGAGGTGATCCAGATATGTCCTGCTCCGTTCGCCCACCGGGAGGGGTTGCCATGCAAGATCGCAGTTGGTATCCCAGAGTATGAGACCTTCGGCTGGTGCCGGCTGCAGGGGGCGTTCGGCATCCGAAGTGAGAAGACGGGCTATTAAATTTACGTCATCGCCATTCCCAATCCGGAGGAGCGCAGAAGCCATGCAGCGGACCTGGTGCCAGAGAAAACTCTCCGCCGTTACTTCGAGAGAGACAAATCCATGTTCCTCGGTAACATGAGCAGAGAGGATCGTTCGGTTTGGGTTCTTATCCTCTACCCGGGCGAAATTCGAGAAATTATGCGTTCCCAGAAACAGGCCTGCCGCCCGGTCCATTGCCGCGATATGTTCCGGAACCTCGGCAAAAAAATAGCGGTACGTCCGCGAGCGGGCATCAAAACGGGGATGGAACTGCAGGGATACTTCGGCATACCCGGTACACCAGCAGTCGGGAGGGAGCTGGGTGTTGATAACGGTGATTGCCCGGCCCGGTGCCGTTGTCGTGAACGCAGCCACCTGCCCGCGGGCATGAACCCCGCGATCAGTCCGGCCTGCAAACGAAAACCCGGCCTTCCGCCAGTCATCGAAGAGGGAGAGCCTCTGGCAGGCTGCCACAAACTCTCCTTCAACCGTCCGTTCGGAGGCCTGCATCTGGGAGCCGAAGAACCTGCCACCCAGGTACGATACCCGGAATGCAAGTCTCACCGGAGATGTACGTGCCGGGTGATCCGTTTGATCTTCTTCCATGTGTTGTTGATCGACTGGCGGGTGTAGGTGCGCAGCGGGGTCTGTTTTCCACCGCAGGTGACGTTTCCGGTCCGGATAGCAGCAAGGATGGCCGGGACATTCTTCTCAGATTCGACATAGGTCCTGCCAAACCCGACAAAGCGGGCATTGTGGGCATCGCTCCCGCCCACGCAGGGTTTGCCCAGCCGTTTTGCAATGCGGGCCGCTTTCTTGTTCGCAGACCCGACAATGTACCTGCTGTTGAAGGACTCTACGGCATCGACAACGGCCATGCCCGCATTCCTGCGTCGTGCGACACCGTGCCGCCAGACATGGTACGGGTGGGGAAGGATGAGAAGCGCTCCCATCCTGCGGGCAATATCAACAGTCGATACCACATCGAGCCCGGAGGGGATGACTTCCGTTACCCCGAGGACAAGGAGGTGGCCCTGCTTGGTCGAGACCTCGATGCCCGGGATTACGAGAACACTTGAGGCAATAGTCAGGGCTTTTTTTGCCCCGTCCACGGTATCGTGATCGGTTATGGCGATCGCATCCAGCCCGGCCTCCTCGGCCCGCCGGAGGATCTCCTCGACGCTGCTCTCACCGTCCTTGGAATAGTTGGTATGCACGTGCAGATCGCAGGTCAGCATCTGATCATAGTGTTTTTATCTCTCTGATATTAAGGGAACTTATGCGCATCCTTCTCCCCACCGGTGCTGCAACGGAAAAAACCGTGAAAGAAGCGGCGGCAGGTTTTGACGCACGCGTTGTTGTCACCGGGGAGATTGCATCCTTTTTAACACCGCACCGGCTCCGTGAGATCCTCAAATCAGAGCAGTTCGACCTGGTCCTTGTTCCCGGCATGTGCACCGCATCCTTTGAACAGGCAGAGCGCGAGAGCGGTGTGCCGATCTGTCGAGGACCCCGCCACGCTGCGGATCTCTCCCTGATCCTGCCCCTTATCGGATCGATTCCGCTCTCACGGACCATTCCCGCAGATGAACTCCTCTCAACAAAAAGAGCTGATGAAGCCATGAAGCGGGTTGAACACTACGAACAGGTGGCGGAGGGTGATTTCTGCATCCGGGGGATGAAGATCGGAGGAGGATCGCGGATGAAAGTTCTGGCCGAGATCATGGACGCACACCGGCGGGAGGATATCCGCGACAGGGTGGAGACATGTTTCTTTGCAGGTGCGGATATCGTGGACCTGGGGTTCGGGTTCGATGCAGTCCCGACAGATGTTGCACGGGTCTTATCGGAACTCGAAGGAATCGACAAGCCCCTTGCTATTGATACCCAGGATCCGGCGCTGATCCGCGCAGGACTCGTGCGGGCGGACATCGTGCTTAGCCTGCAGGAGCAGAACATACCGATCATAGGTGAAGATGTGGCACGCGCCGGTGCCGCAGCAGTCGTTGTACCGGGCGGGAGTACACTTACAAAGAACATCGCCCTTGCAAAGCGGGCGGGGATTAACTGCGTCATTGCCGACCCGCTCCTCCAGCCGGCAGGGTCGGGCCTTCTTTCCTCCCTGAAAAATTTTAAAAAATCTGCATACCCGCTTTTTTTCGGAGCGGGGAATGTTGCCGAGCTTCTGGACGCGGACTCGCCCGGGGCCAATGCCCTGCTCGCTGCAATGGCAATGGAGGTGGGGGCGGCAGTTATCTTCACAAGCGAACATTCCGACAAGACCCGGGGATCAGTCCGCGAGATGCGGCGGGCAACCGAGATGATGGCACTTGCGCGGGATCGCCCCTATCCCAAGGATCTCGGGATCGATCTCCTCATCCTCAAGGAGAAACGCCGGCGCCGCGAACCTCCGCTCGAATATGAGACGAAAGTTACGGCGAAAAAGGTGCCTGAAGACCTTGAATACGATCCGAAAGGAAATTTCCGGATTGGTATCGAGGGAGAAAATATTGTAGCGGTCATCCATGGAAAAGCGGTCTTCGGGAAGCGCTGGCAGGATGTCCTCTATACGATCCTGGATTCCGGTGATGTCTCCCTGCTTGACCATGCCGGCTATCTCGGGCGGGAGCTCTACAAGGCAGAACTTGCGATCCGGTTCGGGCGGAGCTTTGAGCAGGACGGGGCGTTCTGATCATCCCTACCAACCTTTTATTTCCCTAAAAAAAACACCTGTACAGCATGACAACAAAGGCACGTGCATCCCACATTCTGGTAAAAACCGAGCAGCAGGCAACCCAGATCATGAAGCGCCTTGCTGACGGTGAAGAATTTGCTGCGGTTGCAAAGCGGTTCTCCGGCTGCCCCTCAGGTAAAAATGGCGGCGACCTCGGATGGTTCACGAAGGGCCAGATGGTCCCGGAGTTCGAGAAGGTTGCGTTCGAAGAGGATGTTGGCAAGGTTGTGGGGCCAATCAAGACCCAGTTCGGGTACCATGTCATCAAAGTGACGGGAAAAGATTGATTCTCTTTTTACAGCCTGGAACTGCGAATATGGACAACCTGAAATTTTTTCTCGGTATCGGTCTTGCGGTCGTGATTATTTTTGCCGCATCCGCAGTCTACACCCATATCCAGAAAAATACACCGGATTCTTCCGATCGCGACGTACTCTACCAGGTCTCGACCATCGATGCCCTGCTACAGGGGGTGTTCGGGGGGGTCCAGACCGTAGGTGAGCTGAAACACCACGGGGACTTTGGCATCGGCACGTTCCATGCACTGGACGGCGAGATGACCGTGCTGGACGGCGTCGTCTACCAGGCCAAAGCCGATGGGCAGATCTACACGGTTGCAGACAATCAGACCACCCCGTTTGCCACGGTAACATACTTTTCACGGGACCATTCCGTCACAACCGGAGTGCCGATGAACATGACCGTCTTCACATCGGAGATGGAAAAACAACTTCCATCCGGAAACATGATCTATGCCGTGCGCATGCACGGGACGTTCCCCACCATAAAAGTCCGGTCGATACCAGTTCAGAAGAAACCTTACCCAACGCTACCTGAAGCGATAAAGAACCAGTCCGTCTATACCTACGTGGATACTACGGGCACGATTGTCGGGTTCTATACCCCGGTCTTTGTCAAGGGCATCAATGTTCCGGGCTATCATATTCATTATATCAGTGATGACCATACAAAAGGCGGCCACATCCTGGACCTCACCGTTCCGTCAGGTACAACCGTTGAATATGACATTACACCGGGATTTGCCATGGCACTTCCGACGAGCGGCGATTTCACCGGTATCGATCTCTCCCAGGACTTAAGTAAAGAACTTGCCAGGGTTGAAAAATAACTTTTTTCCCGACGTTTTTTCTAGAGAGAGAACCTAATTCAGTACAACACAGGCAGAATACCATGAATATCCGCGGTATCAGGCAGGAACTCATCTCTCTTCTTCTGGAGATGGGGCGCGAAAGCCACCCGAACGAGTTTGTCGGGGTACTGAAGGAGCGAAATGGCATCCTGAACGAGATCGACCTGCTTCCCGGAACCGTAGGTCGCGAGAACTCAGCCTCCCTGTTCTATGATATGATGCCGCTCGATACCCATGTTGCCGGGAGCGCCCACAGCCATCCCAACGGGGTGATTCAGCCTTCGCTGGCGGATGTGAATTTTTTTCCCCGCACCGGCCGTTACCACATCATCATCGGTTACCCGTACGGGAAGGATAACTGGAAATGTTTCACTGCCGATGGCGAGCCCTGCAGTCTGGACGTGATCTCATGAGCGTCCGGCGCGTTGTAGCTACCGGTACGTTCGACATCCTCCATCCGGGCCATGTCTACTACCTGGAAGAATCCAGGAAACTCGGGGATGAACTCTTCGTCATTGTCGCCCGGGATGCCAACGTTAAACACAAGCCGTGCCCGATCATCCCAGAAGACCAGCGTCTTGAGATGGTTGCTGCCCTCAAACCCGTGGACCATGCAATGCTGGGTGATAAAACCGATATGTTCCGGCCAATCAGGGAGATCCAGCCGGATGTCATCACCGTCGGGTTCAACCAGAGGTTCAGCGAAGAGAATCTTGCATCCCAGCTGGCAGAGAGAGGTCTTCCGGCACGGGTTGTCCGGATCGGAAAGTACGCAGACGGGGATCTCTGCAGTTCCCGCCTCGTTGTCCAGCGCATTCTCGATAAACGGTGCAGCGATAACCAGCTCCGTTGAACCGGACACTCATTTTTGTTTAACGAATCCCCCGTAGAATAAAGAATGGTATCGGGGGGGTGGAGCCTGACAGGTTGATCCATTAGGACCGGTCATCGCCCGGAATGCACACGCCGTGAGGGGCCGCTCCGCCGCCCCATATGCGTGATTCCCCTGCGCAGGAATGTACTGTATTTTGCCGCAAAGGAGCCGATAATCGAGGTCACGATAACCATGACCGCAATAGTGGTTCCTACAAGCGGAGTGCCGTAGAGGACGGCAAGGGCTATCGAGAACTCACCCCTAGCGATGGTGTTCGCCCAGATCTCAAGGCCTGACATGGCCGAACCGTGAATGAATATTCCCGTGAGGATGCCGGATATGAGCTTGCTGACTACGGCAAGAATGGAGATGACAGCGATCACAAACCAGTTGACTCCCCCGGAAAAGTCGATGGTGACACCAAAGAAGACAAAGAAGACCACCAGGAAAACATCTTTGAAGGGACGGGCGTGCTGTTCGAATGCATCGGGATCCGTTGTCGCAAAAGCAACCCCCAGGGCAATCACCATCATTGTTTCCGGGACACCAAGGAACATCGAGAACGAGGCGGTGATCAGGACCGCCGCAAACGTGAAGATGATAGGGAGTTCATCGTCCCGGTCAAGTATGGAAACGAGGAACTCCTTACCGTAGTGGGCAAGTGCATAGAGCACACCAAGAACGCACAGGATCTTGACAAAGAAGATGATCAGGTTCTGGTTTCCCGCCGATATCAGGGCCATCACGACGATCAGGATCAGATCCTCAAAAACCATCAGCCAGATAACCGTCTCCGACTCCTTGAGCATAAGTTTCCGGTTCTCGATGAGGGACGTGACTGCCATGGCAGTGCTTGAGATATAGAATGCCGAGGCAACAATGAGGGATTCCGAGAGCGAGAAGCCGAGCATGTACGCAGCAATGAAACCGATGATCATGTTGACATTGAGATCGATTACCCCGCTGGTCAGTACAGCGGAGCGGTTTGACATGATCCGTTCCGGCTTGATACCGAGGCCCATGAAGAAGAGCAAAAAGAGCAGCCCCATCTCAGAGAAGAACTTGCTTATCTCATCGGCCTGGACCATCCCAAGCCCGGCTTGCCCCAGGAGTACCCCCGCGAGAATATAGAACGGGATGGCCGGCAGGGACAGGTATTTTGTTACAAGCGCGAGCAGCAGGCAGAGAAAAAGCGCGAGTACTATCCCTTCCATTAATCCACCATAATTTCGCGCTCGAACTGTTTTATCTGGTCGCTCTCACCAATGACCAGCGCAGCATCCCCTGTTTCAAACGTAAATGCTGGGGGAGGGTTGATGATGTTCTTGTCCTGACGGCAGACCGCTATCACCGTTGCACCGGTCTTGGCCCGGATCTGGAGATCCTCGATTGTTTTCCCGGCAACGGACTTGGGAATATAGAATGTATGGATAGTGACCCTCAGATCGGCAAGCGCCGAGAATGCAATTTCAACGCTTTCCTGGTCAGCTTCAATGATCGCACCGGTCAGGATGTTGCCGAGCCGCCGGGCCTCCACAGGAGTCATCTCCGCAGCACTCGGGGTGTGACAGCCTTTCTGGAGTGTGTACATCTGGATCGTGCCGGTCTTCGTAAAAAAGATCGCAACGGTATCACCCTTGTCGGTCTCAAATTCGTATTTTGTTCCAACACCGGGAAGATTGAGGGAGCGAAGAGCCATAGCAGACATTAGAACAACGACGTAAAAATATATTAGGATTATGTACAGGAATGATCCCGCTGCAATTCCTTGCAGGTTTACATGGGGAAAGAAAAGAATAATTGAGGGATTTAAGGTCTGACGAGGGATTTGGTTTTTCCCTGATGCCGGAGGGGTTAGTTTCGGCAATCGCAGGACAATTCCATTTTTTTGAGAGGGCGGGAAGAGACGTGCGAATCATTTGAGCACCTGACTCGTCCTGAGAGGGTTTTCGTTCTCCCCGCATACCTTGTTGCAGCAGGACACGTTTAAACCCGGGACCGGGCGGGGTGAAAGTAATAGTTTCTTCCAAGAGACAAGCCCGGATAGCAGTAGAGAACGAAAAAGTCAAAAAAAGTTAGTAATTCTCCCACCGGTTTTTCTTCCGCAGGAGGAAATAGCCGGCAATTGCCACGATTACAATAACTACGGCAATGATTCCCAGGGTTGTCGTATTCAGCCAGCTGATACCTCCGCCAGTGCTGGTCTTCATCAGGTCCATTTTGAAGTTGACAGCATCGGTCAGCGATTCATTCCCTTTAGCAAATGCATCTTTGGCCTTAATTCGGGAAAAGGCATAGTTCCCAAGAGCATTGAGATCTTTTGCCGATGAGAGGTACTGTTCAGCACTCTCTTTTTTGGCAACCACAATCGAAAGGCGTGGATCCGAAGTGATGCTCTTGTTCACCTGAAAATACACAATGAGTTCGTTGGTTTTGGCAATGGGAGTTGCGGCATTCTCGATCTCTTTATCAGACCAGGCTTTGTCAAGGAGTTTTTCTCCATCCTCAATCAGGCTCGTGGAGGTCCCAAGAGCGACCTGGGCTGCGGCGTAATTTGCGCTCTTTGCGGACAGGACAGCAGCTTGTGCCGCGGCATATCTCTGCTCAGCAGCGGTCGTGTTTACCCCCATCTGGGTCTTGTTGTCGATATGAGTCCGGAACGTCTGCAGGTCAGCTTCGCGTACGGCAATATTCTGGGTTATATCAGTAGGGTTGACGATCGTCCTCTGACGAGTGTTGATCGTTGTAGGTATGACCGCGTTGTTACCGTCAAGTTCCTGGACGAGGATGATGGTCTTGTTCATTGTTTTTGTTACCGATGGCACGGATCCTTCAAGGGATACCCTGAGAGACTCCGATACAGATGACGGGTACGAAAGGACCCATCCCGAAAGGTAAACGCTGCGCCCGAATTCCTGGGGCACCGGATGCTCAATTCCATCCCGGACCATAGTAACAACCCATTTTGCATTATTCAGATCAGTGAAGATCTGGAGGGTGTTATCTTTGGGAAACGTATCGCTTCCGGAAGGTGTCATATCAATCTTGAACGACACACTGACATTGGTTCCTGCGGTGAGGTCTCCCGTTGGGTTGATTACAGGGTCCGATACCGTGACACCGGCAGCGATCTGGATTCCCACGATAAGAAACAGCACAATTCCAAGACTCAGGCTTCGTAGTTGCATCGACAATCTCCCCAGGTATGTGACACAGGTAGATATCTGTCCTATAATTTTTCAGTTATATAATGCCTTTCTTTTTCCACGCCATGAGAGAATGATTTTTTGGATACCGGAAAATAACAGCGAGAACGCACCTAAAAAAGTGTGATAAAAAAGGAGGGAAAATGGAGCAGGGAGGGGATTATGGCTGGACTTTTTCACCGCAGGTATTACAGAACCGCTCAGTGGGATCAAGCTCGGCATTGCATTTCCGGCAGAGGATCTTCTTTGGGCCGGGGGCAGGAACAGGTTGGGCCGGAACTGCGCCGCTCCCGACAATGACTGGTGCACCGCCAAAACCACCCGGCGCAACAACGGTTGTGCCTCCGGACGAGCCGGCGGTAGCCCGGGTTGAAGCGGTCTGTCCCATCTCTTCAAGCGACTTGGTATGCACGCGTTCCATGTGGTCCATCGTGCGTTCCTCCATCTGCTGCATGCGCTGGACATAAGCCTCCTGGTCCTTCATCCGCTGTTCGTACATGGCCTTGACCTGATCAGAGCCGTATTTTTCCTTGAGCGCAGCAGCAACTGCGGCACTGTCCTTGGCCGAGAGCGCCATCAGTTGCTCTTCGGAGAGGGCCTTTGCCTGTTTCATCCGGGCAATCTCGGAGAGCTGCTCACCGGCCTTTCCTTCAGCCATCGAGATCTGGGCCTCGTCGGTTGCAGCCGAGCGGGCCCGGAGGCGTTCGGCTTCGATATCTGCGGCCTTCTGCGCTTTCTCAAGTTCCAGTGCCTGGTAGCCGGTAGCATCCTCGCGCTTTGCGGCTTTCATCTTGCGCAGAAGTTCGATGCCGGCCTCCGCCTCTTTCACATCCTGGCCGCTGACCTTTCCACGCTTTTCAAGGTCGTAATCATCAACAACTCGCCGTCCCTTGACACCCTCCTCGATCACTTCACCCTGCATGTCGAGCTGGTGGCGCTGGTACATGCGTTCGAGCATGAGCTTGCGGGCCGTGGCCTTGTCCTGCCGGTTGTTCTCAAACAGGATCTTTAAGCCCGTCATGTCATTAGTGCGGATAACCCGGTTTGTGTCGATGCTGTACAGGTATTTTTCCAGATCCTCGGCGTTCTTGAACTCGTTCATCTTGTCATCGGTGAGCCGTTCCCGGATCATCTTTGTGATCTCGTCAAACCGCTTGCGCTCGAGGGTCTCGCGCTCCTTGTCGACCATCTCCTCGGCCCGGTCGACCTCGGTCTTCCTGACCTTAGTCTCGACGGCCTGTTCGTACTCGGAGAGCTTGATATTGGCCTCTTCACGCATCTTCTCGCGTTTCTCCAGAAGATCGTGCGACATCGTCCCGCGCTGCTGGATGATGTCCTGCCAGTACGTCTCATCATAATCAAAGTAGGGCAGATGGACCAGCTGGAGCCCCAGCCGGGAAAGGGTTGTGGTAAGGTTGAACTCGAAGTCCTGCTGCAGCTCCTTTCTCAGTTCCAGGTTGCCATAGAGATCCTCAAAGGAGTATCCCTTGATCTTTGACTGGAGGACATTGAGAAGTTCATTTCTGATCGTGGAGAGGAGATCGATAACCTCAAGGTGGGGGCGGGACTTCATCAGGTTGTCAAAGAAGAGGATTGGCTTGTCGATCTTGACAACCATCTTGCCCTTGACACCGGCATCAAAGTTCTCGCGGGTCCGGAGACCCCCTATGGAGAAGTCTACCGGAACATCGCCATCATCGACAAGGATGATGGTGGTTTTCTCGTAAAAGTTCAGGGTTTTTAAGAATTCGATTACACTGTCGGCAGTATAAGTTCCCGGTGGCAGGTCTCCCTGGTATTTCCCGCCCTGTAAAAATATGGCCTTGGTGCCCTGCATCACCGTGATCTTTTTCGTGAATCCCCCGAAGTAGGAGTTCAGGTCGCTGACTTCGAACCGGTGTGCCAGGTCATTCGGGCGCCTCTGCCAGACATTGGACTTGCTCAAATCCGGGAATTCTTCAGGATAGGTGGCGCTTGAGAAATTTGCCGAGGATTCAACTTTCGCACCACAGCCCGAACAGAATGCAGCCCCGGATCGCACCGGCTGACCGCATTTCGTGCAGATCTGCCCGGAGACCATCTGGCCACATTGTGAACAAAACTTGCTGTTTTTTTTATTTTCTGCCCCGCAGGAGCGGCATTTAATCGTATCAAACATATGCGTTGCCCATCCCTGTATCTTACATAATTACGAACTGTTATTTATAGATGAGGAATAAATTCAAGCCCTTTTTTAAAAACCCGCCGGGCATTCCGTGGCAAACTATTGGGAAAAGCAAAAGATTAATAAATCTTACCCGGATAAATTACCTCTATCCAAAGGTGGTGTTTACTATCGTCATTTGCCCGAATTGTGGAAAAAACACTCCAGAAGGTAAATTCTGTGAGCATTGTGGAGCATCAGTCCAGACAACCCAGACGTTCCAGCAGGCGCCACCGGCAGCCCAGCCGGTGTATACGCAGCAGCCCGCTGCCCCGAAGACCGAGAAAAATCTCGCTGCAGCTGCGATCCTGTCGTTCGTTTTTGCAGGCGCCGGGCAGGTCTACAATGGTCAGCTCGGGAAAGGTATCGGATTCCTTATCGGGCTTATTGTCACATCGTGGATTCCGATAGTGCCGATCATTGTCTGGATTTACGGAATATACGATGCCTATACAACCGCCCAGAAGATGAACAAGGGTGAGATTCCCTTCCTCGCAACCAGTACCGGAACATTGATTGGGTTCATCATTGTTGAGATAATTATTGCAGTTGTGTTCTTCCTGTTCCTGATGGCGATCATTATGGGAAGCACCCCCAGTTACTACTACTAATTTTTTTGTTTTTCATTTCCTGTTCGTAATCGATCCCATTTTAATACTTGAAAAAACATATTCCGCCACTAGCGAGGCAATGATTCTGCATGGTGACTACTTCATCGGTTCTTGAGTTCCTGGGAAAACTGGTTCCCGGATACGATTATCGGGCCAAGATGAGCAGGCTGAACACAGATCGATCGGTGCGGGAGAAACTTGCACGCGAGCTACGAAAGTCTGCCGTGAATTTAAAGGAGGTGAGTGATCTCGCGTACCGGGATGGAAGACGCGAGGTTGTCGATCACATCAAGGATGTCCTCAAGGCTGTTGACCTGTTCGTTGTCGAGATTGAGGATGCCCCGTTCGGCCAGTCGCCCCTGTTCAAAAATGACAGGGTCTCCGATGAGGATATCGATCATATGATCGAGTTCGACCGCCAGCTCGTCATGCAGCTGGAAGTTGTCACCAAAACCTCGGAGCTCATTTATGATCATGTCCTCAAAGGGGAGACTTCCGATATCATCATGCAGGTAAGGAAACTGAAAAAGGAGCTGGATCTTATGAAGAACACCTTCTCTGACCGGTCCGATTACTTTATGAAGCGGTGAGGAGTTATGGCAAAGGAACCGCTGTTTTTCAAAGATGAGGGGGCAATGGGTGATGTCTTCGAAGTGGCAAAACAGATTGTCGAGCAGACACGCCTCTCCCGGGAGAACCGGGCCCGGGTGGCATCGGTCACCGAAGAGCGGATGAAGCAGCTGACCGGGAAATTCATTGAATATGACACCATCAATGCCCAAAGCAATGAATACCGGATCAAGATCCACCAGCTGCGGGTGAAACTTCTCAAAGGAGAACTGTCACCGGAAGAGGCGAAGGCAGCTCTTCTGAACCTGGCACAGGAACGCGAATCGCTCCAGGCTAAATATGCCGGGATGGTGGAGCTCCTTGACGGCCAGATGAAGAATATCGATGCCGAACTGGTCTCTCTTGATGAGAGGGAGGCACTTCTCGCACGGCAGCGGGACCAGTACCATTCCGCGCTCCACATGGAAGTCAAGTGGCTTGCCGAGGGGGAGTTAAAGGAGATCGCGGGGCTCAGGGAGAGCCTGAAGAAAAAGCGGGCATCCCTTGTCGAGGAGAAGGGCATGATATTCACAAGAAAGGAGGAACTCGCCGAATCCTTCTCTCTCGTAGAAGATGTGATCGGGCAGAAGAGAACCCGCTATGTCTCGGCCGAGAATGCACGGGCAAGCGAGCTCAACTTTCTTGCCCGCTTCGACATGAAGATGAACGCGTACCCGGTCAAGATCTTCTCGCCCCATGAAGGGATGACGTATACCGTGACAAGCTGGAACCGTCACAACCATTACGATGCCGGGCAGGCATCTTCAGCCGGGGGGGCCATTCCCGCAACAGCTCTTCCGGTGAACGCGGGTTCGGTGTACGCCATCGAACACCGGGATCTCAAGTACCTGGGAAGATCCCGCCCGAAGGTGATTGCCGAAGCATTCTCGTACTGCAACCTCTCGGACTATGCCGATCTCGGGTTTGATACCCGGCCGGTGACCCTCCCCGCACTCATGGGCGTGCTGCATCCGATCATCCACCAGGCCGAAGCCGGGGATTATTACCATGTCCTCGGGATCGCCTCGCCCACCGGGTGGGACGAGGGCGTGATTGCCTGGGCAACGGGCGGAGACGGGGGCGCATCGTATGCCAGCCGTAATGTTGCCGTCTGCCTCATCGATTCGGTCATCGGGGAGATCTATTACAACAGGAATGATAACCGGATCCTGAGTTACGTCGATTATTTCCGGCACGAGTTTGACCGGGAACGGGTCGATACGATCAAAGCGGTGATCCGGGCGGAATTTGAACCGGTGGAATACCTGGAGTTTGAGAAGATTCTGGAGACGACAAAAGAGGACCGGTTCATCATCCAGCTGGCGTTCTACGAGCTTGAGCGGGAGAAAGCCGGCAGGATAAAATTTGTCCAGGGCGTTGGCATGGTTTTCATGCGGTGAGGTAACAGCAAAAAGTTAACGGGTTACCATGGTATGGGGGATCATTGCCATCTCTGCCGGCAACTCCTGCTGGCCGTTTAACTGTGGTGGGGCATACCCATTCGGAACAATGTATGCCACTACCTTTGTTGCCAGGGCATCAGTTGGTGTCGTCACGATATTGCATGACCACGTGCTGTCGCTTTTGATCGTTGTCAGCGGTTGGTCCCAGAGCGGTTTGGGCCCCCACCACCCATCAACATAGATATATATAACAACTTTGTAATCAGCGGGATCAACTGCAGCAACACGGCCCTGAATAATGTCCTTGCTTCCTATCTTCGGCACGGAAGTAAAAATGATCGAAGGATTTTGAGATGTGGTCTGGGGAATGGTTGCCGTGGTCTTCGGGATAACCTGAACCTGTACAGGTGCCGCTGAGTCCGGGTTGGTCAGTTCTCCGGTACCAAGAAACACACATCCTGAAAACGCGGCAAGTATGGTAATGATCAGGATTGTCGCCATGAGAAATCCTGATTTCCACAGCATTTTGGTTGACCCGGCTTTTTTCATACAGTTATTTCTCGAAGGGCTGCATTAAAAACTATCTTTCCGCCATACCATGAAGATGTGCGGGACGTCAGAAGGACAAAGAGGCGGTTACCCTGCAGCTGGAGAAGCAGGTTCCCGAACCACACTCAGATCCACTTTTTTCTCCGGAAGTAGGTAAGCATTCCCACGACCATGATGACCATCACGATCAGAACCGAATAATACCCAAATTCCCACTCAATCTCGGGCATATTCTTAAAATTCATCCCGTAAAGTCCGACAACGAAGGTGAGCGGGATGAAGATGGTAGCAATGAGCGTGAGCACCTTCATGATCTCGTTCATTTTGTAGCTCAGGCCCGAAAGGTAGATGTCGATCATGCCCGAGACCATGTCACGGAACGTCTCCAGGGTATCGATGACCTGGATCGTGTGATCGTAGACATCCCGCAGGTAAATCCGGGTGGATTCCTGGATGAGCATTGATTCAGACCGCTCAAGGTTGTTGATCATCTCCCGGAGCGGCCAGACCGATTTCCGGAGGAATATCATATCCTTTTTGAGCTGGTTGATCTTCTGGAGGGATGCCTGCGTAGGGTTGACCACCAGCTCCTCCTCCAAGTCCTCGACCTGCGCCTCGAGATTCTCCATAACGGAAAAATAATTATCAACAATACTGTCGATGAGCCCATAGGCAAGATAATCCGGGCCGAATTTCCGGATCCGGCCATCTTTGCGGATTCTTTCCCGCACAGGGTCAAAAATATCCCCGATATCCTCCTGGAACGAGATCAGGAAATTCTTCCCAAAGACCATACTGATGTGCTCAATCTTGATGGTCTTCTCTGTGCTCTGGAACGTGAGCATCTTTAAGTTCAGGTAAATATACTGGTCCAGATCCTCCATCTTCGGACGCTGCTCGGTGTTGAAGATATCTTCAAGGATGAGCGGGTGAATGGTGAAGCACTTCCCGAGATCTTCGATGAGTTTCTGGTTTCCCAGGCCATCGACATTGATCCAGGTCACCGTTTCGGTGTCCCGGAACGGAAAACATTCGCTGATCTGACTGACGGTCTTTTCCTGGAAATGGTTGGCATCGTAATCGATGACGGTGATAGGGACCGGTACGTCAGTGGGTCCGCCCGTCACCGGGAGGGTTCCGGGCGGCAGGCCCGCCTGTTTTGAAAGCATATGCCGGTGGCGTGACATGGAAGTCCATTACGTACAGAGGGATAGGGCGACGAGGGGAATAAGAATATCGCTCGTATAAAACCGGTATTGTGAGCGCCCCGCGGTTAATGTTCCCGGATCGTATGGGTTATCATCACATCCCCCTCTCCGTGCGCATTCGGGTATGCCCGGACCGGCACATTGAAGGTACGGAGAAAAACCCCGTGAGGCCGGCTGACCGGCTGAAGGTTTTTCGGTTCCTCACCGGGAAGTGTCTTCACAAACGCCGGGGCTGGTTCTATCAGGCGCCCGGCACTGTCAACCCGGCTCCCCACGCGGAAGAACTGGTGCCGGTACCTGATAAAGGAGTTATAATCCCCTGATCCTGATGCCCTGACAATCTTTGCTGCCCGGCGGTACTGGAAGGTCCCGAGGGAAAGTGCGGATATGCCGGACGCTGAAGTGAACAGGTAAATGTCCGGCAGGTTGTAGTCCTGCTGGACAGTGCGGAGATTTTCTTCTGCACGGGCAAGGCTAATCCACGGGGGGAATTCAAAAAACGGGATCAGGCGCCGGATGCCGGGAACCCGGCTCGACAGGTAACTCGCATACGAATAAGCTGGGGCTCCCAACCTTACCCCGAACCGGTTGAGGAGCCATTCGAGGATACGGGAACCACGAAGTGGTGTGTCATCTCCCGATGAAGGGATCCTTGGGGCAGGAAGATTTACGCGGGGGATGGTCTTTAAGATTTCTTTTACCGGCCGGTGGAGCAGGGTATCATCGAGAACCGTGCAGATATAGCCGGTCTTCGAGTTAATGGTCCCGGGAAGGCGCAGGATCCGCCGGGTATCCAAAGTCACTTTCCGGTCTACTTCGATCCCTTCAGTGGTAACACGGTCCAGGAGCCGTAATCTTGCTCGTTTCGCAAGATCTTCACGGTCGTACGGGCTGGGGCAGGGATACCGTTCCTTATCCTCGGCAACAACGTGGAAGCCTTTGCTCCCGCTGAACGCACAGTAGCGGATCCGGTAGTCATTTTCGCGGAGAAATGCAAGCAGCCGTATTGTATCATCTTTCGCAGATTCAAGATTACGTACCGTAAACGGCGACCGGTCGATATCAAAGACGAGATCGGAGGAGATGAGAATATTGCTGGAGAGCGGTGTACCATACCTGCTGCCAAGCCGTTCCGGGTTCAACCAGCAGCTCACGGAATAATAGACATCGGACGGAGCAAACCGTACCAGCCATTTGCGGAGCCGCATCTCATCGCGTACCCGTTCATCGATTTTTAAGAAACGCCCGTTTTGCAGGAACAAGCGGAAATGCCGGTGCGGAAGATCAGAAAGGCAGCTGAGATCCAGCGGGGCAGTCTGGTAAAAATGCCGGATCGGGTCGGTCATCTGCGTTTCAGCGCCGAACCTGGAGTAATTCCAGGGAGTGCTGACTGGCGATGAAGGAACGGAATCCTTTCAGCGCTTTTACCGGGATCCCGCGTGCCTGCTCGCTCGCAAGGATCGCCTCCAGCTGCACCCGTACCTGGCCGACATCCATTCCCGGGTTAAAATGCGAGCCGTACCTCCCCTGGACCCAGAGTACGATACGGGAATAATCGGGCGATTTGCAGCGCTGCGCCGGCGCCCGGGTGAGCCCGAAAAAGCCCCGGGCCGGCGGGGTTACCGGAGCCGGACCGGCCGGAATCGGGGCGGCAGGTTGAACAACAGGTTTTCCGCATTGCTCACAGAAACGGGAATTGGCAGGAATTTGTTGACCGCAGTGCCCACAATACATTGGATCTCCTCGTGTTGATACTGAACTGTATACAATGCTATCTATTAAAAATATATTCGGAAAAAGGGGCCGGTCTTCATCGGATGCTCATCCATTCGGGCGATAAAACCGGGCTGGGAGGGGGGATTACCCTCTTTTTCTCGCAAACAGGACTACGGCGACAAGGGCAGCCAGCGCAAGGAGACCGGCAAAGCCGGGCGTCTCAAGTGCCCGGCGGACCTCTCTCACATCTCCGGAGGTAACCGTGATCGAAGAAATATCGTCCTTATACCCATCCTTTGTCATCTTTACGATGTAGGTGTCCTGCTTGAAGTGGAGGCTCATGGGAGTGGTCCCTTTGGCCACCTCATCAATGTATACCGTTGCCCCGTCAGGCACAGAGTTGAAGAAGACCACTGCATCGGGGGTCGTATAGGTCCACGGGGTTGTGACAACAACGGTTTCTCCGGATTTCACGTTAACGGTCTTCGAGTAGGTGGTGTATCCTACAAGGGTCACGTCAACCGTGTGAGTGCCCGGTGCTACCGTGAAATCATACGGGGTATTTTTCCCGGTGCTTTTACTGTCAAGCATGATGCTTGCTCCCGGGGGATTTGAGCGGACAGAGACAACCCCGGTTCCCGTGTCCAGGGGCACCAGGTTTACATTGACCGTTGCGGTCTGGCCCATGGACAGCGAGACAGAAGAATAGTTCCCGAGGTACCCGATTTTTGCCACGGCGAGCGTGTGCGTACCCGGGGAGATTCCCGGGAGGAATTGCGGGGTTATTCCCTGCGCCACCCCGTCAACGAAAACATCTGCCCCGGTCGGATTCGAGGTTAGGATAAGATTAGGGTATGAGAGGGACGGGGGTGCAATGGTCTGGAGAGGGGCGAACTTCTGAACCCTTTTCACGTTTGTGCCCTTGACATAGCCGGGTGGATTGTCAGGATTGTACTGATCATAATCGAGAACATAGACAACGCCATTCGCATCGACCGTTACCTTGAAGGGCGAGATGAACTGCCCGCCGTTCGTTCCTTTTTCTCCCCAGGCGGTCAGGAACGTCCCGTCATTTGAGAACTCCTGGACGCGATAGTTGCCAGTGTCCACGACAAATACATTGCCTGAGGCATCGGTGGCAATCCCCGCAGGGCTGTTGAGCTGGCCGTTTCCGGACCCGTACGATCCCATGGTTTTCAAAAATTTTCCCTCGGAGGTAAATTTCTGGATCCGGTTGTTGCCCGCATCCACAACAAAGACATTATCAGAAGGATCGACGGCAATCCCCAGGAGGCGGTTGAACTCTCCCGTTCCGCTGCCGGCCGAGCCCCAGGAAGAAAGATACGTACCGCTGGCAGTGAACTTCTGGATCCGGTTGTTGCCGGAATCAGCTACGTAGACATTTCCCTTGGAATCCGTTGCAGTCTCCCAGGGAAAATTGAACTGCCCGGGGCCGGACCCATAGTCACCCCAGCTGGTGATAAATTTTCCATTCGGGGTGAATTTCTGGATCCGGGAAGTTGTCCCGGCACCCATATCCGTCACATACGCATTGCCTGAAGCATCGATATGGATTGCAAAGGCGCTACTGAACTCTCCGGGAGAAGGAGTTTTTGATTCGCGGGCATTTATCCCCCATTTATTCAGAAAATTTCCCTGTGAATCAAATTTCTGGATCCGGTTCAGCCAGTTGTCACTGACATACACGTTCCCCGAAGGATCGACACTGATCCCGGTCGGGGCATACAATTGATTGTCCCCACTGCCATTCACGCCCCACATCTTTACAAACTGGTACGTTTCAGCAGCAGCAGCCGGAACGAGCAGGCAGAGCGAGATGAGAAGAAGCACAACGAGGATTCTCTTGTTCTGGGTTTCCTGTTTGGCCATGAGAGCCATATTGGTTAAGATATATAAAAAGTTCACTAATCTGCGTCGACCGGATGAAAGGCCGGGATCCACGGGTAAATAAAACGGGAGAGCGGGGAACGAGAACCGATCAGGATCGTTTCCGGTTCTTCTTTCCGGCATGGGAAACTGCCATCTCAATTCCTGCTACGACCGCGTCCATGATCTTGATCCGGGCATAATATTTGTTGTTTGATTCAACGAGTGTCCACGGGGCGGTCGGGGTGTTTGTTCTCATAAGCATCTCTTCGATTGCGATCCGGTACTGATCCCATTTTTCCCGGTTCCTCCAGTCTTCATCGGTGATCTTGTACTTTTTTAAGGGATCCTTCTCCCGTTCCAAAAACCGCTCGAGCTGCGTATCCTGGTCGATCTGCAGCCAGAATTTCATAACAACCATACCGGATCTCACCAGGTAATCCTCCATGGCGTTGATTTCACCATACGCACGACGCCACTCGGGTTCCGTACAGAACCCCTCCACCCGCTCCACGAGAACCCTGCCATACCAGGACCGGTCAAAGATCGTGATGTTGCCGGCCTTTGGCAGGTTCCGGATAAAGCGCCAGAGATAGTGGTGGCTCTTCTCATCCGGTGTCGGGGCTGCCACGGGTTCGACAACGCTGCACCGGGGGTTGAGCGCCCGGTCAACCCGGATGATTGCCCCGCCTTTGCCGGCAGCATCGCAGCCTTCGAAGACCAGGACAACCGGGATCCGGTTCTTGTGGATCGAGTACTGGAGTTCGTGCAGCCGTTCTTCACAGCGGGCAAACCGCCGGGTATAATCCTCTTCGGTAAGGGCAAGGGAGAGGTTCATGGCATCGATAACAGGAGTTTCCTTATCTACAGGCCGGGCCTTCTTTCCTTTTCCGGAGACGGTTTTGCCGGTTGAGGCCGCATCTTTCAGCCGGGCTTCCATGCTGGTGATGATGGTGGTAAACACCGTAACGATGGTAAAGCGACGGTCGGTTGCTTCAACGATTGCCCAGGGCGCCTTTGGTGTACTCGTCTCCGTGAGCATCCGCTCAAGTTCTGATACCGCCCCGGGATCGTCCTGCAGGTTCTTGAGGGTGGGATTATTGCTGACAAGTTCCGGGTGTTCTTTTTTGATTGCCTGCACCCGGTTTTTCTGCTCTTTCTTACTGATATGCAAAAAAAACTTGATGATGACGGTCCCGTCATCAGAGAGCTGCTCCTCCATCGTGATGATATCGGCAAGATCCTGCCGGGGAATCTTCAGCCCTTTTTTTCCGCGGGAATTGCGGAGCACGGTGTCCGTGTACCAACTGCGGTCGAAGATCACCATCTGTCCGCGGGCGGGAGTATCTGCCCAGAACCGCCAGAGAGGAACGTGGGCACGCTCCAGATCGTTTGGCCCGCGGGTCATATGCACCCGGCATCCCCGAGGGTCGAGGGCATAGGTGAGACGGTTGATGGTATCCGATATGCCGGAGAACCTCCAGCCCTCAAAAACGATGATGACCGGGATTTTCCGGTCCCGGAATTCACGCTGGAGAACCCCGATCCGATCCCGCAGGCCGTCTATTACCGCCTCATAATCCTCTTTTGAAAGGGCCTCTCCTGGGTGACATTTCCAAAACATAACACTCTGAAATGGTCATCCGGAATATTTATGCCCACCTTTTTCCTGGGATTGAGAGGAAAAATGCAGGTATCCCCACGGCCGGTCAAACGCCGGATCACACGACCGTGTCCAGGAACGTCTGGCAGGCGCCCCATACTCAGCAGCCCCGGACAAAAACATGAACCTTCCCGTTCGACCCGTTGATAACAACGCGGGATCCCAGTGTTGCATTCAGGTCCTGATCCAGGGACTGGCCGTTAAGCTGGATACCGTACGAGGAGAGCCCGGAATATTCACCGCCGCCATTGGAGAACCGGCCAGGACCGGGGACTATGGATGCGAAAAAACTGATTCGGGGATCTCCTGGCTCATAATATGGATCTCATCACGGGGAATTTTACCCTGCCCCATGCGGCACTCCGGCTTCCCGGTTCACCTGGAAATCGATCCGCGAGAGCAGCCCGGGGATCTGCCGTATGGTATCCCGGTCTTTCTCCTTCTCCGGCTCCGAGAGCTGGTCATAGGAGATGATCGATGGATGCAGTTTCCGGGCATCATCCCTAATGTTCCCGTACTGCCACCCGCTTTTTGTCTTCTCATCCATCCAGCGCTCATGCTCGAGCCGGGCAAGGCTCTCGATCTCATCGGATGAAAACCGGAAGGTATCCGGTGCATCCCAGTCGGTAACCGGGCCGATGCTGCACCCGACAAGCGACAGTTTGGTCCAGATGAAATTTGCCTGGCGCCGGTTGGATTCCTGGTATTTTTTCCCGTCGATGCCATCTTTTCTTGCGGTCAGGGTCCCAAGTTCATCCCATGAGACGATCAGCCGGTTGCTCTCCTTCGTCTCCCTTTTGAGACGTTCACGGCTGCAATAATTTTCATGGATGGCCCGTGCAAGGATCTCCTCCTCGCCGGCAAGGATGAGCTGGCTGTTCGCCGTGAGCTCATACATATTGACCGGCAGGATATCCCGGATACTTTTCAGCCCTACCTGCTCATCGGCAATAAGTTTTGCAACACTGGTATTGTGATCCATGCGGACAACAAACCGGACATTCCTGCCCGCAGTGTGGGGATGAAGGGTAAGGGCGGCATACAGGCCGAGGGAGTCGTCATCGAGGCAGACATAGGCAGTGAAATCCTTCTGGAACCGGGGATCCTGCAAGAAGGCCCCGGTCCTGAATTCCGCGGACCGGACATCCAGCGGGAGGGCAACGAGATCGCAGGCCTCTGCGATCTTCGGGGACTGGAGAAGCAGCCCGGCCCGGATCTGCCCGGCCTGGACATCGAGCAGGGTGAGGCGGAGCCGGGACCCGTCCGCTTTATGCTCCTCGTACCAGATCCGGGCGATCCGGGTCATGAGGCTGTCTCCCAGCCGGCCGGCTCCGATGATCAGGACGGTCGGGGGATCCGCCGGGGGTTGGTGCAACGGGAATGGCGGATGCCGTTCAAGGAGCATCCGTGCGCCCAGGGCATACTGGTTGAAGAACTCGATCCGGACGGATGAATCCTTCCGGGAGGAGAAAGCATGTTTCCTTATGATCCCGTAGAGCTGCGGGTTGAGCACCTGGATGGTACAGGTCAGCGGGGATTGCCCGGTTGCCGGCACCATCTGCATGACGGTCAGGGCAACCTCGGCGTTGTCCTCATCCACATCGCTTAGGGACAGGACATTTCCCGCCTTTTTCACGTTCGCCCGTTTCAGCATCACGGGATCGGATGGTTCACCGATCAGGGTGATGAGCCCCATCGTGGTACAGGATTCGATATAGGTATTCTCGGCATCGCTCTCGATGATGACGGGTTTGATCTTCCTGCGGACGAGGTCACGGATGATAAGCGACGTGTGATAATTCAGGCCGCAGATGATCACATGCCCCCTCTTGAACAAGAGCGGCATGGTGCTGAGCTTTTCCTTGAGATAATGGTAGAGAATGGCAGCGGAACCTGAGCCGGCAAAGGCACCGGCAACGATGCGGAGGAGATCGGAGTTGGAACCCAGGGCCTCTTTTATTGCAGGAAGCGTGATGAAGATGGCAAGCGATGAACCAAATATGGCAAGCAGCGCCTGGAGAGCCATATACATGTCGGGTGAGTCCATGATTCCTTAACGCTCCGTTTTGTTGTGCGACAGATCATCAGATGGGACATCTGCCAGGTGCATCCGGATGGTGTCGGCCAGATTCATGAAGTACTCCTGTGCCGGAGCAGGAAATGCATCCAGCCAGTGGGGTACGTTGATGAGATAATCCATATTTTTTGTCGGGGTTACGTCTTCGGTCCGGAACGGGATGATGGGAAGATTCCGTGTTACGGCCCGGGTCAGCTCGCGGACAACGTGGGGAGAATTGTTCGAACTCGCGGAGAATACCAGCACGACAACACTGCAGGTGTCAATCGCATCGATGATCGAACCGGGAAAATCCAGCCCGGGGCGGACATTCCGTGGTGCAATCCAACAGGAAATCCCGTCGGACTCCAGGTACGAACAGATCTCCTGGGCCAGGACCTGATCGGGTTTTGAATAGCTGATAAACACCCGGTGTGCAGGTTGGTCCGCACTCGTTCTTCCCGGCAGCCGGGCAGAGGAATTTTCACCGGGCTGAGTCGCCACCTCATCGTTAATAAAATCTGCGGGGGGAATCACGGATCCCCCGCGACCGGCTCCGGCAATCTCCTCTGCCTTCGTCAGCCATACCTTTGCCTGTTCGCGGTAGTGCTGGTCCCGGAGCGGAACTTTTCGTGCCAGCCGCAGGAAGAGCAAACGGTTCTCCTCTGCAAGGATGCCGGCGGCCGGGTAGTCCCCGGCTGCCATTGCCGATGAAACCGCTTTGGTATTCCCGTTGATCTTTTTGAGGATATCCGCAGGAGATTCGGTCTTCATGGCAGGTCATCGGAAAAATGAGGGGATATTATGAGATTCCGGATATCAGGTGGCTCCAAACTGTCGGCTCCAGTCTTCATGCCGTTTGAGATCGGCGGGGGTCAGGGGGGATTTTACCCGTGCAATGGACCGGGTGAAATCCTCCATCGTGAGCGGGCCGGTCTTCAAGGTCTTTTTCTGGAGCTCCTCAAACGGTAACTCGGCCATATCTGCAATATTGTCGAAGATATCCTTGTTCACCCTCCGGGTCATGCTTTTCATTGCATCCCGGCAGATGTTCTGGAGGTCCCGGCCGGAGTAATGGTTGGATACACAGAGATCCCCGATCTGTTCCATATCCACTCCCGATATATCGAGCCCTTTGGTCTGGATCCGGATGATATCCTGGCAGGCTTTCTTGTCGGGGAGCGGGATATAGATCCGCTTTGGGAACCGGGATAGGACTGCATCGTCCAGGCTCCACGGCGTGTTCGTTGCCGACAGGGTGAGGATGAGCTTGTCGCTCTTCTTGTCCTGGAAGCCGTCCAGCTCTGCAAGGAGGGTTGCGAGCACTTTCCGGGATGCCTCGCCCTGGTCACCGTCACGGGACATGGTAATCGAATCGAGCTCGTCAATGAAAACAATGGACGGGGCGTGTTTGCGGGCAGACTCATAGAGTGCGGTGATGAGTTTTGATGACTCGCCGAAATATTTCGACATCACGCTGCTTGTTTTTACGTTGAAGAAGGTGGCTTTGAGGCTCCCGGCAGCTGCTGCGGCAAGGAGGGTTTTTCCGGTACCGGGCGGGCCAAAGAGGAGAATACCTTTGTCGGGCTTGATGGATTCCGGCTTGTTGAGCCCCGCGATGACCACGGTCTCCATGATGAGGTTTTTTGTCTCCGCAAGGCCGCCGATGTCTTTCCAGGTCACGGTGGAGGTCTGGATCAGGCTCTCCCCGAAACTGCTGAAATCATCTTCCTCCCCGGCCCCGTTGCCTCCCTTCTCCACCATCGTCTTTTTGGGCGGAGCGGTACCGGCGGTCTTGTCGGCTTCATCCCACCGCTTTGCCTTCTCAAGATGGGCCTTCATCTGATCCGGCACTTTCTGGGCCAGCTGCCGTTCGACATTGGCACAGATCTTTGCATATTTCTTGGTATTCTCAAGATCGTTCTTCGCAAGTGCGGCTTTGTACTTTCCCTCAGCTTCCTTGAGCTGCGAATACAGGACACCGGATAGATCAATATTCATGGACTCCTCCTCACCGTACTCATTATACCTATTATCTGAATATATGGCAATTGATATTACAATATCGCTTCAATTCCTGGAGAGAGAGATCCCGCAGGACAAAAAAATTATTCGAGTTCGGTTTTCCTGATGTTTGCCGGTTCGGGAGCGGCGGTTGACGATCCCTCTTTTCCTGACCGGATGGTATCGAGGATATCACTGAGATCGTCTTCCTCCTCCACCCCGACTTCCATGGTGCCGGACGTCATATCGATGATTGCACTGATCTGTGCATCATCGTTCATGGTGTCAAGCTTTTTCTTAATTAAGAAACTCTCCATCTTCGCAGGATCGATCGTTTTGAGTTTCCGGATCACGTCTGCCGGGAGATCCTTCTCGCGTTCCTTGAGGATGAGGATATTGGAAACAGCTCTGAGATCCTTGTCGATCTGGGCAAGCGAGGAGAGCTTCATCTCCTTTTTCTGGAGAAGGGTCTTGATCTGCCGTGCATAGCTCACTTCCTCTGACTTCGAAGTGGCCGCTTTTGCCGCCTCGTACGTGCGCTGGACTTCCTGGTCGATACGCCGGACTTCTGTATGGATAGTCTCGATCTTCTTGTTCAGCTGGATCTCGGTGACCTTAAGCTCGTCAAGAGTGAACGTATCGACAGGATTTCCTCCCCCGAAAAGAGAGGATAAAAATCCCACGTTAACTCCCCTCAGTGTCCTTGTTCTCTAACTGTTTTTCCATGGAGATCAGTTTCTGGGCAGCCTCGACATCGATCGCACCCGTCTCGACCCCGCTCCAGGCATCAAGGAGCTGTTTCTCGGTATCGTCCGTGGACTGTTCGAGATCGGAGTCGGTGAGCGACATCTCAAAGACATTGTTGAGGTTGTTGAGCACTTCCTCGAAACTCTTGCCCTTGAGGTTCACGTTGATGAGTGCGTTCTCGAATTTCGAGGGCTCGATGTTGGTGATCTTCGACCAGATCTTGTTCTGCTTGAGCTCTTTTTCGTACTGCTTGACTATCACAAGGTTGGAGACAAACATGAACTGCTTGTGCATTGTCATGAACTGCTTGATCTTCAGCTGGGCCTGCATGTCGAGGTGCTTGAGCTGCTGGGCCAGCATCTTCTTCTTGATCATGTCGGCGCCAACGCCCTGCTTGAAGAGATCCTTCTTCTGCTTCTCGATCTTCTGGATGTCTTTCCTTGCAAGCTCGATGTGGTTCTGGAGCCGCATCTCCTCTTCTTTCAGCTCGCGGGTATCCAGCCGGTCAACGGAATTTCCTCGGATAAAGTCAAAAATTCCCATTATATGGTTCCTCACCTCGATATTATGAATCCAACCATAAATACTTATTCAAAACAGCGTTTTTAAAGGATAATGAAGTATTTCTTTTCCGTTATTTCCGGGCTACGGCCCCGGGTCCCACGCTGCGGACAATGATGTCGGCTTTCTGGAGAAGTTCGTCCGGAATCTCGGTGATGCCAAATTCGATCCGGTTGCGGAGCTGTTCGGATAAATCAACGGCCTCATCCTTCACATCGCCCTCTGCATAGTGAATGAGATCGAGAAGATAGGTATGGGCAGTTGCGGGGTCCCCGGTTCTCAGGTGGGTTAAGACGAGCGCCCCGGTCAGGTATGCGGAGCGCGATTGATCGCCTTCGCTTGTGCTCAGTTTCAGGGATTCCGTGTACGTGATCCGGAGGAACTCTGCAAGGGCATTCTGGAGAAGAAGGACCGAGGGGTACCGGTTTTTCGGCTCCTTTGCAAGGCATTTCATCACAACCGGGTCCAGAACTTTTGCATCGGGGATGATGTCACCGGGCAATTTCGGGTCTTTTGTGGCGATACTTTTCCGGATACTCATCATGTTTTCGCCATCAAACGGCAGGGTGCCGGTCAGGAGCTCGTAGAGGATCACCCCGAGCTGCCAGATATCCGTCCGTTCATCCTTCATGCCGCCGTGGATCTGTTCCGGGGCAGCATAGGTCAGGGTGAAGGCCATCGAAGTCGCGGTGGTCATCTCGGTGAGAATCCGCGAGAGCCCCCAGTCCGAGATCTTGGGGACGCCCTCCTTGAGAAGAATGTTTCCGGGCTTGAGATCCCGGTGGACAATCTTCTGGGCATGGGCAAATTTGAGCCCCTCGCAGATGTTGAAAAGGATCCATGCCGCCTCTTCGGGATCCGCCGGCTTTTTTATATCCTCCAGTCTGCTGTCGCAGAGCTCTTCCTCAAGGTACGGCATGGGCATGATGTTGAAGTCGTACAGTTTCACGATATTGGGATGATTCAGTTTTTTCCAGGTCTGCATCTCTGCGATGAACGTCTTGCCGGTCCGGGTATCCAGATAGAGGGGAATTTTCACGGCCACGTTTTTCCCATCCGTCCGCCTTGCCTTGAAGACCCGGGCAAACCCCCCTTTCCCAAGATACGTCCACTCGGGATAGATCGCCGCGAGCTCCGGGGGCAGTGTATCGATACTTGTCCTTTGTGCGGGCCTCGCTGCAGGAAGAACCGGAGGCGTCCGGGCAAGCCGGGCAGGAGCAGGCTGCTGTCCCTGCTCAAGGGAGTCAACCGGTACTATCGGGGGGGAGAGGAGACTTGCATCCATGAACATGGCAGCTGCCACCTCGGAATTCTCGGTGCAGGTCTCACCCAGCCGGACAAGTAAGGCATGCAGGGTTGAGAGGTTATACCGCAATGCGATTTCGCCCGTCTCTTTCAGGTAATCCTTTGCCGATTCGTACTCTTTTTTTGCTTCCAGATAGCGCATCTTTGCATAGAGCGTGTCGGCATTCCGCATCTTTTCCTTGCCCTGTTCAAGCCGGGCGGTGACGAGGCCCATCTGTGCGTCCTTCATGAGGGAGGTTGCATCGCTGCTCGTTACGGGATTTTCTTCTAAGAACCGTATCGCAAGCGCATGGTAATTCTCTGCAACAACAAAATTCCTCTTTTCAGAACAACCGGCTGCTTCGCTGATAAGCCCCCGGGTCTTGCCGAGAATAACGGATACAAGGCCGGCATCCACGCGGGCGATCCGGTCGTGGATTCCCGGCTGGTCCCCGGTCAGCCCTTTCTTGTCGGCAAACGCGAGAGCCCGGGCAAAGTGCTCTTTTGCCCCCTCGTAATTGTTCCGGGCTTCGTCAAACTTCTGTGCCCGGAATTTTTTATCAGCGGATGCAACCTTCAGGTCGCCGGCTTCGGTTGACTTTGCGAGCTCCTGCCGGTCGAGCGCAACTTCGCATACAATGACCTGTTTTTGGATAGCCTCTTTTGTTTTTGCAATCTTCGCGATGAGCTCGTTGTCCTTTGCATGCTGTGCAATTTTCTCTGCATCCGCGTAGATCGCCAGGCTCTGGTTCCAGAGTTTTTGCGCACTGGTATATTTTTTCGCTTTGAACTGGGCCTCGGCACGTACTTCGAGCGCCTTTGCTCTGGCAGATACGCGATCGGCAGTGACTTCCACGAGCTCTCTGGCTTTTTTGATGGATTCGATGGCCTTTTTAAAATCCCCGCTGTCCAGGTACCGGTAGGATTCGTAGGTGAGCCGGATCGCCTCTTCAGCATTCACGTGATCGGGATGGGCGTGGACCTGCTTTGAGATGGTATTGATACCATTCTTGATCCGGGCTTTGCGATCTTCGAGCTGCACATCCCGGTACTTTTTCCGCAGGGATCCGATCTTTCCCGAGACAACGAGGTATACGACTGCAAGAATTGCGCAGGCAATGAGAACGGGTATCCGGTTCTGGAGGATCCAGGGTACGAGATCGTACGCTACACCCAGGAAAACGGCACCCGCGATCACCGCAATAAGGACAACTGTGCCCACGATCACCAGACCGGTATACGTCCGCGACATCTTTACAGAAAAACCCTCTTTGTCCAGTTGTAAATTTCCTTAGTGTTCTTGGAAGATATCAATGCCGCGCTGGTGGGAGGGGAGAGGGCGCCAGGATCCTGAATTTTCAGGCAGATGGTCCCAGGGGGTTCCGGCATCCGTTACCCGCCCGGGTCCGATAGTCCGAACGCCACCCGTGATCAGGACCGGTTTCATGGGGATCGCGGCCGATCCCGGGAGGAGGTATTCCGAGCTCATTTTACACCCGGATTGCCAGCGCCGGATCGTGTTTCTGGTTTTTTATGACCCGTTTTGTCCACCGTACGGAGAAATCCCGCAATATGCGATTATTTCGTCGAAATAGTCAAATTTTAGAGAGTTTAGACCTGCAATATAGCGGGCTTCTGCTGGCACTTAATTCCAGCCCCACAGATTATGAGGGGGCAGGGGGTCAAAGGCCCGTACACGCAGCCTGTGGCCGGATTTTGAGATCACGACGGAGAATCCGGTTTTTGGGGGAAAAAAAGTTTTTCACCGTCTGGACCTGAAGACCTGACAGTATTGTTTACGTTCTGAGCCCTCACCGGTTTTTTCCGGAACATTTTTCACGCGTTTTTTTACGCGTTATTTTCATCCGCATCCCACCATTCGTTAGCATTATTAACTCCCGATCAACACTATGATTGAAAAGAACAACGGGGACACTTGCATGGATCCAAATTATACATCCACCGTAAAATACCGGAAGTGCCCATCCTGCGGAACCGACGTACTCTCGACCATGCAGTTCTGCGTGAACTGCGGCACAAAGATGGCAACGCGGACCTGTCCCCACTGCAATGAGCCCATCCAGGGGGATCCGGAGTTCTGCAGGAACTGTGGAAAGACGCTCGTCCCTTCGCGAAAATGCCCGAAGTGCAATATCCCGATCACCGGCAACCCGGAGTTCTGCAGGAGCTGCGGGGCTCCGCTCCTTGAATCCCGGAAGTGTCCCACCTGCGGTGCAGTCATCAGCAAAAATGCGAAATTCTGCAACGGGTGCGGGAGGGTGATGACCCAGGAGAGCGCCACGCCCGGGATAGATTCTGTCCTTGTTGAAAAAGCCCAGCAGCTCATGAAGCAGATCCCGCGGTTCGGGGCAATGCCGGATCTCCCGAATGCCGATGTGACAACATACCATGCAGCCGCACTCCAGAAAACCGTTACCTCGATGGAGAAATTCCTGGAAACCGCAGCACCCGATCTCACCATCTCCATCAGCCCCATGGTCCTCAATCTTGCCACCTGGCACAAGATGGAGATCCAGATCACCAATACCGGAAAAGCCCATGCATTTTTCGTTACGCTCAGCTTCTCAAATGATTTTGAAACCCGCAGGATCAAACCCGTAACGGTCAGTGCAGGAAGCACCGAGATCGTTGAGATCGGGATCCTGCCAAAGACCCAGGGGAATATTCCCATCGAAGTCACCCTGCAGTACAAGGATGGCAACAGCCGCAATTACACCATAGCCAGTGAATTCTGGATCGATGTCAGGCCCCAGTCCAGCACGCCCCACCTCTTCGACCCGGAAGAAGAGATCCCAAAGACCCAGAATCGTGGGGGAACCCCGAAGACCCCGCCGGTTTCCCTGTCGGAGGGACCCGTCACCATGCGCACGCTTCCTCCGGAGATGTCGGCAAAATATGCTGATTCACTGTTCCTTGGGAAAGGCGGGTTTGCCCGGGTCTTCAAGGCAAAGCGGAAAGACGGGCAGTACGTTGCGGTAAAAGTGCCCATCGATCTCGATGAGTCAACCGGGAAATCCTTTATTGCCGAGATGCAGAACTGGACGAAACTCAGCCATCCAAATATCGTGAAAATTTATGATTACAACATCATGCCGTTTCCGTATTTCGAGGAGGAACTCTGCGACAGCGGCCTTGACAAACTCAAAAAGCCCATGGGGATAGCGCAGGCCGCATGGGTTGTATTCAACATCTGCGAGGGGCTCAAGTATGCCCACTCCCTCAATATCATCCACCGCGATCTCAAGCCCCAGAACATCCTCTTGAAAAACGGCATTCCCAAGATCTCGGACTGGGGGCTCTCCAAGATCGTCACCGATATCTCATCGATCACCACGTCATCGTTCACCCCGTACTATGCAGCCCCCGAGCAGGTGACCAACAAGACCAAGGACCAGCGGACGGATATCTGGCAGGTCGGGATCATCCTGTACGAGCTCGTGACCGGGGAGCTCCCGTTCACCGGGGAGAGCATGATCGACATCATAGCAAGCATCCCGACAAAAGAGCCCCGGTACCCGGGGGATATCAACCCGGAAGCAAAACCCATTGAGGGAATTATCCTAAAGTGCATGGAAAAAGACCCGGCAAAACGCTACCAGTCGGTGATCGCGCTGCAGAAAGACTTAGCAGAGTTCCTCAAGATCGATTACAAAGAGTCGCTCCGGATGAGTGTCGGGGCAAAAAACAACCGGCAATCCGCGGAATACTGCAACAAGCTGCTCCTCGCCAACCTGAAGAGCGGCGACCTTAAGGAAGCCTACAAGTATGCAACGGATCTGGTCAATTACACTGAAGGTGAGATCAGGGATTCGGTAAAAGAACTCTCGGCACAGATCCGCATCCGCCTGGACAATGACGTGGACGAAGTACCGGAAGAGATCATTGAAGCAGCAGAGCTTATCGCCCATAAGATCGGGATGGGACTCACGACAATGTGAGGGGCCGTGACAAAAAACGGCCCTTACCGGGGCACATCCCAGCCGAAACAGGGCCTGAGATCAACAATTAATAAAAAAAGAACCATGAACCTCACGTATTGCGGCAGGACGCATATCTGCGGGAGAGCCAAGAACGAGGATGCCTTTGCTATGGAGCAGGTGACCGGAGCCCTTGCTGCCTTTACCGTGGCAGACGGTCTCGGAGGGCAGCCGGCCGGCGAAGTTGCAAGCCGGATCGCGGTCTCTTCCCTGATGGAGACCATCCGCAGACTGGCGCCGGGAGACACGTCCTGCTCACCCGGCCAGATGAGAGAGATCCTGAACAAGGGCTTCCAGGCAGCATCGGTGGCGATCGCACAGGACGTTTCAGCCAGTCCTGAGCACGCAGGAATGGCAACAACGCTCGTTGCAGCGCTCATCAATGATTCCTTCGACGTGGTTATTGCGTATGCGGGGGACAGCCGGGCCTACTGTTACGGAAACGAACTGGTCCAGGTAACAAAAGACCATTCGCTCGTACAGGAACTTGTCCGGCGGGGCGTTATCACAACCGATGCGGCGGAACTGCACCCGGACAAGCATATCGTGACCCGGGTTGTCAGCGAAATTCCCGTAAGCCCGGATATCACGGAGTTCGGGCTTGAGAAAAACACGCTCCTGCTCTGCACGGACGGGCTCACCGATGCACTCTCCGCAGAAGAGATCTCATCGGAAATGAGAGATACGGATGTGAACCGGATCTGTGAAAACCTTATAGGGCGTTCCCTCCGGGTAAAACGGGATAACACCACGATTATCGTCATCAGGGCTGCACCGCGGCCGTAATCGGCCTCTAAAAAATTCACGCTTTTTTATGCGTTCCGAAAAAAAACGGATGAACCCATTTGGGGATGCATTAAAAAAAGGATTAAAAACTCTGGAGAATATCCTGGTAACTCTGGATCTGGTTCTGTGTGGCACTCAGCAACCTCGTCGAGACGATGAGCGCGAGTTTGGGATCCAGCTCCTGTGCTTTCTGGTAACTTTCAACGGCTTTTTTATAGGAATCCATGGTCACGAGCTGATCATTTGACGATGCCTTGTAGTTCGCGGAACCGGGTTGCAGGGCAAGAGTCTTTGCAGAGGCCTTGAGTTTTTCGGTCTCCAGCATGGACATGACCAGCAGTGCATCTCCTTTCTTGAGCCAGACCGGGGCATTCCTGGGGTTTACCGCGAGAGCTGCATCATAATATTGCACCCCGCCGTTGAGATCCCCGGACTTCACCAGGATATCCCCCTGCCGGACCAGGGCATCGGTATCGTCCTTGTTCTGGGAAAGGATCTGGGTATACACCACGTTGGCATCGCCGATCTTTCCACATTTGATGAGCGCTTCTCCTTTCTTTTTCAGGACCACAGGATCGGTGGAGTTTACCTGGAGGGCGTACTCATAAAAAGGAAGGGCAAGCTCGGACTGGTTGACAAGACAGAGGGTGTCACCGACGGTAACTTCCGAAGACCTGATGATCTCCTGCGAAGTAACCTGCGGGGCGAACGCTGGCAGGACGACAAAGACACCGACAGCGAGGAGGACGAACAGTAAGACGATCCAGTACAATCTCATGGATTTTCAACGTATCTTTTCCCGGTCGGCAGGTAAAAAGATTGTTTTTTTTATCCAGGTTCCGGCCCGGCCTGAACAGGAAATTCCGCAGGGACAGAGGCCTAATCCGGGACAAAGTTATTGCGGGGTTCCCGCAAGGGACAACATTCAACCCGCCAAAGAACCTATATTTATAAACTTTCAATAGTATTTTCATCAGTATATTTTTCCTGTACATCCCACCGGCAGCGGATACCGATGACAGGAGGGCAGATCAATGTTCAAAGAAGGGAATCGCGAGTGTATTGACCGGCTCATCAAACCATCCAAACATGTCCTTGACACGGGCGCCGCGATCCGGAATGAACCGTATGACACGCGGGTTGCCCTGTGGCAGGAAATAAAAACCAATGCCGGGCGCTATAAGAGCGGGGAGTGCGGCACATTCCTCGAAGACCTGCACACGGTTTTCCTGGCCCGGTTCGACACCTCCCTCCTCCTTCTTGCCAGGGCGTTCCGGCAGAACAGCGAACCCTTCGAGGAATCAACGTACTTCAGCGGGAGGGAGATCGAGGCGTACGACACCATTGAGCGGTACGGGTATTTCCGGATCCTCTCGAAAAGCGAGATTGCAAAAAAGATCCGGAACAAGGACGAAAAAACCCTCTCCCTGATCCGGGAATATTCGGTGTCCATGAAAAAACAGATGGACGATATCCTCGCGGATGAAGGAATCCGGGACACCATCCGCAGTTACCTGAAGAAACAGTGGAACGAGAGCACAAAAAAGATCGGGGATGCCATTGCAGGTGCGGAGGTAGACCTTGACTGGTTTTCGGGTATGACGCCCGACCAGAAAGAGGCTGAACCCAGGGCTCCGCAGACCATCATCATCAATGCGGGGAACGATGCTGCCATCAATCTCGGGGCAGGAAATATCGTCAAGGATGCAGTAGTGACCGGTTCAACCATCGAATCGGCCGGTGGCGGGAGCACCACGGTAAAAGATTCCGTTATCACAAAATCCACGATCAAAACCGAAGGAAACAATGCTGCACCGGATACCGGGATTTCGATCAGCGACAGCGTCATTACGTCTTCAACAATAAAAAACAGTGAAGAGCACACGGCTGTGCCGGAAAAAGGGCCGGAAAAAGAATCCCCAAAGAACACCTGCCTGGTCTGCAACACGCCGGCAAAACCCGGTGCAAAATTCTGTACAACCTGCGGGGCAAAAATCACCCAGCTCTGCCCCGGGTGCAGTTCACCCCTCACCCCCGGTGCAAAATTCTGCCCGGAATGCGGCCGGAAAACAATCTGAAACGCAAGAATATTCGACAAACAACCATGTAACCCCCCATACCCGGGATGGATCTATGGATCGGAAAGAACACGTCCTTATCATCAGCGCCGGTGAGAAGATCGCCATTGCGTATCCGGCAATGTTCCGGGAACTCCCGGCCATCTCCCGGACTATCGTGTTTACCGACAGCACGGTTCACGAGGGATCACCGGATCCGGTAACGGAGAGGCAACGGCTCGCGGTCCGGAATGCGGTCTCGGCGGTCCAGGAAATTTCCGCATCGCTCGCCATACCCTTCACCCGGGTGGTGATTCATCCACCGGCCTACACGTCGGCCCGGTCTGCGCTTGCAAAAATCCGGCGGGAGTTTCCGATTGCCCGCTTCACGTTCGATCTCTCCGGCGGCTCAAAAGAACTCTGCCTGGCACTCTTTGCCCTTGCGCCCTGGCTTGGCGGGGAGGTCTATGCAGCCTTTGACGAGAAGACAGCCCGCCGGGTCCCGCTGCCGGACCGCACCATCAGTTCCCTGCTTGCCAATCCCAATCACCAGATGATCCTTGCGATCCTCCTCAACCGGAGGGATATGAAAACGGGGGCCGCAAAGGGAGCTGCCAGAGATGTGGTTTCAACCGGTCCAACAACCCCGACATTATGGGTGCCCCGGCAGTACCTGTACCAGCAGCTCCGGCCGTTCTATGTCCCCTCCCGGACAAAGAAGGAAAAACCCGGGGATCCAAAAAAGCCGGTCATACCCACCAAAAAGGGTGAGAAACCGGCACCAGAACTGTCCCATCAGACCTTCTCCGGGTTTATGGGTAACCTCCGCGATGCCGGACTTATTGAAGAGGAAAATCCCGAGGGCAACCGAAAAGAGAAGACCTACCGGATTACAGAAGCCGGAGAGATTGCCTTCCGGTTCTTTTCCGATCCGGCCACCAGCTCTTTGGTCAGGAGCATGCTGGAGCGTTCCTGAGGGGGATTCGATATCACTTTTTTGTGCATTTCTGGTACACAATTTTCTGCCAAAATTTTCTTTTTTCCAGAATTTTTTTTGGTCAGACCCTGCCGGAAAATTTCAATCGCGATCCTGAGGTGTCAGTTGATGAGGCGATTATCGGATAATTATCCGACAAAATGTATGTACAAGCGACAAAATTTCTGGTTCTCCGGTGTGAGGGGCCGTAAATCACCACCAAGGGTCGATTGAAAAATTTCAGGCAGGGGGTGAGGGGTCGATTGAAAATTTTTTGGCGCAAGAGCGATCGCGATTTTTTTTGAGTGGGTTGGAACATGATTTTCGTGGAATGGATTTCCCAAAATCTGATAAGAATTGGTTCATAATTCCAGTAATCAAAAAAGGTGAAATGGCAATTCGTTGGGAGGGGTCCCCACCTCCTGGCCACTCAGGAGTTCGGCAGGGTAGGGTGGTTTTTTCGTTGTTGAAGCCGCCGCGGGAGCGTCTTTTCAGAGGCGACAGAGGAAATTGTAATCAATTTAGGACTTACGCGGTTGAATCCGGTTCAAGAGAGAATCATCACTTCATAATTGCTAAAAAGAATCTGTTTAGAACGCCGGAGAAGCAATAAAGCGAGAAGTAGCTGATCGATGGATCGAGCGTTTTGACTCA
>NZ_JBAZQA010000004.1:0-174045 GCF_041645475.1 Methanoregula sp. | reverse complement strand
CTTCGATGTGAAATTCTGCGAGGTTAATCCGGTTATGTCTGGCACATTTTGATTATCGCTGTACTAAGATATATTTCTAAGTATTACTTTATTCAAAACTCGGATATGTTACTGCGAAAGGTCGGTTATATTTTTTCAGCCGCACCTTGATTAAAAAAATATGAGCAGGGGATGAGGGGGGGATTGAAGATTTTTTGCGGAGATTGATTGCGATCTTTTTTTGTGCAAACACGATGTGGGTTTTGCCCGCAGCGGTTTTTACGATAAAAAAAGGCTGACGCAGATTGCGACATCTGTTCCTGAAAAAAACAGGAATGAGCCTGCCGGGACAACTATTCCCGATCACACCTTCCCGATCTATCCTGATGCACCGACCAGAAAACCGGTGGGCTTTTCAGAGCGAGATTTTTGGCTTGTAAACCAGGTTCCCGACAACAAGACCGACTGCGAGGGTTATTGCCACGATAAACATGTGGGTGAATTCAGAAATGCCGAGAGCCGTGCTGCCGGCAGATATGGCCACCAGCCCGCGGAAGCCGATACTCCCGCTGACCATGAAGACGAACGCGGGAAGAATGACAATGGACGTGGGGCGGTTGGTCCTGTCTGCCCAGATATTGGCAAAGATCATCGCAAGAGCCGTTCCAAGGAAGTTCCCCATATCGCTGCCCTGGATATGGATGCCCAGCACAATCCCGGCACAGGCAACCGCACAGCACGCGAGAGCCCAGAAGAGATCCCGTGGCGGTGTCTGGAAGGCGATGATAAGCCCTGCTGCCAGCAGCATGGCGAACGGCCAGACCCAGACGGGACTGATGGATCCTGCTGCCACGGTATGGGATGGCATGAGGACCCCGACCAGGGTGACTCCCAGCCAGGACCCGGCAAAGAGGAGAGCCAGGCAGATCAGGCCGTTGACAAGGTTGGCAATGCCGGAAATGTAATGGTTTGTGGTCAGTTCTATGACGCCTACGCTGATGGAGAATCCCGGGATAAGGTAAATGATAGCCGAGAGCGTCACGAGGTACACATTTGTCCCCGGTACCAGGACGCCGGCCAGGGCCGAGAGCGCACCCGCGACCAGGGCGCACAAAAACGGTGTCCAGTTGGCAAACCGCCCCGAGTAATGTCCCGAGTACGTCACCATGAAAAAAATGACCAGGCTGAACAGGGTTGCAAGCAGAATATCCAGCCAGCTTCCCTGGAGGAACCCGGCAAAACCTGCGCCGCACAGGGCAAAGGCAAGGGCAACCATCCAGCTCCGGTAGGGCGGGGGCATTGCATCGATCTCATCGAGAATTTCGGTTGCCCGATCAAGGCTGACCCGGCCATCTTCAACGTCATTTACCAGCTCGCCAACTTTCGCGAGTTTGGCCAGATCAAATCCGGTTCCTGATAACTGAACCAGGTGCTGTTTCTGCCAGAGATCGTCATCCCTCTTCATAAAAGTAAACGAGAGACTGGTTGGCGCAGATGAGAAAATCCCCCGGTACCCGAGAGCGGTTGTGACGCGGGAGAGGTACGACTCAAGGCGTCTGGCATGGGGGCCATAGCCATGAGTCAGCGTCCCGAGACGGATCACGAACCTGCAGGCAGATTCAAATTTTAATTCTTCTTCACCGTCAGTATCCGGCATAATCTCTCCCTCAATGGTATCTGGAACCTCTCGTAGTATGGTAATTGTCGGGCACGTCTGCTTACAGGGTGTTTTTATAGATCGTTCCGGCCTTCATGATGACCTGGATATTTCTGTTGTCCGTGATTGCGGTAATCTCCTTAAGGGGATCTTTTCCCAGGATAAGGATATCAGCAAACGCCTGCTCGGATATCTCACCCAGGTTGCCGGACTGGTTCAGCACTTCGGCATTGATCTTCGTTGCCGAGATGATCGTGTCGATAGGCTTCTCAATCGTGGAACGCAGCGTGAATTCATTGATCTGCTCTTCCCAGAGCGGTCCCAGCAGATCGGTCCCAAAACCGATTTTTATCCCGTGTCTCCTGGCGATCTTAACTGCCTCCAGTGCCTGTACCCGCACGGAGCCCAGCTTTTTGATACTTTCTTCAGGGAACTGGTAATCGGCGCCCCTTCTTGCGAGCGCGTCGTAGGTGATAATGGTCGGGATCAGGTAAGCTCCCTTCTCCTTCATCATCACGGCAGTCTCTTCATCGAGCAGGTTGCCATGCTCAATGCTCCTGACACCATACTTCAGGCATATCTGGATGGCTTTTGGTGAGAGCACATGGGCGGCAATGTAGGTGCTCTTGGCCTGTGCCTCTTCATAAATGGCTGTTAGTTCCTCCCCGCTGAATTGTGTATCGGTGAGACGATCATCCGGTGACGCAACTCCTCCGGCTGCCATGATCTTGATGAAGGAGGCATTTTTCCGAAGTTCCGATCGGCAGGCTCGACGCACTTCGGTGACCCCGTCAGCAATCTGGCCGATGGTGGTTGCCGATGACTGCATGGGTGCGCCATACTCGCCATCATAGGTCATTGCCCGGAAATCCCCGTGTCCCCCCGTCTGGCTCAGGGCCCGCCCGCAATAAAACAGTCGTGATCCTTTTACCATCCCGTTGTTCACTGCCATAGCGAGTCCAAAGTCGGCCCCGCCCACATCCCGCATTGTGGTGAACCCTCTGAGCAATGCATCAGCGAGGTTTTTCGCTGCGCAGCAGGTTGTATAGGTGATGGGCAACTGAGGCGTTGCAAGGTCCACGGTCGCAGAGGTGATATGCACGTGTGCATCGATCAGACCGGGGATAATATATTTTCCCGCGGCATCGATGACCACATCACCTTTTTCGCCGGTAACGGGCGAATCCGCAAGGCCGGTGATTTTGTCGGATTCGATGACAATGTTCTTTTTCTCATACTGTGACGTGTGGACATTCAGGACCTGGCCATTATTGATGATAGTTTTCACTGTTCCCTCTCCTTTGTTTCCGGTTCACAACGGTACCGGAGTTGCCTGACACCCGATTGTCTGAACAGCACCAGTGATGTGACGTATACCCCCTCTTGATCTGGTTCCTACAAATAGCCTTTGAAAAGATCGTCGGAACTATTGCCGCTGTTTCTGGGCCCCTCTCTGCGGGAATCTGCTCCGCCACAATAAGAACATACTTTATGCCCGTGAAGCTACCTCCCATTATGAGAGAGCATATCAGGAACAATGAGTCTGCGGGACACCGTTCCGTTGTTGCGGAGATAACGGTAATCATGAAGGAGATAATTGCCGCAGCAGAAAAGGCAGATGCCGATAGGACGTTCTCGTACCTGACAGCCGATCCGGATGCGGTATTCTTCCAGGACAACATGCATTACACCCGAAACTTGCTCCTCTCCCACTTTCGCGAGAAATACCAGCGTTTGCAGTCCCAGAAGTTCCATATCTCGCATTCGGAGACGATCGAACTCGGCCCCGAGTCCGCGTTATGGATCGGGTATGGTGAAGGACGGACCGAGACGAAAGCCGGGGAATCGACAGCCTCATCCTTTACCGAGACGTGGATCTGGCAGAAGATCGAGGGCCGGTGGACCGCAACGCACTACCATGGATAGACCGGATACGAATGATACTGTGATGCGGCTTGAACTTCCCCCGCAGGCAAAAAGAATTATTTTCCCGTTCTGAGGATGGGAACGGAAATCACAAGGTGACTCCCCCGGAAAAAATCCCCTCCCGATCCGTTCCGCTACCTGTATATCCCTGCCAGTCCATCTTCTCCTGATCCCGATGCAGAAGAAAAATGGAGTTCTCATCCTGCTCTTTCTTGTCATACTGGCATCCCTCGGATTCCTTGCAGCCGAATCCGGGTCCAGCCCCGCAATTGCCGGGCTCTTCTCCCGCTCGCCCACGGCAGTACCGGGAACCCCGGTCATATCCTCCTCCTCCCCGTACACCCTCTTCATCGAACCCGATAACGGGAGGGGGCCCATCCTTGACGCCATCAACTCCGCCGAGCGGTCCGTCAACCTCACCATCTACAACCTGAACGACAAGAAGACCATGGCAGCGCTCGAGAACGCCTCGGTTCGCGGGGTTGCGGTCCGGGTCATCTATGACGGGGGCAAGGATCCCGAATCCAATGTGACCGACCGGAACCTGCCCCGCATGCAGGAGCTGGAAGCGTACGGGGTTCTCACCCGGCCCGGCCCCGCGGTCTTCCCCAAAACCCACCAGAAGACCTTCACCATCGACGGGAAGTACTCGCTCATCATGACCTGCAACCTGAAACCCGACACCTTCACGTCGACCCGGGATTTCATCATCCGGACCGACAACCTCACGGAGGTTGAGGAGATCGAGGAAGTCTTCGATGCCGACTGGAACAACCGGACCGCAACGTATCATGTCCCGACCCTGGTCTGGAGCCCGGACCATGCCCGGGCAACGATCCTGTCGCTTATCGAAGGTGCCCGTTCGGACATCATCATCTACAACGAGAATCTGGAGGACCCGCTGGTTGTGGAGAACCTGAGCCGTGCGGCAAAGCGGGGCGTATCGGTCCGTATCCTCATCGCCGATCCTGCCGAAGGCGGGAAGAAGCGGCTCAAGGCCGCTGAACAGCTGGCCGGTAGCGGGGTCTCTATCCGGCAGGGGACCTCATATTACATCCATGCCAAGGTGCTCATCGCCGATTACGGCACCGTCGCGCAGCGGGCCTTTGCCGGGTCCCAGAACTTCGAGACCCAGCACCTGGATACGGACCGGGAACTCGGGATCCTTCTTGCGGATCCCGCAACTCTCTCGAAAATCCAGGCAACCTTTGAGGATGACTGGAACACACGATCGGAACCGATCCCATTCCCACCCCAATAAAAAACCCGCTCCTCCAGCTGACCCCCCCACCCCCATGCAGGGGGGGTCCGATCGTTTTAAAAAATAAACGAGGGGGTGGTCCCCCGGGCACCCCCCGCCTCAATTATGAGTAACACCTCCTTTTGTGCAACCGCCTGTCTGGCATTTCGTGTGGTCCCCCGGCGTGGTCGTAAGAATCGCATGGTTCCCACAATTGAGTAAGAGGAACTGCCGGGCCTGAATGGTTGGGGGGGTAGTCAGCATACCCCCCCCGGGGTCAGGGAGGGGGGTTCGCCCGGTTGTGAAAAAAAATGGAGGGGGGGTTGGTGGGGACCCCCCCTTGTTTTCCCGCAGGTGAATTAAAAAAAGGCAGCCCGGAAGAAACCGGGCCGGTTACTTTCTTGCCCGGAGCTCCCGCTCCATATCAGCAAGCCCGGTCTTCACCTGTTCGTCGCTCATACCCGGGTCCCTGAAACGGGTGAACCGCTCGCATACCAGGTCGGGGCACTTCCCGCAGTGCGGAAGCTTGCGCTCCGTGGTGCAGCAGGAATAGACGGGGCAGGCATCCGCGTCCACAAACGCGGTCCAGAACGGCTTGCCCTTCGTTGCCTCGCATCCAGGGCACTCCTTCTCATGGTGCTCGCATCCGGTACAGGAATAGCCGCAGACAGTCTCGATTTTCTTTGTCATACCTCCGGATTGTGGCCCGGGCAGCATAAAAGAAGAGCCTGCGGGGTGCGAAAGTAACCCTGCGGGAAGCCGGACCAGGACAAGAAAAAAGATTATTTCCCTGCCTGCTCGGTGAGGAATTCCCTGGCCAGGTACGGCTCAACAAAATCCCGGTACTCCTCCGGCGTCAGGATCTCCTTTGCTTTGGGGACTACGGTCTCTACCGACTGGAAATGCTTCTCCATCCCCTCGCAGGGAAACGAACTGCACTCCCCGCAGTGGGCTATCTTCTTTTCGAGCACGCATGTCCGTGTCGGGCAGGCACCCCCGATACGGTGGGGGTGGTTCTCGTCCGGCTCAAGGCAGCCGTCGCAGCAGAGAGCTTCGGGCGGGATGGCAAGCCCGTAGAGTTTCTGCCACCCTTCGCTCACCCGCTTCCGGTCGGCATCGGTCCTGGCGTTCATCTTATACGATGGGCAACTGCTGCAGTGAAACCCGCAGCATGCCCGGATATCCGGCTGATCGGTTCTGGGCAATGCCCTGCCTGTGGCCTTTTTCATGGTCATACCAGATCGTGGGAAGAAAAACAAAATATAAAATAAGGTAATTCCAGTATACTCACAGGATACACATCATGAGAAAGGACGAGATCGAGGAACGGATCGTGCAGATCGAGAAGACCCTCCGCGAACTGCAGGCAGGTCAGCGGCAGACGAGCGACGCGGTCATTGCCGAGCTGCGGTCCTTCCAGGGGCTCATCATCGAGGAGCGGATCGAGTCCATGCGCCAGCAGATGGCAGAGAGCCACCAGCGACTCCTTCTCGATTTCATCCTCTCCACTGCAAGGCGGGAGTTCGATACGGTCTGCCCGGATCCCTGCTCGCTCTTCAACCGGTCGGAGTGCATTGACTTCTTTCTCTGCCGGCTCAAGGACACTGCCGAGCGCATGGACCCGGATGAGGCGGAGCGGTTCCTTTCAGCCCAGGTACAGCAGGATAAGGAGCTGCTCGTCCGCTACCCGGAACTGGACCGGCCTCCCTGCCGGTCCTGTTACGACACCTATTGTCAGGAGCGCGACTCCCTGATGCAGGCCGTTGGCAGGCTCTCGGCAACGCGGCAGGTGCTCCGCCAGAAGAAACCGGATATGTACATTGCCGATCTGCCCGACGGGCAGGTCATCTCTACCCTCATCGAACCGCTCTCCCACCCCGTCCGCTTTGCCATGCTCAAGGCACTCTTCAGCGGCAGCATGTCCTACTCGGAGCTGAGCGCCCTGACCGGCTACAAGGGCGGGCATCTCCTCTTCCACGTGACAAGACTGGTCGAGGCCGGCCTTGTCGTCAAGACCGAACCGGCGGGGCTTTACAGCCTTACTGAAAAAGGGATGGCGGTCATGACTCTTGTCAAAAATCTCTATTGCTGCTGAACGGCAGGCCGGTTAACGGCAACGGCATGGCTCTCCCCCTCATCATCTCCCTTTGATCCAAAAAGAGGGGGAACGGAATTCCCGTCTCACCGGCCCCGGACCGTGCCCCGGGCATACGAAGCAGCGATCCCGATGAGTGCGAGGATGAAGAAGACGCCAAATGCGATATTGACGCTCTGCTGCAGCTGGGGATAAACATCGGGCGATATTTGGACCGTCCCGATGATGGCGGAGAAGACGAGCATCGCAATCGCAAGGCTGAGCATCTGGCCGATGGCTCTCATGGTCGAGACCATCCCGGACGCCAGCCCGAGATGCCGTATCTCCACGGAACTCATGATGGCATTCGTGTTCGGCGACGAGAAGAGGCCGTACCCGAGGCCGAGGATGGCGAGCCCTGCGATGATGACCATTAGCGGGGTTGAAGGCGAGAGGAACATCAGGATGCCGAGGCCGGCCGTGGTGAGGGCCATGCCGGCCGTTGCAAGGATCCGGGGTTCGATCCTGTCCGAGAAGTGACCTGCGGCAGGGGAGACGATCACCTGGACAACCGGCTGGGCGATGAGGATGAGGCCGACGGTCTGGGGATCAATGCCCCGGTTGAACTGCAGGTACAGGCTTAAGAGGAACCCTACGGCAAAGACCACGGCATAGTTGATCAGGGCTGCAAGGTTGGAGAAGAGGAAGACCGGGTTCGACCTGAAAAGTGCGATGTCTACCATCGGTGCCGTAATGCGCTGCTCCCACCAGAGGAAGAGGAGCAGGACGATGAGGCCGAGCGCCATCCAGAGGATGCCGGTGGCAGACGGCAGCAGGGTGAGGCCATAGATGCAGCCGAACAGCATCACGCCGTACAGTCCTGCCCCGGCCAGATCGAAACGCCGGTCTCCGGTCTCCGCCCATTCACCGGGAATAAAGAGCAGGGTGAGGATGATCACCAGGACTGCGAGAGGAACATTGACAAGGAAGATGCTCTGCCAGCCGATGTTCTGGGTGAGGATCCCGCCGATGAAGGGCCCAAGCGAGAGGCCGGCGTACACGGTAGCGGTGATGATCCCGATGGCTTTTCCCCGCTCGCCCGGGGGAAAGACGGTGGTGACTATCGCAATCGAGGTGGAGAAGACCATTGCTCCCCCGAGTGCCTGGATGATCCGGGCGATGATGATGACCTGGCCGGACCACGAGAGGGCTGCAAGGAGCGATCCTGCTGCGAAGAGGATGTTTCCGAGGATGAAGAACCGTTTCCTCCCGTACATGTCGGCCAGTTTGCCGAACGGCACGATGAAGATCGCAGCCGTGAGCAGGTACGCCGACGTTACCCAGCCGAGCATTACGGCATCGAGGCCAAACGCGGCGCTGATGGCGGGGAGGGCTACGTTTAAGGACGAGACGGTATACGGGACGAGGAAGGATGCCAGGGAGGCAACGAGCAGAAGAATGTGCTTCTCTTTGTCCTCGTTCATGTAAAAGAGATATTGCATCTGAAGAATGATGAGGGTATGGATCTTTTCTGCATTGGGCGGGTTATGAACCCGGAAGAATCCTTCGCACCCACCTGCTATTGACGGATGCGGGCTGCCAAATCTCAATATTTAGTATTCGTATTGCATTCATTTTAGGGGTTAGAATCGGTTCTGAATGCCCGCTAATTTCAGAATAATACGGAATCGAATGATTTATTCAGAAATATGAAAATTGGAGTTCAAATTTTTGAAAATCCAATTTCTGGAAGTTGGCTACAAGAATTTTCATTATGGCATCAAAAAGTACACCTAAAATAAATCAATGGATTGCTACATTTGAAACAATCAAGAATCATCAAGACCCGCGAGAAGCACAACGAGAATATACTCGACAAATTTAGAGAGAGAATATAGCCCAAAGATTGCGAAGGGAAAGGAAATTCAATGTTGGGTTATAAAGAAAAATTATAATTTTTGATATTGTGTCTATTTATTTTTCCTTTTCATAATGCACTTCATCCCTGCGTGTTAAAAAGAGAAAAACCCCAAATATGACCGCCAAAACAAAAATGGAGAATAAAAATGGTATTAGTATGACTGGAAAACTAAATCCTTGAACGGTAAAAAGTGTAGGATATGATGTTGTTACATTTTTAATAGTAATACTATATTTTGGAAATGTTGCTTCCGATAATACGCTGGATGATGCAAAAACAAAAGCAAAGGCTGCCATTATTACAGATAACATGCTGATTTGAGCAGATTGATAAGAAGTTATTCTCCATTTAGGATCTTCGGAATTGGCATTTTGCACTCCTAATATTGGACATTGATGCGAATTTTCAATAAATTCATATCCACAAAAATGACATTTTACAGCATCCTTTGGTAATCTGGTACCACATTTTGGACATATCATAAAATTACATGGATATTTGATGTATATAATGGTAAAATGATGTTGTATCTTCCGTTCTAGTGATTTGTCATCAAAACGGATTTTGAGCGACCTTTAATTTTATAGAATGCAATAAAGCACTCTAATGGAGCCGAAATGTAATTCAGATTTTGGCAAATATGAAACTATAACAGATAGGGATTTTTTAGACCAATCTTAGCCCAAAACCTCGCATCACAAATTTCAAATCTCGATATCAGAGAAAGGTGAGCGGGTTGAGTTCAGGTTCGGTTTTCCCCCCGGTTTTGAGCTGCCTGATAAGCGCAAGTTCCCGTTTGAGCCCGAGTTCCCTGCCAAAGACCTCTGCCTGCGCCAGCTTATCGGCCGTGATGGCATACATATCCGGGAGCACATCGGAAGCGGCATGATAGAGGAGCGCTTCGGAAATAAATGTCTGGACAATGCCCCACCGGGATGAGATCTGACAATAGATCTCAAACGCATTTGCATATTTTGCGGTCAGGTTTTTCGGGAGGGGTTTGTCAAACCGCTCGTAAGCAATACGAGCCAGCTCGCATTCCCCGACAAGGCAGCCTGCAAACCAGGTGATATTCCGGATCCGCTGGGATGCAGCTTTTGCCTCTTCGAATCTCTTCTCCGCCCCGGCAAGATATTCCCCTGCCGCATCGGGAGGTGCAGCAAATGCACGTGCCCGCATGAGTTCCCCCCTCTCGGGAAGGAGCATGACAAGACTCCGGGAAATGCTGCTGCCGGAAACCCGTTCTGCTTCTTCATAACATGCCTCAGCCTCATCGAATTTCCCGATCACCCGGTGGACTGAGCCAATCCGGCGAATGATGTCTGACCGGAGTTCCATTACATCAGGATCCTTAATTGCGGGATCTGCGGAGGTGCAGAGCGCCAGCGCCTGCCTGAAGCGCCCCTGGACAAACAACAAGTCCGCGTCCCCCATGAGGAGTTCCGCCTCGCCGGCGCCGAACAGGCTTTTCGCTTTTGCAAAAGGGGTTGCTCCTTTCATCTGGCCGTCTTTTAGGAACGCCTCTTTTGCCCCTGCAAAATCATTGAGGTCCAGGAGGATGTGCCCTTCCGAGATTCTCTGGCCTGACAGGATCGCAGGTAGATCGAGTCCCTGCTCCCCGGCAAGAGCCACTCCCCTGCGGAATGCCCTGAAGGCCTCCGGGTACCGGTCGAGAATATGGAAGAAGGCCGCATACCAGAAGCACAGCTGAATCTCCCGCTCCTCATCCGGGGCTGTTGCCACGAACCGGAGGAAGTCCCGGGCAACCAGGGCATCGATATCGCTTGCCGGCACCTTCCCCTCGTAGATATCCTCGTAGATAGTCTCAAGGCAGTCTCCGATGGCAGTCTTGTTACCCAGGAGTTTCTGGAAGGCGGCAAAATCGTCTTCTACCTGGTGGCTGCGCTCGGTTCGCTCGCCAACGGCAGAAATAAACCTCGGCTGGGGGAGCAGGGCATCCCCCCCGGCTGCCATCTGGGAGATCTCGTGGAGGAGGATGGTTAATTCAAGGAGTTCCTTGCCCGGCTTGTCCCGGCACCGGACAAGGACGTACTTGTTGAAGATCCACGGGCGGCGGATGTAGTAGTAGGGATTGGTGCGTTCGCTGCCTGCCCGTGCAAGTATGCCCCGGGAGATCAGGACGTCGAGGCGTTTGCGGAGTGCGGATTCGGTGATGTTCTTTCCTCCGGTTCCGCACCCCGGGGTATTGACCATATCCAGGATCTGGCGGAGGCGGAGGGGGCCGTCATACAGGGCAAGGAGGGTCTGCCTGCCGGCGCCGGAGAGGTTCTCCTCTTCCACCATCCGCTGGAACATAATCGGGTCCGGGTACATTGGTACGTACTAGTTCAGGAGAGAACTATTTAAATTCGTTTTTTGCCCGCCTGCGGCTGCTCCGTTCCTTAGGGAATGGAAAAAATCATCCCCTTTTTTTCCAACTTCCTGCCCCTTATACCCGCGTGTATGAAACCAGTCTCTGCAACAACCGATCAAGGAGAATTTTCATGCAGATCAATTGCTTTGGACCTGAGGGAAAAACAGGGATCTCCATCACCGGAAAACCCGGCCGCCGGATGACACCGGACATTATCAGAAACGCCTCAGGTTTTCCTGCAAAACCCCGCCTCCCCGGCATATATCTTCTTCAAACCCCGGACTGCGCCGGCTTAATCGTCCCCCGCCAGCCCCGGAGCGCAACAACGCGGGGAGTACCGGTTGTCCCAGCAGGGTGCAAAGAGCGTGTGGACATGGTCCCCCCGGTGAGCGGCTCCGGGCGGGTTCCTGCCCCATGCCCCGCAAATCCCGGATCCCCCCCCGGGAAGGTGCCGGTGGGGTTGCATGAACAAGCCGGGAGCAGTTGTCATCGTTGACGGTTTTACCGTCACGGGCCGGCTTCTCACGTCCCGATTCCGGGCACAGGGGATCTCCTGCATCGGGGTACTCAGCACTAAAGAGCTCCAGACAGAGGACCTGCAGCGGCATTCCGGCAACGCCGGCCTGCAGGAAGCCCTGTTCGAGAAAACGATTGTGTTTACCGGCGATCCCGGCGCGGTCCTCCGCGAACTTGACGACTATGCCGTGATAGGTATCATTCCCGGGAGCGGGACGGGGCTCCTGCTTGCAGACACCCTGAGCGAACGCATGAACCTCTGCACGAACGGGACGCGGCGATCCGCTGCAAGGTTCAACAAGTTCCAGATGCAGCAGACCTTAATCGATGCGGGCGTCCCGACAAAGGAGTTCATACTTGCCTCCGACGAGATCGATCTCCTTGCATGGTACAGGTCCCGCAGGTTTGGGGAGATTGTCATAAAACCGGCGAACTGTGCATCGGGAATGGAAATCCTATACTGCACTTCAGAACAAGAAGTGCTCCAGGCATTCCGGAAACTCCTTACGACAATGCATGAGAACGGGGAGAAAAATGCCGCGGTGCTGGTCGAGGAGTGCCTGGTCGGGACAGAATATTGCGTGGACACGGTCTCCCGTGACGGGAAACACCGCCTGGCCGGGATTCGTACGTGCAGGAATGACGTGCCCGCCAGCCATACGGGAGACCGGGCCCGGGAGCAGGACACGCCGGATGAGGAACAGACCGAGGTGATCCGGTATACGGTCAGTGCCCTTGAAGCGCTCCGGATCCGGTACGGGGCTGCCAGTACGCGGATCATGATGACCGGAAAAGGCCCGCTCCTGCTCAATACCATGGCATGGATGCATGGGGGAACGCCTCCCTGTCCTGTCGCGGGCGATGCCACTCACCGCAAGGCAGACCTGGTGGTTGAAGCCTATTGTGATCCCGAAGGGTTCAAGCGATCTTCGGTGCTTCCCGCACCCGGATCGGGATCCGTCAACAAACCCCTGGAGTGAACGACACCGGGCCGAAGGGATGACAAGACCTGCGTGCCCGGTAGCATCCCAGAATCCGGGCAGATGTGACTGCAACCGGCCGTGTGGAATAATCTCCCGCGTTATTTTCCAATATCCCGTCCTTTTTATTCCCCCGCACCAACCTCGTGATCAGATCCGGGAAGACCCGGGCTGGAATGAGTGACCGTGAACGCAGACCATGACCGGGTGAAATCCGGGATCAGGAAAGCCACCTCCCGCTGCTCTTCCGGGCAGCCCGCAACGCCCCGGTCGCTTTCGGCATTATGGGAACCCTTCCATGGGACTGCCGTCATTTTCCCTGAGGTGCCGGCAGGCTCCCTCCTCCAGAGCAACGAAATCATCATGCATTTCCGACTCCCCCTCAATCCAAAAACCCGGTGAGATGCCACGGGAACAGGAATATTTTCCTGTCTCTCTTTTTTCCGTTTTTTCCCGTGCGGGCATCCGTCATCCCCTGCACAAGTACCGTCGTCTCCCTGCCACTTCGACCACAAAGCACTCAAACCTCCGTTCCATAACCTTTTGAACATCATGTCATTACCACCGTTTTTTTACCAGATTTTCGAGTCTCTTCCCCGCCAGGGGCCGGGCTGTGCAGGTGCGACAAAGAAAGTGTTCTCATTTATTCCCCCTCTCCCCGGAGATGCTGCCATTCTTGACGTGGGATGCGGGAGCGGCACGCAGACACGGGATCTCGCAAAGCTCACGACCGGCACGATCACTGCTGTCGACAACCACCAGCCGTTCCTGGACGCGATCGATACATGGACAGAACAGGCCGGCATGACACACCGGGTCAAAACGGTCTGTGCCTCCATGGACACCCTGCCCTTTGACAAAGGATCGTTCGATCTCATCTGGTCCGAAGGGGCCATCTTCATTGTCGGGTTCGAGCAGGGTCTCAACCTCTGGAAGCCCCTCCTGAAAAAGGGCGGGTACATGGTCGTGTCCGATGCCGACTGGTTCGAAGCAAATCCCCCGGAAGAGCTCATGAAATGGTGGGAGAGCGTGGGATACGTCCCCGTACCCGAAGAGGAGATGAAGGAGCGGGTCAGGTGGGCCGGGCTCCGGCTCGTCGCAACATACCGGCTGCCGGAAGCCGGGTGGTGGGATAACTACCATGTCCCGATGCTTGCCCGGATCGCGGAACTCCGGAAAACGCACGGATCGGATCCCGGCAACGCCGCCCTCCTCGATGCACTGGAACACGAGGCGGACATGTACCGGCAGTACAAGCGCTATTACGGGTATACGTTCTTCGTGATGCAGAATCCGTAAAGGCGAACGGGGGATTTTCCTGGCGGAAACCTCCCTCCGTGCACGGACTTACTCCTGCATCCTCCGGAAGCCGGCAACAAGTATCATCGCACCGGCAACGAGAACGGGCAACAGTGGACCGCTCGGGGACTTGTGAGGGGCTGCGGATTCCTCCTCCCGACCCATGGCAAGGGGAGTCCTGTCTTTCTCTGAGAGTACGCGGATGTGATAATCTGCACAGGGGCAGGCTTTCCCCTCCATACCGCCGGCATCGTACCCCCCGATAAACTGGATCGTTATCGTTGTGTTGTCGCGGGTATCGGAATAACGGCAAACCTTTCCCGTGGCAAGAACGACCGACCTGCTGAATTCCGCATCCTTCCTCACGGACGTATTTGCAAGGGTGTCCCTCGGAAATGTAGCGTAATCATAAGCGTGCGGTGCAGACCCGGAGAGCCGGTAGTCCACCCGGTAGCCCGCATCGAGGGGTGTATCCACATACCCGGGATCGCCGAACAGCTCCGTGCTGACAAGGGTTCCGTTGTCCCCGTGTGCAAGGCTCTGTATGGTGTACCACTGGCGGATATTGTGTGTGTCTCTGGAGGGGACGATATATCCCGAAGACGGGTCGGTGATCTGGAAGATCCAGTCTTTGAAGACCGCTTCAACAACCTCGCCCGGTTTTACCCGGGAAAAAATCTCCCTGTTGGGCACGCGGCCCACAAAAAGCCCGGTGACATTATACCGGCACGAATAGCGTTCACAATCCGCACGGAGGGTCACGGTGTGGGCGCTCTCATTCATCTCAACAACAGAACCCCTGATGATGACAGGGATCGGTGTTGCGGAGGCAGGATCTGCCAGAAACAGCAGGACGATACACGCAGCAGCGATGATGATGTAATATTTTGGGATCATGGGGATTCCCCGGCATTTTCATTTTGTTGCTTTTATGTAATTTATCGGATGTTAATGTATCTCCTTACGGGAGAGGCCCCCGGCTGCTGATTTTTTTGATTTTCTGGAGCGTCCTGATTATCAGCACCGACCGCGATCCTGAAATCTCCGGACAGACCTCAGGTACATACCAATGTCCGACGATATCGATAACAAAATCCGGAATCTCGCCCGAACCCTGGATGCGGATTACTTTGGCGTGGCGGATCTCACCCCCGCACGGGACTTCATCCGGGCGCAGGGCGGGGAGCGGGCGAGCTGTTACCCTCGGGGCGTGGTTGTTGGCATACGGCTGCAGGACCGTGTTGTGGATCTTCTGCCTGAGAAGGACCGCGAGGGAGCAATCCTCTATCGTCACACAACCTATGATGTTGTCAACACTGCCCTTGACCAGGCAGCCCTCCGGATCGCAAATGCCCTCCAGCGGGAGGGGTATGGGGCATTTCCCGTACCGGCCTCGAAGCGGACGGATGACGAGCACATCTGCGGGATCTTCTCGCAGAAACTCGCGGCGCATCTGGCCGGCCTTGGCTGGATCGGGAAGAGCTGCCTGCTGGTCACGCCCGATCACGGCCCGCGGGTGCGGTGGGTGACCGTTCTCACTGATGCGCCGCTCAAACCTACCGGCTCTCCGATGGAGCCCCGGTGCGGGGAATGCACGGCATGCGTTGATATCTGCCCGGTCCATGCATTCACCGGCAGGACCTTCTCGCCCGGTGAGCCCCGCGAGGCACGGTACAATGCAGCCGGATGCGACCGCTATTACAAGGAACTTGAGAAGAACACGGGGAGCGCCGCGGTCTGCGGGCTCTGTGTCTGGGTCTGCCCGCATGGCAGGAAGAACCGATCACAGTCCGGCAGACAGACAGAATAATTTTTTAAAAGGGGGTTAGTGTTTCAATAATTTCAGGATCCGCACTGCCAGCCACGCGGCATTGTCCCCGTTGTCCACGCCAACACAGGCAACCGGCACCCCTTTGGGCATCTGGGCTATCGAAAGGAGGGCATCAAGCCCGTTGAGGGTGCCGCTGACCGGAACCCCGATGACCGGCTTCTCCGTCTTTGAAGCAATGACACCCGGCAGTGCCGCCGAGAGGCCTGCGATCGCAATATAAATTTTCACGGTACTGGTCTTGATGTAGGCATCAAGTTTGTCGGGATCCCGGTGAGCGGAGATGATCTGGGCGTCATACGACACCTTATTCTCGTCAAGGACTCGTTTGACCTTGTCCGCAATTGCCGCGTCCGACGCGGATCCCGAGATGATAGCAACGTCAGCCATGTCAGCCATCCAAACATATATTGTGCTTATCTAGATATACTATGAGCAGATCCTTATGGAAAAAGAACTCCTCCTGATGATGCCGGGTCCGGTGCCGATACCGGAACGGGTCAGGCTCGCGATGTCGCGCCAGGCAATAAACCACCGCAGCGCCGAGTTTGGTGCCGCGTATGCCGACTGTGTGCGTGTCCTCAAGACAGCGTTTGCAACGAAGAATGACCTCGTAATCATCAGCGGTTCCGGAACCGCCGGCATGGAAGCCGCGGTTGCCAACGTAGGGCGTGACAAGGATATCGCGTGCATTGTCAACGGCAAGTTCGGCGAGCGGCTCTATAAGATCAGCCAGCGCTACGGAAAGGCGCACGAGATCAAGTCCGAGTGGGGAACACCGGTTGATCTTGAAGCCCTCAAGGCACAGCTTGAGGCCGGCGCCCAGATAGTCACTCTCATCCACAACGAGACCTCGGCCGGTATCAAGAATCCGGCAGAGGAGATAGGCAAGCTCTGCCGGAAGCACGACGCCCTCTTCATCATGGACGGCATCACTTCCATTGGCGGCGACACCGTTGAGGTTGACAAGTGGGGCGTTGATATCGCCATCACCGGCTCCCAGAAGTGTTTTGCTGCACCCGCGGGCCTTGCCATGGTCTCGGTGAGCAGCCGGGCATGGGAACGGATGACGAAGAACCCGCCGTACTATCTCGACCTTGCAGCGTACAGGAAGAGTGCCGGCGGAACCCCGATGGAGACACCCTACACCCCGGCCGTCCCGCTCTTCCTTGCGCTCCGCGAGGCCTGCCTGATTATCGAGGAGGAGGGTCTTCCCGCCCGGATCGCCCGGCACCAGAAGATGTCGAAAGCAGTCCAGGCAGCAGCAAAGGCCTGGGGTCTTCCTCTCTTCCCGAAGATCGACAAGCTCCACAGCTACTCGTCCACGGTTACGGCCATTGAATACCCGGCCGGTGTCAAGGACGACGAGATGCGGGGCATTGTCAAGAAGATGGGCATTGTCATTGCCGGTGGCCAGGACCACCTCAAGGGAAAGATCTTCCGCATCGGCAGCATGGGCGCAGTCGGCGCACCGGAGATCCTCTCAACCCTTGCCATCACCCAGCACGCCCTCAAGAAGTGCGGGTACAAGGCAAAGGGCGACGGCGTTGAAGCCGCAGCCGAGGTGCTCGGATGAGGGTTGGTGTTGCAGACACCACCTTCTCGCGCGTCAACATGGGAGCCATCGCCATCGATGAGCTCAAGAAACATGCCAGTGTGGCAATCGAGCGGTCAACGGTGCCCGGGGTCAAAGACCTCCCCGTTGCCTGCAAGAAACTGATCGAAGAACGCCGGTGCGATATCGTCATGGCGCTGGGCATGCCCGGGGGAAAGGACAAGGACAAGATGTGCGCCCACGAGGCCTCCCAGGGGCTCATCATGTGCCAGCTCATGACGAACAAGCACATCATCGAGGTCTTTGTCCACGAGGACGAGGCCAAGGATGACCGCGAGCTTGCCTGGCTCATGGAGCAGCGGACCCGGGAACATGCGGTCAATGCCGTGAAACTCGTGCTCCACCCAAAAGAGCTGGAAAAAGAGGCCGGTACCGGCCAGCGCCAGGGCTTTGCCGATGCCGGCCCTGCACGCCGCTGATGCAAAAGCGTACAGATTTATGAAATACAATAAAAAAGAGATGATCTGACTATGTGTGACACCAACCCGATAAAACTGGGATTCGTTGTTGCGGAGTTCAACCGCGACATCACCTACATGATGGAGATTGAAGGCCGCGAACATGCAGCATTCCTCGGTGCAGAAGTGACCGAGACCATGTATGTTCCCGGGGCATACGACATGCCGCTTGCGATCAAGAAGCTGCTCACGGCCGGAAAGGTCGACGCTGTCGTCACGATCGGCTGCGTTATCGAGGGTGCAACCCAGCACGACGAGATCGTTGTACAGCACGCAGCCCGGAAGATCATCGACCTCTCGCTGGAGTTCGGCAAGCCGGTCTCGCTTGGCATCTCCGGCCCCGGTATGACCCGGCTTGAAGCGAACGAGCGGATCGATTACGCAAAGCGGGCCGTTGAGTCAGCTATCAAGATGGTCAAACGGTTGAGATGAAGCCCCTCTCGGCGAAGATCGCCGGCGTTACCGAGTCGGCAACGATCGCGATCTCCAACAAAGCCAAGGCAATGCAGCGGCAGGGGATCGATGTCATCAGCATGTCGATCGGCGAACCGGACTTCGCCACTCCGCAGCACATCACGGATGCCTGCATCGATGCCCTGAAACGCGGCGAGACGCATTACGCCCCGAGCAGCGGCATACCCGAGCTCCTGAACGCTGTCAGCGAGAAGATCACAAAGGAGAACAGGTTCCCCTGCACTCCCCAGCAGGTGATCGTTGCCTGCGGGGCAAAGGATGCGATCTACGAGGCTATGGAAGCTGTCCTTAACCCGGGGGACGAGACGATCATCCTCACCCCGGCGTGGGTCTCGTACGAGCCCTGCGTCCAGATTGCGGGCGGGAAGACGGTCAAGCACGCGGTCAACCAGAAGAGCTTCCAGCTCGACGACTCGCTTCTGGAACGGGTGAACAAGAAGACCAAGATGATCGTGGTCAACTCCCCCTCGAATCCCTCGGGTGCGGTTCTCGATAAAAAATCCCTGCAGCTTGTTGCGGATCTCTGCGAGGACCACGACATCTACGCAATGTCGGACGAGATCTACGAGAAGATGGTGTATGGTAAGGAGCATATCTCGCTTGCATCCCTTGGCGACATGGCGCAGCGGACCATCACCATCAACGGCTTCTCGAAGGCGTACGCAATGACCGGCTGGCGGCTCGGGTATGCCGTGGCCCCAAAGGAGATCATTGCCGAGATGTCCAAGGTGCAGCAGCACTCCATCAGCCAGGTAACAACCTTTGCCATGTACGGCGGGGTTGCGGCGCTCAAAGGCGACCAGTCCTGCGTTGAGGAGATGCGAAAGGAGTTCGACCGGCGCCGGAAGTACGTTATCGGCGAGCTGATGAAGATGGGCTACGAGACCGCACCGGCCGACGGGGCGTTCTATGCGTTCGTGAAGGTGAACGGCGATGATGTGGACGTTGCCTCCCGCTGGCTCGACAAGGGGCATGTGGCGGCAACCCCCGGCGCTGCGTTCGATGCCCCGGGATGGATCCGGCTGTCGTACGCAACGTCCATGGACCGGCTCAAAGAGGCAATGGACCGGATTAAGCGGGTTGGGTAAAAAGATCCTTTTTAAAAAAAACCGGTTATAAAAAACACCTGGCGACGCCTAATCCTTTCTCATGGAGCAGAATTTTTCCTGCGAACCGGGCACTGCCATCTCCTTTACCACCTTAAAGCCCCAGCGCTCGTACTTGCTGACATTCTCCATGGTCTGGGTGATAAGGGTGCAGGGGAGCCCCTCCCTGGCAGCCCGGGCCAGCATCGGCCTGACCAGGAGCGAGGCGTATCCGCGGCCAGCGAACTGCGGGCGAACAACCACGAGGTGAAGATACCATTGCGGCTCCTCGCCCAGATGCCCGGTCAGCACTTCGATAACATTGTTCACTGCCTGCAGCTTCTCCATTGTTTTTGGGTCCGTGAACTCCTCTGCACTGAAGGGGTCGGGGTCTGTGTCCTCTGAGTGATCTACGCCCGGCGGAAACCAGATGCTCAACGCCTCCAGACCCGGGGATGTTCCCTGGATTACCACCTTTCTGGAGCAGGAGGTCACAAGGGAGCGGTAGAACCTCCGTTTCAGAACCGGGGAATCCGGTTCGTTCTGGAACACAAATGTCCCGATGGGGCAGCGTGCTCCGATGAAGGCGTCCGCGGTTGCATCCGCGGCTTCATCAATCCGGTCCCATGACACTTCATACACCATTGTAGTAACCCCTCTCTGTCAATTTCCTGTCGAAAAGATGATGAGTGTGGTTCTTCTTTTGACAAATAAAAATACCTTCCCTGTCTGTTAAGATCATTGTAAACAGGATTTTGAAATAGCAATCCCCTCTTTCGCACGTAAGAACAACACTTCAGGAAATAACAAGGGGGTTACCTGCTGAGATTTCTCTCTCATCGGCTGTGCAGGCTTGTTATTACTCCGGTTTCCCATTGCGTTGTATGACTGATGCTCCCCCGACCCAAACCTTTTCATCCGGGCACCGATATCACTACATCAGGCATGACAGGGGAAGACCTTCTCCAGGAATGGGACCGGCGCTGTCCCGGGCGGGATGAGGTCCTTGCAGCGCTCAGGTCGTCCCTCTCCGGGCTCACCAATGATGAAGCAGAAGCCCGCCGGCGCAGGTATGGTTTAAACGATCTCTTCCCCGCCGACCCCCTAAGCGGTATTAAGAAATTATTTACCATTCTCTGCAACCCGTTTACGCTCCTGCTCATTACCCTCTCTCTGATCTCCTTTCTCTTAAACGATATGAGGACAACCATTGTCCTTGTCGTCATGGTCTTACTCAGCCTCTCCCTCCAGCTGTTCCAGGAGATACGGGCAGAAGGAAAGGTCAGGACACTGAGGGATCTTGTTGCCCTGACAACCCGTGTGAACCGGAACGGGACCATCCTTGAGATCAAATCCACCCTCCTTGTCCCGGGAGATGTTGTACAGATCTCAGCCGGGGATCTCATTCCCGCCGACCTGATCCTCATTTCAGCCACTGACTTATACTGCAACGACGCGCCAATTTCCGGAGAAGCCATTCCCCGGGAGAAGACACCGGTACCCGTCTATGGCTGCTGCACAGAGAACGGACAGGATGACGCCGTGCGTTCCCATATCTGCTTCCTTGGCTCAAGTGTTGACTCCGGCTCCGCCACGGGGATTGTCATCAGGACGGGAATGCAGACGGAATACGGGAGCGTTGTCAAGGCTGCCCGCACGGTGAAGGTTGAGACCGAGTTTGACCATGGGATCACGCGGTTCACCTGGCTCATGATCGTGATGATGCTGATCGCCGCACCGCTCATCTTTGTGATCAATTCCCTGACAAAGGGAAATATCGCGGAAGCCATCCTCTTCTCGCTTGCACTCATTGTCGGTATCACGCCAGAGATGCTCCCACTTGTCATGACCATGAACCTCTCGAAGGGCACCATTGAAATGGCAAAAAAGGACGTGATTGTAAAAAGGCTTGGGTCGATCCAGGGATTTGGTGCCATGGACCTCCTCTGCACCGACAAGACCGGGACTATCACCGAGGGAAAAGTATCCCTGACCTCATACATATCCCCCGATGGAGAAGAGGATCCCGCCATACTGGAGTATGCCGCCCTGACGAGCAGGTTTCAGACCGGTCTTTGCAATCCCATCGATGAAGCGGTCCTCCGCCATCCCTCTGTCGGGCATGAGATCGCACACGGCACCTCGTATACCAAATGCGGGGAGATTCCGTTCGATTTTTCCCGGAAGCGGATGTCGGTCATTGTATCCTTTCATGGCGGTAAAACCGCCCTTCTCTGCAAGGGATCGACAGATAACGTGCTTCCCCTCTGCCTGGATAACGGGAACCTGGTACGGACAGGAAGGGGTCTCCTGCCCCGGGATAGTGTCGATACAAGGGTCTCCTTCCTGTACCGCGAAGGTTTCCGGGTCATTGCGGTTGCTGCCCGGGATATCGGAAGTAAAGATCGGTACAGCCTGCTGGACGAGGCGGATCTTGTTCTGGCGGGTTTCCTTGTCTTTAGCGATCCGCCGCGGGACACTACGGCAAAGGCCATTGATGAGCTGAAGGCTGCGGGGATATCGGTGAAGATCCTCACGGGAGATCACGAGGATGTGACGCAGAGCATCTGCCGGCAGGTGAACCTTCCGGTTACCGGTGTTCTTACCGGCGATGATATGAACAACATGAGCGACGAGGAACTCGAACAGGGGATCGATTCGGTCACCGTATTTGCCCGCCTCCTGCCACACCAGAAGGAGCGGATCGTGCGATCGTATAAAAAGCGCGGTCATGTCGTGGGTTTCCTTGGCGACGGCATCAACGATGTCTCTGCGATGAAGTCGGCAGATATCGCGATATCCGTCAATTCCGCTGTCGACATTGCAAAGGAGGCATCGGACATCGTCCTCCTCAAAAGGAGCCTCCTTGTTCTCTCGGAGGGTGTAACAGAAGGGAGGAAGGTTTTTGCAAATATCTTGAAATACCTCCGCGCCCAGGCGAGTGTGAACGTGGGATACATTTTCAGCAATGTCGGTGCAAGCCTCCTCTTCCCATTCCTCCCCGTCCTTCCTATCCAGATCCTTGTAAACAACCTCCTTTTTGATATCTCCATGACAGCACTTCCCACCGATGCCGTGGATAAGGAATATCTGGAAAAACCCAGGAGGTGGGATATCTCGGGTCTCTCCCGTTTTATCACCCTGTTCGGACCATTCGTCTCGGCGTTCGATTATCTGACCTGGGGGGTTCTTATCTTCGTCTTTGGTGCATTTGCAGATCCCGCACTCTTCCAGACCGGTTGGTTTGTCCAGTCGGTCATCATCATGATCCTCTCGATCCACGTGTTTCGGACCGACAGGATCCCCTTCCTCCAGAGCAGGGCGAGCCTCACGTTCGGGCTTGCAACCGGGATCGTCTGCCTGGTCGGCATCCTGCTTCCCTACTCCCCGCTCGCGGAGACGCTATCCCTGGTTCCGATGCCGGCCCTCTTCTTTGTCTGGCTGGCCGGCATTTTTATCGGCTTTGTGACGGTAATCCAGCTGGTCAAGATGTTCTATTTCGGGCAGATCCGGCTCCGGGGGAAGAGACAAAGGACAAATGGTTAACCCGGCCCCGTGTTGCAGAAACGATTGTGGCGCCGGTGCAAGTACGTCATCGCCGGACTGAAGAAGATGAGGTACGAGACGGTACCGGCCGACGGGGCGTTCGATGCGTTCGTGAAGGTTCCCGGAAATGATATGGATGTTGCTTCACGCTGGCTTGAGAAGGGCCATGTGACAGCGACCCCCGGCGCTGCGTTCGATGCCCCGGGATGGGTCCGGTTGTCGTATGCTGCTTCTATGGAGCGGATCCGAAAGGTTGGGTAAGTCTGTATCCGGTCCAGTTAACAATATTTTTCTGGGATCTAATGATTTAGGATATAACCGAAGAGGTATTGTCTAAACGATAACGGGTATTTTGGAGGTTAAAATTTTTGAAAGGAAATATCAATTGCATCAAGTAGATCCTTCATGGCAATTAACATGTAGTATGAACCGTTATTGAACTCTACGGTTGTAAGTGGTCTTTCAGGATAGTTTAGAAGTAAGAAATATCCAGATTTTTGATATTCTAATTTTGCCAGTTGATATTTTAAAGTAATTAGCGTATCGAAATTGTCCTGACCTAGTTGAAGAATATAACCATGTGTTAATAGAAACTCGATCGAACTAAACGAGATTGAAGGAAATTGCATCAATCCAAACGTTCTTTCATCAGGATGACTCTTGATTTTTTTAATATGTGAAATTATTGAGGGTTTTAAATCAGTTTCGACACATGTTTGAAAAAATCCAGTTTCAGCCAGAAAACATGCGATTGCAGCTTCAAAATCTCTCTTCTCTCGAAGGTACAGTGAATAACTTATCGTAAAAAAAGCAATCAAAAAACTACAAATTAATTGGAACAATAATGAAAAATTACTCAACCAATTGATTGCCATTTCAGATGTAATGATTATTGTTTCATTCATTTGATTATGCCTTAAATCAAAATCGCTGTATTATATAATAAAATTAAATGGGGTTGATGTTGTCAATTTTCAATTTTTTGCTCTGTTGAAATCTTCAATATTAATGAAGGGGGTTGATGCCCCCATATCACCCAAAACGAGCACTGCCGCCCCAGCGCTCAGCTCTGCGACCGGTTTTTTTTCTATAATTTTTATGAACACTTCATCACCGGTTTTCGTCTGGATCCCCTTCTCCAGTTCGAGATGAAAACCATCGATGACTTTCGCCTTAATCGTTGTCATACGAGTTACCGTACACTGCATATCACGCCCGTTGCCATTAAGGTTTGTGCGAACATACGGGCGGCGATCGACATCGTCCTGTGAGTACGGTGTCCCGGACGGGTACGAGATGCTTGGCGGCAACCTGCCGGTGTTTGTGAAGTACCCGCCCGGGGCTGATCCGTTCAATCCCGATACCTATGGCTACGGATTGAATATCCCCGCCATGCCGGGACCCCCTCCGTCGGAGAACCCCTTCTTTTACCCCGTCTCCCGAGGAGATAAATCCCGGCCCGTATCGTGCCCGGTTGTACGAGTTTTGCCTCACCCCCCTCTTTCGCAGAGGCAATAATTCGGAAAAAAACGGTAATTCTCCCGGAAAAGAACAGGGTTCTCCGGTGGGAATCCGTGAGGTAATATGTAGCAACGTTACAATCGATTCCGCCAGGGGCAACCAGACATCGGCAAAGCTATAGAGTCCGGGATGGGGGTTTTCCGGCCGGGGTCAAGGTTACGGCCCGGCCCGTGATGAAACCCGTGCCCAGTTCCCAAAATTACTCCCCGGGCGCCCCGTCACCGCACCACTTGTCTTCAAAGAAGAGCTTCCGGTTCATTATGACGATTACCCCTGCAACGATAAGCAGCAGCACCGTGATGATACACTTGGTGAACTGCTCCGCCGGGATAAAACTCATGGCGATGTTTGCCGAGAGGTGGAAGAGGAAACAGGCGATTATGCTCCGGTTGTTCCGGTAGAACAGCCAGTTGATGATGAATGCCAGCACAAAGGCGCTGACAAAAAAATTGGCCGTATACAGCCAGCTGGAAAGGAGGGTGTTGTGGTAGAAACCGCTGATAAAAAAGAGCGGCGTGTGCCAGAACGCCCAGAGGAGGCCAAAAGAGAGCGAGGTCACAAACAGCGTGGACCGGCTCCTGAGGCTGTCAACCCCGTATCCCCGCCACCCCGCCTCCTCAAAGGCCGGGGCAACGAAGAGACCGATGAGTCCGGGCAGGGTCATGAAGGAGGAGCCGAGCAGGATCGTGAACTGGCCCGGAGACTTCCCGAAAAGAACGGAGATCCCGATCGCAACAATCATTACCGCCGGGACCAGGAAGAGGATGAACGGGAGCATCCGCGGGTTGATCCGCCGGAGACTGAACAGCCGGTCCTTGTAATCGTCCCAGAGCTCCGGGCTCTTTGATTTCCAGAACATGACGAGAGCTGCAGCAAGGGGACCGCACAACCCAAGGAACATCAGCAGTCCCAGCAGTCCTCCCGTGCCCCCGTGATAACTGAAATACGCGGTGGTGAACCAGAAGACCCAGGCAATGCTGTACGCGATCAGGAAAAACTGCGCCGGTTTGTAGAGGCTGCGGGCATTCATGCTGGTGTCAGGCATCGTTGTTCCCTGCTTGGGAATATGTAAGCAGTGTGCATAAGATATTTGTCCTGGATTCCGGAACTATCGGTTATCTCCAGTCAGGGCATAGCAGTGTTGCAATAACCACGGGCAGTGCGTTCTGTGCTCCGGAGCGGATCTGGTTGCCGATCTGCATTTTAAAAAAAACCTGATGCAAAAGTCCAAATAACAATTGAAAAAAGGACATTTTTAGAAATTGAGATTTTCCGGCACGATTGCAGAACAACCATCGATCCGGCTGAAGTGATCGCAGTTCCTTGTAACAATCTCATCAAATCCGGGCGATAGTGCAGTGGCTGCAATCAGGCAGTCGTTGAACTCAATTTTCACAAAAGCCATACTCTTCCTCATGGTTGCAGAATTCGGGTCTTCTTTTACTGCTGCACATGACTCCCGTCACAGAACGGCTTGTTCTGCGACCGCCCGCACCGGCAGAGCGTCATCCGGTTCCGGACCTTGTAGGGCCTGCCCTCCGCGGAAACGACCGGGATCCCGCCCCGCACCCAGAGCGGCCCGTGCTCGCCCCGGGGCGGATACTCGATGATCACGATGGATTTCTCCAGGGCCGGCTCGATCGCCTTTTTTGTTGCCGCGTCGCGGATCACGAGACGCCCGGAGGGGCAGTTGCAGCCCTCTTCGATCGCGGTCGCCTTCGCAACCGGGTCATCCGAGTGCTCCGTGAGGTTCCAGATCCCCCCGGCCCGCATGCAGAACCGGGCATGGACGCAGAGGTTCTCGTAGTCCAGCAGTTCCAGTTCCGGCCCGTGAATGATCCGCGGGTGCTTCAGGTACGGTTCGTCTCCTGCCCTCTCGGTTCCATTGAAGCCGATCGTTGCATGGGTGCCATCGCAGAACGGCTTGTTCTTCGAGTGCCCGCACCGGCAGAGGGCGTACGGCTCCGATACGGGGAATTCCCTGGTCTTCTTCCAGGTCCGGCAGTTCCCTTCCTCATCATTGCAGATCTCTTCCTGGTAGAGCGGGACATTGCCGGTCACGACATAGGGGCCGTTCTTTGTGACCGTGATCTTCAGATCCTTGTTGTCCGAAGGTTTCTTTTCCATCATGGACCCCGAAATCAGACCCGCCCGAGGCCGATCATGTAGCCGTACCGCGAATATACTTCCTTTACCAGCTCGCCGGCCTTCGGATTGGTCCAGGTGTGCATCCACTCCGAGACGAGGGACTCGACCGTGATGGGGACGACACCGGCCTGCAGCATCCGCTCGATCCCGTAGCGGTGGGCATCGGGCGTGGAATCTCCCCCTGCGTCGATCAGGCCGTACACCTCGTAGCCCTCCTTCAGGCCATGCAGGGCCGTGTAGGCAAAGCACATGCTCGTCCAGAGCCCGGACACGACCATCTTCTTACGGCCGGTCTTTTTGAAAGCATTCCAGACCTTCTCGTCCTCGAAGGCATCGAATCCGGGCACTGCCCGGGCATAGACTTCCTGGCCCGGGAACAGGCTGCTGATCTCGGCAAGGAAATTCCCATTGCCCGCCGGGTTGATGGATGTCAGCACAACCGGTATGCCGAGGATGGCAGCGGCTTTTGCCGAGCAGTACGCGGCATTGCGGATGATCGTCTTGTCCCCGGACCCGACCCCGGAGAACATCGTGGGCTGGTAGTCCACAAGGACAAGGGCGCTGTTCTTATCGCTCAGCAGTTCCAGTCTTCCGTCTTGTTGGTTTGGCATGGTATCGCTCCTGACACTGCTCCGGGTGTCTGCCGTCATGGGTGAATGCTTCCTGTTCTGAACGCGTCCGGATCCCGCACGGCACCTTTCTGCGGCGCATGCCATGCTCAGTTCCGGATAGGCTGCTTCACCGCAATTACAATTGTGAATTCCCGGGTGGCTGGATAAAGGTTTTGTAACTGATATACGGGTATTTGTTGGAGTACTTTCTGTATGACCGGTGATCGAAAGTCTGTCCGTCTCCTCCAGATACTCGGGCTGACTGCATATGATCCAAAGCATACGCAGCCCTTACGCGGCTCGGCAGCCTGACGCCCTTTGCCCTGGCAGAAGAGGTGGGCATTCCCCGCACCAAGATCTACGAGACAATCAAGCGGCCCGGGAAGGAGAACTGGGTCACGGTCGAGAAGGGCAGGCCCGGGAAGGTCTCGCCGGTCTGCTCGTCCGAGGCGATCGGGAGCCGGAAGGCAGTCCCCGTCGCGGAGATCGAGCGGATGACCCAGGAGTTCTCCCCGGATTATGAAAAAAGGGTGGAACAGGAACCGCCGGAGACGTGGATTGTCCGCGGCATCGATAACATTGCTGCCACTACTTCCGGCATGATGAAGAGGGCCCGGACCAGCCTGTACCTGTCCGGTACCCTGTACTACCCCGAGGAGCCCGATCCGATCAAGCAGCAGATCGCTGCCGCAAAACGGAGGGGCGTCATCATCCGGATCTCTGCAAACAACCCGGTCAAAACAAAAGAGAAGATCCTCAATGTCCACGAGTCCTTTGCACCGGTGACCTCCGGCATCCAGGTTGCGCCCGAGCCCTTCATCCGGACCCTGACCATCGACGGCCGTGAGATACGGATGATGTTCCCGCTGCCCGAGGCCGAGTCTGCGGACCGCGCAAACCTTGTTGCCCTCTGGGTGAAGAACGAGATGGTGACGAAAGCCATGAATAATGTCTTCAACATCATGTGGGCAAATCCGGACTGGACAGGCACCTCCTGGATTCGTCCCTGCGGACGGGGCGTTCTGTGCGTTCGTGAAGGTGAAAGGCGATGATGGGGAAGTTGCCTCCCGCTGGCTCGACAAGGGCCCTGTTGCGGCAACCCCGGCGCTGCGTTCGATGCCCCGGGATGGATCCGGCTGTCGTGCGCTACTTCGATGGACCGGCTCAAAGAGGCAATGGACCGGATTAAGCGGGTTGGGTAAATGGTTATAGAATGACTCCTGTTGAGGAGCCTAAAAAATGAAATGTGCAAATCAGGAAATTGATGGTATCTGATCAAGGATTCGAACACACTTTTTTCGACAATCATTTAAATTTCTGATTTCAGGAAATGAATCAGGATATATTTTTGAAATATATCTTCGATGTGCCGGCAACCTGCCGGATGATCCTTTCTGTCAGATCGATGACAGCCTGTATCTTCTCTTCGTCAAGACCCTCCAGGGTGTCATTCTCCGAATGGATTATCCGTGCGATAACGGCCGGGTCTGCCTTGGTAGAGATAGCGATACAAGGGATCTGGTGCATGAAGAAGATCATGTGATCTCCCTGCGGCCAGGGGTCCATGGGATCGATCCCCGGATATTGTGCCTGAAATTTTTGAGTATCTGCAACAAGTATGTCAGGACAGCCGTACCAGGAAATCCCGACCGGTGAGCCGGCGAGCCCTGCACCGTCAACATTGATGCCGAGAAGCACCCGGGCAGGGATAAGGTAGCCGGCATCAAGATATGCGCATTCCCCCGGTGCACAGTAGCATTCCTCGCCATTGAAAAAAACAAACTCAAGACCGGTGGTAACAGGCTGTTCGTGAAAGACCCGGGCAAGCTCGAGAAGTACAGCTGCACCGGTGGCATTGTCAAGCGCTCCCGGTGTCGAGAACTTGGTATCGAAATGGGCACAGAGAACGATCTTCTTCCCGCTCCTGTCACCTGACCGTCCGATGACATTGGCTGCGACAGCCGGCATGGTTGTGGCGTCAATGCGGAGCAAAACCTGCTTTCCCGCGTTCTTCAAAAGAACGGCGCCCTCTGGTGCTGTGACCGTGCAGGAAGGAACCGGAAAATCACCGTCAATAATCACATGTACCGGCTGGTCGCTTCGGGGACAGACCGTGATTACGGCAGCGGCTTTTTTCTCTTCCATGAGCTGCACGATCCGGCAGTGCTCATCGTGGTGATAGAACCGGAAGTTCCGTGGCATCAGGTACTCCTTTGTCAGCTCGTTATGGGCAAGCAGAATTTTTCCGGTAATGTCGGCGGTTTCCAGTTCCGAAAGCGTACCGGCCGTCACGAGCTCTGCTGTGCAGTTGCACGCCGGGCTGTACGGATTTGCTTCTGCATGCAGCTCCAGATCGCCGCAGGTGAGCTGCACCCGTGCAGCATTCCATTCACCAATCGGGAAATTCTGAAATTCCATATCATACCTGAGTCCGGAAAGCGTTTCCCCGATATATTGCGCAGCCTGTCTGTTTCGTTCCGATCCTGTCGGCCGCTCCCCAATCGTCCCGGCAAGGAAGACCAGGTGGTCGTGGAGACGGGTTTTTTGCTTTATGGCAGCTCCGGGGTTTTGCTTAGTGGTGGGCATTCTTCACCTCAGAAAGGAAGCTCCTGGCCCATTCCCGCTCGGCCCTCAGGATATACTGGCGGCGTATTGCAAGAGCGATCCGGTAAAAAGGGCAGGAGGTATCGTTTTTAAGATATGTCTCGAGCCCGGTAAAACAATCGAGCTGACGGTCGATGGATCGGATATAGGAGGAAAGGGCTTCCTCTGACTCTGCCCCGGAGAGGAGGTGGAGGTTGTGGAGGCCGAGCTCGACTGGGTAAATGATCACCGGAATTTCGGAAACAAGTTCCTGCACTTTTTCCTTCACTTCCATTCTCCCGCGGTCAGTGATCGTGTACACTTTCCGTTGGATGCCTGTCGTGGCCTGCTCGATCTTCACGTCAACAAGCAGTTTCTTTTCCAGTTTCCCGAGCACCTTGTAGATGGAGGACATCGAGATCTCTGTCCAGCCCCGCATATCGCGATCAACCACATTCTTCTCGATCTCGTACGGGTGCATCGGTTTCTCGGTCAGGAGTCCGAGCAGTACTGCCTCCATATTTGATAGTGTACTCATACAATATTGTACTGTTCCAATATTATAAAAACAACCTGGCATTTTTGTTCATGAAAGCACGTCGGTTTATTCCGCATATGAAATTTCCAAAAAACGGATCACTCCAGAGGATTTCGCATCGTACTTTCTGGGTTCTTTTCTGCTCTGAAATGAAAATGTTCACCTTCACGCCAATATGATTCTGTCAGTCATTCATCGAATCTCTAAAAAAATTTTCAAGAAATGGCACTCACACATTTTTCCGGCCCGAAATTGCCAGAATATGGTTCATCGCTGAGATTGAGAAAAATATCCAATCATTTCGTCACCGGACCCCCCTTCTCCCTCCAAATCCCCAATCCGCAGTACGATCGCAGGGGACTTTCTGCTCCCAATTGATGCTAATTAGCTAGTTTCAAGGTATCGGCGTGGTAAAATCAATCCGGGCCCGTATAGGACCCCGTTGTACCAGTTTTGCCTCACCCCCCTTTTCCCGGGAGGCAATAATTCGGAAAAATGCGGTAATTCTCCCGGAACAAATCAGGGTTTTCCGGCGGGATTCCGTGAGGTAATATGTAGCAACGTTACAACCGCCTCCGGCCGGAGCACACGGGCATCGGCAAAGCCATAGGGACCGGGAGGGGGGGTTCCGGCCGGGGTCATGATCCCGACCCCGCCTGCTTTCCCTCCCGGGCGATCCGCTCCTCGTCCAGCATCCCGTCGCGGATGAAGATGATCCGGTCGAAGTACTCCATGTGCCAGGGCTCGTGCGAGACCATCACAACCGTCTGGCCGAGATCCCGGTTCACGGTGCGGAAGAGATCGAGCACGGTCCGCGAGTTCTCGGTGTCCAGGTTTGCGCACGGCTCGTCCGCGAAGACGATCGCGGGCCGGTTCACGAGCGCCCGGGCAATGCTGACCCGCTGCTGTTCGCCCCCCGAGAGCTCGTGCACCAGGTGGCCGAGGCGTTTTTGCAAGCCCACATTCTCCAGCACGTCCGCTGCTGCGGCATAACACTCCGGCAGGGGCCGGCCCTGCATGAGGGCCGGGATCGCAACATTCTCCTGCACGGTCAGCTCCGAGACAAGGGCATAGTCCTGGAAGACATAGCCCAGGTGCATGAGCCGGAACCGTGTCCTCTGCTCGTCATCCAGATGCGACACATCGGTCCCATCCAGGATGATCCGGCCGGACGTGGGCCGGTCGAGCAGGCCCAGCTGGTGCAGGAGCGTGGACTTCCCGCTCCCTGACGGCCCCATGATCCCGACGAACTCGCCCCGGTCGATCCGGATCGTAACCCCCCGCATCGCCGCAACCTCCACGGCACCCATCCGGTAAATCTTTTTTAATTCCGCAACCTCGATCATGGTCATCCCTTCATGGCATCGAGGATCTCTTCGTCTGCCACCTGCCGGGCCGGCACGAACCCGGAGATCGTTGCAACAATGCAGAGAAGGACCACGCTCAGCGCAACAGAACCGTACTCGAGAGACGGGGTGAGATACCCCATGGGAAAGCGGATACGGTACACGGTCAGCGCAAAACTGATCGCGTTCAGCAGCAGGACTCCCGTAACGATTCCCAGGGCGCACTGGAAGAGAACCTGGATGAGGTAACTTGCGACGATGACCTGCTTGCGGACGCCGATCGCCTTGAGGATCGCGATCTGCTTCTTCCGGTTGATGATGTTGATGTAGGTCACGATGAAGATCACGATGCTTGCCACGATCAGGGCCACGACCGTCATGATGTTCTTGATCAGGTTGAGGCTCGAGATGGCGTCGCCGAGGATGCCCTTGCCCTTCTCGCTCCAGGTCTTGACCTTCGCATCCACGCCATAGCTCATGATGGTGTACTTGAGCTGCATTGCATTGTCTGCCGATGATCCCCGCACAAGGATCTCCGTTGCCGAATCCCCCGTATGCATCACCGAGTCCATCTCGTTAAGGGTGATGAACGCCGAGGAATCGATCAGGGCGCCGAGCGACTCGTAGATCCCCTTGACCCGGTAGGTTTTCTTAACGCCGTTGCTGTAGGCCACCTGCACGCGGTCGCCGACCTTCACCCCCCCGAGCGACGGGAGCTTGTCCTGCGACTCGTCCTCGTTGCCGGCAAGGAGCGTGCCGATAAGAATCTGGTCGGTATCCCCTGCCGAGAGGTAATCCCCGTCCGTCAGGACAAGATGGTAGTCCGTCACCTCCTGCTCGTCCGCGGGATTGAATGCAACCAGGGATTTTGACTGAAACTTCCCGTTCTTGGTGTTCGTGATCGTCACCCCCGCGGAGCTGTGGGCCGAAACCCCGGCAACGCCCGGTATCTGCTTGAGCCGCTTCACCAGACTGCCGGCTTCCGGAATGATGGTCTGCTTGTCGCGGGGCTCGATGGTGACCGTCCCGTACTGGTAATCGATCATCTGGTCGTTATAGAGCGTGACAACGCCGCTGATGATCATCCCGAGAAAATTCATCAGCACCACAACGAGCGCTATGATCAGGATGGTTAAGAGGAGCGTGCTCCGGTTCCCGCGCCGGATCGCCCGGGTGGCGAGATAGACCGAGACCCCCCATCCCCCGTCATTCCCCGGCATGAGACTTCCCCGGGCGGATGCGGAGATACCAGTATGCAGCACCCACGATCCCGAGCACGATGAGGATGACGGCAGCCGGGAGGAGACCCTGCCCGGGTGCGGTTGCGACCTCGGCCTGCTCGGTGATCTCGTGCGCCCCGAAATCGTCCAGGTAGGAAAGGGTCAGGTTGACCGGGACCGTGCCGTCTTTTGTTGCCTGCAGGTAGAAGACTGCCGGCGCATCGCTGTTCTTGTCAACCGATCCGATGAACGCGGTCTTCGTGCCCGAAAACGGGCTGTCGAGGGATGCCTTCACGGACGTGGCCTGGTCGGTACCGGTATTCTCCACGCGGACGACCAGCATGAACGGGTTGCCCGGCGCGGGGCGGACCGGGTCAGTCGAGAGCGATTTGACGGAAAGGGCTGCCCTTCCCTTCACCGGGATCCCGAGGGTCTCCGTCTGCTTCTCGCTGTTCCCGTCAGGGTTCCGGTAGGATATCGCCAGCGTGACCGGATCGATGCCGATGGGCGTGTTCTTGTCGGTGGCAAACCCGAGCGTGAGGTTCATCACCTCGCCGGGATTCAGCTGCTCCCTCCAGGAACGGCCCGGCGTTGTGAGAACAAGGGATGTCGTACTCGAGTTGACGGTGACCGAAATGTCGCTGGCGCGGGTGAGGCCGGTGTTCCGGATCGTGACCCGGGCGGTGCAGGATTCACCCGGCGCCACGCGTTCCGGAAGATCCTGGATAACGGAAAGCGATGGCTTTTTCAGGGTCGAGAGATCGGTGTTCACGTTCACCGTGAATGGATACCGGGTGCTCCTCCCGTCCTTCACGTCGATCCAGGCTTCCGGGAAGTAGATCCCGCTCTCCTCCGGGGCCTGGATGACGAACGTGACCGGGACGGACTGGCCGGGGCCGATCTCCCCGATCCGGTCGAAGTCCTTTGTCAGTATCAGGATGCCGTTGCCTTCTAGGTGTACGTTCTCGACAAAGACATTGATGTCCGTGCTCCTGGTCTTCTCAAACGTCCCGCCCGTGACGCTCCCGGTATTTTCCTTAATGGAGGCACTCTGGGCAGTATTCATTATCGTGAGCGTGATCATCCCTTTGTCCCCCGGGAGGAGGACGGCCGGTGTCACCTGATAGTTGCTAACAATCACCGTGGGATTCGTGGAGCTGGCTCCGTTGTCCCCCGCGGCTGCCGTGGCGATGAGAATCAGGGTGGCAAGGACGGCTCCGAAAAGTACCAGACCAACGCCTTCCCGCCGTTTTCCGGGTGCAGTGTTCTTCGCGCTCATCCGATCGTGTTGTGTTCCATTGTCCGGGGCCATCGTTCATTCCTCTGTAAATTCCGGTATTCTGCAGGACTCATGCCCTGAAAAGTGTACAGATGTTCAATTAATTAAACATATGTTTAGTTTGATGAACAGAATTTTATTTCCGGACATCCAAGATGAAAAGAGAGGAGCAGGGGGTTGCGGAAGAATGCCACGGATCAATGCTGAATACCGGGAAGATGCCAGGAAGAAGATCATTGCAGCTGCGCTTGATGTAGCAGCGTCCGAGGGCTGGGGAGCGCTGACCCTTGATGCGTTAGCAAAAAAAGTCGGCGTCACGAAGAGTGCGTTCTATGCGTACTTCACAAGCAGCGGTTCGCTCATGCAGGACGTTATTGTTGAGTTGATCCGTATCATTCGCAACCACATCCTTGAACCCTGGCAGGATGAGAATGATATCCATGAAGTCCTCGACCGGGCCGCAGACTTCATCTTCCTCCAGCCAAAACCGTTCATCCCGATCTTCATCCAGGCCATGGCCGGGCTGCCGGAAGATCCGGTCTTCCGCAAAAAGATCGACAGCCTGCTTGAAGAGAACAGCGCCCTCATCGAAACTGCTATCGCCCGTTTCCAGAAGTCCGGCCAGATCCCGGGAGATGTTGACCTGGACGAGGCGGTCCGGGCCATCTATGCCTTGACCATCGGTCTTGGGATGATGACACACATTCTAGGAAAAGATCCGGAGAAAGGACGGATGGCATGGATCATGGCAACGGAGCGGATCCTGAAGATCGGACCCCGCACGTGAGGGTACTGCCCGGGGATGTCACCTCCCTGATAATAACATTGTCCCGGAAAGAGAAAATCCGTCCGATCAGCCGCTCCCCGGCGTCTTTGCCTGCTCGCCGTCCCACCCAGGCACTGACCGGTATTTTGCTGAATAAACGGGATGAACCGTCAGGGGAACCTGACGATCTCGTTATTCTCCGGCAACAGGTTCTGCCGGGATACCGGTGTTTTCAGATACTCCGCAAAGATCCCCATCTCCGACCAGAGCCGGTTCATGGTATATCCCGGGGTGGCCTGCCGCTCTGCAGCTTTGGTCTGGTTGACCCTGCCCAGGGAATCGAACGAGCGGTACACGTGGGGATACCCTTCCGCTCCTAAAAATGACGGCGTACCCGTCACAACCTGGAAATGGAGGTGCGGGATATCGGAGTTCCCGCTGTTGCCCATAAGGCCGATCACCTGCCCTTCCTTTACAACATCACCGGCTTTTACCCGGATGGACCCGTTGACCATGTGGGCATAGCACGCGTATTTCCGGTTCCCGATATCGATGATCACGTAATTGCCGGCTGCGGTATCAATGGTTGCCGGCGGGGCCGAGTAGATCGTCTCAATGTCCGGCAGGCCGTCTGAAGCTGAAACCACGGTCCCGTCCGCTCCTGCAAGGATCTCCTTCCCGAACCCGAAATAGTTCCGGGCAAGCGATGCATTGCCGCTGGCGGCCTGCCCCGTTTTCGGGTCCAGCAGGATCCAGTCCTGGGCGAACCGCTGGGGAACCCGGGTTGTCCCGTTCATCGTGATCTGGGCGCGGAAGTGGTGGGTCAGCGGCGATGTTGTCTCCATGGCCATCCAGCCCGGGCCGGACATCGGGGCCCCGATCACAACCGGTGCAGCATCCTTGCGCACAACAACGTCCCCGCCGGTGATGGTTGCCGGGGGCAGGCCGGAAGCCGACCGGTTCAGGGTGATGGTGTGGACGAGCCGGTCCGGCATGGCACCGGGCTTTACGTCAAACCAGATGGAAATGCGGGGCCGGGGCACTTTTCCCGTGCCGTTTAAGAGTTCCCCGGGGGTCGGGGGCGGGACGGCAGCCGGGTGGTAGATCGCAGCAAGCAGGTCGTCATCGGCGCTGAAAAGGACGGTCCCGGTGGCAGGATCGAGAGCCTCCACCTTATCGATGACCGGTACTTTGCCATCGGCCGGGACGAGTTCGAGTTCGTACGCAATCTGCGTTCCGCTCGCAGCAGGGACCGGGACCGGTGCAAACGGTACGGTCATATTCAGGGAAGGTGTGGCGGGTGCCGGAATATTTCCGGGTGAGGGCTGGGTGCAGCCGGCAAGGAGTATGGCCGTTATGACAAGCGCAGGAATAAGGAACCGGAATATCGGTGACATAGTACTGTATTGAGTGATACGTATACCGGAAAATAAAAGGATGTCTCTGTGTCCCGGCTTTCCGGACCCTCATCTTTCGCTGCCGGGCAAGGGGTCCGGGGAAATTGCCCCCCGTCCAACCATAGCCGGCTGTGCCCGGGCTTTCGGCCCGGGTTTTTCCGGTTCCGGCATCACCGAGCCGTCACGACTGAGCTCGATGAGCCCGGTGTCTGTGACCCGGAAGAACCGGAACGACCCCCGGAGCAGGAAGACCCAGAGCTCGCGGGAGATTCCGGGGCCGGAGGCAATCGCCCGAAGGGTTGCGAGCGCATCGGCCGCCTCCCGCTCGATCCATGCATGGGAGCAGTGGACCCGGGTGACCCTTTTTATCCGGACGTGCGCCACGAAACAGATGCAGTAGATCACGAAGTTGCAGATTATACCCGGTTCGTGCATGAACTGGCGGGTCTCGCCCCGCTTCTTTGCGATCAGCACGGCCTCGCGGAGCGCCATGAGCGGTTTGCGTCCGCGGGTCATGGCCGGCTCCCGGATGTTCCGGCCGGGATTTTTCGGGCGGGCCGGTGTTCATCCGCTGACCGGTTTTTGATCAGTGTCTGATCGAATCGGTCGATAGCATCAGCTCCTGTCCTTTTTGTACATATGCCGGCTGCGATCCCGTGTGTTCACGGTTTTCCTCCTCCCGCAGTGCGTTGTCATGGGGAAATCCTCCCGGAGATCCTATGATGTCCCGGTCGCGGTCGCAGACGTAACCGGCAGGCTGCCTGCTTTCTTTCCAAGGGTTACGTTGATCCCGTCCATGCCTCCTTTCTCCACCGTGACCGGGTACATGACCGTCTCGTACCCGTCCATGCGGAACTCAAGGGAGTGGCGGCCGGGCGGGATGGCATAGGAGAGGCCGCAATTGGTCCGGCACAGGTAGGTGTTATCCATATAGACATCCGCACCCGGGGGCATCGATGTGATATGGAGCGTGCCGTTCACCTGCTGGAACGTGCCGTTGACATTGAAGCTGCCGTTTCCATAGTAGTAGTGGGAGGTCTGGGTCGGCTTGGGCGTACCGGCTGCCTGCTGCGGCGCGGGACTGCTGCATCCTGCAGTTATGATGCCGAAGATGAGAAGGGCAAGTACTAGTATCTTAATCATAATATTTCCAATCTATTATTCAAATTATATATTCCCTTGCAACCGTGTGCGGGAGCCGGGCAGGGGCAGTCAGGCCGGGATTTTTTTAAGCTGACCGGAGTTGATCCACAAATTATTCTTTACATCATCTACGCTTTTTAACAGAAATTATCTGAAAGCAGGTGTCGCACGTTGCGACCCGGTATTTCTGAACGCTGCATACATTTCAAAACCCTCCCCCCGGCCTGCCTATGCTGAATTCACCGGATCCCGCAACTGATTTCTTGGTTACCGGTTCACTCTTATTCATTCCGGGCTGGAGCGGCAATTCCCCTGCCAGTGAAACGCTGCCCATGCCCTTTCAGGGAAGGATACGAATGGAGAAGCGAAGAGAGATAATCCGGGAAGAGACGCTGGACCCTGAAGACTGGGCTTCCATGCGGGCGCTGGGTCACCGTATCGTGGATGATACGATGGACTATATCGAGACGATCCGGGACCGGCCGGTCTGGCAGCATGCCCCGCCGGAGATCCGGGCCGGCTTCGATGGGCCTCCCCCCACCGGCCCTCTGCCCCCGGAAGAGGTGTACCGGGAGTACGTCCGGTCGGTCCTTCCGTACCAGGTGGGCAACAGCCACCCGCGTTTCTGGGGCTGGGTTGCGGGGTGCGGGACGGTGATGGGGATGTATTCCGAGCTGCTGGCAGCCTCGACGGACGCGGTCAGCGGTGCGTTCTCCTACATGAGCAACAACTACGTGGAGATGCAGGTCGTGGACTGGTGCAGGGCGCTCCTTGGTTTCCCGCCCGGCACGAGCGGACTTATCACGAGCGGGTGCTCGTCCTCGACCCTGATCGGCCTCGCGGTGGCCCGGAACACGATGGCCGGGTACGATGTGCGGACACAGGGAATGCAGGGAGCAGGAAAGCAGATGACCCTGTACTGTTCCGAAGAAGTCCACTCCTCGGTCCAGAAAGCGGTTGAACTGCTCGGGTTCGGCAACGATGCACTCCGGCGGGTACCGGTGAACGAATCCCTGCAGATCGACACTTTGGCCCTGCGGGAGATGATCGCAGCCGACCGGGCACGCGGCTGCCACCCGGTCTGCGTTGTCGGGGCTGCCGGGACCACAAACACCGGGGCCATCGATGATCTGGGTGCCCTGGCCGACATCTGTGCGGAGGAGCGGTGCTGGTTCCATGTTGACGGAGCTTTTGGCGCCTGGGCTGCCATTTCCCCGAAGTACCGGGACCTCGTAGCGGGGATGGAACGGGCGGACTCGCTCGCGTTCGACCTGCACAAGTGGATGTACCTGGCGTACCCCATCGCTTGTGTCCTTGTCAGGGATGCCCAGGCCCACCGCAATACCTTCTCCCTCACCCCGACCTACCTTGCCCATGGCGAAGGCGATCGCGGCCTGACCGGCGTGGACGTGCCATGGCTCTCCGACTACGGTTTTGAGCTCTCCCGGGGATTCCTCGCGCTCAAGGCCTGGATGACCATCAAAGAGCAAGGCACCGAGAAATACGGCCGGCTGATCCAGCAGAACATCGAACAGGCGCACTACCTGGAAGGGCTGGTGCGGGATGCCCGGGAGCTCGAGCTTGCGCTGCCGGTCTCGCTGAATATCGTGAACTTCCGCTATGTGCGTCCCGGTCTTGCCGATACCCGGCTCAATGACCTGAACAAGCAGATCGAGACCGAACTTCAGGAGCAGGGAATAGCCGTCCCCTCGACCGTCAGCATCCGGGGCAGGAAGTACCTGCACGTTGCCATCACCAACCACCGCAGCCGGAGAGACGACTTCGATCTGCTGGTGCGGGAAGTGATCCGGATCGGGAACGGGATTGCCTGAGTTAAGGAAAAGCGCCCGCAGGAACTCTGACCGGTTTTATATGGTGTTCCTGCAGGAGTTTACCGCAAATCGGTATGCCGTGGATTATTTCCCTCAATCTTTTTGGATTGCTTCTTCTTCCACCGGATGTGGGCAAATGTGGAATCTCCTGAAATGACCACGTCGCTGCCCTGCTGCCGCATACGTGGCGTGATGTACTCTTTGACAATTTGTTCCTGCAGTGGCGTGGTGGCACCGAATCGTGTCACGAAGAATGAGAGCATCTCCTCCCGGCTCGTAAACCGGTACTCTTTGGCGATAGGAAGCATTGTCACGTCGGGATAGATCCCCATCTGATACAGGACCATAACAAGGCAGTCCGCCTTTGGCCCTGAGTAATACGGGCGCCCATGGAGCGGCTCCCAGAGATCGGCATACATCTTCTCCCAGAAGGGCATATCCACAAACCAGAAAAGGTGGACTGAACCGGAAGCCGCAGCATCCATCTTTTTTAACGCCTCGCGGATATCATGCATGGTCAGGGAGAGCGAGGCTATCACGATGTCATACGGCGCCGCGAGATCGCGGGTAAGGCCGATATCCTCCCAGGTCTTCTGCACGCAGGTTATGTTCCGTATCCCCTGCTGCTCTGCACGGTTTTTGAGCAGCCCCACCATCCCGGCTCCGGGTTCCACGGCGGTGATTTCCTGAACAAAGGGGGCGAGGGGAATAGCAAGCGTTCCCGGACCGGCACCAATATCCAGTATACGGGAATTCCTGTCAATCGGAAGGGAAGCGATGGTGGTCTTTACCCGGTCATCATACTCGCCCCTCGCATTCGCATCATACCGCTCCGCGTTCTCCTTTTTATTCCAGTCGTGGGAAGGATCGCTGGTGAGTTTTGAGGACTCGTGACTCTCCTGTCGCATTTTCCAGACTTCGTTCCAGTCAGGATCAACTGCTGCCGGTACCGAAGGAGTCATAGCACTGAGTATGTCTGTGACCGGTAATAAGGCTCACCTGAAAAAAGGGAAATAGTGAAAAGAAAAATCATTCGTGCCGGAGGGCGTCGATGGGATTCATGTTCGCTGCCTGCCAGGCCGGGTAAAGGCCGCAGGCAAGGCAGATCACGATCCCGAACCCAACGCCTTCTGCAACAGAGATCGCGGTTGCAACGGTGAACAGGTACTTGGTTGACTGGAGCATCAGGGCGCTGATGGCATATCCCGCAACAAGGCTCAGAATTCCCCCGATAACACTCCCGATAACGCCGATGATCGCCGCCTCGTAGATGAACATGCTCATCACCTCCTTCTTCTGGGTCCCGATGCTGCGCATGATCCCGATCTCCTTGATCCGCTCGTTGACCGACATCATCATGATGTTGAAGATCGAAACCCCGGCAACAATCATCGAGATCCCGCCGATTGCGGTAACAAATGTGGTAACCGCCCCAAACGTCTCGAAGATTGAGGCGAGGGTGGCCTTGCTGTCCATCACCGAGACTATCTTGTCCCGCTTGTTGAGCTGTTTCTCGATGGTGGTCTTGACATCCGCGGTATCCTGACCGCTTTTCACCTTGACAACTACCTGGTCGTAGGTATCCCGGTTATAGGTGTTGTCAAACCAGTCCTGGGTGGCAACAACCGCATTATCGGTGCTGAGATCAAAGCTCATCCCCCGTTCCTCGATGATCCCGGTAACGCGGAGCGCCCCCTTCGAACCATCGGTGCCCATGGAAATCCGGGAGCCGACTTTGATATTGTTATCCTTGGCGAACTCCGACCCGACAAGGCACCCGGAGTTTGCATTGTTGAAACTCCCCGAGGTTAACTCAAGGTTGAGATCCGGGAGATACTTGGGATCGACACCATATACCGTTGCAACGATATCATCGCTGCCCACACCCACCTTCATCCGCTCAGATGTCGATAGCACCGGTATCGCAACACCCGGTGCCACCGCCCGTTTGATCTGCTGGAAGTTCTGATCGGTGATCTTCAGGTTCTCGGTGCTGCCAGTACCTCCGCCCCCCATCCTCATACCCCCGCCACCGGTATACGGGGTAACGATGACACTGTCCCCGACCGATGAAAGGCTGTCCGATACGGTTGCGACAAGGCTGTTTCCCAGGATCCCCATCGATGCTATGGCTACTACGCCTATCACGATCCCGAGCATCGCGAGCGTTGACCGGAGAAAGTGCAGCCGGATGTTCCGTTTGGCGATCTCCCAGAAGATCATGAGACAATCCTCCCGTCAGCAATCCGGATCGTCCGCCGGGAATATTCAGCTATGTGGGGGTCGTGGGTGACCATGATGATGGTTGTGCCGTTCCGGTTGAGCTCGGTCATCAGGTCCATGATACCGGCACCGGTTTTCGAATCAAGGTTTCCCGTCGGTTCATCGCAGAGGAGGATGTCGGGATTGTTGATGAGCGCACGGGCTATTGCAACCCGCTGTTGCTGGCCTCCCGAGAGTTCGGTTGGCGTGTGGGTGAAGAGTTTCTCGTCCAGCTGGACGGACCGGAGCACCTCCTTCCCCCGCTCGGGATCAACCGATTTCTGGGATTTCAGCAACATGGGAAAGGTCACGTTCTCGATGATGTTGAGGAGGGGGAAGAGGTTGAAGTACTGGAATATGAACCCGATCCGGTCCCTGCGGAGGTTGGTGAGCTCCATGTCCGACATATCGCCGATGCGTGTGCCGCTAATGTAAATATCGCCGGACGTGGGTGTATCCAGGCACCCCATCATATTCAGGAGCGTGGATTTTCCCGATCCCGACGGGCCCATGACGGAGATGAATTCGCCCCGGTCAACCCGGAACGAGACCCCGTCCAGTGCGGTTACATCCCCGGCAGGGAGCGGGTAGACCTTGACAACGTCCTCAAAGGACATTACGGGTATGTCTGCCATGAGGGGTGTCACTTCTTTTTCCTGAGATAGAAGTACCATCCGCCCGCAAACGCTGCGACAATGATCACGATGGCGATAACAGGGATAATTGGCGCGGTGCTCTTCTGCGTGGATGCAGGGGTGATCCCTGAGACCTGGACGTCCTGAACGGACGTGTAGATGTTCCCGTCTGCGTCCTTGAAGGACATCTGGAGGGGGACGCTTGTCACGTTGGTCGCGGCGGCAAACGTGACCTCGAAGCTCCCGAAGTCATCGGGTTTGAGGATCCCAATCACATAGGTCCGGTACGGGTCCCGTGGTTCTGCCGGTGAGAGGGAGGTCACGGTGACCGAGTTTGCATTCTCCAGGCCGGCATTGGTCACATCCCCGGTAATGTGGTAGAAACCGACATCCGGCTTGACCTGGACATTGCTGATGATCGGATTAGCCTGCTTTTTATCCAGGCCGAACGTGACGGGGAGTTCTGTTGTAACGCTGTGGGTATCATCCCCGTTGTCGTACTTCAGGGTTAAAGTTGCCGTGGTCGGCTGTTCTGCGCTGATGGTGAAATTCAGGGGGATTTTTGCCCCGGGGGCTATATCCCCGATAAATGTCTTTGACGGGGTTGTGGAGATTCCCGGGCCGGTGACCTCAAGGATTGCGTTGTTCACCGTGTTGTCCCGCGGGTTTGCAACCAGGACGTACACGGTTTTCTTCTTGCCCGCAGAGTAGGCATCCGGCTTGTCGACAATGCTCATCTCAAGGGGGGTGTTGTCCACTTTGACGGTTGCCCGGTAGTACAGGCTGTCGGCATCCCTGAATGTCAGGGTGAACGCCGGGTAATAGGTCCCCTCCTTTGCCTGGGTCACGACTGAGAAGACAAACTGCTGGGTCTGGAGAGGGCCGATATTGGTTGTGCTGTCGTACGGCCGGCTCGTCAGCCGGATATCCGTGTCGCCGAAAGAGACGTGATTTACTACCGCGCTCTGGTTGGTGTTGGCATTGGTCACGTACACGGTGACGGTTCCTTGGTCCCCGGTAAAGAACGAACCGGGGTCATAGACAACATTCGATACATAGACTTTGCTTGCAGCAACAATGGATTCCGGTGTTTCATATGCCTGGACAACGCCGGCCAGGGCTGCCAGGACCAGGAGGGCAAGGACAATGGTAATATGCGACGATCTTCTCATTCAGAAAGCTCCGAGAGTGTAGACAAGGTATGCGATGTAAATAACGATGGGGATACCAACCGTGAGGGCTGCATCCCGTGTGCTGATTCCCCGAGCATGCTGGAGCCCGAATATCCAGATATTGGCGCTCCAGAGGAGGAATACGATTGTAATGACGGTCGTGATCTGGGTGAGCTCCAGCATGGCGGGATCGTGCAGCAGGGCAGTTGTGAAGCCCTGCATAGCAGCCGGGTCCTGCATCATTGCCGAAGAGATCTGGGGTACTACGATTCTTGGCACATATTCAAATGCAGCAATCAGGGTGATGAGCGACCCGAACACCTGCGGGAGATACCCGTACCCGGTGACCTGCAGGGTCCGCCTGAACGTGCCCTTGCCCTTGAACGCTGAGGAGATGAGAAAGACGATCCCGGCCCAGACGATCCAGAAGATGAACACTCCGATGAGTGCGCCAATTGCAGAGGAGAGCGTGATAATGATGTCAATACCCGGAAGGGCACCGGACATCATTTTTGCCGTCACCCCGCCGATCAGGTACCCGTACCCGGCAGCAATGATCCCGCCTGCGAGCAGGATAATGAGGGGAAGCCTGAAATTCTCTTGTTCGCCCATGACGTCTGCAAAGAATTCATTCGGTTTTATTAATATATCAGTAAAGGAACGATTCATTGGTTTCACCGCTTCATGTTAAACTACAATTGTTGTGTGGATACATTTCCCGGGAGGGGAAGGTGTGTGTCAACGCTTTGATGTTGACTGAAATAAATATTCCGCCGCCCTCCTCATCGAACCCATAACATTTTTCCCGCCGGATGTGACAATCTCCCCAAAAACGGTTTTTTCATTACCTCTCCGAACTACCGGTCCTGTCGACCGCGCGATAATTGTCTCTACTCTGTGTTGTATGCCGGGAATAATATGTTTTTGCGGGAACAGGATGTATCAGGAAATTACGGTCATTTCATTCCCTGTGGGCGCGTTTCACGATCCCTCAAAACGCACAATAAATTACATCATTAAACAATTATGTTCCACAATGTATATATTTGTACAAAGCAACTATTGGGTATGCAGACGAAAATCCTCCTCGATGAGGAGCAGATGCCAAAGAACTGGTATAATGTCCAGGCAGATCTGCCCACACCGCTCGATCCCCCGCTTCATCCAAAGACCCAGAAACCGGTTGGTCCCCAGGATCTTGCGGCGATCTTCCCGATGGAGCTGATCCGTCAGGAAGTTTCCACGGAACGCCATATCGCCATTCCTGAAGAGGTGCAGGATGTCCTGCGGCTCTGGAGGCCGAGCCCCCTGTACCGGGCACACCGGCTTGAGAAGTTCCTCAAGACCCCGGCAAAGATCTACTACAAGTGGGAGGGCGTCAGCCCGGCGGGGAGCCACAAGACGAACACATCGATCCCCCAGGCCTATTACAACATGAAGGCGGGAATGGAGCGTATCGCAACCGAGACCGGCGCCGGGCAATGGGGCTCAGCTCTTGCCTTTGCAACCATGCTCTACGATCTCGAGTGCACCATCTACATGGTCCGGTCCAGTTACACCCAGAAGCCCTACCGGAAATCCATGATGCATGTCTGGGGAGCAGAGTGTATCCCGAGCCCCAGCACCCGGACAAACTCCGGGCGGGCTGTTCTGGAGAAAGACCCTGATACCCCCGGGGCCCTTGGGATCGCCATCTCCGAGGCTGTTGAAGATGCGGCCACCCATACCAATACCAACTATGCGCTCGGCTCGGTGCTGAACCATGTCTGCCTCCACCAGACCGTAATCGGGCTCGAATGCCGCGAACAGCTGGCTATGGTGGATAGCTACCCGGATGTCGTGATCGGGTGTGTCGGCGGCGGATCGAACTTTGGTGGGATCGGGTTCCCGTTTGCGGGCGACAAGATGACCGGCAAACACAAGGACGTGGATATCATCGGGGCTGAACCGGCATCCTGCCCGACCCTGACAAAAGGTCTCTACACCTATGACTTCGGCGATGTGGCCGGCCTCACCCCGCTCATGAAGATGTTCACGCTCGGCCACGACTTTGTCCCGCCCTCCATGCATGCCGGGGGGCTCCGCTACCATGGGGATTCCCCGATTGTATCCCGTCTCGTGCATGACGGCGTTATGCGGGCGGTCTCCTATCACCAGAGCGAAGTCTTTGAAGCGGCCCAGACCTTTGCCCGGACCGAAGGAATTATTGTGGCCCCCGAGACTTCCCACGCGGTGAAATGTGCAATTGACGAGGCCATGAAATGCAAAAAATCCGGTGAGGAGAAGACGATCCTCTTCAACTGCTCGGGCCACGGCAATTTCGACATGACGGCCTATGATGACTATTATTCGGGAAAGCTTGTGGACTACGAGTATCCCGATGAGCTCATCAAACAGGCCATCGGGCGGATACCCAAGATCCAATAAAGGAGTCCCCCCATCTCTTTTATGAAACGGATCGGTCTCATCGTCAACCCGGTTGCCGGGATGGGCGGCCCGGTGGGGCTGAAGGGGACCGATGGCAATGTGGACGAGGCCCGCCGGCGCGGGGCACTCCCCCGGGCCCAGAACCGGGCGCTCATCACCCTTAGGCATCTTGCCCGGGCAAAAGACCTGCATTTCCTCACGTGTTCCGGTGCAATGGGAGAGGATCTCCTGCGGGAAGCCGGTATCGGGGATTTCGAAACCGGGTACACGTTTTCCGGGGAAAGCAGCGCCCGGGATACCATGGCCGCAGCCCGTCTCTTCCTGGCTGCCCGTGCTGACCTGATCCTGTTCTGTGGCGGCGACGGGACCGCCCGGGATATTTTCGCCATTGTCGGCAGGGATCTGCCGCTGCTCGGGATTCCGGCGGGAGTCAAGATGTACTCCGCAGTCTTTGCCGTTGATCCGGCAACGGCTGCCGAACTCGTGCAGGTATCCGGTACGAAACACCTCCGGGACTCCGAGATCCTTGACGTGGATGAAGAGGCCTACCGGGCGGGAGTGCTGAAGACCCGGATCTTCGGTATTGCCCGGACACCCGCCCTCCCGGGGAAGGTGCAGGTATCAAAACAGGTGTACGAGGAACCCGACGAAGAACGCGCCAAGCAGGAGATCGCCCGGTTCATGCAGGAAGTGATCCTGCCGGACACGCTCTATATCCTCGGGGCCGGGACAACAACGGAAGCGATAGCGCATCGTATCGGCGTAAAGAAGACCCTTCTCGGTGTCGATGCCATCCGGGACGGGGTGCTCGTTGCCGCGGATGCGGATGAGAAAACCCTTCTTGAACTGGCCCGGCAGGAAGAGGAGGTCCGGATCCTTATCAGCCCTATCGGCGCACAGGGTTTCATCCTTGGCCGGGGCAACCAGCAGATCAGTGCGGGTCTTGTCAGGCTTGCGGGGATAAAAAACCTCATCGTTGTCGCAACCCCGCATAAACTGCAGGAAACACCCGAGCTCTATATCGATTCCGGGGATCAGGCTCTCGATGCGGCATTCGGGCCGTCCATACAGGTTATATCAGGATACCGGATAGCCCAGCGGAAACGAATTCACCCGGTCCCTGCCCGGAATGGAACGGGTACCGGTGAAACCTTTTCCACAATGGAATAAAAAAAGAAAAAGAACAGGGGTTATCCTAATGGGGCAACCGTCCGCTTGTACATCTCGTTGAGGACCTGGGCAAGACCCGCGTAGATTGCAGAGAATCCGCAGATGATCCCTTCGTAGCCCGCAATCACCGTGATGGTCGCGTTACCGGTGATGTCCCCGAGGGCGAGCAGGAAGAACAGGATCGCAAGCGTTGCAAACACGAACTGGAGCGCCCTGTTTGCCTTCAGCGTCCCGATGAACATGACCGCGGTGAACAACCCCCACATGAAGAGGTATGCAGCCATGGCGGTCTTGTCCGTTGCATCTGCGAGGCCGAGCTTTGGCAGCATGAGAATGGCGACAAGTGTCAGCCAGAACAGCCCGTACGAGGTAAAGGCGGTTGCCCCGAACGTGTTGTTCTTCTTCCACTCCTCGATACCGGCAATGATCTGGGCGAGTCCCCCGTAGAAGATCCCCATGGCAAGGATCATCGATCCCAGTGCAAAGAACCCCGCATTGTGGAGGTTTAAGAGCACGGTGGTCATACCAAACGCTATGAGCCCGAGCGGCGCCGGGTTTGCGGTTATGTCAAGATTCTTTACCGAAACACATTCTGTTTTTGATTCCTGCGTCATAATTCCCTTCCGTGTGTGGTGGATGATTGTTGAATTTCCATTCTTTTCTCATTATAAAAAATTGTGGCGTCAGTCCTCTAAGGTGGAAATGTCGCCCGGGTCGATGCCCATCTCCTTTGCTTTGAGCACCCTGCGCATGATCTTGCCGCTGCGGGTCTTTGGGAGTTTGTCGACAAACTCTATCTCGTGCGGAACGGCTATCGGGCCCAGTGTCATCCGGACGTGATAGATCAGGTCGTGGATGAGTTTTTCGCTGGGTTTGTGATCGTGGCGCAGGATGACAAACGCCTTGATCGAGTTGCCTTTCATGGGATCCGGCTTGCCGATAACTGCCGCTTCAGCAACGGCCTGGTGCGAAACAAGGGCACTTTCCACTTCGGCAGTGCCGATGTTATGCCCGGCAACAATGATGATGTCGTCAGCCCGGCCGAGAACCATGATGTAATTGTCCTTGCCTTTGACCGCAAGATCGCCTGCCGTATACATCCCGTTGATCGTATACCAGTATTTTCGGTAGCGTTCATCGTCGCCGTACACGGTCCGGAACATTGCGGGCCAGGGCTCCTTTATGACAAGGAACCCCCCGGTTCCCGGTGGCACGGACTTCCCGTCCTTGTCGACCACGTCGGCCACAACGCCGGGTATGGGTTTTCCGGCAAATCCCGGGCGCATCGGCTCTCCGACCATGGTCGTGATCATCTGCATGCCGGTCTCGGTCTGCCACCACGTGTCGATGATGGGACACCGGTCTTTTCCGATAACATGGTGGTACCAGACGAACGCTTCCGGGTTCAGGGGTTCTCCCACGGAACCGATGACTCTGAGGGAACTTAAGTCGTATTTGTCCGGCCACTCCTCCCCCATCTTCATGAACATCCGGATGGCGGTCGGGGCGGTGTACAGGATATTGATCTTCTGCTCCTCGATGAGTTTCCACCAGATCCCCGGATCCGGGTAGTCGGGAGTCATCTCTGTTATGAAGACCGTTGCCCCCGCGGCAAGCGGGCCGTACACTATGTAACTGTGGCCGGTGATCCATCCCGGGTCGGCAGTACACCAGTAGATGTCATTCTCCTTGATGTCAAAGACGTATTTTGTCGTGTAGTACGTCCCGACCATGTACCCGGCGCAGGTGTGGACGATCCCCTTCGGTGTCCCGGTCGACCCGCTCGTGTAGAGCATGAAGAGGGGATCCTCGGCGTCCATGACCTCGGGGGGGCAGACCGTGCCCCCATCTTCCATGAGCCCGTAGAAGTCGATCTCGAAGTCCGGCCGGATGTCTATGGGTGGTTCCCGCCGCCGCCTCAGGATGATGAGGTGCTCGACACTCGGGGCGTTCAGGATCGATTCCTGGACCGTGGTGATGAGAGGGATGGCCTTGCCGCGCCGGATGGAAATATCTGCCGTGATGACCACTTTTGCTTCGGCTTCACGAATCCTCATGTTGAGGGCAGTCACGCCGAATCCGGCAAATACTACGCTGTGGACCGCCCCGATACGGGCGCAGGCCAGCATGGCTATGATCTGCTCCGGGACCATCGGCATGTAGATACAGACCCTGTCACCTTTCTGAACACCTATTTTCCGAAGCCCGGCTGCAAACCGCATCACATCCGTTAACAGTTTCTGGTAGGTGAAGACGCGTTCTTTGCCATCCTCACCCCTCCAGATCAGTGCAACCTTGTTGCGCCGGTCTCCCCGGACATGGCGGTCAAGGCAGTTGGCGGTTATGTTGAGTTTTCCATTGACAAACCATTTCGCATACGGGAAGTTCCATTCCTTGACGGTATCGAAGGGGCGTATCCACTCCAGGTCCTGTGCAATGGATCTCCAGAATGCATCGGGATCCGCAAGGAAATCCTTGTACGCTTTTTCATAGTCACCCACCCGGGAGTTCCGTTTGTAGGAAGGGTCGGGCGTATAACGGACGGTACTCTCTACCAGCCTGACATCAAAGTCTTCTGTCATACAGTCTCCAATTCTACATTATTAATCATGTAGGACATGATATTTATAATTTGGTGGTGATGAAGAACAATTGGATTACCGGGACTTAAATATTTCCCACATCGTGTAGAATCGTGATAAATTATACAAGAGTTTCCGCTACCCTCGCTTGACGAATGGTGATACGAAGGGTTATCTATCCGGGTTTTTCAATATAAGATCGATGCTCAGCAAATTCAAGGGGTGCCTGCTTGGTGCTGCAATGGGCGATGCGCTCGGCATGCCCAACGAGAGTAATGCCCCCAACCTCAATAAGATGAAATACGGGTACCGGCGCCCGTACAAAGGTCACCCCAATGAAGGGCTCAACCCCGGTCAGTTTACCGATGATACCCAGCTGATGCTCCTGACCGGAACCCTTCTTGCTGATGGCAAGTACAATGAAGAACGGTATGCCGCGGCTCTCCGCGAGCTCTACTCCCGGGGAGCCCTCCGGTTCCCCGACGGCTCGATCTCGGCAGTCTGTGAGCACCAGGGTAAGGGAAACGGCCCGCTCCAGGGTGTCAAGTCCACAACCTCCGGTTGCCTTCCGGGATCTATCCCGTTTGCCCTGGCGTTCCCGGGCATAAGTGAAGGATCCGGGTGGGCAGTCCGCGCCTGTAACGTCACCCATACCCACCCGGCAGCCCATGCTGCGGTTTCAACGTTTGTCGCCCTCATCTACCATACCCTGCACGAAACACCTGACCCGATAAGGAAAGCCGTTGAACAGGCCCAGGTGGAAGATGAAGTCCTGGGCGGTAAGATAAGGAACGCCCTTATGATGGAAAAGGATGGCATGGATACAGAAACTGCGCTCCTGAAGATTGGCAACGATGTCTCGGTGTTCCAGACCCTCCCCATCGCCTTCTTCCTCATCAGCCGGTATGCCCACCCCCCGGATCTCCTCACCGTGTCGGCGAATGCCGGAGGAAATACCGATACCATCGCCCTCCTCTGTGGTGCCTACCTCGGTGCATCCCGTGGCATGGATGCCCTGCCTGCCGATCTTCTCGAAGGTCTTGAGGACCGGCAGAGGATAGAACTGCTCGGCCAGCGGTTGTATAACCTCCATAACCGGAAACTCGAACAGATGTAGTCTGAAACCTTTTTTTTATGGGGACCGATCGATTGCCCGTCTAAAAAGCATTAAATTTCCACAACCTGAAACTCTTCTATGAAAATTGCGATTATCGGGGCCTCCGGCTATGCCGGTGGTGAGCTGATTCGCCTCCTCGTTCACCACTCCACCGCAGATGTTGTCTGCGCCACGTCACGTAAACTTGCGGGAACCCCTCTGGATCAGGTTCATCCCCAGCTGAAGGGATTTACCAGCCTCAACTTCGAGAACCCCGAGATCGATGCCATCGATGCAGATGTGGCATTCCTTGCGGTTCCCCATACTGCAGCGATGACGTATGCCGGCAAACTGCTCTCCCGCGGGATCAAAGTTGTGGACCTGAGCGCGGATTACCGGTTGCCAAAGGAGATCTATGAGAAAGCGTACGGGGTCCCCCATACGGATTACTTCCCTGCACCGTACGGCATTCCCGAGATCCACCGCAAGGACTGTATTGGTGCAAAGTTCGTCTCGAATCCCGGCTGTTTCCCGACCGGTGCAACCCTTGCCGCCGCGCCGCTCGCCAGATACGCGCATACGGTGATCTATGACTCCAAGACCGGCGTGAGCGGAGCCGGGGACAATCCGTCAGCAACAACCCATTACCCCAACGTAGGGGACAACATCGGACCCTACAAGCTGACCTCCCACCGGCACCTCGCCGAGATGAAGCAGGAGCTTTCGCACCTGGGATCCGCTGCGAAATGTTACTTTACGCCCCATCTCGTCCCGGTCAACCGCGGCATCCTGACTACTGCACATATCCTGCTGAACGAACCCATGGACCAGAAAGACGTGGAGAACCTCTACCGGGATTATTATAAGGATGAATACTTTGTCCGGTTCCAGAAGCCCTCGCTTGCGGCAGTCCGGGGCAGCAACTTCTGCGATATCATGGTCGAGAGCGAGGGCAGCCGCGTAGTGGCAGTATCCGCAATCGACAATCTCGTGAAAGGGGCAAGCGGCCAGGCTATCCAGAACATGAACCTGATGTGCGGATTAAAGGAACAGGACGGACTCATGCACCCGGGGATGCTGCCATAGGAGGATCTGATGCTCGTTTGCGAAGCTATGACAAAAAACCCGGTAACCTGCAAGGCTGATACCCCGCTCCGCGAAGTCGTGGCGCTGTTCAAGAAGCACCACATCGGTGGCCTGCCGGTCATGGACGGGAGCAGACTTGTCGGGATGGTCACGGAATCCGATCTCATCTCCCTCTTAGAGACGGAACGGATCTCAGACGATCTCTGGCTCCCGTCCCCGTTCGAGGTCATCGAGATACCCATCCGGGAGTACGTCAACTGGGAAAAGACCAAGCACGCACTCCGGAATATCGGTGATATGCCGGCAAAAAAAGTCATGACCCGCCGGATTATATCGGCCCGCGAGGATATGGACATCGAGGCTGCAGCATCCCTGATGCTCAAGGAAGGGGTCTCGCGCCTGCCGGTCCTCCACGACAAGACTCTCGTGGGTATCATTACCCGTGCAGACATCATAAACGCGGTCGGTTCGTCCTATACCGCTGAAGGATCTGATCAATAATGAAGAAACGAAGTATCTGTGCAGTTGAAGGTGTGACTGCCTGTGGGATGAAAGAAGGAAAGTTCGGCCTGGCCCTGATCCGCGCAACCGGGACGGCCGCCGGTGTGTTCACGGAAAACCTGGTCAAGGCCGCGCCCATCCAGCTCATGCGCACCCAGATCCGCAAAGGAAAACTGGATGCGGTCATCGTGAACAGCGGATGTGCGAACGCTTACACCGGGCAGAAAGGGTACGAGGATGCTGTCGTCATGACCGAGTACGCCAGTTCGGCTCTCGGGCTTGAGCCGGACCGTATCGGTGTTGCAAGCACCGGGGTTATCGGCCGTTACCTGGATCTTCCACTCATCCGGAAGCAGTGTGTCGCGGTTGCACCGGCTCTTGCCTCCAGCGCGGAAGCCGAGACGCATGCCGCCGCTGCAATCATGACCACGGATACTGTCCAGAAGCATGCCCTTGTTGAAAAAGAGACCTTTACCGTTGCCGGGATCTGCAAGGGAAGCGGCATGATCGCCCCGAACATGGGCACCATGCTCGCGTTCATCTATACCGATGCTGATGTCGGGGCAAAACAGCTCCGGGACTCCCTGAAGCTCGCAACCAAGCGGTCGTTCAACCGGGTCGTGGTTGACGGGGATTCGAGTACCAACGATATCGCGCTCTGCACGGCCACCGGAGAAGCCGGTAAAGTCAGGGAAGAGGAGTTCTCTGCCGCCCTTGAGGAGTGCTGCCGCTCCCTGGCAAAGCAGATTGCCGCAGACGGCGAGGGGGCAACAAAACTCCTTGAAATCCGGGTTACGGGAGCAGTAAAGGAATCCGATGCAGCAAGAGTGGCCCGGACTGTCATCGAATCCCCCCTGGTGAAGACCGCTGTTTATGGGGAAGATCCCAACTGGGGCCGCGTTGTTGCGGCAGCCGGGCGGGCCCGGGTAAAGTTCGACCCGAATGCGGTCTCCCTCTGGATAAGCGACGGGAAGAACAAGTACCCTCTCGTCAAATCCGGCGAGATCATCGCTGACCTGAAGAAGGCCAAGCAGGCAATGAGCGGCAAGACCGTGATCTTCATCCTCGATCTCGCAGCCGGCAGGGAAGAAGCGAGCGCATGGGGCTGCGACCTGACCGAGCGCTACGTGGAGATCAACGGGAGGTATACCACATAATGAAACGCGAAGACGTTCTCATGGAGGCCCTCCCGTACATCCAGCAGTTCCACGGGAAGACCATAGTAATCAAGCTCGGAGGCCACGCCATGGTGGACCCGGTTGTTCTGGAAAATGCCATCCGCGACGCTGTCCTTCTGCACTATGTGGGTATCCGGGTCGTGCTGGTCCACGGAGGGGGCCCTGAGATCAGCGAGAAGATGAAGCAGATGGGAAAGGAGTCGGTCTTTGTGGGAGGTCTCCGGGTCACCGATCAGGAAACCCTCGAGATCGCCCAGATGGTGCTCGTCGGCAAGATCAACAAGGGCATCGTCTCCCTCATTGCCAAGTGCGGCGCCCGGGGGGTAGGGCTCTCCGGGAGCGACGGGAACCTGATCCTTGCAAAGAAGATGGAGATCCAGAAGATCAAGGTCGGCGGCGTCCAGACCGAAGTCGATCTCGGGCACGTCGGGGAGATCGAATATATCGATCCCACGATCCTCAACACCCTGCTGGATAAGAATTACATCCCGGTGGTCTCTCCCATAGCCATCGACAAGCACGGGGGCAGTCTCAATATCAATGCCGATACTGCGGCCGGGGATATCGCTATCGCGCTTGGGGCATACAAACTGGTCAACATGACAGACGTTGACGGTGTCATGGACAAGGCACGGACAAAAGTCTTCCGGAAACTCACCATTGCTGAAGCAGGCGAACTGCAGAAAACCGGGGCAATCGGGGAAGGAATGATCCCGAAAGTGAACTCCGTTGTAAAAGCGGTAGAGAACGGCGTTGTCTACTCCCACGTCATTAACGGCAACATTGAGCACAACCTCATCCTGGAACTGTTCACCCACGACGGGGTGGGCACGATGATCTCGCTCAGGTAATTTTTAAAAAAATCTGGGTATTTTATTAAATCAGTAACTGCCACACTTAATACTGGAATTGTAATCTATGGATAAAATAATCAAGATCTCCGTGGGATTGTTTGCGGTCATAATTTTCTGCGCTGCGCTGGTATTCGTCTATCCCGCTGCCAGCCCCGGCCAATCCTCTCAGGGGAGTACTGGCATTGGTCCTGGCGGCAATGTGACCGTGTATTATTTTTACGGGAAAGAATGCCCCCACTGCCATAAAATTATGCCTTTTGTGCAGTCCCTCCAGCAGAAATATCCAGCGGCAGATATTCTCTTCCTGGAAACCTGGCACAACCAGACGAATTATATCCTGTATACTCAGGTCAACCAGGATCTGGGAGTCCGTTACGCTGCCGTGCCTGAAGCTGTTGTGGGAGATGTCGTCCTCATCGGTGAGAAAGATATCCCGGAAAAACTGGAACAGGCCATTATTGACCAGTTAAAAAAAAAGCGCTGATCGCCGCTGAAACGCTCAAATCCCCAGTGCCCGGACCCGGGATTCCGGCTCCCGGCACAACTATTTCCGCGCTCTATTATTACGGTGACGGCTGCAGCCATTGCGAGAATGTGAAGCCGGTCCTTGCCACTCTTCGTGCAAAATACCCGGATCTCCGAATTGAGATGCGGGAAGTGTACAACAATGCCACTAACCAGCAGAATTTTTCAGCAGTGAACCTGCAGTACGGCCTCGGGAATGCCGGCATCCCCCTCATCATCATCGGGAACAAGGCTCTGATCGGGGATATTGAGATCCGGGATCATCTGGAAGAGAGCATCCTTGCCGAAAGGGATCGGCTGGCGGCGGGCAATGGTGCGGCCCCTGGTCAGATCCGGCCATCCGGCTTTGACTATCCGGCAGGAATGACCTCACTCACGATACCGGTGGTGATCGTTTCTGCATTGATCGACAGCATCAATCCCTGTGCCTTTGCCATTTTGATCTTTTTACTGGTCTCCCTGACGGTGGCAGGAAACCGGCGGAGGATTTTGCTCGTTGGCGGTTCGTATGTAGCAGCGATGTTCCTGTTCCACCTGCTTGTCGGGATCGGCCTCTTCTCGGTGATTTCCCTGTCGGGATATTCCCGGATGTTCTCGCTTATCGGCGCAGCTGTTGCGATCGCGCTCGGCCTTGTCACCATTCTCGATGTGATCAGGAATAAGGAGACCTACCTGTTGTCGGTTCCCGATTCGAAAAAAGGCATTCTCGGACGGTACCTGGAAAAAGTGTCCGTGCCTGCGGCATTTATCCTCGGTATTCTTGCAGGACTGTTCGGGTTCTCCTGCACCGGGGGGATCTACATCAGCATCCTCGGGCTCATGGGCCGCAGTTTCACGCTCCTTACCGGCCTCCCCTACCTGATTCTCTATAACGTGATTTTTGTTCTCCCCCTTGCCCTTGTCGTTCTCCTCGTGGCGTATGGCCTCTCCCCCCGGCAGGCGGACCGCTGGCGGCTCGGGAACCGGCGGCTCCTCCGGATGATCATCGGGATTGCGATGGTGGCAATCGGTCTGGTTATCGTTTCCGGGTGGATTGGGTAAGGAGTTTTCACCCGGTTCGCTTTTTTTTGGGTACTGCTCCTGCTCTATTGGCTTGATTGCCGGATGGTCTCCACAATGAGGCAGTTATACCTGGATTTTTGTGTGTTTTGTGTCGGGAGAATACGATTATCCGATCTGCCGGCTGGTACGGGATGCCTCAACTGAGGAGCGTTACGGGGATAATAAAAAAAAGCAGGGAATTGTCCCTGGTCTGTGAGGTTATTTCTTTCCCTGTTTTTTATAAAACGTGCAGAACGATCCGCACCGGGTGCATCCCTTGTTACAGGGCTCGATATGGATAGTCACATTCGCCCTCGGGTATTCCAGCATGAGATCGGCCTCCAGGTGATCGGCAAAGTCGTGGGACTGCAACACCGTGATCTCGCCCGGCATCACCAGGTGGAACTCGATGAAGATCTCAGGACCCGAGCGCCTGGTTCTCAGGTCGTGGAACCCTGCATAGTCGTTTGCGTGTTCGCAGATGATCTTCTTGATCTGCTGTTCGTCCTTCTCGGGAATGCTGTGATCGATCAGGTCGGCAAATGACCGCACGGTGAGGTCGTAGGCGGCCTTCATGATCACGATGGCAACCCCGATGGCAAAGATCGGGTCGAAGAGGGTAATTCCTGTCAGCCGGATGAGGATAAGGCCAAGGAATACGCCGAGGGAGGTGTAAACATCGGTCCGCAGGTGCCAGGCATCGCTCTCGAGTGCTATGGACTCCGTCTGTTTTGCCACCTTCATGAGCCGCTGGGAGACATACCAGTTTACAAGAGCCGAGATTCCCATGACGGCAATACCGGCAACGAGCAGTTCGGGTTTGAGCTCTTCCGGTGTGTGCCCCAGCAGTTTTATGAGCGCCTCGCGGATGATCAGGATGGCTGCAACAAAGATCAGCAGGGCTTCGATAAGACCTGACACATCCTCGAACTTCCCGTGCCCGAACGAGTGTCCCGCATCCGGGGGTTCTGCGGATTTCCGGACCGAAAAGAATGCGATCACGGCTGCGATCAGGTCCATCGAGGAGTGGATCGCTTCCGATATGATACTGACGGAACCTATCGCAAACCCGACAACAAATTTCATCAGCACGAGGCCGGTATTGGAGATGATGGAGAGGTGGGCGGTCTTTTCCTTGAGTTTGTCAAGGGATTGCTTATCCGTGGGAGGGGCATCCATGCTTTCGCATTACCTTTTGACGTTTCTCAAGATGAAGATTTGGCGGGAACGGCCGGGTGCGGGTAACAGAGCCGGCCTGGCCATTCCGGGCCCGGGAAAAAACCGATAACTACCGGATTTTTCGCAGTTAACGCCAGATTGATGAGCTCCGCCCCCCAAGGGTCATTGATCCACTATGTCCCGCAGGTTCTTCATCTCCCTTGCTCTTCTGGCTCTCCTTACCGCAGCCCTTATTACCGCGGGCTGCACTGACCAGAAAACACCGGCCACCGGGGAGATAAAAAAATTCGGTTCAGCGGCCGAAATCCGCCAGTACATCGAGAACAATTCCCGGATCGTCACGGATACCTGGGGCGAAAGTTTCGCGACAGGCAATGCGGTATTTGTCGGGGAGTCCGGAGTTTCGGTACCCCAGCGGGCCGAGGCAACCGCGACTTCCAAAGGTCTTGGCTCGGCCCTCCCCTCATCCGGAGCCACAGGATATTCGGAGACGAACGTCCAGGTAGCCGGGGTGGATGAGCCGGATTTTGTGAAAAACGATGGCCGGTATATTTATGCTATCTCGGGGGACACCCTCACGATCGCAGATGCGTACCCGGCAACCTCCGCCTCGGTCATCTCCAGGACCGCTCTTGAAGATACCCCCCGGGAGATCTTTGTCTCGGGCAACCGGCTTGTTCTTTTTACAACAGGGAGCGCAGTTGCTTCGGACAGCAGCCGGCCCATGTATGCATCGCAGATGAAGTCCATGCCCTACTACGGGGGATATTCCCCGGTCACCCACGTGATCTTCTACGATATCAGCGACCGGAAGAACCCCCGGCCCGTAAAGGATTACACCATTGACGGGGATTATATCGATGCCCGTCTTATTGGCGGCAGCCTTTACCTCATCACCCGCGAGCAGATCTCCCTGTATCGCGATGCGGAGTTCACGGTCCCGGTCATAAAAGAGAGCGGGAACATTGTCGCATCCCCGGATGTTTACTATTTCGACAACCCCGAGCGGCAGTACGCCTTTACCACAGTAACCTCGTTTGATATCTCGAGCGGAAACGAGAAGGACGCAAAGACATACCTTGCCGGCAGTGGCAATATCCTCTATGTCTCACCCGACGCCATCTACCTGAGTTACCAGAAATACCACCCGATCTACCGGACGATGCGGGGCGGGGCGGAGCCGGCGGTTGCACGGGCCGGCACTGCTGGTACATCAGTCGGGATTTCGGTGCCTGTGGTCATGGAAAACTTCAATGCATTAAGTGAGACCGATAAGCAGCGCCTGATAACCGAGATGAAGGGTGCGGAAGAGGAAAGCCTCCTCAAAAAGGAGATCGACCAGACCACGACCGTCATCCACAGGATTGCGATCGATAACGGTGCGATAGCCTATGCTGCCAAAGGCGAGGTGCCGGGATACCTGAAAAACCAGTTCGCCCTGGACGAGTACAACAGCAACCTCCGCGTTGCAACAACTTCCGATGTCTGGACAACCCGGGGGCAGTACGAGTACAACAGCGTCTTTGTCCTGGACCCCGCGATGAAGACCATCGGCTCCTTAACGCACATCGCCGAGCAGGAGAAGATCTACTCTACCCGGTTCATGGGCGACCGGCTCTATATGGTTACCTTCAAACGGGTTGACCCGTTCTTTGTCATCGACCTCTCGACCCCGGCAAGCCCGAAGATCCTGGGAAAACTCAAACTCCCCGGTTACTCGGACTATCTCCACCCCTATGACAAGAATTACATTATCGGCCTTGGCAAGGAGACCGGGACCAATGACTGGGGCGGGGTCTCGACCCAGGGCCTCAAGCTCGCCCTCTTCGATGTGAGTGACGTGGAGCATCCCCGGCTCGCGGGAAAGGTCGAGATCGGGGATGCGGGTTCGGACTCGGCCGCCCTCTCGGACCACAAGGCATTCCTCTTTGATAAGGAAAAGAACCTCCTCGTGATCCCGGCCCGGGTGGTCCGGCAGAACGCGGTCCAGGCAACAAAGCTGAGCGGCGACCAGCCGCATGTCTGGTACGGGGCATACGTCTTCGGGATCAATCCTGAAAACGGGTTTGCCCTGCGGGGCACCGTGGAGCACGGCACTGGTGGCACCGGGTATTATTATTACGGCAGTTCGCAAAACGAGGTGAAGCGCTCACTTTACATCGGCGATACACTCTATACGCTCTCGGCAGCAAAGATCCTGGCAAATCCGCTCGACCGGATCAATACGACGATTGCAACGATTCCCCTCAACGGGAAGGAGGATGTGTTGTACCCGCCGGTGAAAATGACTGCATAGAGGGATTAATTCTTTTTTAGCGGTGCAACCGTCCCCGGCACGATTCAGCGCAGTGACAGGGGCCGGTCGATCGGTGTATTCCCGTCGCCGAACGACCAGTTCCATGAGATCGGCGAGTTGGTGGACGTGTCATTGAACTGCACCGCTAACGGGGGTGCGCCGGAGAGCGGGGTGCCGGTAAACGAAACCACCGTGGGATTTCTCGGAGGCGCGCCCGTTTTTATGTAAAATGTGTTGGGATACCCGAGAGCACCGGCATTCGCGTTACCATACCCGTTGTTATAATAAAAACCATAGGTCAGGTACCACAATCGAGGGGGCGATTGGCCCATGTACCCTTTTCAACCAGGGTCCGGTTGAAAAATAAAAATCAAGGTCCGGTTGATCCGGATTGATTTTTCAATCGCGATCGTGATCGCGATGATTTTTTTGCAATCAAGGTTTGATGAAAAAATTTAGAGCAGGGTCTGCCTGAAAAATTTTCATCAAGGTGTGGTTGTGAAAAGTTAATCACACCTGCATCAGGTCAATTTGTCAATCCACGACGGAGGCCGGCCCGGGGACTTCGTTTTTCAACCAAAGGTTGTTTGAAAATTTTCAGGCAGGGTTTGACTGAAAAGAAAAAATCAAAGTCCGGTTGAAAAATAAAAATCAAGGTTCGATTGATCCGGATCAGGTTTTCAATCGCGATCATGATCTCGATGATTTTTTTGCAATCAAGGTTTGATGAAAAAATTTAGAGCAGGGTCTGCCTGAAAAATTTTCATCAAAGTGTGGTTGTGAAAAGTTAATCACACCTGCATCAGGTCAATTTGTGAAGCCACGACGGAGGCCGGCCCGGGGACCTCGTTTTTCAACCAAAGGTTGTTTGAAAATTTTCAGGCAGGGTTTGACTGAAAAGAAAAAATCAAAGTCCGGTTGAAAAATAAAAATCAAGGTCTGGTTGATCCGGATCGATTTTTCAAGCGAGGTCATGATCGCGATGATTTTTTTGCAATCAAGGTTTGATGAAAAAATTTAGAGTAGGGTCTGCCTGAAAAATTTTCATCAAGGTGTGGTTGTGAAAAGTTAATCACACCTGCATCAGGTCAATTTGTCAATCCATGACGGAGACCTGATCGCGAACTCTGTTTTTCAACCAAAGGTTGCTTGGAAATTTTCAGGCAGGGTTTGACTGAAAAGAAAAAATCAAAGTCCGGTTGAAAAATAAAAATCAAAGTCCGGTTGATCCGGATCAGGTTTTCAATCGCGATCGTGATCGCGATGATTTTTTTGCAATCAAGGTTTGATGAAAAAATTTAGAGCAGGGTCTGGTTGGAAAACCCGGCTCTGTCAGAACGTAAACGTGAAACAAGACTTCGCTTTCGGAAAGTACGGGATCAGGAAAACACGCGCTCCTCTGGCATGCGAATCAGGTTACATAAAGATGCTAAAAAAAGGAACGTCCCACGGGGAAACGCGGGACTCCTGGCACGCTCAGACCGGCTGGGCGTTCATGCTCGCCGGGATCAGGCGACGGAGCATGAGGTCGGGGATCTGTTTTGAGGTCTGCACCGTCATATCGAAGAGTGCGTTCTTCCCGCTCGTACCAACGTACGTGAGGGTAATCTGGAAATCGGTATCCAGAATCGGGAGCCCCAGCGCAGAGATTCGTGCCGAATGGGGGCTGATGACGCGCTGCTGGCCGATCGTGAGTTTTTCCTTGGTGCCGTCAACATCGGTAAGAACCTCGTTTCCATAGCTCATCACCGCGATCCTGGTTTTTCCTATGGTTACGGGATCGCCATCCGGCAGGCTGACCCGGTAGGTCGTGACATACGGGTACTGTGTCCCGGCATCCACTTCGAGCACTGCGATCGTCAGAGTAAAGACCGCAATGATTGCAATGAGCACGATTGCGACAACTACGCCCAGGAGGACTTTCGTGCCCGTGCTCCAGCCTTTCTTATCCTTTGCTTCCATATCACTTATCGGATCCGTCATTCGTCTCCTCAGGTACACGAACGGCTGGAAAATATTTACGGATTGTGTCTTGCAGTTCTTCAGATCCACTCCCTCCCTGCTGGCCGGAACGGAAAAAATTCCCATAAAGTCCATTATCCCCCCCGGCCCATTGTTATAGGATTTTGATGCGTATACCCATACAGAATGTCACACCGGAAACCGGCACCGCCGAGATCTGCGGCTGGGTCCACGAGGTCAGGGACCTCGGCGGCCTTGCCTTCATGCTCATCCGCGACCGGACCGGTATCATCCAGGTGACCATCCCGAAAAAGAAAGTCTCTGAAACGGTTCTTGCCGCAGTGAAAGCTGTCTCCAGGGAATCCGTTGTCCGGGTCTGTGGCCCGGTCAAGGCAATTGACAAGGCCCCCGGTGGTCGCGAGCTTGTTCCCGAGTCCATCGAGATCATCAGCCTTGCAGAAACCCCGCTCCCGCTCGATGTTTCCGAGAAAGTTTCTGCCGAACTCGATACAAGGCTCGATGCCCGTTTCCTCGATGTCCGGCGCCCCCGCGTTGCCGCGGTCTTCGAGATCCGGAGTGCGGCCTGCTACGCGATCAGCCAGTATCTCCACAATGCAGGCTTCACTGCCATCACCACCCCCAAGATCGTGGCCGCAGCAACCGAGGGAGGCACCGAGCTCTTCCCCATTGCCTACTTTGACAAGGAGGCCTTCCTCAACCAGAGCCCGCAGCTCTACAAGCAGATGATGATGGCAGCGGGCTGCGAGAAGGTGTACGAGATCGGCCCGATCTTCCGTGCCGAGGAGCACAGCACCACCAAGCACCTCAACGAGGCAACTTCCATTGATATCGAGGTCTCGTTTGCCGATCACCTTGAAGTCATGCGTGTTCTTGAAGATCTCATCATCAAGACGTACGAGTACGTGGACAAGACGTGCAGCACCCAGCTTGCCAACATCGAGATCAATGATTTCTGCGTGCCGAAAGGTCCGTTCCCCCGGCTCCCCTATGCCGAGGCTATCGAGATCGCAGCAAAGAAGATCGAGGATCCGATCAAGTACGGCGACGACATCAGCCCCGCCGCAGAGCGCGCCATTGGCGCCGAGATGGGAGGGCACTATTTCATAGTTGACTGGCCGTCCGAGATCCGCCCCTATTACGCGATGCAGTACGAGAACGACCCCTCGATCTGCAAGGCGTTCGATATGATGCACCCGAGAATGGAGCTCTCGAGCGGTGCGCAGCGGGAACACCGGTACGACGTTCTTGTCAACCAGATCAGAAAGAAAGGTCTCAACCCCGAAAGTTTCGAGTTCTACCTCAAGCCGTTCCGCTACGGCATGCCCCCGCATGCGGGCTGGGGACTCGGTGCCGACCGGCTCGTTATGACCATGCTCGGGCTTTCCAATGTCCGGGAGGCCGTCCTCTTCCCGCGCGATATGCACCGGCTGGTCCCCTGACCACGAACTATTTTTACGCGGGCGTCGATGTGCTTGTACCAAGTGCATTGCCCGGAAAACTATGTCCAAGAATTATTTCATCAACAAGGTGCTCGCCACAACCGTGGTGGGCAGTTATCCCGTGGTGAAGGGAAGCGGATTAAAAAGCCTCTTTGACCCGCTCCATGCAGCAGTGGAGACTGCCGTTGCCGACCAGATCGGGGCCGGTATCGACATCATCTCGGACGGGCAGGTGCGGGGAGACATGATCGGGGCCTTTACCGCCCAGCTCCCCGGCATAAAGGGCCAGGACGTGATCGGCAAGATCCAGCCCGCGGCAGGACCGATCACCACGGCGGATACCAGGTTTGCCCTCTCGAAGGCCCCCAAGGTGAAAGGGATCATCACCGGTCCCTCCACGCTCGCCCACGGGCTCCACCTGAGTACACCGATGTACCGGAACAAGGAGGAACTGGCCCTCGATCTGGCCGCGGCCCTGATCGTTGAGGCAAAAAGTCTCGAAGCGGCAGGTGTTACCCTCCTCCAGATCGATGAGCCCATCCTCTCGACCGGCATCGCCGATCTCGCTGTGGGAAAAGAGGCAGTAGAGCTGATCACCTCCGCAGTCCGCATCCCCACCTGCATGCATGTCTGCGGAAACCTTGCAAACGTTCTCGATGAGATCCTGAAGTACAATGTCAGCGTGCTGGATTTCGAGTTCTCGAACAACCAGGCAAACCTCGATATCCTTTCCCGCCGGGATCTTGCCGGCAGGATGCTCGGGTATGGCTGCGTGGACTCGTCCTCTGAAGAGGTTGAGACGGTCCAGGAGATCCGGAAGCGGATCGAGAAAGGCGTGGAATATTTCGACCCGAAGATCCTCTTGATCGATCCGGACTGCGGGATGCGGATGCGGAGCCGGGAGTCCGCCTACTGGAAACTCAAGAACATGTGCGAAGCGGCAAAAGAAGTGCGGATCGCACTATAATCGTTTTTTATCCCGCCCGATCTCTCCGCATAAGAATAAATACTATTTATATGTGCAGACAATATCAAATAAAGGTGAACCCATGAAAAAAGCTCGTGAGCCTACGTATATCTTTGTGATTCTCACACTCCTCCTCATCGTCGTCAATACCATCCTTGCCTGGCTGTCCTCCTTCTTTACCTCCTCTACGCTGAGCGGGGTGTCCTGGCTGTATATTGCCGTTGCGTTCATGATCCTCTTCACGCTCTGGTTTGGCGCGTACGGTGCCATAGCCGCCTATGTCGGAACATTCATCGGGGCTCTCCTCTCCTCCGGGGGGCTCGCGGGCCACCCCGAAGTTGCATTCTACTGGGCTGTTGCCGGGCTCCTCCAGGTGCTCATCCCGCTCGTTGCCCTCCGGTCGTTCGATGTGGACTTAAGCCTTGCGAATATCCGGGATGTGAACCTGCTTGTTATCTTCGGTGTCATCATCAACAATGTCATCGGGGCTGCCTGGGGCGCCTGGACGCTGGGTCTTGGAAATATCATCACCCCCGATATGATTGGCAGTGCCTTCTCAACATGGCTTATCAGTAACATCATTGTTACCATCCTCATCGTGCCGATCGCCCTCCGGTGCCTGACCCCGAGGATACAAAAATCCAGAATATTTGTCAAAAATTACTGGGATTAAATCCCCGTATTCCCTCTTTTTTCCGATCCAGCATCCTGCCCCGGCGGTATCCGGGTGGTCCTGTTAGTGTCGCTTTTTTAGCCGCCCTGTTCCGCCCGATGGTGTTTCCTGGTCTTGTGGTCGGGATTCACACGGGTATCTGGTTTGCGGGGTAATTCCCGAATCCCCCGGATCATGGGGCAGAGAGGAAAGACCGCCGTAATGATATCCGTTTTCATCATCAGCGACAGGCCTGTGCCCATTTCATACAAAGGGATTCTTTTTGCAGGGCCCCCGGTATCCACGACTCCGGTAACCCACCCCGGTCGGTAATGGAAACCTGATGCTCTCACATTTACGAAAAAAATGCGGACACCGGGTTCTCAGAACAGGCTTCTTGGATTCAGGAGAAGGATTATCACCGGAATGAGGATGTAGACAAGCAGCGAGGCCGGGCAGCTGATCGTGGATATCAGTATTGCCGCAACGGCCACGATCGGTATGAGGGTAGTATCGATGAACCGTGCCCGTATCACCTTATCATCCGGCCGGGTGTCGCAGAGGTGTTCCGAGTGGCAGATATGTCTCCAGTGAACGGCAAAGATGAGCCCTATCATCAGGATGTTCACATGAAAGAACAGGACCGCAACCGGGACCTCCGGGTAGTCACCGGCCATGTCGGTTGAGAAGGGTACAAGGACGATAAAGATGAGGAGGAAGATGTTGATCCAGAGGAGCCGCGGATCAACGATCCTGATGAAATGGAACTGCCGGTGGTGGATCAGCCAGAAGATTGCCAGGACCAGAAACGCGATCACAAAGATGAAAAACTGCGGGAAGAGGTGGAACACTGCCTTTGGAAGAATTTCCAGTGCCTGGGAAACCGGGGGTTTTGGTGCGGCAATGCTCAGGACAAGCAACGTCATCGCTATGGCGAAGATACCATCGATAAGGGTCTCCAGCCTGTTTTTTGCTATGTGATACTCTGTCTCTCCGCTCATCTGTCTCACAGGAGGATGTGTTCTCCTTCAGTATCAATTTCCCGATGCGTGATTCACGCACCTTCAACCGGTCCGGCTCTCTTTTCTGTGATTATGAGGAGGGCCGGTATGCCGATAGCGATGATGAAGAGGAACAGGCTCACCCACAGATGGACCCCCAGCATTAAGAGGAAAACAGCCCAGAGCAGTGCGGCAAGCACGAGGATGTAGAAGAAGAACAGCGATCGGGCCTCCTCCGGGTTCCGAATCTCAACGAATGCAACGAGGGGGTTTGCGGATGCAAGCCCCGCAAACATGAAACTGAAGATGAGAATCTCCCCCCGCTGGAGAAGGAAGACTGCCCATACTACTGCTGCAAAAAGAATCAGGAAGAAGAAGACCCGTGTCCGTTGGAACCGGTCGCGACCGGTAGTATCCATAGTTCATGGATATTGGTGCAGCTATAAAAATGTGTGTATGGCCGGTGGGGGAACTGATGGGTGGTCAGCTGACCAGGACCTCGTCGTCAGCCTGCCATTTCGGGGCTACAATGCAGAGGAATACCAGATCTCCCGGGCCGGTATTCCGGATATACTGGCGTGCACCCGGGGGGATCAGGATGATCTGGCCCGGATGGACCTCTCCGTGTTCGAAACCGATGTGCATCTCGCCGGTCCCGCTCAGGATGTAATAGAGTTCCGTTGATCTTCCCAGGATATGCGGAAGCGTGGATTCTCCCGGCGGGACGATGGCATGCGCAATGCTGCATCCGAGGGATCCGGCCCCTGACACCTTGTCCGGGTGGAGGAGCTCGCAGAGGAGCGATCGGTCGATGACGCGTTCATGGCCGCAGTCGGCGATATCCCGTATGATCATGTGAACCAGCACCTTTCGTGACAGATAATTTCTGTGGGCTTGTATATCCCTCTTGTGCGGAAGATTCCCACGCGTACCGGGCATCCGGTTTGATCACACACGTTTATGGGTAACCGGGCGCACCACTACATGGTGAATTGTATGAAGATCCTTGGTATCAATGCAAGCCCAAAAGGGGAGAAAAGCCAGACCCGCCGTCTGGTTATGGGAGTTCTCGAAGGCGCCCGGCAATCGGGGGCCGATATCACATTCATCGACCTCTGCAGCCTTGACATCGGGTACTGTACGGCCTGTGGCACCTGCTATGCGAAGGGCGAATGTGTGATTGACGATGATTATGCCCTGCTCCTTGAGAAGATGATGGATGCCGATGGCATAGTCTTTGGCTCGCCGAATTACATCAACGGGGTTACCGCCCAGCTCAAGACGATGCTCGACCGGATGGCAGATGTTGTCCATTGCCAGTCATTCTCCGGGAAGTACGGATGTGCAGTCTGCACGGCCGGCGGTGCACACGCGGATGAAGTGGCGGATTACATGAACCAGGCTCTCCTGAACTACGGGGCAACCACGGTTGGCAGAGTCGCTGCGCTTGTAGGTGCCGACCCGGGTGCAATCGTGGGAGCCGAGAAGGAGGCAAAAGAGCTTGGCAGAAAACTGGCTGACGCGATAAAGACGGAATGGGCAGATCCGTCCCAGGAGAAGCACCACCACGAGCGCAAGGAATATTTCAAGCGTCTCATCTCGTTCAACAAGGATCTCTGGAAGCACGAGTACGATCACTGGAAGAGCCTGGGCGAATTCTGATCCCCTCTTTTTCCCTCCGTTCAGGATTACCTGGATGGTATTCGTTGCGGGTGAGTGCTGTCATCGGGTGCAGGCATCCCCCCGGCCCCTCAAAGTTCCCCGATATCCTCGTTCCAGAGCCGGGGATTTTTTACAATGAAGGTGCGCATCATCTCAATGCATTCGGGAAGGGCACAATCGATCACCTCGATGCCATGCTCTTCCATGAACGCCCGTGCGCCGGGAAAGTTCCGCGACTCGCCGGCAACAACTTTTTTGATCCCGAACTGGACGGCAGCCCCGGCACAAAGGTAGCAGGGCATAAGTGTTGAGTAGAGGACGGAATCGCGGTACGTCCCGATCCGCCCGGCATTCCTGAAGCAGTCAATCTCCGCGTGAATCACCGGGTCTTCTTCCTGCACGCGGCGGTTGTGACCTCTCCCGATGATGGTGTTATCCCGCACCAGGACCGAACCTATGGGAATCCCCCCCTCGGCCAGCCCTCTCTTGGCCTCTGCAATGGCCTCCTGCATGAATGGATCCATAGTTGAGTGATCAACGGTCATTGCATTTGAAGATTCCACCCGGGTTACCGGTCGTGTCCGGTTCCGTTCAGAAGCGTTCGGGTACACCGTCGATGAGTGGCGAAACGAACGTGTAGACCGGCAGGAAGATCGCGGCGGCGATCGGGTTGTACCAGGGAAGATCCGCAACCGGTACCACCCCCAGGGCAAAGACCCATACGCCAAACCCGATCGTTGAGATCAGTAACTGGACCCAGTCCGTGACCTGCCCGGCTTTCCAGAGATACACCGGCGTGCAGATGATGCCGGCAATCATCAGCCACCGGGCAGGAATGGCAAAGAGCGGGTCAGTACCCAGGACCGCATAGGTGCTGCCGTAGAGGGCAACATAGATGACGATCGCCTCAACCGGGATATACTTGACCAGTCGCTCGCGATACGTGTCATACCGGGTACCCGATCCGCAGGGAGTTCCCGCCCGTAACAGCACCCGGTCATAATTTCTTCGATTGATAACCTGTCGCATGACAACCCCTCATACACCATTTCGGGAACGGTTCGCGATATAGGTTGCGCCCCCCTGGGGATTGCAGGGTTTTGGATCGCAATCGATCTCCGGCAAAAAATTTTCAACCACCCCCTCAGCCCCTGCTTAAAATTTTTCAACCGGCCCCTGCCCGATCGGCCGGACGGCTCACGCCGGGAAAAAAGATTTGCTGTGAGATAAATATCCAACTGTTGGGTAATTATCCAACTGTTGGCAGGTTTACTGACACCCATTGATCGCGATTTAAAAAAAATCATCAGGGCCTGATTGAAAAAAGATCCTTTCAGGCTTTCCGGAGCACAGTTAAAAAAAGGTATTGATAGCAGGCGCTTTATGCAGCCGTCCGCTTCTTGATCATTTCGAGCGCTTCGAAGGCTTCGCGCCGGACTGCAATATTGTCGTCTGAGAGGAGGCCGGTCAAGTGATCGACTGCCTTCTGGTCGCCGATCTCGCCGAGGAGGAGGGCGGCACGCTTCCGCACATCGCTCTGGTCGTCCTTGAGTACCATGATAAGGGGTGTTGTCGCGGGCTGCCCGAGCATCCAGAGGGCTTCCATGGCACCGGTTCTCATGCGGGTGTCTCCTTCCCGGAAGGCCTGCATGAGCGGGGCGATTGCCGGAACCCCGAGTGCAGCAAGGGCTTTTACCGCCTCAATCCGCACCAGCCGTTCCGGGTCATCAAGTGCATCGATGATAGGTGTGATTGCCCTTGTATTCCCGATCTGGCCGAGCACATCGATTGAGCCCCTGCGGATGCCGGGGTTCTGGTCGCCGATGGACCGGATGAGGGGTTCAACGGAAGGCTCACCGATCGTCACGAGGGAAATCCCTGCCCTGCGGCCGACATCCTCGTTGGTGTTGACCAGTGCACGGATCAGCGGCTCGATAGCGGGCTCTCCCAGGGAGCAGAGCGTTGACATCGCGGACAGACGGACCTGTTCTTTTGGATCATTGAGGCAGTCGATCAGGGGAGCTACCGCCCGGGGATCCCCGATCCGTCCGAGTGCGACAGCACATTCGTGCCGTACACCGGCGTCGGTATCCTTGAAGGCTTCGATGATGGCCGGAACTGCCCGTTCTTCGCCCATGATACCCAGACCCTGGACGGCTCCTCTCCTGATGAGCGGGTGGGTGTTCTTCGTTGCCTGGACCAGGGGAGCAACGGAGGGTTCCCCTATGAGCTGGAGGGCCCGGATGGTCTCCTGCTGGATATCCACACCGGGACTGTCCAGACTGTTAATGAGCGGTGCAACGGCGGGTGCACCGATCTTGCCAAGGGTATCGGCAGACCCGCGCCGGATGATCCAGTACTCGTCTTTAAGTCCCCGGATCAGCGGCTCAATGAACGGCTCTCCGAGATCCCCGACAGACCTGACTGCTGCCCAGCGGGCATCAAGATCCCCCTCGGTTAAGGCTTTGAGGAAGTTCTCGTACCGCTCCTTCTGTGCACGGATACGTGCTTCCTCCTCCTCAGCACTCCCCGATTTGAACATGTTGAGGAATTTTTTTATAATACTCATGGTAAACCTCTGAACGAGTATTTGTATAATTCATTCAAATAGGTATCGTATAGGCTTTTTTTAAAAAAAGCAGTTCCCTGCGTCCGCAATACGGGAAAAAAATGAATTCGTGGGTATGAACCCGGGTCACATCCTACGCGAAACCCACGGAGAACTGGACTGAACTGGATGTTGTTTTGGGAACATCATACACGTAGATGGTGTAGTACCCGGTGGGGGTGGTCAAATCGGTAGCATACTGGAAATTCCAGTTTTTGTTGGCCTGGACGGAAAAGGTTCCGAGGACAACCCCCCCCGAGTATTGTCCGGGGCCGTAGAGTACCAGCTGGACATTCTGGGAACCGGTTGTACAGAGACCGGAGAACCCGATAGTGCTTCCCTGGGATACTGCATAGCTGCTCGGTGAGATGGACACCAGACCTCCTCCGATAACGGAAAACTGCGCTTTGGCGGATGCGGTTTTATAGGGGTCGCTCACGACCATCGTATAGGTTCCCGCCATAATCGATTTTCCAGGGTTCCACGTATAACTCCAGGATCCTCCAGAATTGACATTCTGCTGGGTAAGACTCACCCCGTTTGTATACGACCCCGGCCCGTAGATAGTCAGCAGCACCTGATTGCACCCCGTGGCTGTGCCGGAGAACTGTATCGAGTCTCCGGTTACCATCGATTCCCGGCTTGCCTGGATCGTCACGGATGCCGGTGTTTTGGCCGGGGAGGCGGTGATCAAAACAACCGGAATCGGGGTTGTGATAACGGATGTGGGAAGCAACGCGGCAAATACATTGTTCGGGCCCGGTGAGACTGCCATTACGGTTGACCAGCTGTCGTAGCCGGGATACCTGAATTCAAGGTTATGGTTGCCGGGCTCGATACCGGTAACCGTACTCGGGGTGCTTCCCCGGAACTGGTCATCGAGATACACCTGTGCGCCGGATGGCGATGAGGTGAACTGGAGGGTTCCCTTTTCAGGGACTTTCTCCGGTGTGGTACAACCCGACAGTAAAACAAAAAAAATGACAAGTATTAGGATGGTTTTCCGGATCATCGCTTGTTTCTTCCTCTCACGATAACCGTTATTGCGTGGCAATATATAGATTTGCAAACCCGTTGCCGTAACGGAGATTACCGGATATCGATAAGCCGCAGGATCTCCCTTGCGAGGCCCTCGCTCTTCTCTTCATCAACCATCAGCGTATCGAACCTGACCGAATGACTGACCTCCACCGGATCGCGGATATCCTGGACAAAGACGTCGGGGATCCCGTCATAGCAGTTGAAGGTGCCAATCGAACTCGGTTCAAAGCCCGCTGCCGTCATGAGTGCCCCGGCGGGGCCGCTCACCGGCGCATTCCCGATGAACGGGCTGACCGCAATCACAAACTTCCCCCTGAGTGCAGATTTTATCCCATCGCAGGAGAGGATGGGCAGGATGCTCGTGATCGGGTTTGAGGGTCCGATTACCACCGCGTCGCTCGCGTCGATTGCCAGAAGAACTTCCTCTGTGGCAACCGGCGGTTCGCTGAAACTCCGCACCACCTTCTGGATTGCGATCTTGCCCCTGGCTCTCACCCAGTACTCCTGGAAATGGATCAGGCCGAGATCGGTCTCAACCTGGGTGGTCACTTCCGTGTCGGTCATGGGAAGGACGTTCTCCCGGACCCCGAAGCGATCGCAGAGGCTCCTTGTTACATTCGTGAGGCGCAGGCCGTTTCTTAACATCTCGCCCCGCGCAATCTGGACTGCCCGGTCCCGGTCGCCGATGGCGATGAACTCGTCAACGCCCAGCCGCATTATCTCCTCGTGGGTGGTAAATGTGTCGTTCCTTATACCCCACCAGGTATCGGTGTTGAGCATGCCGGCAAACAGGTACATCACGGTGTCGATGTCAGGTGAGATGTGATTGCCGGAAATCCAGATATCCTCAGCAGTATTGACCACTACCGAGATCTCGTGCCTGTCCATGACCTTCTGCATGCCCCGCAGGAGTTTCGGGGTGCCAGTCCCGCCCGAAAGAAAGGTGATCATTACTCAATACTTTTATGCGATGTATATGAAGATTCTTTAGTGAATCAGAAGATCATCAAGGACCCGGTCCACGGGTATGTGGAACTCGAGGATTTTACGCTGTCCCTCCTCGACTCCCCGGCACTCCAGCGTCTCCGCTACGTCAAGCAGCTGGGATTCTCGTACCTTGTGTACCCGGGTGCCAACCATACCCGGTTCGAGCACTCGCTTGGCACCATGTTCCTTGCGGATCTTGCGAGCCGCCGGTTCGGTCTCGATGAAGACGAGCGCCGGCTGGTCACCGCTGCAGCCCTCCTCCACGATATCGGCCACGGCCCGTTCTCCCACGCGAGCGAGCCTCTCATGGAGGAGTTCCTCCACCGCACGCACGACGAGATCGACGGGATCGTGGAAGACCGTGTCGGCGGACTGCTCCGGTTGTCGGGTATCGATGCCGGGGAACTCTGCAGCGTGGTAAAAGGAAAACATTCGCTCTCTGCGATAATACACGGGGATCTCGATGTGGACCGAATGGACTACCTCCTCCGGGATGCCTACTACACCGGCGCCCCCTACGGCATGGTGGATGCCCAGCGCCTGATCCGGCACCTGGTCCGGACTCCCGAAGGCACGGTCCTTGACGAAAACGGTATCAATGCAGCGGAATCCCTCCTGATCGCAAGGACGCTTATGCGCCCTGCCGTGTATTATCATCATGTGAGCCGGATCGCTGAAAGCATGTTCCAGCTCGCGGTGCTCGAACACGTAAAGAACGGTCCTGCGGATGCAACGAGTTCTCTCCTCCAGCTGGACGATGCCACCTGCCTGCACACCCTGATGAACTCGAAAAACCCCGTTGCACGGGATCTTGCCGGAGACCTGTACGCACGCCGTCTGTACAAACGGGCCCTCTATGCCGGCAGCGACCAGGTGAATACCCCGGTCTTCCATGCCGGTGTTTCTATCGAGAAATGCCGGGAGTATGCGGACGAGATCGCGCACAAAGCCGGTATCCTGCCGCAGGAAGTGCTTGTGGACATCCCATCAATTCCCCGGGAGATCTCGCTTGGGGTCCGGGTCAAGAACCGGGATGCCGTGGTCAGCCTTGAGGAGATCTCACCCCGGGCCCGGACCCTGAATGAAACCCGGCGGGATCAGTGGCGCCTCGGGGTCTATACCCTCCCCCGGCACCGGGAGATCGTAGCCGAGGCAGGAACCGAGGTACTCCATCTCAAAAAACCCACCCGGCAGGATACTCTCTTTTAAACCGGCTCTTACTTGGGATCTTTGCAGAGATTTGATCCCTTATTATCCGTTGCAGCCCCGTATCCATCCGCCGTTCTTTGGGCAGGACAAATACCATAAAAAAATATATCCTGCGCTCAAACACTCTCTCATGAAAAGGTGTGGGCTTGTCCTTCTCGTGCTGGTTCTTGCAGGCGTTTTCATCGCCGGATGTACCCAGAGTCCATTACCTCTCGTTACCCCCACCACAACCCCGGTCACTGCCGCGGCGACAACTACTACGGCCTCCCAACCTTCCTTCTCGCTCGGGGACGTTTATTTCAATGAGCCCTACGGGTACATCTTCAGCAATAAGACCGCCGGGATAGAACGGTCTTTCATGGTGGATAACCCGGCCTGGGGAATCGACTTGAAAGTATTATCCCTGAACAATGAGAGCTTAAACAACTCCTGGTTCACGATGGATGTGACCAACACCAACTCAAAAAAGACCGATTCTTTCGGGTACGGGGGAAATTTCTCTTTTACCGAGAAACAGATGATCCCGATGTATAATCAGGGACCCTATAAGATTACTATGAAAGGAAATCAAGTAAAAGTATGGTTTACCGTGGCAAAGCGGAATCCGTAGTCTAAATGTGGTGAAATGACATGATCGAAGACTGGATTGTAGTAACCTGCGGCGTTGTAGTGGTGATCCTCATTGTGGCAGTCACCCTTATAAAACTCCGCAGTGCTGAGCGGAGGATGCACGAGAGCACCCACAAGCTCAAGGTTTATACCGACCTGCTCAACGCGATCACCGAACTCAACCTTTCCGGTGGCGATCCGTACAAGATGGATATCGCAAAGAAGAACCTTGCCTTAACCTTAAACCGGCTCAACCTGATCGGGAGCACCGGCGTGCTCAAAAGCACCAATGATCTCCTCGACTTCTTAAACGAGCACAAGGACAAGGATTACGACACCCTCCGGCTCCACAACATCCTCAATACCCTCGTGATCGAGGCGCGCCGCGATCTCAACCCCTCGCATGCAAGGAAAGTCGAGGAATCGCAGGTCCGGTACCGTTTTTTTGCCCCGATGAAAAACAAGTAACCTCTCACACCCTGCCGGAACGCCCGGCACAAACTCTTTTTGTCCCCGCTCCGACATTGGTATCACAGGAGAGCGCGAGGAAAGCATGAAAAAGGAGTATGTAGTCGGGGTGACGGGAGCAAGCGGGGCCTGCTATGCCCGCCGCCTGCTGGAAGTGCTGTGCCGGGATGCCGATGTCCATATCATCATCTCGGATGTTGCAGCAAAGATCGCAGCCCACGAAGGCGTGTCGCTTGAAGGGTTCAACGCCACCTATCACCGGAACGACAAGCTCTTTGCCTCTATCGCGAGCGGATCGCACAAATATGATGGGATGGTCGTGATCCCGTGCAGTGCCAAGACGCTCGCGGCGATAGCTTCCGGTTATGCGGACAACCTGATCACCCGGACTGCGGATGTCTGCCTCAAGGAACGCCGCACATGCATTCTCGTCACCCGTGAGATGCCGCTCTCGAAGATCCATCTTAAAAACATGCTTGCCGCTGAGGAGGCCGGCGCAACCATCATGCCGGCAAGCCCCGGTTTCTACCATAAGCCAGAGACGATCGATGATCTCGTGGACATGGTGGTTGCCCGGGTGCTCGATCATCTCGACGTGGAACACGATATCAGTCAGCGCTGGAGTGGTTACGATGCGTGAATTTATTGAAACAATGCGAAAGGCCGGTCTCGTTGTCGATGTACGGGAACCGGTGTCGGTGGATATGCAGGCTGCGAAGATGGCGGCAGGAACCGAAAAACTCCTCTTCTTCCACAATCTTGAAGGTCACCGCGCAGTGATGAACCTTACCGCAAGCCGGACCTCTCTCTCCCTTGCGCTCGGGATTGAAGAGGCGAAATTTGTTAAGACGCTCGCGGATGCAAAGTTCGACGGGACCGTCACTGAATCTGGCACTCTTCCTATGCAGAAGCCCGATCTCTCGAAGATCCCGATCATGCACCACTTCCCCAAAGATGCCGGGAAGTACCTCACGTCTGCGATTGTCTTCTCCCGCTGGGATGGCGTGGAGAACGCCTCGATCCACCGGATGCAGGTGCTTGACGATCACCGCGTTGCGGCACGTCTTGTTGAGGGGCGTCACACCCACGTGATGCTTAAAAATGCCCTGGCAAAGGGCGAGAAACTCCCCATAGCAGTGACTATAGGTACACACCCGGCCGTAACGTTTGCGAGCTGCACCCGGGTCCCTACGGGGATGGAGCTCCCCTTCGCTGCCGAACTGATGGGCGGGGAACTGAACGTGAAGCGATGCAGCAACGGTGTACTCGTTCCTGATGCCGAGATCGTGCTCGAAGGCTTCATCACGGCGGAACTCACCGAGGAGGGCCCGTTTGTCGACATCACCGGTACCTATGACCCGATCCGGATGCAGCATGTCATCGAGTTTACCGGCATGTACACGAAGCCGGACTTCATCTACCACGGGATCCTGCCCGGCGGTGACGAGCACAAGATGCTGATGGGCGCACCCTACGAGCCGAAGATCTTTAAGGCGGTTGCCGGTGTCACGGTCGTGAAAAATGTCGTGCTGACGAAGGGAGGCTGCGGGTATCTCCACGCGGTTGTCCAGATCAGGAAGAGCACGCAGGGCGATGCCAAGAACGCCATCATGGCAGCGTTTGCCGCCCACACCTCGCTCAAGCATGTTGTCGTGGTGGACGAGGACATAGACCCCTGCAATCCCCACGAAGTCGAGTACGCCATTGCAACCCGGGTGACCGGTGACCGGGACATCATGGTCATTACCGGTGTACGGGGTTCCTCGCTCGACCCGTGCCAGCTCGAAGACGGTACGAATGTCAAGGTCGGGGTCGATGCAACGATGGTGCTCGGGCGCGAGGCCGACTTCTCGCGGGCAACGTGGTGAACCTGATGTATCTTGATCCTGAAGACGAACAAGTCCTTGCCGGGGAACTGGGCGAGACCCGGCAGAAGATGCTGGAACTGCTCGTAGCCCTGGGGAAGGTCTTCGGGGCCGAGAAGCTCGTCCCGATCCGGAGCGCCCAGGTCAGCGGGGCGTCCTACAAGACGATTGGCGAGTACGGCCTTGCGTGGCTCTCCACGCTCGATGCCAAAGCCGTTGTCCCGGCGGTGCTGAACCCCATCGGTATGCCCCGGGGCCGGTGGCAGGAGATGGGTATCAGCGAGGACTTTGCCCGGAACCAGAATGCGGTGGTTGCCGCGTACGAGCGGCTGGGCATAGGCCTTGAATGCACCTGCACACCCTATTACCTCCGCGAGACCTCCTATGGCGACCACCTTGCCTGGTCGGAATCCTCCGCGGTCAGCTACGCGAACTCGGTTATCGGTGCCCGGACAAACCGCGAGGGCGGGCCCGGTGCCCTTGCAGCAGCTATTATCGGCAAGACACCCTGCTATGGTTTCCACCTCGATGAGCACCGGAAGCCGCAGGTGATCGTCCGCGTGCAGGCCGACACCCGCGACTGGAGTATAGCACATTTCGGGGCCCTTGGGTACCATACCGGCAAACTGGTGGGCAACCGCATCCCGTTCTTCTCCGGGCTCGAAGCAGCTCATCCCGACCAGCTCAAAGGGCTCGGGGCCGCGATGGCGGCAACCGGGGCTGTTGCTCTTTACCATGTCGAAGGCGTGACCCCCGAAGCGGTGAAAGTTCCGTTCGATCTCTCCGGTCTTGAAGTCATTACTGTAGAGACGGACGAGATCGAGGCATTGTTCCGGCACATGCCGGTTGATGTCGTTGCCGTTGGCTGCCCGCACTGTTCCCCCCGGGAACTTGAAGAGATCGCCCGGCTCCTGAAAGGAAAACTCGTCCTGAAGCCTTTCTACGTCTTCGCCGCTCAGGGAGTAATCGGTAAAAACCAGCGGACTGTGGACGCGATCGAGAAGAGCGGTGCCCGGGTCTTCGCCGACACCTGCATGGTGGTCTCGCCCGTTATGGAGCAGTACTCCGCCATCATGGTGAACAGCGGCAAGGCGCTCGCCTACGTGCCGGATATGTGCGCCGCGGTTGCCCGGATCGGGACCATTGAGGATTGCGTGAAAGTGGCAACAGAGTAACGGCCTGAAACACTTCCCGCATTCTCCCTTGAGCCCCCTTTTTTAAGGATCTCTCTCATGAACGGTGATGAATGAACGTTGTTTGGATAACGTTCAGATCGCAGGTATCATCAACAGGTTTACCCTGTCGTGTCCTCCCAGTGCGGCCGTTTTTTTATCCGGTGGGAATTATCTCGAAACATTATTTACGGTTTATCATCCATGCAATCCTATGGAACATACGTTAAAGAAGACCTCTTTTATGGTACTGGCAGGCCTGCTCCTTGCCTGCATTGCCATATTCACACCGGCAGCAGCATCACCGGCAGGGTATCAGATCTACTCATCTCCAACCGGTGCCAGCGTCAACGTTGACGGTTTCTGGTATGACACGACACCGGCAACATTTGACAATATCGGCACCGGCTGGCACACCGTTCAGGTTTACATGGACGGGTACCAGACCTTTTCCGAAACCGATTACCTCACCGACGGCACCCTTGTTGTAAATGCCAATCTTGTCAAAAACTCTCCCACGCCGGGGTACCTGGACATCAAGTCGGAACCGAGCGGCGGGGCTGTCTACGTTGACGGCTCTTACTATGGAAATGCACCGATGGTGATCGGGAATCTCTGGCCGGGAACCCATAACCTGGTGGTGAAGAAACCCGGCTATTATGATGTTACGGATACTTTCCCGATAACCACCGGGTCAACGTGGTATTATAATGCAGTTTTCAACCCGTATCCGGCGAAACCCGAGTACGGGTCACTCCAGATCGACTCAAACCCCGGTGGAGCCTCGGTCTATCTCGATAACGCCTACAAGGGCAATACCCCGGCGTTTCCGGATGTCATGTACATCACGCAGCTCTCCCCGGGAACCTACAACCTGCGCATTGTGACGCAGGATTATCAGCCGTATACCATGTCTGCCCTCGTGCAGGCCGGCATAGTTAACGATATTCATGCAGCGCTGGTACCGGTTGTGGCGGGCCCGGCACGCGATACCACCGGCCAGATCCTGATCTATTCGTCCCCGTCCGGTGCAAACATCTATCTCGACAATGCCTATAAGGGCATCACGCCTCTGACCCTGCCGAACATCCCGGAGGGAAGCCACACTGTGACACTGCGCATGAACGGGTACCAGGACCTGGTAAAACCGGTGAATGTTGTTGGCGGCAGCACGGTGGATGGCTCGGGCACGCTCTCGTACGGCTCTCAGGCAAACCAGGCCTCTTCAGGACCCCAGCCCACGAAATCCGCAGCCGGCTGGATCCCGGTCATTATTGCGGTTGGGATCTGCGGAGCACTCTTCCTTGTGAGAAAGGAAGCATAACTTTTTGTAATTCCCTTTTCAGGAAACATTTCCAGAAGAGCTATTCACAGATCTGTCATTTCTCTAAAAAAGGTTCGGTTTTTCGTTGCGCAAAAAAGTCAGGCCTTTTTGAGCAGGATCTTCCTGATCTCTGCAACCGCTTCCGGTGCCGGGTTTATACCCGGCCCGACTCCTTCGCCAAATGACAGGATCTGCCGGATTTCGCCCGCGGTTATTTTCGAAAACGGGATCCTGTCCCAGACCTTCTGGTCAATGGTATTCCAGGTGCACTGGAGCAGGTGCAGGAGGAGGCCTGCCTCTGCCTCTGAGAACATTTTCCACTCCGCTCCGATTCCCTGCTGCATGAGCTTGATCGAACCCTCCACGGTCTTTTCACGGTGGACATGGTACAGTCTCCTGCCTATTTCGGCCTGAGTAACTTCCGGCATCTGTCTCTCCCCCGATTTCAGGATGATGAGTGAATCCCGCTGTGCAGCCATATACTTTGTGGGTGCCTACCCGGATTTTCCGGGATGGAAACCCCCGGGTTTCTGGTCCCTGGTCCGGGTAAAGGATACTTCTATAAATAAGAACGGTATAATTCCGATAGATTACAGCCATGTCCCGTTCCAGCGACGAGTCTCTCGGGAGGCGGCGGTTCCAGCTCCGGCGAGAACAGGCAATCGAGAGTGCCATAGAGAAGATCCGCCGTGCCCCGGCAGTTGAATGGCACTCCTTTTCTGATGCGGATTATTCACACATTCGCAAGATCCTGGGAGACCTGTGGGTTCACCTTGGCCGGGAAAAGTGGGACCAGTACGTCTTCTCCTCGGTGACCCGGCAGGATATCCGGGATATCATCGATCTCGGTACCTGTCCTCCGGATCGCGCCCTGCCCTGTAAAATCCTCGATGAGGTGGATGGGATCCTCTCACACTCACGGAATACCTCTCACAAACCGTGATCTGCCCGCAATTATCCGGTCATGAGTGAATTCCACGTAAGAAATGCCCCATACGTTAATATATAAGCACCCTGTTAGGTTGTATCATTAGGAGGTAGTGAGATGGTTGGTTGGGAAGTTCCTATTGGGGCTGCAATTGCATTTGCCGCCGGAGCCATTGGCACCGGGTGGGCACAGTCCCGCATCGGTTCTGCCGGGGCAGGTGCCATAGCCGAGCGACCGGAAACGGTTGGATCCATCATCATCCTGGAGGCGATCCCCGAAACGCTGGTCATCCTCGGGTTCGTTGTTGCCGCGATGATCATCCTGATGGTCAAGTGACAAGGAGAACCGGAAGAACACCGAAAGCAGGGTGGCATCCGTGACCGATCAGGTGAGCGGTTCAGGGCAGGATGAGGTTTGGTCATGGCCTACGAAAATCTCTTGAGATCCGTTGAGGAGAGTGCAGGGGAGCGGGAGCGGGAGCTTCGCTCCAAGGCACAAAAACAGGCAGAAGAGATCCGTGCAAAGGCAAAAAAGCAGGCAGAAGAGATCCAGCAGACTGCGATACGGGAATCAGAACGGTCCGCTCTCACTGAGCGGAACAAGATGCTCTATCTCGCAAAGGGGGAGATAAAAGAGCAGGAGCTCAAGGGAAGAGAGAAGACATTCAGGGCAGCCTTTGACGGGGCGAAACAGCAGCTCGCGTTACTCCGTGAGGATCCGGAATACCCAAAGGTATTCGAGCGGCTTGCCACGGAAGCGGTCAGTGCAATGGGGGAAGTCTCCTTCATCGTCCACGTTGACAAGCGGGATCTTGAGCTCTCCAAAAAAACGCTCGCAGCAATGGGCATCCGGTGCGAGATCCACCCCGATCTGGAATGTGCCGGAGGTCTTGTTGTGAGTTCGCCGGACGGGCTTGTCACCCTTTCCAACACGATCGAGTCCCGTCTCGAACGGACAGACGAGAGCCGGAAACTCGAGATATACGCCATACTGTCCGGTGAGTGAGATGGACTGGGGATACATCAATGCCCGGATGCGGGGAATGAAGAGCCGGCTCCTTGATCACCGTACGCTCGACAACCTGATCCTCCAGCCGGACCTTGTTTCCCTGATTGGCGAGCTGGAGAAGACACCGTACCACGACGACATCGTTGAGGCGCGGGGCAGGTACTCGGGTATGCCCTGCATAGAGCACGCCCTGCGCAGCAATTTCGTTAGGACCTTCAAAAAGGTTCTCGATTTTTCCATAAATGAGGATGCCGAGCAGTATATACGGATATTTCTCCACCGCTGGGATATCCAGAATATCAAGACGATCCTCCGCGGAAAGAACATCCACGTGACAAACGAGGAGATTGCCGAATGCATCGTCCCTGCGGGAGAGCTGGACGAGGCAACCTTAGCAGAACTCGTGCGCCAGCAGGACACAAAAGCGGTGATCGACCTGCTTGCAACCTGGGAACTATCCTGGGCAAAACCGCTCACCACGGCTTTTCCGGAGTTCGTCCGGACCGGGGACCTCGGCATGCTCGAATGTGCGCTCGACCGGTTTTATTACGAGGACGCCCTCCGGTCGGTCAGCGCCCGGGGGAAGAACAACGCGATGATCCGATCCATCCTCTCCCTTGAGATCGATGTGGTGAATATCAAGACGGTGCTGCGGATGATCCGGGACCACGTTGAACCCGGGGAGGCGAAAAAATTCCTGCTCCCCGGGGGATTGGAGTTCGATGTAAAAAAACTCGATCACCTGCTCACCGTAAATACGATAGAGGATGCCGTCCATGAACTGGCGGGAACGAGGTACCGCTTCCTCTCGGACACGCCGGAGATTGCCATCAGGGCACAGAAGATCTCGGTGATCGAAAAGAAGCTGGAGCGCTACCTGGTCCAGCAGGGCACGAAGGCCTTTATCGGCGATCCCCTGAGTGCTGCTTCGCTCATCGGGTACTTCTGGGCCAAGTACAACGAGATCACCAACATCCGGGTCATCTCGCGCTGCAAGACGGCTGATTTTCCCGTGGAGAACCTTAAGGAGGAGCTCGTCTATGTTTAAGTTCGTCATTGTCACGGATTGCGATCGGGCGTCAGGTTTCCGGCTTGCGGGAGCGGAAGTGTACGAGGCAAGGGATGCGGAAGAAGCCCGGGTCGTGATCCCGCCGCTTCTTCACAAGGATGATATCGGGATCGTTGCGGTGAACGAGGAGTACATGCTCTCGCTTGACGAGAAGCTCATGGACCGGATCGAGAAGATGCACCGCCCGCTCATCATCCCGATCCCCTCGAAGTTAAAGGAGATGGACCGGCACACCTACATCGAGCGGCTTCTAAGAAAAGCAATCGGGTACAACATCGTCCTCAAGAGGTGATGGCATGATTACAGGAACAATTTCACGGATCTCGGGCCCGGTGATTATTGCAAAGGGCATGAAAGGGTCCAAGATGTATGATGTGGTGAAGGTCGGCACTGAGGCGCTCCGCGGCGAGATCATCCGGCTTGAAGGCGAAGAGGCGGTCATCCAGGTGTACGAGGACACAACCGGCCTTACTCTCGGCGAGAGCGTGGAGAATACCGAGACCCCGCTTTCCGTTGAGCTCGGGCCCGGCCTCCTCGCTTCGATCTATGACGGCGTCCAGCGCCCGCTGCCGGTACTCCTGGAAAAGAGCGGCGATTTCATCGGCCGCGGGATCTTCGCCCCGGGCCTCGACCGGGCAAAGAAATGGGAGTTTGTTCCTTCCGTGAAGATCGGTGACGCGCTCGGGCCCGGCGATGTCATCGGTACCGTGAAGGAGTTCCAGTTCGAGCACCGGATCCTTGTCCCCCCGAAAGTATCCGGCCGGGTTGCGGAGATCCGGGCCGGGTTGTTTACGGTCGAGGAGATTATCTGTGTTCTCGACAACGGAGCACGGCTCCCCATGATGCAGTCCTGGCCGGTGCGGATCCCAAGGCCCCACCGGAAGAAGCTCGACCCGGTCCTGCCGCTGATAACCGGACAGCGGGTCTTTGACTGTATGTTCCCGGTTACAAAAGGCGGGACGGCCATGATCCCGGGCGGGTTCGGGACGGGAAAGACCGTCTCCGAGCAGACGCTGGCCAAGTGGTCGGACACTCAGATCGTTGTGTACATCGGGTGCGGGGAGCGGGGCAACGAGATGACGGACGTGCTCGCGGAGTTCCCCGAGCTCGTTGATCCCCGGACAAAGCTCCCGCTGATCCAGCGGACGATCCTGATTGCCAACACCTCGAACATGCCGGTTGCCGCCCGGGAAGCCTCGATTTACACGGGAATCACCATCGCGGAGTACTTCCGGGACATGGGATACGATGTTGCACTGCTGGCCGACTCGACCTCGCGCTGGGGGGAGGCGCTGCGTGAAGTCTCCGGCCGGCTCGAAGAGATGCCGGGCGAGGAGGGCTATCCCGCCTACCTTGCTACCCGGCTCTCGGCGTTTTACGAGCGGGCCGGCCGGGTAGTCTGCCTCGGCTCGGGTGAGCGGACCGGCTCGATCACGGTGGTGGGAGCGGTTTCCCCGCCCGGAGGGGACTTCTCGGAGCCGATCACCCAGAACACGCTCCGGGTGGTCGGGACGTTCTGGGCCCTTGACACGAACCTCGCCTACCGCCGGCACTTCCCTTCGGTGAACTGGATCAAGAGCTACTCGCTCTATCTCGACAGCATCGCGGAATGGTACAGCAAGACGATCGCCCGCGACTGGCGGGAACTCCGGGAGAAGGCAATGTACCTGCTCCAGAAGGAAGTGGAGCTCCAGGAGATAGTCCAGCTGGTGGGCCCCGACGCTCTCCCCGACAGCGAGAAAGCGATCCTGGAAGTGACCCGGATGATCCGCGAGGACTTCCTCCAGCAGAGCGCCTACAGCGATACGGACTCGTTCTGCCCCATTGAGAAGCAGTACCTGATGCTCAGGGTGATCATGTCCTACTACGAGCAGGCAGTTGTTGCGATGAACCGGGGCATCAGCCTCCGGCAGATCCAGGCACTCCCGCTGAAGGCAGCGATCGGCCGGATGAAGGAGATCGGTGAGACGGATGCGATCCGTAAGATCATCGACGAAATCAATACTTCCTTTATGGCTCTCGAGGTGGAGAAATGAAGGAGGTACCGCTGCTGACAAAAGAGTACCGGACGATCGATTACGTATCCGGCCCGCTGATCTTCGTCAACGGGGTTCTCGGGGCATCGTTTGGCGAGATCGTGAAGATCACCCTCCGTGACGGTGAGGAGCGGACCGGTCAGGTGCTCGATATCTCGGAGGACCACGCGGTTGTCCAGGTGTACGAGGGCACCCGGGGCATCGACCTTCTCGGCACCAGGGTCCGGTTCATCGGCGAACCGGCCCGGATCCATGTCTCGAAGGACATGCTGGGCCGGGTTTTCTCCGGGGTCGGGAAACCCCGGGACGGGGGTGCCGAGATCATACCGGAGGCGGTTCTTGACATTGCCGGAACGCCCATCAACCCCTCCGCCCGGGACAAGCCTGCAGACTTTATCCAGACGGGCATGTCGGCAATCGACGGCCTCAATACGCTCGTGCGGGGGCAGAAGCTGCCGATCTTTTCCGGATCCGGTCTCCCGGCAAGCAAGCTTGCCGCCCAGATAGCCCGGCAGGCAAAAGTTTTGGGCGAGGGCGAGGAGTTTGCCGTGGTCTTCGTTGCCATGGGGATCACCCACAAGGAGGCCTCGTTCTTCATGCAGGACTTCGAGCGTACGGGAGCTCTCGATCGCGTGGTCTTCTTCATGAACCTGGCCGACGACCCGACGGTCGAGCGGCTGGCGGCCCCCCGGTGCGGGCTTACGGTTGCAGAATACCTTGCCTTCACCCATCACCTCCACGTCCTCGTGATCTTAACCGACATGATCAATTACTGCGAAGCGCTCCGCGAGATCTCGACTGCCCGCGAGGAGGTGCCCGGCCGGCGCGGGTATCCCGGCTACATGTACACCGACCTCGCCTCCATCTACGAGCGGGCCGGGCGGCTGAAAGGAAAGAAGGGCTCGATCACCCAGATCCCGATCTTAACGATGCCGGACGACGACATCACCCACCCGGTGCCGGATCTCACCGGCTACATCACCGAGGGCCAGATCGTGCTCTCGCGGGACATCTTCCGGCGCGGCGGCGACCCGCCGGTCGATGCCCTGCCGTGCCTGTCCCGGCTCATGAACCTTGGTATCGGCCCGGGGAAGACCCGGGAAGACCACCGGGGCGTGGCGGACCAGCTCTATGCCAGCTATGCCTACGGTCGCGACCTGCGTCGCCTCGTGGCGATTGTCGGGGAAGAGGCGCTGACCGACCTTGACCGGAAGTACCTGAAGTTCGCAGACGGGTTCGAGCGGCAGTTCGTCACGCAGGGGGACGAGGACCGGCCCATCGAGAAGACGCTCTCGATTGCCTGGGACCTCTTTGCAACCCTGCCCGAGGACGAGCTCAAGCGGATAAAACGGGAGCACATCAGGAAATACCACCCGGCTGCACAGGATGCCGGCGGGAAACCCGGGGAGAGCTGATCCGTATGGAGCAGGTCAAGCCCACCCGGATGGAGCTGATGAAGAAGAAGTCCCAGATCAGGCTTGCCGAGCAGGGCCGGGACCTCCTGCGGGAGAAGATGGATGCGCTCATCCAGGAGTTCTTCAAGATCTTAAGCACCGTTTCGGACTCCCGCGATGAACTCGAACAGGTATCCCGGGCAGCGGACCTTGCCCTGATGATAGCCCAGGCCGTAGACGACCCGGTAACGCTGAAGTCGGCCTCGTTTGCAACCCGGCGCTCGATCACGGTCGACATCAGCGGCAAGAACATCATGGGCGTTCCCGTTCCGGTGATCGAGAAGAAGCGGGTCTCGAAGAATATGCTGGAGCGGGGCTACGGGATCATCTCGACGAGCGCCCGGATCGATGAGACCGCCGAGCGGTACGAGGCGGAGCTGGACCTGTTAATCAAGCTCGCCGAGACCGAGACCGCGATGCGGCGCCTAGGAACCGAGATCCAGATGAACCGCCGCCGGGTGAACGCCCTTGAGCAGATCCTCATTCCCGAGCTCAGGAGCCAGGCCAAGTACATCAAGAACGCCATCGAGGAGCGGGAGCGGGAGGACCTGTTCCGGCTCAAGAAGGTCAAGAGCATTTTAGAGAAGAAGAAAAAGAAAGCAAAGGAGAAGAAACTGGCCGCGAAATAAGATCTGTTGATCCCAGCAACGGTCTGTTCTTTTTTGGGATATTCCCCCATCTGAAAAAAGGGGTTCCGGGGAAGTGCGGGATCCAGGTACGTATCTTAGATTCATGGTCTTTAATCACGGAACTCCATTATATCTATAGACCGGTGAAAAACCAGAATGGGAAATGATACCGTTTCACAATTCAGGGACGAACTGAACAGTTTCTTTGTGCTCGTGATCCTGAATATGGCGTTTGGCGCCCTTGCTATGGCGTTCGGGCTGATGTACATGACCCTGGCCGTGCTTGGACTGCCGCTCGCCCAGACGTCCCCGCCGCTCCGGGTGCTTGGAGGGGTGATATCCATGATCGGCTTTGGGATCGGGCTGATGTGGATACTCAACAGCGTAAAAGTCCACCGGGCGATCAGGGGGATCCGCAGGGAGTTTTTGAACCATGCCGGGCCGGTACCGGACGAGATACTTACCGGGTGGATTGTCCGATTGCTTGGACGCTACCGTGAATACAAACGGATCTTTCCGTGGATGATCACCATCTCAAGGCTCGGGGGGTGTTGTTTTGTCACGCTCGGTATCGTGAATCTCCTCCAGGGAATCTCCGCCATGAATACGGGGAACTGGCTGAATCCCGCAATCCCGCTCATTGCCGCAGCCATCAACCTGACCATAGGGATCGTTACGATCATCACGTCGATCGGCTTCCACCGGTATTCCCTTGTCTGGGACCGGCGCCTTGAAGCAACCACGATGAACGAGAGCGTCCTGGAACAGGCCCTGGAGCAGCGGTGACCATGGCGGAACGGCGGACCCCCTACGAGATTTACTGGGAGATTCTCGTGTACTGCAAAACGCCCCGGTCGTTCACGGCCATTATCAGCCGGTGCGACCTCAATTCCAAGACCGGGCAGGAGTATATCGCGTTCCTCTGCGGGAAGGAATATCTTGCGGTAACAAAGGACGGGGAGAGAAATTCCTATGTTGCGACCGGACATGCCCGGGACTATATTGCTCTCTTTACCGAACTGTACCAGAAACTGTTCGACCGGATCCCGGGATTCCGGCTGTAGGGCCGGTCAGGGTACGGAATCATATTTTTTTGAGGGCTATCGTAATGCGCCCCGTCCCCCAACGGGGATTGGTGACGCAAGGGGGGGCTATTCTCTCAGCTGAATCAGGGCCTCAACAAAATGTTTGATCGTTTTTAAAAATAGTAAGGCAGGGGACTTCACCCCTGCCTGTTTGTTCCTCCGTTGTTACTTCGGGATGTTCCCGTTGCTTCCTATGTGATCCAGCACCCGGTCCCAGATGACGAGGAGGCCGGGGATGATCACGTAGGCGAGCAGTCCTGCGCCGAGGAATGCGCCGGTGATGATGAGTTCGTTGTCCATGAGGGGCACCTCAGGCAAGGGCCGGCACGGTGTCTGCCCAGGTCTCGACCCGGTTCCGGATCGCCTCGTCCGAGAACGAGGTGAGGGTCACCTGCTCCCGGCTGAAGTTGACGAAGTAGATCTCGCCGTTGGCATCGTGGCACTTCAGGGTGGATGCGTACTTCTCGTTGTCGAGGTCCCGTATGGGTGTTCCCCCGAGTGCGGCTGCGATCTCCGCATCGGCAACAATGTGGTTGGCAACGCTCGTGAAGGCAGCGATGGTGGGTGCCCGTGCCGTGATGACGGCAACGGTATTCACATCGGCGTCCTGGTAGAAGACGCGTGCGGTGTATCCCTGTTTGGTTCGCTCAACCGGCGGGTGGTCGGACCCTCCTGCATTGTAGGTCGTGCACTGGAAGGGGTTGTTCGTGATGACGCCCTGGACAAGGTTGTCAAAGGCAGTCACATCTGCGAGCGGGTCTGCGAGCTTGCGGACCGCGCTCTTCGTGGTGTTGCTTGTCGTAAAGTCTGCCATTTCTGGTTTCTCCTTTTGTTTTTTGGGAAGTTCTCCGAACTTTCCCGGGGTTTGTCGCGGGGCGCCCTTTGACATACTATCATTGACCGTGGGGGATATAACGGATAATTTCAGGGGTACCCGTTCAAGGCCGTATAACGGAGAAAATGGCAAACCGGGCCGTCCGGCGCGGATCGGCATTGATCCGGGGAAAAATAGGTTATTTATCGAGGGATGCCGGGAAGTCGAGGTCAAACCGGAGACCTCCCGGATACACCAGGTAATACCGCCAGCCACAGGCAGGTGAGTAGACCCAGATCATGATCTGTTCATGAATCCGTCTCGCCATCCCACAGAGGCAATCCACTTTGCCGGTAAAGAGTTCATACAGTTTCGCTGCATTTGGCACCGGCAGGCGGGAACGGATGGCGCATACCAATAGCGTGCCGCTCTTCTTCAGTCCGATGATATTGACCGGGATCGAAGGATCGATCATCCGTGCCGGGGAATACCCGTAGGTCCTGAGGAGATCCATTGCCTCGTACACGATCGGGTTGGACCGTGTCCGTCCCGGCCCGGCTTGCGGTGCCAGCAGATCGGTGGGGGGATGGATGACGACCTCGGTATCAGTCCCTGTGGACCTGCTGCGCCGGGCCAGGCCGGTGTTTTCCTGTTCAGCTCTCTTCTCTTGTGAAAGGGAGGTGTCTCCCATTTTTGCCCGGGAGATCCTGCGGGGCCTCCCGGTGGTTTTTGTTGTCCTGCTCATTGAATCACGGTTTTCTCTCATCACATGGTGCTCTTTTTACGATTCGCTCACCGGGCTGCCTGAACCCGGATCGGTTACGGGTACCGGCCCGGACCGAAGGTCCCCTAACGTAATACCTTTCAGGATCCCCGGTTGCTGCCGGGCCGGCATCCGGTGAAGCCAACCACGCCCTCCGACAGGGAGGCTCGTGGCAGAGTGTATGCATTCCCACAATGCCGGAGGAGTACCGCATATACCTGGTACTGCCGCAGATCCGGAGGCGGGATTCTTTCCCGCACTGGGCAGGATGAATCCGGGCCCCTCAATCCTCGCAGGTGCCCGTGTGCAGCTTTTATCCGGTATTTGTGATTATACTAAAAATGATAAAACATATTATATACTAATCGGTCGGAGCGAAAGAATTGGTAGTTATTGGGAGAATCGGGGCTCTATATGGGGCTGGATGGGTATAACCCTGAGGTTATGGGAATGAACCACGCAGATATCCGTTTGCGAGGCCGGCAAAATGGTGGCCTTTACCTGGTTTTACGTGTCGCGGTATTATCAGGTGTTTCCTGATCGCTGTTCCGGGAACGTATCTGTTGTGCAGCCTGCTCAAATTCTGTATCGGGAAGAGCAGCCTCATCAGAAAGCCGTTGTGCAGAGAACTTCTCATACTGCTCCAGGGCAAGGTGTTGTGCGATCTCCATGGAGATCGATCCCTTGTCGCCGAGGATCTCTCGTTCGTTGAATTTGAGGAAGGCATCAAGTTTCTCTTTCCATTCCCTCATATAGACGGGTTGTTTTCTCTGGGCCTGCATCTCGGCATAGTCGAGATACATTGAGATGATCCGGTTCAGGGTTTTGATCTCGACCTCGCTCAAGTAATTCTTGGCAACCGTCACGTCTCCCCTCCGGACCTTAGCACCCTTCCACGCGGTCAGCCCCATGTTCGGTTTCGCTGCATCCGCCCGTTGGGCGATCAGCTCTGCAGCGGTATGACCGGTGATCGCCCAGTGGAGCTTGTTCTGGACCATCTGGAAGAATTCATGGGTGGCATCGGCATGAGGGTCGTAGTCGATGGCGAGCGTATAGATATCCCGGAGCTTCCGGTAAAACCGCTTCTCGGATGCACGGATATCACGGATACGTTCGAGAAGTTCGTCGAAGTAATCCTCTCCGATGCTGCGCCCTTCCCTGAGCCGCTCGTCATCGAGTACGAATCCTTTGATGAGGTATTCGCTCAGCCGCTCGGTTGCCCACCTGCGGAACTGTGTACCCCGGTGGGAGCGGACCCGGTAGCCGATGGCGAGGATCATGTCGAGGTTGTAGTACAGTGTCCGGTAATTCTTCCCATCGGCTGCAGTTGTCAAGTATTCCTTGACAACTGATCCCTCCTCCAGTTCCCCGTCATTGATAATATTCCTGATATGGAGGCTGACATTCTGCTTTGTCGTCTGGTAGAGTTCCGCGATGAGTGCCTGCGTGAGCCAGACCGTTCCCTCTTCGAGCCGGACCTCAATGCGGCTTGTGCCGTCTTCGGACTGGTAGAAAAGGATCCGGGAACTGGTTGCCGGTTCCGAAACTGGATTATCGCTCATTTCCTCACTGTCGCAACAATCTTTTATTAATCATAACCGGATGTTTGGCCTTTTATAGTGTGTTACCGTGGGGTGAAAATAGCTGTGGGATCGTTTTGTTGGCGTCAGCAAAACGATCAAAAACCGGTTCGTTTGTATTATAAGGGTTCACGAGTTGACGTGGGGGATCATCATTGAAGGTACGTGAGAGTCCCTGCCCTCGGAATGATTCGTTTGAACAAAGAATCAATGAATATCGCTCTTGATCACTTCATCGTTTACTAACATAACCCAAGCCACTGTAAGTATTCACCTTGAATACTTAGACCTGATCGCTCCAAATGCGTAAACTTCTGTTAACTTAAGTGCCGTGGTTTTATTTTTAATGGACCAAGTGTATCGTTGTAAGTGTTTTGGTGAATTAAGAAATGCAGGAGAACTTGTGCGGGAACGTCTGGTTAGCTCACTTTAAGTAAGCCCGATTCTGCGACCATTGAATAAATATCATTCAACAGTGTTGCTGAAATGTTCGTATCAACACAGTCAGCGCATAACGTGCTGCGTTCAATCGGTAACAGCATCCTTACCCATAAAGGAACCCGACAATGTCTTTTTGGAATATTTCTGATGCAGGATGCAAGGATACGTCGCCGTCCATATTGGAGTACATTTTCTTTGTTCAGATTCGGCATCGATAATGCCATGATTCTAAGTTTTGAATCGTGGGATGAAAACTTGAATCTTATAGCGAGCTTCTCAATGTGGTCTCCATTATGTAGTTGGACATTGAAGGCCGTTTTTAGAAATTGCTCAGGAAGATCAAAATAGATGGTAAAATTAAATTTTGAGTCAATTCCTAAATCGTTATCCAGTAATTCAAAACAATTCCCGTATCTCTCCACAACAATTTCTCGGATTCTTGTTTTTATTTGAGGGAGGGTCAGTTCAGGCTTGACATCCACTACGAAGAAATCGTGCTCCTCATCGATTGGCTCCATTCGTTTCTGGTATACGTAGATAATTTTTTTATGCTCCTCGTAATAATCAGCCCGATCCTCAATTATTTTCAAGAATCTGAAAGAAATGCCGGGGTAATCCCGCTCTATCTCATTAAGCGCACCCTTCAATGCCATATATCCGCAGACTTTTTTGAATCCACCGAGCGCCTTGAATTTAAAAGGGGATACAGTAAGGATCTTCCGTGTTTCAGCTCCCGTAGTGATTGCATCCGTCAGAAGGATGTTACTTCGATCAAAATTACAAAAAGAGAGAAACCGGTATTCCATAGAATAGGGGCCGTGATGATTGAGCGGTTTAATCGAGATAATATTCCGCATACCTTTGATGCTGTGAAGATAGGGATGGAACAGGTTCAGCCCCTTCCGTTCAACGGCAATGACGTTTGTTTCCTTATCCTGAACAACTTCCTTGTTGAAGAATGGGAGAAGCTCATTATCGATGGCATTGGCGAGTTTAAGTGATTCTTCGTCAGAGATGTAACCAAATTTTTGTTTGAGGGTTATCATCTCTTCAACCGAAGATTCATCCATATATAGTAACTTTTTTATTTTGATATTTATTTATCGAAGAGAGATACCAACTAGAAATAATCGGGTATCACACCCAAAATTTGACCCTAATGCCCAAATAATAAACTATATATCCAGAAAAGATGACACTAGTGTTTGACCTGCTTTAATGGTCGTGTTCCTATGCAAGCAACTGGAACAGTCAGTATGAAGTGGGAAAATGGCAGCACAACACCTTCTCTCCTACTGAGACCCACGGCGATTGATGAATTTCTGAAATACGGGTTTGATGCAGGAGGCGAATGCCGAATGGCTACTATGGTAAAAAATCCCTTGTCGAATGAATTGAAAGTCGCAACTGAGATATATGGTTGCCATGAGCGGGGAGAGAAGGTCTGGCTTGGTAAACTCCAGGCAAGCTTAAACGGAGAGATCAGTAAAAATACGGTCTCTGCGGCACTGGATACCCTCTTTGACTGGGGTATTATCAAGGCGGAGTATGGCGAGACGGAAAAAGGAAGGGCAGGCCGTCTGCTGATGATCAGCAACGAGTCGACCCCCATGATCAAAGAACTCTACGAAAAATACTGGAAAAACCGGTAAACCGTGAGATATGGATACCTCTATTTTTCCCAAGTATGAGTATAAGGGAATAACTCATCCCCAGAAGACCATACTTGTCGCGGTTTCCAAATATGCGGAGAGCTTCCTGCGGTTTGCACCGCGGAAGATCCAGAATTTTCCCTCCCACGGGGTTGATCATTCAGTCAGTATCATCCGGATGATCAATTCCTTTCCTGAAGAATGGGGGATTAAACTCACGAGAGCCGAGCGGTTCATTCTCTATGCCGCTGCATGGCTCCATGATATCGGCTGCGTGAAGGACCGGACCCCGCACAACACGATCTCGGTTGATATCCTCATGAACAGCGAGAGCATCTGCGACTCCTTCAACAGCCTGGACAGCGACCTGCTCTTCATCCTTGAGTATGTGATCGAGAGCCATTCATCATCGTATGACATCAAAACGGTCCCTGCAAAGCGGGGAGCTGTGCGGGTTCGCCTGATCTGTGCGATCTTCCGGCTGCTCGATGCCTGCGAGATCACGAACTTCAAGTGTCCTAAATCGGTCTACACCGAGATTAAGGATGACCTGAAAACCCCGGATGGATCTGTAGATTCTGATGCCATTGAGTTCTGGGAAGGGCACATGAACATCAAGGATCTCGGGTTCTTCAAGCCGGAGATTGTTGTTCTTGTCAATCATTCCCGTAAGAGTAAGACGATTACTGATCATTTGTCTAAGGAAATCAAGTCCGTGCAGGAAATCTTCCGCGAGAACGGGATTGATGTGCCGGTTGTACGGGTGAGAGCGAGAGGGGCCGGGGATTGAGCTGGATTTCGCAATGGATAGAACGTTAAACATCAAATGCGGAATTAGTCCTGAACCCACACTCAATGGAACAGTTTTCATAAGGGCTGATACAAAAAATCATTCAAGCATTCAAAAATCTATCAGACGTTCATTATATCAAAATGCAGACGGAACAATTTTCGAGAGATTATGAAATTTTTGTTCTCTTCTCATCAAGCCATTCTCGGATGAGCATCATAATGAAACTCCGAGCCTCAGGTAACGACAGTGGATTTTTTATAATAGCGTTATTTCTCTTTGCATGTCGCGATTTTGAACCCAATATTTTGTAACTATTGGCTGTTCGCGTTAAATCGTCAGCTTTTCCCTTATGACATCCGTTTCTCATAATTGGCTTAAACTTATCTTCTTCTAATATTTCCAGAATATTGTAGAGCGTAAACCAAGAATTCAAATCGAGATTAACGTATTGGCATATCTTCGCGACTTGCGAATCTGATTGAGCAAGATTGAAAAGTGAAACAACGGGATCTGCCGGGTTGTAAACTTCTTTTATACCTTCCTTAGTAAATGTCGCGATTTGAGTGAGATTTCTTACACCAACGACCTCATAACACAATTGTAAGGCAATTCTCGTTCCGTTGGGATTGATTTGTATTGTGTGCGTAATTTCTACCGGTTTTGGGGAATCTAATTCCAATTTAATTCCTGCATTGAGAGGTATCAACAACTCATTGGCTTTCTCCCGAACATCTTGATCCGATGTTAAAGATGCAAAATGCGTAGATTTCAGGACGTATGAAGTGTTGTCCTTTTCAATAGTAATTTCTGGACAGTTCCAGACTTTAGCCAGCTCCTGTAAATCAAGTTCATCCCCGTTTAAACCAACAATCCAATCCATAATCCCTCACAAGTCATCCCACCCTCTCTTTCACGTGCTTCATTAAGTATCTGACAAAGAACTAAGAAACATAATGTAGGGTTTTATAATTGACTATTTCCATCTAGATACTTATGATCATTGGAAATGAAATGCCGACAGCAGAACGGCAAACACTTGAAATAAATGATGGGGAATTCATTCTCAAGACAATCCCTCGAAGCGATACTGGTGGCGGGAGACTCAATATTAATAAAGTAAATGAAAAATGGCATATACAACTTCATACTCCGAAGGGCGAAATTTATGATTTTATTCCGCTTCAGTTCGATGATACAAAAATCAACGATGCAGTTTGCATAAAAAAAGCGCTAGAAAAGGAGGCCGGGGATGGGGGTGCTGACAAATTATTGATAATGGGTGGGGATCAAATGTGGGAAAAACAAGAATAAACCAAAATTTTGATTAGTGCTTAATGACATCCCGCCACCTGCCTGACCACCGCCCCGCGAGCCGTCCCTGCACTCCCGCCCTCTCTTTGAGCTGTGACTCAAGGGCATCGCAGAGTTTCATTAAGGTGTCAACTGTCGCGACGATAGGGGATGTTCATCTTATACCGCCCAGCAAAGCAGATTTTTTCCCATTAGATGAAATATTGTCTCCATCACGTGATATGCATCGGATTCAAGAACGCCGTATGGATAATCATGTTCCTTCAGTGAGCGCATCTCAATGATATCATCTTTATCAAATCCATGAAAATGAGTCACGGGGTTTCGGATTTTTCTTGCATGGTCTAAATTTTCAAACTCAGTTTGGGTAATCCAGCCTTGATCAAGCGCTTCATCAAATAATCGCGATACACTTGCCCTCTCAAGATCATCTCTGCCAGCAGTATGAAACTGACCAGCAATAGAATGTTCAATGAAGGCTAGTCCTAATACAATTGTTGCAAGATATTGTCCATAAGCGAAACAGTATCTCGTTTCTTCATAGAGAAATTTTGACATTAGGCCGCCTTGAAACGCGATATACTCACATTCGGGTAAATGAGTCTCCATCCATTTTAATCGTGAAATCCTGCCTTCTCTCGCAACAACATCCTCATGAGATAGCCAGTCTTCTGCAATTGTGTTTGTCATCCCGCCACCTGCTTCACCACGGCCCCCGCCAGCCGGTCCTGAACGCCCGCCCGCTCCTTCAGCCGCGATTCAAGGGCATCGCAGAGTTTCATTAAGGCATCCACCTTCGCAACAATGCGGTGTTGTTCGGTGAGCGGGGGGAGGGGGATTATCAGATTTTCAACAATATTTTGATTGATTTTTTTCATACTGCTAGAAGTCCCGATTGCTTTACTAGTGAAATATTTCCTAGAATATTCACAATTGATCGCTTTATGGATGAAATCGCTGTTGACTTCTTCCGACAGTCGGAATTTCATCATCATATCAGGGTAAATAAACAAATTGGAATCCCCATGATAAATTGCGGAGATCCCGACGTAACCAGGGGTGTTACTTCTTTGAATTAAAATATCACCCTCAGTTAACCATAAATGAGAATTTTCATCTATTTTTTCACTCAAATATTTGTAATATCGATTATCAAAAACGCCACGAGTTGTTGCACTTAAGGTTAGAACTTTAGTATTTGTTGTATTTACTGCTGGTAGAGGAGAATATCCGTTCCTTATCCCAAAAGTGATCAAATCGTACAGTTTGATCCAAGACCATCCGGGAGGTAAAGAAAATAATTCTTCAGTCGTTTTTACTGACTCGATTACTTTTTCTTTTTTGATTATACCCTCCTTAATTAGCTTCGATTTATTGGATCTAATCCTTTCCACTAACTTCTTTGCCGGCTCATCCCCCGGTTCCTGCCGGACCAACCTCCCCTGCACCGCGAGCTGAAGAATTGTCTGCCGGAGCACCGCCACATTCTCCGGGCAATCCAGGATCAGATCGAACGCATCACACACCTGCGCCCACTGCCGTCCGAACTCCTCCGGGCTTTCAGCATTTTGCAACCCCGCAAGGCTCGCGGTGCCGAGTTTGAGGCAGCCCACCCGCTCCTGCTGTTGTCGGGCTTCGAGCTCATCGCAGAGTGCCATGAGCCGGTCGACTTTGGCGACGATGCGGTGCTGTTCGGCAAGTGGGGGGAGGGGGACAATTAAAGATCGCAATGCCATTCCATTTACATTAGGTTGACCAGTACCCATGCACATTTTGTGCAATTGATCCCAGTAAGTTGGCGAATCAGCAAATAATTTTACATAATCCTGATTGAGGTTTTGATTGGGAACAACTCGGATAAGATACGATGCAAAAACCGCTGGAACTGGCTGTTCTCTTACAAGAAATGACTTTCCAACAGTTCCGCCAGTCCGCGCAATTAGTAAATCTCCGGCATTGATCGAATATGATAAGAAATTGGAATCATCAATTTCACAGCCTGGAACTAAATCCCAATTGACCCGATTATTTTGAATATCCGTAATTCTCAATAATCGAACCCGTTTTATAGTGCTATCTGCTGAAGCTGTGTATCCATAATGGATTTTATCAGATATCTCTCCAAGTCGAACTAAAATCCAATGTTCCGGAATGGATTGATTGAAAATACTCTCGTCTTCGTACTCGATTGGTTTTTCTTTTGGGATCTTCCCCGCTTTCACTAATAGATCTTTGTCTTTCAGAATCTTCTTCAATAAAACACTCGCCGGTTCATCCCCCGCATCCTGCGTCCCGAACTTCCCCTGCACCGCCAGCTGTAAAATCAGTTCCCGCAGTCGGGCGATGCCATCCGGTGCGGTGGCGAGCGTGGCGAACTGCTCTAAAAGAAGATCGGCACTCATTTCTTTTTCCCTGATGACGGTGTCCCAAGCGACGCCATCAGTTCTCGCTTCAGCTTTTCCCGGGTCTCCGCAGCCTCCGCCCGGATCCGCTCGTACTCGCGGAGCAGTTCCGCAGGATCGCCGAGTTCGTCCGGTACCACGTTCGGGTTCTTGATGTCGAGGTTGAACCCGTTTGCGATCACCTGCTCCACCGGCACCCGCCACGCATGCTCGTTCTCGGTGCGGTTCGTCCACCATGCCTTCTCGGGCTCGAACTCCTCGATCCGGATCGGCTTCGTCTTGTTATACGATTTGACGCCCTCGGGATAGGTGTGCTCGTAGTACCAGATCTCTTTCGTGGGCTTGCCTTTCTCGAAGAAGAGGAGGTTCGTCTTGATGCCGGTGTAGGGAGCGAAGACGCCGTTCGGGAGCCGGACGATGGTATGGAGGTTGCACTCCGTCAGAAGCGCCTCCTTGATCCGGCTCTTCACGCCCTCGCCAAAGAGCGTCCCGTCAGGAAGAACGATCGCGGCCCGGCCGCCCTCCTTAAGGAGATGCTTGATCAGGACGAGGAAGAGATCGGCGGTCTCCCGGGTCTGGTACATGGAGGGGAAGTTGGTCTCGATCCCGTCCTCCTCCATGCCCCCGAACGGCGGGTTCGTTACGATCACGTCCACCCGGTCCCGGGCCGAGTAATCCTTCAGCGGGCGGGCGAGGGTGTTGTCGTGCCGGATCTGGATCGGGACATCGATGCCGTGCAGCATCATGTTTGTTACGCAGAGCAGGTGCGGCATCGGTTTCTTCTCGACCCCGTGGATCGAGTTCCGGAGCAGTTCCTCGTCTTTCGGGGTCTTAACCGTCTTCCGGATATTCTCGATCGCACACGCCAGAAACCCGCCGGTACCGCAGGCCGGGTCAAGGATCGATTCGCCGAGTTTCGGGTCCACCTGGTCCACCATGAACTGCGTCACGGCCCGGGGCGTATAATACTCCCCGGCGTTGCCCGCACTCTGGAGGTCTTTTAAGATCTTCTCGTAGATCTCCCCGAAGAGGTGCCGGTCCTCGGTCCTGTTGAAGTCGATCTCATTGATCTTGTTTGCAACCTGGCGGATCAGCGTCCCGTTCTTCATGTAGTTGTACGAGTCCTCGAAGACCTTTCGGATCAGGATCCCGGAACCGTTCATGCCCGCTTCCGCAGGGAGTTCCTTGAGGGTAGGAAAGAGGTCGGCATCAATGAACTTCAGGAGCACGTCGCCCGTGATTCCCTCGGGATTTCCCGCCCAGTTCCGCCACCGGAGCCGGTCCGGCATCGGCGACCGGTACCCCTTCTTTGTCAGCTCGTACTCCTTCTCCTTGTCATCGAAGATCTTCAGGAAGAGCATCCAGCCGAGCTGGCTGATCCGCTGGGCGTCGCCATCGACACCCGCATCCTTCCGCATGATGTCCTGGATCGTCTTGATCGTAGTACCGACTGCCATAAAAAAATCAGCTCCTAATTATTCGTGCCTTCAGCACTCGGCCGTATAGAGACACCGCTCAAGCCGGCGTATTGCTTCCATATAGTTGGCGCTCCCGCCAAAAATAGTGTTCACAATTTCGAGCGGGGTACCAAACGTTGTGAACGGGTCCACCCGGAGCACTTCCAGGTTCTCGATATCGCCAATCCCGCCATCGGAATACTTAGATAGGAGAGCATCCAGCACCTTCCGCGCTGGCTCCCCGTACTTCGCAAAGTAATTCGCCTTGCGCACCTTTGCAGCCCGATCTCTGCGGGACATGGGTGGCTGGCCAAAGACAACATGGCAGATAAGATCGAAGGGATCGTAGTCCATGCCCACCTGCTCCTGGAGCGCCTCGAAGAGAACACCCTGCTCCTCCAGTTCCTCCAGGATCGCGGTCTTCTGCTCCGCCTTTGTCCACGAAGTCAGGAACGCATTCAGCGTAGCGTACTGCTGCGTCACGTTCTTCTTCGTGTAGTCTTCCAGCGATTCGGTGATCAGCTTCCCATCGGCGGCAATGTACTGGACGCGCTCGGCGACTACACTTACCGCCACATCGTTCACTACGTACCGCTTTCTTCCCGACTCTGCCGGCTCCTTTGGCAGGGGAGGATCAATGGGATCGGTTGGATCATACTGGCTCCCGTCGAGCGGCTCACCATCAAAGTCCGGGTCAGCGAAGAGCTCGCTCACTTTCCGGAAGTCCATGATCGTGAAGAAGAACTTGTTGTAATCCTCGTTGATCCGGGTTCCGCGCCCGATGATCTGCTTGAACTCGGACATGGACTCGATCCGTTTGTCGATCACGATCAGCTTGCAGGTCTGGGCATCCACGCCGGTTCCCATCAGTTTCGAGGTGGTCGCTATCACCGGGTACTTGGAATCCGGCATGATGAAGTTGTCCAGCTCGGCCTTCCCGTCAGGGCTGTCACCGGTAATCCGGACAACGTACCGGCCGTTCTCTTTCACCAGGTCCGCGTTCTCGTTCACGAGACAACTCCGCATCCTTTCGGCGTGATCAATGTTCTCGCAGAAGACGATCGTCTTGTCGTACCGGCCGGTGTTCTTCAGGAAGTCCGAGATCTTCCGGGCCACCAGTTTCGTTCGCTGCTCCAGGACAAGGCTCCGGTCGAAGTCCTTCTGGTTGTAGATCCGGTCCTCGATCTCCACTCCGTACTTGTCTTTCTGCCCCCGCTCGGGCCGCCAGCCCTGGAGGTCTTTGTCCAGATCAATTCGGTACACCCGGTAAGGGGCAAGGAACCCGTCCTCGATCCCCTGCTTCAGGGAATATTCATACACCGGCTTCCCGAAGTAATGGACACTGGAGACGTACTTCGTCTCCTTCGGGGTTGCCGTCAGGCCGATGTGGGTAGCCGATGAGAAATAATCGAGGATCTCCCGCCACATCGCATCGTCGGCAGCACTCCCCCGGTGACATTCGTCAACAATGATCAGGTCGAAGAAGTCGCGGGAGAACTGTTTGTAGATATTGCGTTCTTCTTCATTACCGGAAACCGCCTGGTAGAGCGAGAGATAGATCTCGTAGCTCTTGTCCACCTGCCGGTTCGTGATCTTCGTCATCGCCGACCCGAACGGCTTGAAATCGTTCGTCTTGGTCTGGTCGACAAGAATATTCCGGTCCGCGAGGAACAGGATCCGCTTCTTGGCGCCGGACTTCCAGAGTCGCCAGATGATCTGGAAGGCGGTATAGGTCTTGCCGGTCCCGGTTGCCATCACGAGCAGGACCCGGTCCTTCCCGTTCGCAATTGCCTCGATCGTCCGGTTGATCGCGTTTACCTGGTAATACCGGGGCATCTTCCGGACATCGTCGATATAATATCCCTGCGTGATGATCTGCTCTTTTTTGTCATCAATCCCTTTCCATTTCCGGTACCGGGTCCAGAGATCGGTGGGGCGGGGAAATTCGATAAGCGAGAGTTCCCGCTCCATGGGTTCATAATTGCCCGAGCGGTCGTGCAGCAAAAACCCGTCCCCATTGGAACTGAACACAAACGGGATATCCATCATCTCTGCATAGGCAAGGGCCTGCTGCATTCCGGCGCCAACGATATGCGTATTGTCCTTTGCCTCGATAACGGCAATCGGGAGATTCTGTTTATAATAAAGAATATAGTCCGCTCTTCGCGGTTTGGCCCGGCTCACGGAGTTGCCATTCACGAGAACCCGGCCATCGGTGACGTTCACCTCTTCCCGGATCTGGTGATGGATATCCCAGCCGGCCCGGGTCAGCGCTGGAGTAATGAATTTGGTGCAGATATCCCGCTCGGTCAATGCCTTCTTGTCCAGTCCAACCATCCCGTGATTCTTCTGTATCTCTGACAAGCCGCTAATACCTTTCTATTTATAAACAACTCCGCCATCAAACCAGTCCTCACTATTTCGCGACCCCGCTTGCTCCTCAGCAGACCAATTCATTTTTCAACCGTACCTTGATTCAAAAATTTTCATCGCGATCACGACCCCGCTTGAAAATCTGATCCGGATCAATCGAACCTTGATTTTCTTTTTTCAACCAAACCCTGATTGAAAAATTTCAGGCAGACCTTGATTGAAATTTTTTCAGCAACCTTTGGTTGAAAAACGAAGTCCACGGTCCTACCTCCGTCGTGGACTCGCAAATTGATCTGATGCAGATGTGGTTAACTTTTCACAACCACACCTTGATTAAAATTTTTCAGGCAGACTTTGCTCAAAATTTTTCAATCAAACCTTGATTGCAAAAAAATCATCGCGATCACGATCGCGATTGAAAAATTGATCCGGATCAACCGGACTTTGAATTTTATTTTTCAACCACACCTTGCCGGAAAAATTTCAACCGCACCCTGACTGCAAAAAGTTAACCAGATCCACTATTTCCCGCACCGGATCGCGATTGGAGTAACCGGCCCCTCACTCCCCCGGTCCCTTAACCTCCACCTCCCGCCGGAACGGCCGGTATGCCGTACCCCCGCCCTCGTAGAACTTTGAGAAGAACTCCACGAGATGGAGACGCACCGAGTGGATCGAGGGGGAGAACATGGCAAGCACGATGTTGAGCGTGTGCAGCAGGATGGCGACGATTACCCCGATGATGGCGATCTCGAACGCCCCCCCGAGCCGGTTTGCCACCATCGCGAGGATCACCGAGGCCATGCCGATCGCCATCAGCCGGGCGTACGAGAGGATGTTTCCCACCGTGCTCATCACCTCTATCGTCCCGAAGACCCCGGCCCCCATCAGGATCATCGGCAGCCCGACAACCATGATGGCGACCACCGGGTAGATCGCAACCTCGGGAACAAACCCGCCAAGCACCCCGACAAGGACCAGGATCCCGGTGATCACGAGCAGCATCCCCGTCTTCTCGAGCAGGTGTTTTCTCTTCTTTAGGATAAGCGCGTTCCGTATCCCGATGATAAGGCCGAGGAAGACGTGGATGACGCCTATTGCGATGGCAAAGATGAGCATCGGGATCATCGCGTCCACCCGGTTCCATGAGATCCCAAGGAAATGTACCGGGTGGATCCAGCCCATCGTCTCCCCGAGATCCCCGAAAAACTCCCCGAACAGGTAGCCGAAGAAGATGGTCGGGATCGACGAGATGATCAGGATGTCGGCCAGGTTCTTTGCAAAAGCCATTGCCTTGAACCGGTACCGGATCACGAGCGCAAACGCGAGGATGATAAGGCCGTACCCGATATCGCCCACCATGATCCCGAAGAAGAGCGGGAAGAAGATGGCAAGGATGGGCGAGGGGTCGACCTCCCGGTAGCGCGGCGGGGAGACGAGCTGCATGATGAACTCGAAAGGTTTCACCCACCGGGGATTGTCGTAGAAGACCGGGGCATTTTCCAGGTCCTTTTCCGTTACCGGCAGTACCTGGATTACCACCCGGTCCCCGAACCCCTCGTTTATTTCTTCCCGGGTATGCCTGAGGTATTTTTTCGGGATCCAGCCCATCACAACGAAGGTGTACTCCGACAGCCCGAAGTTCCGGTACGAACTCAGTTCCCCGTGCATGTACCCGAGCTGCTTTTGTAAGACAACGAGCTCCTGGTACCAGGTGTCCGAAAGGGCAAGGAGTTCCTTATCGATACGGGCTATCTCCTCCTGTGCCCGCACCCTCTTCTCCTCGATGAGGGTATACATCTCGTAAAACGGCCTGCCGGCAAACTCCGGCGGAAGCCGCACCTCGTTCACGTTCACCGAATAAATGAACGAGTGGACCCCCTCGGAGAATCTCTTCGGAAAGACCATGATGGCTGCAAGGGTCTCGGTATCGACCGGCGTTACGCTCATCTCGAACCGGTTCCCGGTGATCGTGTCCAGCTCGGTCCTGATAAGGCCAAGCACGTCCCGGTGTTCCTCCTGGATGAGGAGGATCGTGACCTCGAACCCTGTAAGGGCCGGCAGCTCCTTTTCCACCGGCTGGATGATTGAAAGCACTTTTGCGTACCGGTTCAGGGTTGTGACCGAGAGGGCGAGTTCAGCTTTCTTTGCCGAGAGATCCCGGGTAGTCAGCTCAAGCGAGCGGATGATCTCCCTTGCCCTCCTGACCAGCTCGGTATGGGTCCGGCTCTCAAGGGAGGTTCGGAGCCCGGCCTGGAGACCCGGATCATCTGCGATGACGGGAAGGGTGGAAAAGATCGCGTTGATCCTGCCAAGGACCCCGGCGATATCCTCGGTCTCGTCCTGGCGGAGCCGGTCCAGGTGAAGCTCTGTATGGGGGATGATTGTCGGCGCGTCCTCAAGGTGAAGGGTGCCGGCCCGGTACAGCACGTCAATGACCCTCCCGAGATCCGCTTTTGGTCCGATAACCTGAATGCGTTCCATCTTCTGGAGCATACAAACCCCCGCCGGTCCGTCCCGGCCTTATTCCATGGTCACGTACCTGACGATCCGATCCACGGCAGCAGGGAGGTTTCTCTCCCCCCGGAGAGCAATGGTCTCGCTCTTTACGAGAGCCGCCTTTTTCAAGTCCCCGATATCGGTCTCGGTCCTTCCCCGCTCCTTCCAGTACACCTGTTCGGCAGTGATCTTCCCGGTCTGGTCGGCCGTGCAGAGCAGATCCTCCGCCTCTGTCCGGGCAGCAGCAACAACCGATTCCGCCTCTGTCCGGGCAACGTCAACCCTCGTTCCCAGTTCCTGCTCTTTCTCCCGGATCTGCTGCAGGAGTGTCTTATCGGTGTCCGTGTCCATGCCTCCCTTAAAGTCCGTGCTTCCGCTTCAGGACCGAGGTCACGCCGTACTGGGGCTGCCCGCACGTTTTCCCCTGATCCCCTTCAGGAGTCTCGTCCCCGATCATTCCCTTTGCTTTCCGTGCCGCATCCTCTATCCGTTTCCGGCAGTTCCCCACTGCCGCCTGCCGCATTGCGCTGATCGTTTTCATAAAATCCTGCGCCATGGTCCAGACTCCCCGTAAGAAGATGATCAAAGGGTCTGTACCATCGAAGTAGGATATATACTTTCTTGCCAAGGGCCGGTCGTCGGCACAAAAAGGAATTCATTAATTCCCCGGGCAACCACATTCCTTCAGGAATCAAAGGCCCCCGGCCGGCTCTTCCGGAGACTGCGTATGGAAATGGTTGCAACCCTCGGGTTACTCGTAATATTTGTCCTCGTCCTCGTCCTCCCGTTCCGGGTGAAGTGCATAGAACACAACCTCGAAGTGTTCCTCTTCGCCTGCGGGGTTACAGCCCTGACCATATCAGGGTTCATGACCATCCCGGGCGAGCAGACCGGCTGGAGCCTGAAGATTGTCACAGAAGCCCTCATATCGCCCCTCAACATTGCGACCCTCTGGGGGATACCCATCGGGATTGTCCAGATCGTGCTCCTCGTGGGGCTTCTCATCTACTTCTTCTATCACCAGATGCAGCGGGCAATCATTAACCTGGTTGACCGGTTTTCCCTGAAATGGATCGTCTTTCTCTTGATCGTTGTCCTCGGCCTGGTATCGAGCATCATCTCTGCGATCCTTGCTGCGATCATCCTTATCGAGATTGTCAATGCGCTGCCGGTTGTGCGGAAGGCCAAGATCGATATCGTTGTCGTCTCCTGTTTCTCGATAGGTCTTGGGGCCGGGCTCACTCCTCTTGGCGAACCCCTCACCACGATCGTGGTCTCGAAACTCTCCGGTGCCCCGTACCATGCCGGTTTTGCGTTCCTCTTCGACAACCTGGCAATCTATGTCATCCCGGCGGTCATCGCCCTCGGTGTCATCGGTGTTTTCCTCTTTTCCCGGAGCCATACCGGCGGGACGAAACTGGTGTGCAATGTCGAACGGGAACAACCCCGGGATATCTTCATCAGGGCCGGAAAAGTGTACCTCTTCATCATGGCGCTGGTCTTTCTCGGCGACGGGTTCAAACCGCTCATCCTCGAATACATCATCAACATCCCCCCCGCGGGACTGTACTGGGTGAATATCGTCTCGGCGGTGCTGGACAACGCGACCCTGGCGGCTGCCGAGATCAGCCCGGCTCTTTCCCTCACCCAGATAACGAGCGCCCTCCTGGGGCTGCTCATTGCCGGGGGTATGCTCATCCCCGGCAACATCCCCAATATCATTGCCGCCTGCAAGCTCGGGATCACGAGCAGGGAGTGGGCACAGGTTGGTCTTCCCCTGGGGATGGTGCTGATGGCAGTCTTCTTTGTCATCCTCTTTGTTCCCGCCTGGCTGGGCTTTGTGTAACCCCGGAAACGGAAATGGAAACAACCAAGTGGGTGCAGTTCCCAGATCAGTGATACATATGGTGCAAACGGGCGGAAAAAAGGAGATTTCCGACGAGGAAATCCGGGTGGAGATCGCAGCCCTTGGCGATCCGTCAACTGACCGGAAGCATGCGGCAATATCCGTGCTGCGTGAGGCCGGGGAACCTGCGGTCGCGCCCCTCATTGCCGCTATGGCGGAAGCACAGGATAATGACCAGCGCTGGTATGCTGCGGTGGCGCTCTCCCGGATCGGAAAACCGTCCGTCCTTCCGCTGGTTGCAGCTATGAAAGAGAACCCCAAAAAGGAGTTCCGGAAGTATGCTGCTGCCTCCCTTGGCGAGATTGGTGTCCCGGCTATTGATGCCCTGATCAACGGGATGGGAAGCGATGACCGGGAGCTGAGGGGTTTTCTCTCTCAGTCCCTCTGCCGGATCGGCAAGCCCGCCGTGGAACCGCTCACGCGACGGCTCACCGACGCAAACGAGATCATCCAGCAGTGCGCAACCCTGACTCTCTGGCAGATGGGAGAGACAGGCCTTCCGTCGATGGTTGAGAAGATACGGGACGAGGAATAACCGTTCCTGGACAATCCCTCTTTTTTATGAGGGGACGGTATCCGAACCAATAAATCCCCACCCGGAGAATCCTACCAGTATGCTTGTGCTCTCGCCTGCGATGGAGGCTTACGAGAAGTCTTTACTGGACGAGCTGTACCGTGAAATAGCAATAGCAAAGGAGGCCCGGTCCCAGGGGTTCGACCCCTCCCTTGATGTGGAGATCCCGATTGCAAGCGATCTTGCCGACCGGGTGGAAGTGCTGGTCGGGGTCAAGGGTGTGGCAGCGCGGATCCGCGAGCTTGAAGCGGAGATGTCCCGCGAAGAGGCGGCCTTACGGATCGGCGACGATTTTGTTGCCCGGAAGTTCGGGGAAAAGGACATCATGGAGGTGCTCGACCACGCGATACGCGTTGCGATGGCACTCCTGACCGAAGGGGTCGTATCCGCACCAACGGAAGGGATTGCAAAAGTCGAGCTGGGCAAGAACGACGACGGCACCCAGTACCTGATGATCTTCTATGCAGGACCGATCCGGAGTGCCGGGGGTACGGCCCAGGCCATGTCCGTGCTCGTGGGCGACTACGTGCGCCAGAAACTGGGGATCAACCGCTACATCCCGCGGCCGGTGGAAGTTGAGCGGTACATCGAGGAGATCCGGCAGTACAACTCCATCATGAACCTCCAGTATCTCCCGAGCGAGGCCGAGATCCGGATCATCATCGAGAACTGCCCGGTCTGCGTTGATGGCGAAGCCACCGAGCAGGAGGAGGTCTCGGGTCACCGCAACCTTGAGCGGGTGGAGACGAATGCCGTCCGGGGCGGGATGGCGCTCGTTATCGGGGAAGGTATTGCCGGCAAGGCCCGGAAACTCAAGGGCCGGGTTGAGAAGATGAAGATGGAGGGCTGGGACTGGCTCGACAAGCTGATCGCAGGAGCGGCAAAGAGCGGCGACGGTGATAAGACGGTCGGCATCAAGCCGCTCGACAAGTACCTCCGCGACCTGATCGGCGGCCGGCCGGTCTTCTCTTACCCCATGCGGAAAGGCGGCTTCCGGCTCCGGTACGGGCGATCCCGGAACACCGGGTTTGCTGCGGCGGGCATGCACCCGGCCACCCTCTACATCCTTGGCGAGTTCCTTGCCACCGGCACCCAGATGAAGACCGAACGGCCCGGGAAAGCCTGCGGGGTTGTGCCGGTTGATTCCATTGAAGGCCCGACCGTGCGGCTCCGGAACGGGGATGTGCTCCGGATCGACGATGAAGCAACGGCAAAACGGCTGAATGCCGGGATCGAGAAGATCCTCGATGTCGGCGAGATCCTCATCTCGTTCGGGGAGTTTCTGGAGAACAACCACCCTCTTATCCCCGCAGGGTACTGTTCGGAATGGTGGCAGCTCGATGCCGGCCCCGGCGTAAAACCTCCCGCAAGCGAGGAGGAAGCCCTGGCCTTTGCCCGGGCAGGGGGTATCCTGTACCCGGCCTGGACCTGGTTCTGGGACGACATCACTTCGGACCAGATCCGGGAACTTGCCGATGCGGTATCCGGCAAAGGATCGGTTGCGGATGGCGTTCTCCGCCTTCCCCTTGAACCGGAAACCAAGACCTCCCTTGAACTCCTCCTCCTTCCCCACAAGGTGAACGGGGAGTTGGTCGAGATCGCCACCTGGAAGGCGTTCGTTGCCTGCCTCGGCCTGGATGAAAACCTGAAAAAACGTGATGTGTGGGAGACCGCCGGGGAGAAAGCCCCGCTCGACCTGGTCCTCCACCTGTCCGGGTTTGCCATGCGGTCCCGGTCGGGGACCCGGATCGGGGGGCGTATGGGCCGGCCGGGGAAGTCCAAGCCCCGGAAGATGAACCCGCCCCCGCACGCCCTCTTCCCCCTCGGGGACTCGGGAGGGGCACGGCGGTCCTTCCAGTCAGCCTCCGCTCATACCGAAGACGTTGACCGGAACGATACCGATCTCGATTTCCAGAAAGAGGGGGGTTTCATCGAGATCGATGTCGGCCGCCGGCGCTGTTCGGCGTGCGGGGAGATCAATTACCTGAACCGGTGCGAGAAATGCGGGGGGCACACCGTTGCGTTCTCCATCTGCACCAAGTGCGGGAGGGAGACAACCCTCCCCCGCTGCCCGGGCTGCGACGGCCAGGTTGTCTGCAGCCAGCGGCTCACCCTCAACGTGAAAGGCGAGTATGCCAAGGCCATGGAGCGGCTGGGGCTTAAAACCGACAGCATCGCCCTTGTCAAAGGGGTCAAGGGTGTCATCTCCAAGGAAAAAACGGTCGAGGCAATGGACAAGGGGATCCTCCGGGCCATCCGGAACATCTTTGTCTTCAAGGACGGCACCACCCGCTTCGACATGATTGACCTGCCGATCACGCACATCCGCCCCGACGAGGTCCGGGTCTCCGTGGAGAAACTCCGGTCGCTCGGGTACACGAAGGACACCCGGGGCTATGATCTCCAGAACCCGGCGCAGGTTGTCGAACTCCACCCGCAGGATATCCTGGTCTCGGATTCCTGTGCCGAGTACATGGTCAGCGTGGCGCAGTTCATGGACGACCTGCTCGTGAAATGCTACCATCTCCCGCCCTTCTATAACATCACGAAGCCCGAGGAGCTTGTCGGGCACCTCGTTATCGGTCTCGCCCCGCACACGAGCGCCGGCGTGCTCGCCCGGATTGTCGGATTCACCCGGGCAAATGTCGGCTATGCCCACCCGTTCTTCCACGCGGCCAAGCGCCGGAACTGCTTTTACGGGGATACCGAGATCGATGTCTACGATGGCAGGCGGTGGGAAAAATTCCCGATCCGGAAGTTTGTCCTTGAAAACTTCGATCTCAGCCGGCCGGGTATAGACCGGCTCGGGACGTACTACTCGGATCCCGCCCGTCAGTTCTTTACCCGGGCTGTTGATACGAACGGCGGTATCCATATCCGGAAGATCACCTCGGTCTCGATCCACCGCTCCCCTGCGGCGCTCATCCGGTTCACCACTGCCCGGGGGCGGGAACTCGTGGTCACGCCCGATCACGCCATGCTCGTCTGGGATACGAATTACCTCCGGAAGATCCGGGCCGTTGAGCTCAAAGCCGGGGATGCCGTCCCCGTTTTTGAAGGCTCGTGCGTCATCTCGGACCGGATAGCCCTTGCCGAACCGGTGCCTGCCCCCGAAGAGCGGGTCTACTGCCTGACCGTTGCAGAGGACCACACGCTGACGGCCAACGACATCTTCACCGGCCAGTGCGATGGCGATGAGGACTGTATCATGCTCCTCCTCGACGGGCTCATCAACTTCTCGCGCTCGTTCCTGCCACAGAACCGGGGCGGTACCATGGACGCCCCGCTCGTGCTGACGAGCCGGATCGACCCGGCCGAGATCGACAAGGAGGCCCTCAACGTGGATGTCTGCGATCATTACCCGATCGAAGTCTACACCGGTGCGCTCACCTACGTTGAACCAAAGACGATTGCCGGGCTCATCGACCGGGTGGAGAAGAGGATCGGCAAGCCCGAACAGGTGGAAGGCTTCCAGTTCACCCACGACACCTCGGACATCTCCGCGGGCCCAATCGAGTCTATGTACACCCAGATGAAGACGATGACCGACAAGCTCGGGGCCGAGCTCGATCTCGCCGAGAAGATCCGGGCCGTGGATGCCGACGATGTTGCAGAGCGGGTGCTCAACACCCATTTCATCCGGGACCTCATGGGGAACCTCTCTGCCTTCTCCAAGCAGAAGTTCCGGTGCACGAAGTGCAACACCAGTTACCGCAGGTTGCCGCTATCCGGCAAGTGCACCAAGTTCCGGGGCAAAGGCCCCTGCAACAGTCCTCTCATTCCCACCGTGCACGAAGGCTCGGTGAAAAAATACTTAGAGATGTCCCGGGAGATCTGCCGGAAGTACAAGGTCTCGGAATACACCAAGCAGCGGGTCGAAGTGATCGATCTCGCCATCACCTCCACGTTCGGGGAAGAGAAGCAGGAGCAGCTGGGTCTTGCGGATTTCATGTAACTTTTTTTAAAATTTCAGAGGGTTGTTATTCCCGCCATGATGATGGCGAAGAGGGTCAGGTCATAGACCCCGTGCGAGATCGCGCTGGTTGACGTGTTGGTATAATTCCGGAGAATCCCAAAACAGAGCCCAACGAGAAAGACGCTCAGAAGCCCGTCCCAGGCATACTGGTACGCGTGCATTGACGCAAACACCAGTGCCGCGATCAGGATGCCGAACCGGGGCTGGATAACGCCCCGGATCGAGAGTTCCTCTCCGAGGCCTGCCGTTATTGAGGCAACGACCGCAGCAAGCGGGGTGAACGAGACCATGAAGAGATTGGTGACGAGCGTATCATCGGTTGTCGGGATCCCGTTTGCGGCAAAGAGGAGGGCAATGGCATCATCAAAGAGCCAGAAGATTCCGACAAGCAGGAGACCGGAGGCGACCCCGATGAGCACCTGGCGGGCAGTCGGGCGGACAAGGCCGAGGCGTTCAAGCGTGCTGCGGATATCCCTGCGCACCCAGAGCCCGACTAACAGGAACGAACCGATGATCGTCCAGATCAGGGTGAAGGTATCCAGTTTGACCGATGATCCCTGGATCTCGTGTCCTATACCGAGCATGTTCTGGAGATCGGCATTAAGAAGCGGGGCATTCCCTGTCATGATAAGGGGCACCAGCGGCATGATGATGAGGGCAAGGGCACAGACGAGTCCTGCGGTATGAACCGGGGAATCGGGATTGATAGGGAGCCGGCGGGCAAGGATAACCCGGAACGAGCGGGAGAATCCGATGAGGCTTATGAGCCCAGCACCAAACGACGCAAGGAGGGCCGTGCCGACCGTTGCCACCGGAAGCGAGTCGAGTTGTTTTGTGAGTGCATCGGGATCCGGCGAGGCCAAATCAACCGGTGCAAGGATAAGAACGAAGTTTATTGCAAAGATAGAGAGAAGGATGCCAAGGAGCCAGAGGTACGCGATATACCGGACCGGCCGGATGGTCTCGCCGGTATAGGCAAGGAGGGCAAGGATCACAAACGGGGCAACAATCCCCCCTGCCAGTATGAACTCCCCGTAATCTCCGGTAAAAACGGGTGTGGTTGACAGGCATAGCAGTACAACAAAGACCACGATAACCGGGCCCGCGATGAAGATATCCCGGTACCTGCTCTGCCATAGGTGATCGAACATTCTCTTCAGATTGGGAATGCAGCTATAATTATTTCACGCATGCTCTGCGATGCGTCCTACCACTCTACGGAGTCAAAGCATTTTACTATCCGGTTGTCCAATACTACTAATCAAGCGAGAATATCTAAGTGGTCAACAGAGGCGGACTCAAGATCCGTTCGCGCAGGCGTTCGCAGGTTCGACTCCTGCTTCTCGCATCTGGACGCAACGTTCAATGCTTCCGTTTTCTTTCTAACGTGTTCATCAGGTGCCAACATATCCCATTAATACCCGTGGATGTCTGGAGCAGTGGCTGTCTGTTCCTGAAAGGCATTTCGCGGTGCGCTTACTTTTTTATTTTTTAAAAACTGATTTTTATTCCCGTATATGAGGTGAAAATAATGAAACGAATCGCACTGCTCGCACTTGCCTTCTGCCTGATCCTGGTTGCAGGCTGTTCAACAGCGCCAACCGTATCGCCCGAAACCCCGGGACCGTCAGTTCCCCCGGTATCCTATGCACAACCTTCGGTACTCAAAAGCGGCAACTACTCCTTGATCTCCTCTATAGATCATTTTGAAGTTGATGCCAGGGGTTCCGGCAAATATATCGTGAACATTTATTACCGGGTCACCAATACCGGAACCGAATCCAACCGTCTGATCCTGTACAGTAACCTCACCGATAAGAGCGGGCTCTTCCACGGGGGCCTTGGCGTATCCCACGGTGGATCAGGGGCACAGACATTCATACTCGACCCCAATACTACTGGTATAATGCGGGATTATGTCACGATTGACACCGAACGCGATTATTCCTTGCTGAAAAAAGGAGGTGCAATCCTCGATGTCGTCTACGCGGACCAGAAGGCCCCCTTAGACCCCATTGCAAACCTCACATCCCGGTGGACTCTGCCCCCCTCAATTTTTTCCTGATCTGTTTTCCTGCACCTCTTTTTTGCGTCAGGCATGACCCTGCCTGGACCGGAAATTCAGTTCATTACCCGCGAGGAGCCTTTGCGTGCCCTTCCATATCTGCGGGGGGATCCGTCCCCCCGCGTATTCCCCGTACCGAAACCCTCAACATCGGCAAAATGGAATGTATGGGTAGGAATCCGATAACCCGTTGTCAAAACAACAGCTCCTGATCATACCACCCCGTAACCGGGAAGTGTATTTTCCCGCAAACCCAGAACCAGAATAGTGTCCCGCGTGCTGTTATGGATACAAGCCTGTTCATCCAGGGAATCATCATCGGCCTCACCCTAGCCTTACCGGTAGGTCCGCTCTCGCTCCTGTGCATCCAGCGTGCGGTGACGGTCGGAAGGCTTCACGGGATTGTATCGGGAATCGGCATTGCCACCGCCGATTCTTTCTATGCCGCAGTAGTCTTCCTTGGCCTGACCCTGATATCCGGCATGATTCTTACCCATCAGTCCCTGTTCCGGCTCATCGCCGGCCTGGTTCTTCTCCTGATAGGGATCATGGTGTTCGTCTCTGCCCCTCCTGAAGCCAAAGCCCGGCCTGAACAGGAATCCTACCTTAAGGATTTTTTAACCACGCTTGCCATCGGTATTGCGAATCCCTTGACCATCATCTTTTTCCTTGCGATCCTGCCCGCCTTCGGGGTGGTATTCCAGGGGGCATCCCAGGTTCTGGCCGCGGAATTCGTTGCCGGTGTCTTCTGCGGCTCAACCCTCTGGTGGATCCTTCTCTGCGGCTCGGTCGGTTCCTTCCGTTCCCGTATGAGTATCGACAGCCTCAAAAAGATCAATAAAATTTCCGGTGTCATTATCTTCGTCATCGGGACCGGCATGCTGGCCCTTATCCTTCTTTCGTGGAGCCGGGTTCTTCCCGGATAACTTGCGCTCTCTTTTCATGGAACGCGGTTTTTCCTCCTCCGGTTCCGGCCGAAACTGGTTTTTTGTGCCACTCAAGGAAAAATATATTTTTTCGGGCACCAACAATTAAGCACGTAAAAATTGTAAAAAAAGAGCACCAGGAGAGGTTGTACTGACAGACAATAAACCGGGAACTCCCCCGGGTGACGAAGTCGTAAGGGTCAAACTGCCCCAGAAACGCAACCGCGAAATGTTCGGCTGCGCTGAACTGATGATGGGAGCAAACCACATCCGTGTCAAGGGATTTGATGGCGTTACGAGGCTGGGAAGGATCAAGGGGAAGATAAAAAAGAAAGTCTGGATACGCGAAGGCGACATCCTGATCATCATCCCGTGGAATTTCCAGGATGAAAAGTGCGACATCATCTACCGGTACACCGGCCCTCAGGTGGAATGGCTCCGGCGGAACAAGTACCTCTGATCACACCCGAATCTTTTTTCAAGAATTAAAAAAACGTGTCAGAGTGATTTGATCACGACATCGTAGGTTTTTATGACCAGCCGGGCCGAAGGTGTGGTCTTTGTTGGCAGTCTGTACGTGACCGTTGCCGCATCGGGCGAACTTGTCCGCTCCATATTGAGGGATCGTATGAAATAGTTGTCCCAGGCTGTCCGGTAATCCTGCGCGGTAACCGGCGTCGGGTCGGGCGTGAAATCCAGGTAAATATCGGAATTGATGCCTTCGGTATACTGGTAACCGGTCTCCCCCATTGCCATCTGCACGGTCCCGATGCCGTCCCTTGCCATAACCCCTGAACTGTTGATGGAGATGAGGTTGATCACCATGGTGTTGGTCTGCCCGTCGTAAAACCAGCGCGGTTCTGCAAGCATGGACGACCCCGTTGCCCCGTGGGGCCGCATCACCACAGCTCCGTTCTGGAGCGAGATATCTGTCCGGCTGCTGTCGGAGGTATAGCGCAGGTCACCGGATCTGAAAGAATCAACATACGTGCGGGATGAGTCGTAGATCCTGAATGTTGAGGCTGCGGGCGTTTCACTTGCGTTATATACCGTCAGCAGGCCGTTGCCGATCTTTAAGGAGGTCTCCTTGTATGGCACCGTCTTGAAGGTGATACCCTTGAGATCGTTCTGGAGCACGATCATGTTCTTCTCCATGATCTTCTCGTCCGTGTTCACCTGCTGCGCGAGAAGCATCGGGTACCCGTACAGGGTTACGAGCCCGATACCCACGATGACTATCGTGAAGATAAGCAAAAACCCGATCGATTCCGAGACCGCCCGGGCACTTAACTCCCGATCCATCCTTGCTGCCATCAGAACCCCTCCGAATCATAGCTGATCCTGTTCAACCCGGTACCGGTGGTTTTGCCCCCGGCTCTCAGGGTTGATCCGATACCGGCAATTGCTGTGCTCGAGCTTATGGAACTTCTCCAGACGGTCACGGTCTGTGCCGTTGGGTCATCGCCGGCTGTGTTGCCGATCTCAACAAAATAATCCTGTCCTGCAACCTCATCCGGGATATCGAAATGCGAGGAGATGTTGCCGATGGCCGGTGCAATGGCGTAGGTATCAACGATCCGGGTGGAAACGCCGTTTCCTATGTCGGTGAAGGCCGAATAGGCAATGGTGTTCGCCGGCCCCTCCATGAAATTGGTGTTGACCATAAGCAGCATCACCACGAAAAGACACATCAGGATACCGGATATCAGGATATACTCGATCATATTTGCGACCCCGCGATCGTCCTTACCATAATTTCCCCGTCTCATTGTACGCGATCACCCCGTTGTTGTAATGTATCTCCATATACGGCTGCCCCCCTTCCGTTACCGGGGCAAAGTCTACGACGGCGTTCTGCCGGATCCGGGAGAGGTTGCGGATCTCTCTTCCCACGGTGGTCCTGTTCTGGAACGGCGCCGTGTCATCCAGGCTGCCGGACTGGATGATGACCTCACGCACACCCCGGATGTCATATTTCGGGAACTCTGCAACGGCCTCGGCGGTTGTCTGCCCCACCACAACCGACTGGTTGACCACGATTGCAAGGAAGAAGAGGCTGAAGCTCACGATAAAGCCCATAAGAACGATCCACTGTGCATCCTCATTCAGTCCCGCCACAGGTAAACCTCCACGAGCCCGGCATGTTTGCCACTGCTCTGATCCGGAAATTTCGTTTCCGCGATCACCCACCGGGAGACCCGCACGGCATGCTCCCCCCCGGTCAGGATACGGTTTCCGCCAAGAGGAATGCTGCTGTATTGACCGGGGGTGTCCGGGTTGTCATACACAATGTTTGCCGTAAAGTGGACCGAGTCGGGGCGAGTCCCTGTCCGGTTGTTGACGAGGTTTGCGAACATGGTTGCAAAGGCCCCGTTGTCCTGTGTCTCGACAATGGTCTGGAGCGGGCTTTTTCCGGGGGTGCTGTTCGGCGCCGTGTTCATAATGGTCAGGGCATCGCTCCCGAGCACCTCCAGCTGCATGTCGCTGATGTGGGTATCCCCCGGTGTATAGACCATGGTGCTGTTGACGACAATGAATGCGGTTACGAGCATGATCAGGCCAGCGGCAATGCCCTCTATAGTATACAGCTGGCCCGCATCGTTTACCATACCGCCACCTCCAGAACGGCATCCCGCAGATCCGGCCGGGTTACGTTTGCCGGATGGTAATTATAGTCAAAGGGCCCGGATCGCGTGGAATTCAGGTACTGCTGGGGCGGGTCAAGACCGAATGTCAGGTTGATATAGATGGTGTCCGTTGATGCTGCGTTCCCGAAAAATCCCGGTCCGAAGATCATGGACACGTTCTTCTCAACCGGGGGACGGGGAGAGGGCAGGGGGTGCGTATAGACCGGGTTTCCGTCAACGTAGAGGTAACGATACTCCGGTGACGGCAGGTCATTGACGGTCAGGGTCCCCAGGCTTCCCGCAGAGGATTTGTAAAACCGGATATTTGTCAGGTTTACGCTTGCCGGGGCTGCGAGAGGGCCAGGGGGACGGACCGGCTGGGTCTCAAGGCCGGTTATGTTGATGATGATCTGGTCTTTTTCCGGGTTGATCTGGTACCGGGGATCCCGGATCTCGTCTACAAGGAGTTTTGTTCCGTTTATCCGGATGGAAAACTGGTGGAATGTCACATCCTCAGAATTGTTGAACGCATGATCCATGATCATCCGGGTATCAATCGTTGCATTGCTGGGAGATTTGATCGCCACCACCCTGTGGATATACCCGTAACTGTCAGGGATAACATCTCCCACGCTCCGTGCGGTATCCTCCCGGGACGATCGCAGGGATATGTTGAACCGGTAGGGATAATCCCCGAATATCGCGCGTTTCTGATAGTCTTCCGGGTAGGAAAAAACCGTGGAGCAGAAGAAGCGGTGGACTTTATTCGCATCGAGAATCCCCGGGGTATCCCTGGAAACGGCCAGTCCGAAGCGCTTGAGATCGACCTTGTTGCTGTCTGCTAGGAACTCCCATCCTACGTCATCTGCGGGAGGGCCTGCGGGATTGCCGGGGTCTTCGGCCAGGATCACGCCGGTCCGGTAGGCAACCGCATCGTAATCGATTGTGCTGGATTTCAGCCCGATAAAGAGGCCGGGCACCATGGTTGCCACCCAGATAAAAGCGATCATGAAGATGGCAAAACCTGCCAGGAAGTCTATCGACGAGATGCCGGCATCCTTATCCATGGGAACTCATCAGCGCTCCTGTCTTTGCGTCGAATACCAGGACCCGGTTCGTAGTGCCGGATGTGGTTAAGGTGTAGCGATCCATGGAGAGCACGAGATCCCGCGAGCCGGTCCGGTTATCCCCGGTAATAGCGTCCCGGTTTTTCAGGAAGAGGTCTTCTGGCAGGATGATCGAATCCAGCCGGATCTCTTTTTGGCGGAACTCGCCGTTCCATGCTGCCAGATTCAAGCCTTTCTGGTCAACGGTGACAATGGATGTCCTGTTGGCATGGCGCACGACAAAGGTCCAGCTGCGGGCCTGCCCGTTGTTGTCGAGATTATTCCCCCGGACGTACAGGATCTCTTTATCGGAACTGGCATTGACGGCTGAACCGTCTCCCACGTCAAGGACGACTCTGGCAAGCTGTGCCTCCACGTCCTTAAAACTGAGCACCTGCGGATCCCCGGAAACACTATCCGGCGGGAGAAACCGGAACCCTTGATTTGTAGCATTTTGCGTTTCATTTGCCAGAGGAACCGGTTGCCGGGTGCTGCATCCTGTGATAAAACAGCCTGCCAGGACCACTACGACCGCAAAAACGACGAAGGCCTGGGAACCGGCTGGCATGCGCATAACTATCCTCATGCATTTTTAGGGGGATGGACTATTTATGTTGATGCCTCACCGCACGGATCCACGTGGGCAGATGAGGGTTGAAAATGTGTTGATTTAACTTCAATTAATCTTTATTTTGCAAATCTGACAAAAAATAAGACCTTTTTAAAAATAAAAAAATATAAATAGTGTTGCGCTCAATCACTCACTCAGAAGGGATCGGGTTGAAGATCCACCGTATAATTCTGATTCTGTTTGGCCTTCTTTTCATTGTTGGTACCACTACTGCTGCAGACCTGACCCCGTCCACCATGACCAGCAGCAATACCGGCTGGATCGTGGCGAATGCGAACGACCAGTCAACCATCACCGTCCACGTTGTCCAGGCCTCCCCGGTATCGGACGTAGCCGGTGCAACGGTTACGTTCTCTCTTGCTGACGATTCGCAGAACCTGGGATCACTCTCGACCCAGAATGCGGTGACCGGCACCGATGGTATTGCTCAGACGGTATTCAGGACAAAAACCAAAAGCGGGACTGCGACCATCAACGCTCTTGTCTCCTACAACGATGGTACTGCAACAACCACGATCCCCCTCAGCTGCATCCAGCACATCGATCATGATACTCCCTATTCGGCGGATATTACGTACGCGCACGATGTGGTTGTCGGTTCGGTCACCCCAGTCACCATCCGGCTCCTGGACAGCTCGAACAACCCTGCTGACAACAAAAACCCGGCAGCAGCCCATACCGTTGTTCTCTATACCTCAGGAGACGGTGGATCCGGCTTTGTCGAGGGAGCGGAGCACGTGCAGGATCTCTCGCTTCCCACCGATGCCGAAGGAGCTGTATCGGTCGATTTCCTTGTCTCCACCCTCTCCGGACCCAACACCTTCCAGGTGTACCCGATTGGATCGTATCTCGGGGAACCCATAACCATCAATGGCGTGGCTGACCGCAATCCGTCCTATCTGGTCCAGAATACGATCTACCCTGAGTCCTATCCCGCTGACGGGAAAGATCCAGATCACCGGTTCACGTTTTATTATACCGTCCAGGACAAGTACAAAAACCCCATGAAGGATGTTACCCTCCGTGTCACATCGTCAAATGGCGAGGAGGTTTCCCTGATTACGGATTCCGGGGGTATGAATTTCACTCACTATGGTCCAAAGGATGTTGCCGGTGTATACACGATCACGGCAACTCCGGTCATCGCGGGAACTATAACCCCCCTGAACCCCGCGATCCTCTGCACCGGTACCCAGGAGTCCGGCTTCTGCAGCCAGACCGTGGAGTACACCTCCATGGACCCGGTGGATATGATCCTGACGGCAAGCCCCCAGACCATGGTGAGCATGGATGTGGCGGGGGCAAAAGCGGTTGAAGTCAGGGCAAAAGTGGTGGATATTGCCGGCAACGGGGTGAAGGATCAGACCGTAACCTTCGAGAAATCCGCTGACTCCTATAGTCCCTTCACGGAGACTTCGCAGTCATCGCTCTCCTCTGTCTCGATAACTACCGGGGATACCGGGTATGCAACGGTATCATTTATCCCGGGAACATTTGCAAAGAAGGGCCAGACCGGATACAACGATGCGGCCACCGGATCATGTAAAGTGACCGCGAGATGGGTCAACACAAAGGGTGAGACCAGGACCCAGGAGATCACGTTTGTCTGGAAGAACTACCCGTTCCTGACCGTGGAATCAGAGATCGACAAGACCGATGCCAAGGTAGGGGATACCATCAATGTCAAGGTCTGGATACGGGGAACCGGTGCCGCCCTCCAGCCAAAACCCATCGATGTGGTGCTTGTCCTGGACAGATCCGGGAGCATGAAGGGGGCACGGATGACCTCTGCAAAATCCGCAGCAAACAAGTTCATTGAGCAGATGAAAAAAGGAAACGGCAACCAGGTGGGTCTTGTCTCGTTTGCCAGCAGTACAACCCTTGATCAGTCCCTCACGGTCGATTACGATGCCGTCAAAACCAAAGTAAGTAACCTGAATGCCGATGGCGCAACGCAGATGCGGCGGGCATTGTACGAGGCAATAACGGATGTCCGTACCAACGGGGGCAGCGATACCGTCAAAGCGGTTATCCTTCTCACGGACGGGGACTGGAATTACGATGGCACTCCTCTTGCCAAAGGAAGGGGATTTCCAGGTACAACGAGTTATCTGACCTGGCCCGGCAATGTTCCCAACTTTGATTCTTATGAATATTACAGTGAAATTGGTGGCGGAACTTCATCGACCAGTTCTGTTCCGGTACCTGACGGCAGTTCCTGTCATTATTATAATTATTACACACGATCCTGTGATTACTACGTTGCCGATTATGTCAATCGGAACCGGCTGAACTATGCAGCTGAATTCACCTCCCAGAATATGTCCGTCTATGCGAACAGTTCTGCCATCCGCCTCTATGTGCTCAGTTTCGAGGACAAGCCCAGCGATACGGTTCAGGCTGCACTCAGCATCATGACGAAGGGCGCGATCGGGTTTTACCAGCATGCGCCCTCAGAAACGGATCTGAATAACCTTTATACCCAGATTGCCGGGGATCTGAACGTGCAGGCAGGCGGGCAGACCCAGCTGGTGACTGACCTGAGTACCATTACCGTTGATGGCAAAGCCGTCACCGGTGACACTGTGGGCGAGTATCTTGAGTATGTCTATAATCCCTCGGGTGTGGACTCGTCCACCTTCATAACCAAATACTCCACCCAGCCGGTTACCCCTCCGAAGAACGATTATTACGTGGAAGTGCGGGACGATCGCGGCAACTGGACGAATCCGACGATGTTACCCGGCCTGACCTCCAAGAAGCTGGAATTCAGTGTCGGCAAGATTATCCTCGATGATGTCTGGATGACAAATATCCAGTTCAGACTCAAAAAAGCCGGGGTGATCGGGATTTTTGGTGAGAACAGCCCCGTCACCTTCATTGACGCAAACACGAAAAAGAGCCAGACCGTGACCGTTCCCATGAACTCCACGAATGTCCATGAAACCAAGGTGGACAACCCGTTCTCCCCCTCAGTCAGACTCGATGTGACCAACATGAAGATCACGGGAGGCACCACCGACCCGAACCTCTGGACGGTGTCCTGGGACACAACATATGACGGGACCGGGATCGTGCACGAGAAGTTGTTGTATTGTGCCGATCCCTGTAGTGCAACCGCGTTTGGCCTGAGAACGGTATATCCAGGATCGATCGGGGATAAAATGGCAGGAACAACCTCAGACTCAATCAGCGTTGATACCAGTTCCTGGAAACCCGGCTCAACGTACCGGCTCACGGTGTGGGCGGAAAGTTACGGCGAGAAAGAGAACTGGGGAGAAGATACGCATGTAAAGGAAGATGGATCCCAGAAGAATTATATCAAGCTCGAATAATCGTTTTCATTGCCGTAGCCTTCGTGCCGTAGAATGACGATTTTGAAGTTTCTGCGTTGTAAAAAGTGAAAGCGTTATCCTCGCCCTTATGGCACGATCTTGGAGATGGGGATCTCCAGGATGTCTTCCGCACCGCAGGCCTTGAGCTTCGGGATGAGCCCGTTGACCGCATTCTTCGGGACAACGGTCTGGATGCTGTAATAGTCGATCCCGTGAAGCTGGCTGACGGTCGGCTTCTTCATAGCCGGGAGTGCCGCAACGAGCCGCTCCATGGAGGCGGAGGGCACGTTCATGGTCAGGAGCACCTTGTGCCGGGCATCGATGACCCCGAAAAGCAGGGTCCTGATCTCCTCTATCTGGCGGCGCTTTTCCGGGTCCGCCCAGCTCTTCTTATTGGCAATGATCACCGTGTGGGACTCCATGATCTGGCCGATGATCTTGAGCCCGTTCTTGCGCAGCGTTGTGCCGGTCTCGGTTAAGTCGACCACGACATCCATAAGATCCGGCACTTTTGCTTCGGATGCCCCGAACGAGTGGAAGAGCTGGACCGGGATGCCGAGTTTGTCGAAGAACTTTCTTGTCAGCTCCGGGTATTCCGTTGTCACCCGGCTGTCTTTCCTGATCTGGCTGACGCTCTCGATGGGTTCGTCGCGGTGGACCGCGATCACGATCTTCACGTTTCCTTCGCCGGTCTTGCTGTACGAGAGATCGGCAACTTCCACAACATCGGAATTCGTCTCGTGTACCCAGTCGAGACCGGAGATGCCGATATCGAAGTAACCCTTATCTACGTAGGTTGGGATCTCCTGCGGGCGGAGGATCTTCACTTTGCCGATGCGCGAATCGTTGATGCAGGGATTGTAGTCCCGGTCCGTGCGCTTGACTTCGAGGTCCGCTTCCTTGAAGAGCTGGAGCGTCTGAGCCTCGAGGCTGCCTTTGGGGAGGGCGAGGGTAATCATACCCTACCGTATTCGCAGCAAAAAACAATAAAGGTAAAGGGTCGGATGGTCTGCCCGGTCATTCAAACGTATGGACAACAAGGCCGCTTAACAGCTTGGGCTCGAACCAGGTGGACTTAGGGGGCATGACACCGTTGGCGTCGGCAATCGAGAGGACTGTCGCCACCCGGACCGGCTGCATGGCAAACGCGAGCCGGTAGGTACCGGCATCCACCAGTTTCTCGAGATCGGCAACCGGCCGGGCGCCGCCAAGATACTGGAGCCGGGCATCGCCCCGCGGATCGGTGATCCCGAGCATGCCTTCAAGCACATAATTCTGGAGGACTGCAACATCGAGCGATTCCAGGGGTGCTGCCCCCTTTTCCAGAAGGCGGGTGCACTCAAACCACTCGCCCGCAAGGTACATGTGCACGATGTGGTACTTCTCCGGGGACTTGACTTTCGGCGGGATATTGAACTGCCTGCCGTCCACCCGTCCATAGGGTTTGACTTCGAAGTATTTCCGGAGTTCGGAGAGAAATGTCTCGTGGGTAAAGGTGCCCAGATCGGTCAGGAGCCGGCTGTAGCCGTGGATCTTCACCCGGTTGTGGGCAAACATCACGCCCATGAACCTTGATGCGTCGCCTTCCGCGGGAAGGCCCTGCGCGATCCGGCGGTCGGCAACGTTTACGGCGGCCTTAGCCCGGTGGTGGCCGTCTGCTATGTAAAGTGCGGGAACGGATGCGAAGAGTTCTTCGAGCTTTGCAAGTACCGCGGGGTCAGTAATCCTGAAGATCTGGTGTATCCCCCCGCCGTCAGCCTTCACTTCGGCGTCCGGGACAGCGGTTGCGGGAACCAGCGATTTGATGAATTTGAAGAGATCATTCGTGTCCTGGTAGAGGAGCACGACAGGGCCGTTGTGGGTTTTTGTTGTCCCGATATGTCGCGTGCGGTCCTCCTCCTTGTCGTACCGGGTCTGCTCGTGCCTGCGGATCTTCGTTGTACGGTAATCGTCCACATCCAGGCAGGAGCAAAGCCCAAGGAACTCGTCGCCGTCCTGCCGGACCCGGTAGATGTACATGGACGGGGCGGGATCTCTCTGCATTTCACCACTTGTCAGGAGGGCATCGAAATTCTCTTTCGCCCGCTCATAGATTCGTGCATCGTCGGCAGGAATGTCCGCAAGTTCTGCATCCGGGCGACTGACGCGCAGAAAACTTCTGGGATTCTTCTTTATGATCGCACGCGCTTCATCTGCGGTCACGACATCGTACGGTACTGCCGCGATCGCCGGGGCAATCGAACGCTCCGGACGCACTCCACAAAAACGATAGATCCTGACCATTTTACACCTGATCCCGTCCCGGGAACCTTAACCTGTTCTCTATTGTTTGGTGTCCACCCTTATAATTTTCAGCACCCCCCTGCACCGGGGCTCAGGGGCAAATACTATGTTTCTCTTCCGCTCATGACTACTACACAAGAACTCTAAGATCAGGTGCCACCCCGTGATACGTTCCCACGATTTTGCCCCGTATTCCCTGCCACAGATCCGGCAGGCTGTCCCCATGGACATCCCGGCGATCATTGCCATTGAGAAAGAGTCGTTCATCGATCCCTGGGATCAGCCGGCCTTTCTCGATGCACTCGCGTATTACCCCACAACATATTTTGTTGCTGTTTACGGGGAGGTGGTGACCGGCTTTATTATCGGGGGACTGGAGGATACCGGGGAGAACATTTACGGGCACCTCTGCAATATCGGCGTGAGTCCGGCATACCGCAAAAAAGGTCTCGGGAAACTCCTTCTGCGCCGGCTCGAACACCAGTTCGCCATCGAGATGGCGACTGCCGTCCAGCTGGAGGTCCGCGTATCCAACACTGCTGCGCAGCGGTTTTACCGGCGCCTTGGCTACCGGAACGTGTTTGGCATCGAGAATTACTATGCCAATGGCGAAGATGCCCTTGTTATGATGAAGTGGTTCCGGTTTTAAGCAGATTCTGCACTGGTCTTTCTCGAAAACCCAATAAAAGGTACCTGTCTGTCAGGAATACGGCAGTTGCGGCATAGACCCTATGATGGTTGTTTGAAAAAAGTGAAATGAATTATCCGCGCCCGAGCTGCTGGTGGGCCCGGGCAAGGTGCTGGGCTGCAAGGGCGCCGAGAAGGGAGAGTTCGCCGGCAAGGACGCCGGCTGCAATGATCTCGGCAAGTTTTTTCGCGTTCGACCCGGGGGGAGTCCCGCTGCCGGCAACACCGAGCATTTTCAGGCACTCCTGCTGGGTGTCAACGCCGGTTCCGCCTCCAACCGTCCCGACCGGCAGGGATGGCATGGTGACGGCAACATAGACACCGGTCTCCGTCAGATCGATCGTTGTTATGCAGGTGCTGCCATCGATTGCATGCGCTGCGTCCTGGCCGCAGGCAATGAACATCGCGGCCACGACATTGGCAGCATGGGCATTGAATCCTGTTGCTCCGGCCCGGGCCGAACCTACGAGAATCTTCCGGTAGTTCACCTCAAAGAGGGACCTGGCATCGGTCTTGAAGATCGTGCTGATCTGCTCGTGGGTGAGTGCGACACCGGCAACAACGCTCCGGCCCCGTCCCATGATGCTGTTGATCGCGGCGGGTTTTTTGTCGGTACACATATTGCCCGAGAGTGCAATGAGCCGTGCCCCGGTTCCCTGTGCGATCAGGTCGGCGACTTTCGCGCTTGCGATCGTCACCATGTTCATGCCCATTGCGTCTTTCGTATCGAATTCGAGCCTGACATAGACGCTCGTACCGGCAACGAACGTAACGATGTCGTTCACTTTCCCGTGGGAGGTTGTGCTCTCCGCTGCCACAACGAGCTCATTGTGGTGGGCCTTCACCCAGTCGCAGACCTGCACTGCATGGATGATACTGTCCGTGGCAAAGACCGGTGCCCGGGTCATGCCATCGTGGAGGATCCGGACCTCTGCCCCGCCGGCTTTCGTTATCGCGCTGCACCCGCGGTTTACCGAGGCTATAAGAGCGCCTTCCGTTGTTGCAAGCGGGAGCCAGAAACTACCGGCTGCGTATCCCCCGTTGACGAGAACCGGCCCGGCCACGCCGAGCGGTACCTGTATCGTACCTATCATGTTCTCGCAGTTCCGTTTCACCACGCGCTCAACATCGATCGAGAAGATCCCGACATTCTCAAAATGCGTGTCTGTCTCCTCTTCGATGAATTTGCGCCTTACCCGGATCGCATCAACCGGGGAAAGTTCCTTCTCCAGTTCATAGAGTTTCAGTGACCCCTTCTTCAGTTTTGCTTGAATAATGGCATCCCGTTCCCTGTCGTGATTCGATTCCGGGCCGGATTCCTGCCCGGTACGGGCCCCCGCATCATCAGCCATGAATAACTGTTAGGACGTATACTGTTATGATATACGTGGTCAGGATGACGGTTGGGCAGTGGGGGATCCGGGTGCCGGCCCGGCAGGGGGAAGAGATGCGGCAGGCGCTGTTACGGGAGGGCGCGCTCGATGCCTCGCTCCGGGTAATACGGGACGGAGTTTTCCTGATCCTGCCGCTCACCGGTCCGCGTGAAGGCGCGGAACACTACGAGTTCGAAGCACACCCGGGCCGCGAGGTGCTTCCCCGGCATGAACTGGTTGGCGGAATCGCGATCATGCAGGACAATGATCCCGACGGTGCGGAGAAGATCCTTACGTCGCGTCCCTCGCTTCACACGGTGGTGTTCGCAGAAGGCGAGGTGCACGGGGAATACCGCACCCGGGAGTTCCGGGTGCTGGCAGGTGAGCAGACAACGCGGACGGTCGTGACCGAGCATGGCCATAAATTCACGGTGGATCTTGCCGGCGCGTACTTCTCGGCCCGGCTCTCCACGGAACGCCAGCGGCTTCTGGAGCAGGTAGTGGATGGGGAGACGGTGCTCGACATGTTTGCCGGAGTCGGGCCGTTTGCGATCACCCTTGCAGCCCGGGCAGGGATGGTCGTAGCCTCCGATCTCAACCCGAAAGCGATCGAACTGATGCTTGAAAACCTGGGGACGAACCGGGTGAAGAATGTGCTCCCGATACTTGCGGATGCCCGGCGGCTTGGGGAAATCCTTCCATGGAAATTTGACCGGATCATAATGAACCTCCCGCTGGCCGGGACAGAGTTTTTACCGGAGGCGGTCCGGCTCTGCATGCCAAAAGGGACCATCCATTTCTATTCGCTCGTGTCTGCGAAAGGTGAGCACACGGCCCGGATACGGGAACTTGGCGGGACCGTGCTCTCCGAGCGGGAAGTGCGGTCCTACTCCCCAGGGCAGTGGCACGCGGTCTACGATATCGTGGTGAAATGAGCGTTTTCCTTGTGAGGAATCATCCATCACATGTGATCTTCCAATGCCCGGAGCAGCGTCCTTTGATCTTATCCGTGAAGGTTGATTACCAATGAAAGACGATAGATCCCGTATGAAGGCCCCGGAGAGGATACTTATTCTTGGAGCCGGAGCCGTAGGACTACCCCTGGCTGCAAAACTGTCCCATGTTGCAGACGTTGTGGCAGTAACGCGACAAAACTCTGCCCGTGCAATATCCCGTGACGGGCTTGAGATCTGTGGTGCGTGGGGTGCTGAATCCGACAGGTTCACCTGCGTTTGCGATCTTGTGGATGACGTGGATTTTGATTATGTCCTTATCACCTCGAAATCACAGGATACCGAGGGCATCTGCCAGCAATACAGGGATATCATCGGTGCCAGTCAGGTTGTAAGTTTCCAGAATGGCATTGGTAACGAGGAAACAATCTCGAACTATTCGGATCATGTCATCGGCGGCGTTGTCCTCACAGGATTTGTCCGGCAGGGGGACCGGGAGATTCGTGTCACTGCCAATGCAGGACCCATGCAGATCGGCCGGTTCCCGGAAGGGCTTGATGCAGAGGTAAAGGGACTTGCAGATATCATGAACCGGGCAGGAATTCCCGTTGAAACAACGGATCACATCACCGGGAAGCTCTGGTCAAAGAACCTGATCAACTGCTCATTGAATCCGCTCAGCGCTATCATGGGTGTCACGTACGGGGAACTCAGGAGGCCGGACAGCTGGCAAATCATCGAAGAGATGGTCCGGGAGATCTACACGATTGTCCAGAAAGATGCAATCCGCCTCCAGTGGAGGGATCCGGATACGTTTCTCGGGTACCTGTACGGTGCGCTGATTCCGGTGATGTCCAGGCACAGTTCTTCGATGCTGCAGGATATTCTGCACGGGCATAAGACCGAGATCGATTACCTGAATGGTGCGGTTGTCACCTCCGGTAAACGACTCGGGGTTGCAACTCCCTATAATGCCTGCATATCAGATATGGTACGGTTCAAGGAATCTATCGCTGGATTACCTGTGCAGAATTCTGTGATACACTGATCCGGCAGATCTCACTTTTTCCTCACGGATCATACCCTCTCCCCCGTGTGAACGGGCAGTCCGATCACGGTCTTTTTTTGCCATGAACATCCAACAGGTGGAGTATTATGGCTGCGGGTATTGTTGAAAACCTCATCACGCTCTTCCAGATGATATGCGTCATCATGATCTTTGCCTATCTGTTCTCGCGGAGCCGGTATTTCACTGAAGTTTTCGAGAACCGGGCCACGATTCGCACGAAGATCATCCTGATCATCTTCTTCGGCCTGATCTCCGTCTACGGGTCGATCAGTAAAATCGGCCTGTACGGGGCGGTCTTAAACGTTCATGATCTCGGCCCGATCATTGCAGGATTTGTCTGCGGGCCGTTTGTCGGTCTCGGGGCAGGACTTATCGGGGGTGCCTTCCGGTTTACCCAGGGGGGGCCGTACATGTATGCTGCCACCCTTGCAACCATCCTTGCCGGTGTCCTGGGTGGCCTCGTCTACCTTGCCTATAAAAAGAAGTTTATCTCCACCACAAACGCTGTCCTCTATACCTTCCTCATTGAGATCCTCGTCTCCATCATGCAGATCGTTATGGCGACTCCCGCAGCAGAGGTTGTCAATGTTGCAGTGTTTGTTGCCCTCCCGATGATCATCATCGTATCCGTGGCTGTTTTCATCTTCTCCAAGATCATTCACAACGTCCTTGACGAGCACAGGATGAAGGCTGAGAAGGAGAAACTGGAATCCGAGATGGCACGAAAGGATGCCGAACTCCAGATCGCTGCTGAGATCCAGAAAAATTTCCTTCCCGAGACCCTCCCCCGGACAGAGGGATTCGATATCGCGGCAAAAAGTCTCATGGCAAAAGAGGTCGGGGGAGATTTCTTCGATGTGATGCCGCTTGAAATAATTCCCATGAGCACGTCCCGGACCGGCATCATGATTGCCGATGTATCCGGTAAAGGGGTACCTGCGGCACTTTTCATGGCCTTGTCCCGGATCGTTGTCCGGGTCACGGCTATGTGGTTCAATAAACCGCAGGAAGTGATCTCCTTTGCAAACCCCATCATCGCGAGCAATTCAAAAACGGGAATGTTCGTCACCCTGTTTTACGGTGTGATTGACAAGGAGACCTTAACGCTTACCTATGTGAATGCAGGGCACAACCCCCCCATTGTGTTGCGGAAAGAGACTGGTGAGATTGAGGAGCTCGCACTCACCGGGGTTGCTATCGGGGCGCTTGAGGATGCTGAATATACGCAGGAGTCGATTCCTCTCGCTCCCGGGGATGTTGTGGTATTGTACACCGACGGGATCACAGAGGCAGTCAACGACAAGGAGGAGATGTTTGATGTGCCACGGCTCATTGAGACCATCCGGAAGAACGGGAACTCCTCGTCCCAGGAGATTGTGAATGAGATTATCAGCGCTGTATTCTCGTTCAGCGGTACCCAGCCCCAGTACGATGACATCACCCTGATGGTTGTCAAGGTAAAATAATTGTCAGAACTCAGGTAACTGGTCTCCCCCCTCTTGAGCCTGGCAGGACCGGCGAGCCATTTTTTTAATTTTATCTCGCTTTATTTCTGGAACCGGTGCTCGTTTGGAGAATAGTGTTTTTCTCCCGCCATCCATACCATTAATCCTCCGGGTGAAAGAAAACCCGAAAATACCCGGCCGCCCAACAGGAGATCATCTTCCTGATGACCCCCAACACCGAATGGAAAAAAGTCGCAGCTTCGCTCATCACATCCGGGGTTTTTGCGCTGATCTGTACCCTGTCATATCTTTTCATCGACGGCATGAATGGCGGGTTTGCGCTCGCATTCATCGCGTTCTTTCTCGCGGTCAGCAGCGTAGCAGTATCCCTCCTCTTCCTTCACCGGGCCAGGGTCATGGATGCGATCCTTGCTGATCCCGCGCCTCTCGCCCACTGGACCTATCCGGAGACGATGGCCCGCGAAAGTGCTGAGCGCGAATACCTGGACTATGCGGAGCGGAACCGGGTTATGTTCATTGTGATCGGCGGGATGCTTGTGGCAGTTGCGCTCTTTTTCATAATCTTCATGGGAGAAGACGGGCTGGCGACCGGCATCACCCTCATTGCCTTTGCAGGTCTTCTCTTCATCATATCCCGGGTTGCCCCCTGTATCGAGAGGCGGCGGGCCATGAGTTCGCCCCACGAGGCGTTCATCTCCCGCTCCGGTATCATTTACGAAGGTGCGGTCTACCCGTTCCGGTCGTTCCTGATGGTGCAGGACAGGATCTCTTTCCGGAAAGCAAAAAGAAACCATCCTGCGTTAATCGTCTTCTCGTTCACCCAGATGGCAGGCAGTTTCATTGTCCAGCCGTTTGATGTTGTCATCCCGGTACCTATAGGAGAAGAGGAGAATGCCTGCCGTATCGCAGGGGAACTTGGCGGGAATTAATACGGGGCTTTACCCGACCGTAAAAAAAAGAGGTTATTCCACCGGCACAAACATCGTGCCGTAGTGGATGATACCGCTCTCGCCATCGGTGGCGATCCTGCGGAAGACGGGTTTGATCTTCCTGCCGATCTTGATGATCGCGAGTACGTAAGGCCCGGGCAACTCCAGCGAAGCGGGAGGGGGAGATATCGCAAGCGTGGGAAGTCCGGGCCTGGAGAAATTACCGGCCAACCTCCGGCCATCCCCTTCCACTTCCCCACCTCCATCTTTACCCATCCCCGCCCCTTGTAACATTGCTAAATACTACCTCCCCCGTTCCCGTCGGCAGATAATCCATTGTTCCGACCCAATTCCCGTGTTTTTGCGAATTATGACCTCTGAAATTTTGGTGTTGAGGAAAAAGAGGTACAACCGGGCCTTGTGCGGGCTCTGTTGTAACAGAATTTTCCCGCAGGGTTTCATGAGGACAGGAATCCGGTTCTCCGACGGTGTATTCTTACTCGTGCGGAATTTGGTGGTTCAGGTTGTTCTGCCACCCGAACTGGATATGGGTCTGACACGATCCGAAAATAACGGCGACCCGTTGCGATGGGATCGGCTACCGGTAACCGTTCGGCCACGTATCATCATCCGGAAAAGATCTTACCCGGAATTTCCGTAAAAAAAATTTACAAAAAGCCGGCCGTCCAAAAAAAGATCCGGGAAATTTTCCGGCCGGCTCACACGAGCGTCTGTCCCGATCCCGGTACGAGCCGCTTTCCTTCACGGTCGATCTCGACGAGCGTGTTCGGCGTGACGAGAAAGAACCGCCACGTCCCGTGCCTTGACCGGAGCCAGATCTCGGCCGTGATCGCTGCGTCGCGGGCAACAATCCGGAGCAGGCCGATCTCGTCTTTGAAATCGTCCGCGAGTTCCTGGATCGTTGCAAGGATCGCCGGCGCGAACATGACGCGGACGAACGTGACCGGGATCTTTGAAACGATCGCGATGTCAAAGATCCGCTCCGGCCCGCTCATCACGAGCTGGACCATGCCACGGGCCTTGGCGATCGGGATCGCCTCCGCGAGCGCCCGGTGGGGGCGGGGACCCCGGCTCATGCGGCTTTGCCCCGGGAGTTGTTTGTTGAGAGATTTTCGTTTGTCATGGTTTGTGTACCTCCGTGTTTTTTTTTAAATCACCGGGCCCGGCGACATAGTGTTGTAGGTTTTGGAAGCAGGTGTGCTTTGCTGAATAAAATCTGAAACGCAAAATCCGGGAAATTTGCATGCTATCCGGGGCAAACGGGGCGGGATTATAGGAGATCTAATGTGCGCAAAAATTGAGGGTCGGGGAATTTTCTGCTCGGAGGGTATAGTACCTGTCGCTCACGTGAGAGCGCTTTTGCGGCGGAGCAACTACCTGCAATTTACCCAAGTGGGTTCCTGATAGGCTCTGGCTTCACGAGATCGACCGGGTGGGTGAAGAGGCGTCCGAGGTCTTCGGCCAGCCCGAAGTACTGCCCGTCAGGTGATCCGTGATCCAGATCGGTATCCCTGCCGGAAAAAGAGGAAAAATTACTCCACCGGTACAAACTTCGTGCCGTAGTGGATGATGCCGCTCTCGCCATCGGTGGCGATCCTGCGGAAGACGCTTTTGACCTTCATGCCTATCCTGGCCTCTTTCGGGTCGCAGATGATCTGGGTTGTCATCTGGGGTCCCTCGTCGAGCTTGATGATGGCAAGCACATACGGTCCGTGAGACGCGAACTGGTCGGGTGCCGTCTGGATAACGGTATACGTGACCACGGTTCCCTTGCCGGAGAATTTGTGGTCAACGATCTTCCCTTCCCTGCGGCAGTCTGGGCAGAATGTCCGAGGGGGGAAGAAATGGCGTCCGCAGGTCTCGCACTTCGTGCCGATCAGGTTGTAGCGCTGGGGAATTTTTCTCCAGAATCGTGCAACGGTCATTTCAGACCCTCCCGAGGATGTGGACAGCCACCGTGGCACCGGTGCCGCCAACGTTCTGCGTCATGCCGATCTTTGCGTTCTCGACCTGCCGCCTGCCCGCCTCCCCGCGGAGCTGCTGGACGATCTCGTACACCTGCTTGATGCCGGTAGCGCCGACCGGGTGTCCGCAGGCCTTGAGGCCGCCGCTGGTGTTGACCGGGATCTTGCCGCCAAGGGCAGTCTCTCCATCTGCGGTGAACTTGCCGGCCGTGCCTTTCTTGCAGAACCCGAGGTCTTCGATTGCGCAGATCTCGGCAATCGAGAAACAGTCATGCACTTCAACCATGTTGATGTCCTTGTGCGTCAGCTTGGCCATCTTGAAGGCCCGCTGGCCGGCCGCAACGGTCGCGTCCATTGTCGAGATGTCGCGGCGGTCGTGGAGCGCAATCGAGTCGCTTGCCTGGGCGGTTGCAAGGACCTTGATCGGCGTGTCGGTGAATTCCCGGGCACGTTCGAGCGGTGCAACGATGACTGCCGCTGCACCGTCAGTGATGGGCGAGCAGTCGAAGAGCCGGAGGGGCTCGGCTACCATGGTGGATCTCAGCACGGTCTCAAGCGTGATCTCCTGCGGGAACTGGGCAATGGGGTTGCGGGCGCCGTTGTAATGGTTCTTGACGGCAACCTGTGCCAGCTGCTCGCGGGTCATCTTGTACTTGTGCATGTAGTCATTTGCGATCATAGCATAGAGACCGGGGAATGTAGCGCCGACAAAGCCCTCCCATTCACGGTCAGCCGCGCCGGTGAGGGCATCCGTGCTCGCACCGGGTTCTACATCGGTCATCTTCTCGACACCGGCTGCGACCACGATATCTTCCATGCCGCTCGCAACCGCGATGACGGCCTGCCGGAAGGCAAGCCCGCCTGAAGCGCAGGCGGCCTCGACACGGGTCGACGGAATGTGGCGGGTTGCCATACCTGCGTAGTCCGCGATGAGGGCACCGATGTGCTCCTGCTCGATGAACCGGCCGGCACTCATGTTCCCGACGTACATTGCATCGATCTTCTCGCCCGAGAGCTGCGCATCTTCAAGAGCAAGTGTCCCTGCTTCCACGAACATGTCCCGGAACGAGCTCTCCCACTTTTCACCGAATTTGGTGCAGCCCACACCAATCACTGCTACGTCTCTCATGATTGCATCACCAGTTTTCCCTTGTGCTGGGCATATTTTGCATAATCCAGATAGATGGGATTCTCGAGCAGTTTCTCGACACCCGGTGCCGCATCGCGGTTGATCTTGTCCTTGATAGCGCTGGTCACTTCGATGTCGAAGGCATCGCTGCCTGCACCGGAGCCGAACGAGCAGACAAAGATGGTGTCGCCCGGCTTTGCGATATCGAGCGTTGCGGCAAGGCCGATGGGGGATGCCCCCGAATAGGTGTTGCCAAGGCGCGGGACAACAAGGCCCGGCTTGATCTGCTCGGGCTTGAACCCGAGATCCTTTGCCACTTTCTGCGGGAACTTCGCGTTGGGCTGGTGGAAGACCGCGTAGGTGAAGTCCTTAGGGGCCTTCTTTGTCTCTTCGAAGAGGAGGTTGCTTGCCCCCTTCACGTGCTTGAAGTACCCGGGATCCCCGGTGAACCTGCCGCCGTGGCGGGGGTAGTCCTGTCCTTCCCGGCGCCAGAAGTCCGGCGTGTCGGTGGTGAACGAGCTGGTGTGGTGGATCGTTGCGATCGGGTCATCGTTCCCGATAACAAAGGCCGCCCCGCCCGCTGCCGCAGTGTACTCGAGCGCATCGCCCGGTGCACCCTGCGAGACATCGGATCCGATGGCAAGCCCGTACGTGATCATCTTGCTCTTTACCATGCCCATGCAGGTCTGGATTGCGGCCGTGCCCGCCTTGCAGGCAAACTCGTAGTCCGCAGCGGTCATGTTGGGTGTTGCACCAATAGCTTCGCCCACTGTACATGCGGTTGGTTTGACTGCATACGGGTGGGATTCGCTGCCAACGTAAACGGCCCCGATCTTTGCGGGGTCGATCTTCCTGCGGAGCAGGGCATTGCGTGCCGCTTCAACAGCTATGGTTGCAGCGTCTTCATCGAGGTCCGGGACCGATTTCTCAAAAACGCCCAGCCCGCCGGTGATATCTGAAGCATTGCCGCCCCAGACCCGTGCGATCTCTTCAACCTTGATGCGGTATCTCGGTATGTATACACCGTAAGTAATGATGCCTACCATTCTTTCTCCCTCAGGGTACTCACGATTTTATCCACATCCATGCCCGTACACATGACGGTGATGCGATCTTTCTCCGCCATCTTCTGCACGATTGGGTGAACATCAGGGACATCGATGCCCTGGAGGATCACGCACCGTGGCTTGAAGGGTGTAACACGGATCGCAACCATCGGTGATTTGCCGGTCGAGACGTTGGTAAATACCAGCGCCCGCTCCGTGCTCCAGCCGTAAATGCGGTTGAACTCTTCACTTGAGAGCTGCATGATCGCATTGAGGCTGTTGACCACCGTGTAACCGAAGATGACCTTGTCCATCGACCCGCAGAGCAGCGAGCAGCCGATCGCGTCAGCGAATTCCTGAAGCGGGATCGCAGCCTCGTACTCGTGGAGGTCGTAGATCACGTCGTCCTCGACATTCGAAAAGAGCATGGTTGAGAATTTGTGAATGTGTTTTCCGCCGTTCTCCTCGTCAATGGCAAGGAGCGTGTCGACAATCTTGCCGACTACGGCAGTGCCGGGACTTTTCCTTCTGCCACCCTCGTAATCGCTGATGACCGAAGGTGAGACCCCGAGGCGTTCTGAAAGGACGCCCGGGAGGATCTCAAAGTTCATGCGCCATTTCTTGAGCGCGTGTCCCGGTGAGTCCGACAGCGTAATCTCGCCTGCCATCTTCTCGGCAAGCTGGCTCCGCAATCCGGATTTCATGCTCAATACCAATGATGCGGGGTATTATATAACTAACGAATCCCCGTTCGACAGTGAACGAATCACGACGGTGACACAGCAGGAAGGCAACCCATAAATAATAAGCATCTCAATTTTGATAAGCATGATACCAGCTGAGGATCTCCAGTGTCTTAAAGCGATCGCGCTCCGGGGCGGGTGCAGCGGTCCCATCTTTGTCTCTACCTTAAGTATTGGCGAGATGCTTGCGATCAGCCAGCAGACCGCATCCCGCCGGCTCAAGAGCCTTGAGACTGCCGGGCTCATCTCGCGGACGCTTGTTGCGGATGGCCAGCACGTGACCGTAACCAGATCCGGTGAAGAGGTGCTGAAAAAAGAGTACCAGGAATATTCCCGGATCTTCTCCGAGGGCGGGAAGACCTACCAGCTGAGCGGCGCTGTGGTCAGCGGGATTGGCGAAGGCAAGTATTACATGAGCCTTGGTCCCTATAAGGAGCAATTCAGCGCACTCCTCGGGTTCGAGCCGTACCCGGGCACGCTCAACATCAAGCTGGCCCCTTCGAGCGTGACGGTGCGGAAGAAGATCGATGCCCTTGACTGGACCCGGATCAAGGGGTTCTCCACCGATGGCCGGACCTTCGGCGATGCCCGGTGCATCCCGTGCCGGATCGGTACGATAAAGTGCGGTATTGTTGTGCCCGGCCGGACCCATTATCCCGATGACCTCATTGAAGTGATTGCCCCCATTGCCCTGCGCCGGAAGCTTGGCGTGGAGGACAACGACAGCATCAATGTCGAGGTGGGGCAGTGATCGACGAAGCCCTCCAGGCGCTCCGCGACGGGAAATTTATCCTTCTCTATGATTTCGATGACCGCGAGGGAGAAACGGATCTCGCGATACGGTCCGATGCGGTAACGCCGGCCCATATCCGGCAGATGAGAAAGGATGGCGGGGGCCTTATCTGTACGGCTGTTCACCCGCAAGCGGCAGAGCAGCTCGGCCTGCCATTTGCCCGGGATGTTTTTGCCGGTTCGCTCGTATGCGAGAAGACCGGGGACATCCCGTACGACCGGAAGAATAATTCCTCGTTCTCGCTCTGGGTAAACCACCGGGATACCTTTACCGGTGTTACCGACCGGGACCGGGCGCTCACCGTGAATGCCATCGCTGAGCATGTGCGGTTGTCCCTGGAGGGTGAACCGGTTCGGTTTCACGATGAGTTCCGGTCACCGGGACACATGGCGCTCCTGCGGGCAGCTGACGGCCTGCTCGACCAGCGGCGTGGCCAGACCGAGCTGTCGATTGCGATGGCGGCGATGGCCGGGGTCACGCCCGCGATCACCATCTGCGAGATGCTGGACGATGAGTCCGGCTATGCCCTGACCCGGAGCGATGCGAAGCGCTATGCCCGGGAGCATGGTCTTGTTTTCATTGGTGGCAATGAAGTGATGGAACGCTGGAACCGGGGGACACCGGTTCACGTGCCGGCGCACGGGCAGCAGAGTATACCGGCATCCGGCACGGCCGGTGCACAGGCTCGTATGAAGGGGATTGTACATGATTGACGATGCTCTTGCGGCCCTCCGCGACGGGAAATTCATCTTGCTCTATGACTTCGATGACCGCGAGGGAGAGACCGATTTTGCAATCCGGTCCGATGCCGTCACCTATAAGCACATCGTCCAGATGCGCAAGGATGGCGGCGGGCTGATCTGCACGGCGGTCCACCCGGTTGCGGCACGGCGACTCGGCCTTCCGTTTGCAAGCGACGCCCTCCGGGCCATCGCGGTTGCCGAGCGGGAGGGGGATATTCCGTACGACCGGAAGAACCATTCCTCGTTCTCGCTCTGGGTGAACCACCGGAACACCTTCACCGGCATCACCGACCGGGACCGGACCCTTACGGTGAACGCAATCGCCGAGCAGGTGAAGCGGGCGCTCAATGGCGGGGATGTCAACTTCCACGAGACCTTCCGCACTCCCGGTCACATGGCACTCCTGCGGGCTGCCGATGGCCTGTTGGACCAGCGCCGGGGCCAGACCGAACTGTCGGTAGCAATGGCGGCGATGGCGGGGGTCACCCCCTCCATTACCATCTGCGAGATGCTGGACGACGAATCCGGTTATGCCCTCTCAAAAGCCGATGCAAAACTCTATGCCCGGAAGCATGGCCTTGTTTTTGTCGAGGGCCCCGAAGTACTGGAGCGGTGGGAAGCGGATAAAGCCGCGTCCCTCTGATCTTCGGATCGGACCCCGACCAGGAAAATTCCCGTCACACGCTACGGAAAAACACGAATATTTTTTTTTCATGTACCTGATTCAGGACACCTATACTCAGGGTAAGCGGGCTGACGAATGCCGATCCCAGATTCACATCGGGCACGTGCTTTTACACCCGTTGAATATCCTGTCAGACTGTCTTAAAAAAAGGGAGATCGATTGGGGTGAGCCCGGGTTATGGATCCACGGCCGGTGGTGTTCCCGCAGGCATCTTGCCGGCTTTTCTCTTATTGAGCCACTCGGTCATCTGGCCGACAAGGGCCAGCACTGCCGGCATGATGAAGATCGCACCAATCAGTGAGAATGCGACGGCAATCAGGGTTGAGATACCAAAGTTGCTGATGATGGGGAACGTTGCCAGGCAGAGTGCGGAGAACCCGAAGAATGTTGCCAGACCCGAGACCGTGATGGCGGTACCGATCTTCTGGACACTCTCCTGGATTGCGGCAATCGGATCGTGCAGCCGCTCCTCCTCTTCAGCATAACGCTCCATGACAAGGATGGTATATTCTGCAGCAACACCGATTGTCATCGATCCTAGGGTTGCCGTGAGCGGGTTGTACGTGAGGCCGATGATATACATCATGACCGCGTTCCAGCCGACAACGAAGATGATCGGGATGATCGGGGAGACTGCGTGCATATGCCGGTATACCACGATCAGGAAGACGAAGACGAAGATGAACCCGAGAATGGTCATCGTGTCCTTCGATTCTGACATAGCCCCTAAGAGTGTGGTCGTCACCTCAAAGTTCCCGGCCGGTTCTACCGAGATACCTACGGGGGGTTCAAGGAATGCAATATCCGATTTAACCTGCTCTTTCAAGTTGTTCTGCTGGGAGATCGAGATCTTAATGGTGCTGAACCTTATGATCCCGCACATCGGGTCACTGAGGACAGATTTCCGTGTATTCACCGGGATCTTCATCAGTACGGCATCGAGCTCTGCCTGGGTCTCGGGCATGACACCACCGTTATACTGGAGGACGTACGTGACAATGCTTGTCGCCCCGGTCATTTCCGAATGGTGCGTCAGCTCGTAATCCTGGAACTCCTTGATCCAGATCACGGTATCGAGATCCGTTACGCGGGAGCCCCGGACCAGCAGGTCTGCGGTACTGGTTGCCCCGATGATGCGGGTCACCTTGTCCATGTTGATCTTGGCCGGCATATCCGAGGGAACAAATGCGTTCTCATCAGAGCTGACCGGGATGGTCGGGTCGATCTGGAATCCGATCAGGGCGATAAGTCCGGCTATCAGGAGGACCGGGATCGGGTTCTTTGCGATCTTAACCGATGTGTCCGTCAGGAACTGGCTATACGAGAACGATCTCTTTTTCCCGTTCCTTACGCTGTTTTTCGGGCTGTCGATAATCGAATCGCACGCACCTGTCCCGGTTGCATAACAGACCTGTGCTTTTTGCGGTTTGGGCTTGTAATTCACCAGAAGGGCGAGCGTGGGCATACCAATGCAGGATACCCAGTAGCACGTGTTGATGCCGATGATGGAGACGACACCAAACGAGCGGATCATCGGTACCGATGAAACGTACATGGCCAGGAATCCCATCGAGGTGGCCAGCATCGCGTACAGGACTGCAGGACCGGTACGGGTCACGGTCATAAAGACGGCATCCTCGAGCGATCCCTTCCTTGCCTCTTCATCGAACCGGGCATGGAACTGGATCGCATAGTCTATCCCAAGACCGATGAGGACCGGGAATGCCCCGATCACCGCCATGTTAAGGCTGATACCGGCAACTCCCATCAGGCCAAGCGAAGATACAAGGCCGATTGCCACGAGAAGGACCGGCATGAAGCGGTGGCGGACATAGGAGAAAAGGATCCCCATCGTGATGATCATCAGGATCAGCGCACCGCCGATGAGGATCCCCATGTTGCTTGAGAGCCCCTCGCTCATCTGTTGTGAAAACGCCGGCGAGCCGGAAATTTCAACTTTTACTCCCGGCGGTGGTGTGGATGAGTCTACGACCGATCCCATGTTCCCCAGCACAGATTTCTGGACCTTTTCGGACAATCCGGGCGTGAGTTTAAGCTGGACGAGGGTCAGTACATTGGAAGGATAGAGCAGTGAGCGGGTACTCTCGGGAAGTGAATTGACAATGCGCTCCGTCTCAGCCCGCGACGAGGGGAGTGTCCCGCCGTTGTACGCTTTTACGACATCGGTGAGACTCTGTACGCTCTCGATATTCTGTTGTTGCTTTAGATTTTTTTCAAGATTATCGATATACGAGAGGACCTCAGGACTCAGCGGGTCACCGGCCTCGATAATGAAGATGATCGTATCAGACTTGTAATCCTGGTTGTATTTCTGCTCGATAGCGCCGGCGGCGGAGTCTTTGTCAACGTATGTCTCCCACCCGGTCTGCATGCTGAGCATGGTCATACCGTAAATGCCGATACAGAACAGGGCAAGAACAAGGGCAGCAACCAGTTTCGGCCGCTTGATAATGGTATGTGCAATACCTTCGAAGATCCTGCTAATCACTGGACACTCACTCCCCGTTTATGTACCTGTGGTACACCCTCTGTCTGCGGCAACCCCGAAAACCCGCCACCGCAGGGAAAAGGGGGTATCCGAACCTGCACGTCATCCATACGGATATCACCTCATCTTTCCTGAGCGATGGTGGTTCCACAGCACAACTCCCGCCCCAATGATAACAATGGCAGCGATCAATCCGATCAGTACCCCCGGAAATCCTCCGGCCGATCCCGATCCTGCCGGATCTACCTGGATGGCAACCGGGATGGTATCGGACTCAATGCTGTTGGAGAAGGCATCGCGGTACCGGATTTTGCTGTCGAAAAGGTACTCCTTTGCTTCGGCGCCACTGTCCACCTGTATCTCGTAGCTGGCTGTGGCCGATTCCCCGGATTTCAGGTCCCCGAGAAATGCCGTATTGCCCGTGGAACTGATTGGGCTGTGTCCGGTGATCTGGGCCTGTGCATTGTATACCGTTACTACCCCGTTGTTCCGGTATTGGACCTCTATGGTACTGTCAGAGCCCTGTGCGAGTTTCGGCGTTGAAGATACAACGCTGAATTGTGTTTTGCCATAGACCGGTATTCCTGTGGTTGTCGACTGGGATGTGACAATGGTTCCTTCCCGGTTCGTGTACGTGACCGCAATATCAACCGGGTACGTCTTGTTCATGGCATCCTTTGCAATGGATACTTTGTATTTGCATTCAGCTGCCCCGCCGCTTGGAAAATTCCCGAGAAATACCGTGCTGTCGGTTGGTATGATCGGGCTCTTCCCGTTCCGGATAAGCTTTGCCGTTGCCATCCTGCCATCTTCCGGGCCGGCATTCTGGATTTTAAAGGAAATGTATCCCTCTGAACCTGGGATCATCGGCTCAGGTGTTGATTCAAGGATCTCGATCTTTACCTGGGGTTTGATCCGAATCGTGAGAGGAATGGTATCTTTCGCTGAATTGTACGTGAACTGGAAGATATCTGCCGTCTCCTGCTCAATGGGCCGGAGATACTGGTACTGGATCGTGAGGGGCAGCTGGTACTCCCCCGCCGTTGCGTTCTCAGTGATCTTGAGGATGAAATTCACGGCTTTCTGACTTCCGCTTCCCTGAATGGAGCCGACCATCTGGGGATCGGTCTTGACAAGGATATCGTTACTTCCTGAGGTAAGCCCGACCGTCACCTGTTTTGCAGTTGTGGGGAGATCCTCCGGGGCGATAACGCCACGGTCAAGCTGTTTGAGGCTGCTGATGCCGTTGTTGCTGACAAGGACCTGAAGCGTTGCCTCCTGTCCGGGAGAAAACTCATTGACCCCGTTCACCGCAGCTGAGAACGCGGGGCTGCCGCCGGTGTATTTTGTTGCTGCATAGACCGGTACAACAACGGCACTGCAGAGGGCAAGGGCAAGGAGTGCAATTGCTAGCCGGTGATATCCGGAAAAACTGGGTTGTGTCATTGAAACCTCACTGGAGTCTCTTTTTACGGTATATGACATACCCGGCTGTAAGGATGATGATGACCGCAATCAGGCCGAGGATTAGCGGATTTCCGAACAGCGAGGTGACGATCCCTTTGTCGGCTCCAACGGTCAGCGTGAATTTCAGCGGATCCGAGATCACTGTATTGTCAAGGGCATCGCGATACCGCACTTCGGAGTCAATACCATAATCTTTCAGGGTGGCGGTTTTTTCAGCGGTGATGAGGAAAGATACGGTCCTGGTCTCGCCGGGTTTCAGATCTCCCATGTAGGCGGAATCATCGTTGCTGGTGAAGGGATCTACAAGACTGATGCGGGCCTGGGCCTGGTATGCAGTTGCCCCGCCGGTATTGGTATACTTGAGCGTGACAATTTTCTTCTGGCCCGGTGCTATGGATTGAGGATCGGGGGTAATCGCGAAACCGATCTTTCCCCCAACGGGAATCCCTATGGTCTCGATATCCGACGTGACGGTGTCGCCGTTATGATCCTTGTATCTCACGTAGACATCAAGGGGGTATGACTGGGCCTCAGCGTTGCTGGTCACAGATGCCCTGAACGTGCAGTTGGCTATCCCGTTCTCGGGAAAATTCCCGATGTACACGGTACCTTCCGTAGGGGTTACCGGGCTCTGCCCGTTCCGGGCTATGACAACAATGGCGTCCCTTGCATTCTCGTGCCCGTTATTTTTTACCACGAGATCGATGTACCCTTCTGTACCGGCATTCAGGTTCCTGATATTCTGGGAGACAACATGGATCCTGACATCCGGTTTGATGTGTATGGGGATCTCAACGTTCTCGTTTTTTACCTTATAGGAATACTCTATCGTATCGGTTCCGTACTGGTTGGCATTATACAGGTAGGTGTAATTGAGCCCAACGGGCAGATAATAGACACCAGTGGGGGTGTCGGAAGGGATGCGTACGGTGAATGTGCCGGTTGTGGTACTGCTTGCCTTTAAGTCACCGACCATCTGGGGGTCTGACTTGATGATAAGGGGACTGCTCCCGGCCCCGAGACTGATGGTGAGGAATTTTGCCGTGTTGGGGAGATCATCCCGGTCAACAATGCTGGATTTCGAGAATTTGAATTCATTCAGACCGGTGTTTTTTACTACTATCGGGAGGCGAACCTCCTGGCCCGGTGAGAATTCATTCGTCCCGGAGAGGGATGCAGAAAGTACGGGGCTTCCTGCCTGATATTGATCTCCGGCCTGTGCAGGGATCGGGATAAAAAAAGCTATCGCGATGCCAATAAGGACTAAAAGCCCGAGAAGGCTGTTAGTCTGGTTTCGCCCGGATTGCTTCCTGGAGCAGTCGTTGGCGAACGATATTTTTCTGAACGTATTCATGGCTGATCACACATATGTATCAATTGTAAGTAATAGTGTTGAGCAAAATAGTATTTAAATAATCCCCCAATGGACTATACATATTTATCAGAAATAAAAATCTCTGCGGATTCATGGTGTTATCTGCATGGTGCGGTTGGGGTACGGTATGCAGATTTTTCCCCCGATAACGTTGCCGGTCCCCTGCCAATCTCACGCGGGATCCGGCAACAACCTGGGTACTATGATCGCGAAAAATGCAATGATTGTTTATCTGTCCGGCTGAGCGCATAATCTTTTATGAATCTCCAATATGTATTGTTAATAACAAAAAATTTTAAATATTTTTAAGACATTTTATGATAATCTGCAAACCCTGCAGGAAAATGATCCTGCGGCAGCAGGGCCGGAAACCCTTTTGCGGGCCTGGGTTCCTGCCAATCGGTAAAAAATGGGTAAACGTTCATTTTGTACTACAGTACCAATTGTACAATGGAGATCTTAACGTGAAAAATCGCTCTTTCGTTGTTGTTCTCATCATTATTGCGCTGGCGTTACTGCCGGTGACGGTGAGCAGTGAGGGTGCAGCAAATACAACGGCTGTTGTGACAACTCCCCTTCCCTCCACAGAATCTCTGGTTAATACTACGACCCTGCCAGTAACGGCGGTGGTCTCAACGGTTGCGGAAACCCGCAATACCACTGCCATTCCCACGACAAATGTGACCTCTGTCCCGCAGACAACAACCGTTCTCCCCCAGAATATCTCGGTGGCAACAACCGCCTTGGCCGGTTCTATCGTGACGCAGGCATCCACCGGCAACCTCACAACCGCCTCATCCCCGCTTGGTGCCAGTGTCCTCATCGATGGTGTGTACCACGGGGTCACACCGGGAACTATCAGCGGCATTGCAGCCGGGAATCATATCGTGAGGCTGACCCTGAGCGGGTACTATGATTACGAGGGAACCATCTATGTGGTTCCCGGTCAGGTCACCTCCGTCTACGGGACCCTGCCCCCCCTGCGCGGACAGGTGGTATCAACATCCACCCTGACATCGTCAACCACGGCTCCTGTGGCAACTCCTGTACCAACAACGACATCTTCGTCAGGAGTGTTTGAGAACCCAACTGTGATTGCAGCGATCATTGGTATCATTACGGCATCAATCGGTGCAGCAGCAACCGTTTTCACTCATGTTGCAAAGATGAAAAAAGAGTGAACCACGATATTTTTTTTATAACAGTGGGATAAGCAGTGTGTTTATTTGAGGGCCCGTCTCTTTAAAATCCCGGATTTCCATTCTCCTTTTAGCGGCGCAGGACATTTTGGATCTGATCCTGCCAGGTTTTTTTCTGTTTCCAATCATTTCCCTTTGAAAACATTTCTTCAAGAGTTATTCGACGAAATCTCATGGGAATGCCTTGGGGATCAATAACGCAAAAAAAGGAACGGAAAATCCGAATCTCTGACCTCATATCCAGAAGCCTAGCTTGGATACTCTCACAAGAAAAAAGTGGCGCGAAACTGCTCCCGGATAGCGGGTCCACGTAACGTGGATCACTTTTTTAATTTTCGCGGTTTTTGTAAACCCGCAGGCATCGTGAATGGCATTTCCTCCCCCTCGGCAAACCGTCTCCAGTTTAGCTGGCTGAACATCTTCATATGAAGGATCGCTCCTTTGTTCCGGGTATTGAGAACCGAGATACCACTTGAGACAAACGGCGGTATCATCAGAAGTTCTTCATCGTCGATAATAAGTTCGAGCGCATTATCACAGTTCATGAACTTGGCCATCTCGGCAAAATCCGGGGGAGCAAAAGGCGGGGGCTTGCTGAATATTTCCCGGGAGATAACCTGAATATCCGCATTTTTCCCGGGAAAAATGGTCTCAAGTTTTCCCTGCAGGGCCGGATCGTCCGAGACTACCAGGAGGCGCATCGGGATTTCCCTGATCTTCGCATTCTCGATGGAGGGCAGGTATCGCTCCCCTACCATGCAGCTGATCTGTCGCTTCGCTTTTCTGAAGAGATCCCGGATCTTATACTCGATATTGGTGTCACCGTAGATGGTCCAGAGGGCATCCTCCTTTTCGGATTGGACCTTCTCTCTCTCTAATTTTTTGAGGGTTTCAAGAGCTGCGGCTGCTGCCTTTTTGTGCTTGCCCAAGAGTAGATCGATGGCCATTTCGGGGGAGACCGCACTGTAACGTGCAGGTTTTGAGACCCGTTTTACGGCAAGTCCCATCCCCGCAAGAGTATCCAGAGCTTCGTACACACTCGGTTTTGAGATGGCGAGGTACTCGATAATCTCCTTGGCCTCAGCATTATCGTAAAGGACGAGCGCGGCATAGACAATGGCTTCATAATTGGAAAGGCCGAGCTCGTTGAGCGATTTTACGAGGGAGGCCGGGATTTGTTCCATTGTGAATCAGGTTCACTCCTTGTAATTATAGTGTTTACTTAGTTGTTAAATTTCTTACTACTTATCGGATACATATTTAAGTTCCCAATGTGACCTCATTAAGAAAAGTGTAGTAAATATTTTTACTACTTGATTGAGGAAATATTCATGTTCGCGATTAAGAAACCACAACAATGGTTAGCCCGCCAGAATACACCGGCTCGCCGGGAATCCAAGCTCTTACATACAAAGAGTATGGAATCCACACGGGTGACGATACCCCGTCTTGGGTTTTTAATAATGCTTGTTGCCGCGCTCGGTCTCCTGGTACTACCGGTAAGTGCCTTTGAAACCCCGGAATCGATCGTTGCCGCAAGCAAGGTCTATGTATCGAATGTTGTCTATGATCCGGGTTCATTTTTCACCGGTGATTCAGGTACGGTCACGGTCTTTGTAACCAACGCCAACACCAACCAGAGTGCGGTCGTTAATCACGTCTCATTCGGGGATCAGGATATCAGACTTACAAGCCGGCCATACGATAGTTCAACCAATATCGGCCCCCTCCAGACCCAGAAGTTTGTATTTTCCGTTGAGACTGGTGCCAAAGAAGGAACCTATTATCCCACGTTCACCCTGACGTTCCGGGATGCCGACAGCCTCTACTACCGGGCAACCGTTAAAGTGGACAATACCCCTCTTGTTCTGACCATCCTTGACAAACCTGATGCGTATGCCGTGGGCCAGGAGAAGACGGTATATATGCAGGTGGCAAATCCCCGGGATAATACGGTCCGGAATGCAATTCTTGACGTGACCGGCCCGGGAATAACCGCAACCCCGGAAAAAATGTATATCGGGGACATTGCTGCCGGAGCAAAGATACCCATAAACTTCACCATTGCTCCCGATTATCCCACCACCGCGACCATCTCCTTAACCTATGACAACGGGGACAATCCTCACCGCGTTGCAATGAACCTCTCGATTCCCTTTGGTCTGGACAAAAAACAGGCAAGTCCTCTGATGAGTAATGTCCAGGTAAAACTGACCAACGGGGTGTACCATGTTACCGGGGATGTAACCAATGCCGGCCTGACAAATGCCAATGGGGTTACAGTAACCGCGATGTCGCCGGCAGTCCCGCTGGATCCCTACCGGGCCTATGTAATCGGCGCACTCAAACCGGACGATTTCGGCAGCTTTGAAGTTACGTTCAGTGCAAAAAACACCGCAACTGTCCCGCTTCAGATGTCCTACAAGGACAGCGACGGCAACATCATCACATCGCAGCAGGATATCAGCATCAGCGGCATAACTTCGGATGATACAGCAACCCAGCAGGGCAACCCGCTCCTGCCGGTTATCGGCATTCTCATCGTCATTGGAATCGGTGCCGGCTACATCTACCACAAACGGAGAAAGAACCAGTAACGGAGCAGCCATGGAACCGGTAATACAGTTCGAGGAGGTGGTGAAGATCTACCCGCTCAAGTCCGGGGATGTGACGGCCCTCAACCACATCTCCTTTTCCGTTGAGCGGGGAGAGTTCATCTCCATAATGGGACCTTCGGGGTCGGGGAAGTCGACCCTTCTCACCCTGATGGGATGTCTTGACAAGCCCACGTCCGGCAACATCTTTATGAGCGGCAAACCGATCCGGGACATGTCCGACGCAGAGCTCACCAGCCTGCGGAGAGACCGGATCGGGTTCATCTTCCAATACTTCAATCTCTTCCCGCTCTTGAACATCATCGAAAACGTCAGTTTTCCCCAGATGCTCAAGGCCGGTGTGGATGAAGAAAAAGCAAAAAAAGTACTCCGGGCAGTCCAGCTGGACGAACACCTCTATACTCATACCCCGCTTGAACTCTCGGGAGGCCAGCAGCAGCGGGTTGCCATTGCGCGTTCGCTCATCAACGACCCCGATATTCTCCTGTGCGATGAACCGACCGGAAACCTGGATTCGAAGACCGGGGCAAGCATCATGGAACTCATGACCGAACTGAACAGGAACGGTTCGACCATCATCGTGGTGACCCATGATCCCAACGTTGCCCAGTACACCAACCGGACAATCCGGATCGTTGACGGGTGCATTGCATCATGATCTTCTGGGAGATAGCCAAGCGCAACATCCGGCTCCACTTTCTCCGGTCAAGCCTCGCAATGCTCGGCATCGTGATAGGTGTTGTTGCCATAGCATCCATGGGGATTCTTGGAAACAGCATGGTTGCATCCGTGTCTGAAAGCCTCTCATCGGTAGGAGACAGCGTCATCGTAACCCCCTACAGCGGGGGTGGGGGTGGCATGGGCCCCAGTGGGGGTGGTGGCGGGAGCAGTTCCGAGAACCTGAAGATCTCGGACCAGGACTACCAGCAGATCAAACGGGCCGTTGCCCCCAGTGTTGCCATACCCGTGCTCTCGACATCGCAGCGCATGAGCGTGGGTGTGGGGAGCGATGACATCGTTGCAACCATCTATGGTGTTGATCCCCAGGATATCAAGGATTTCAACATGGTCCTGACATCGGGAGATTACAGCAACGGGAACTCCGGCTGCCTGGTTGGATCGGAGTTTGCCAAGGACAATAATATCCGGGTAGGCTCACGGATCTCTATTGGTTCGGAAGGGCAGTACGGCACGCTCCGTGTCACCGGCATCATCGAGGAGCGGGGGATGAGTTTTGATCTCAGCACGGACAATGCCGTTGTTGCGACCCGAGACTGGGTTGAATCCAACTTTGGATCCAAGGGTGAATACAACCAGGTCGTTGTCAAGGTAAAAAGCGGGCAGGATACCGCGGAGGTCAAGACCATCATCGAGAAGCAGCTGAACCGGCGGGATAAGATCGTCTCGGTGACGGACAGCAAGGCCACGCTCGCCTCGATCTACGAGACATTTGGCACCATCACGACCTTCGTGACTGCCATTGGCGGGATATCGATGGTTGTTGCCGGGGTCTCGATCTTCAACATCATGATGATGTCCGTGAACGAGCGGATCAAGGAGATAGGAATCATGCGCAGCATCGGCACCCAGAAAAAAGAGGTGATGAGCATGTTCATCTACGAAGCGGCGATCATCGGGGTTATCGGGAGTGTTGTCGGGGGTGTCCTGAGCGTGGTTGCCGGGTATGCCATCAGCGCCCTGATGCTGGGCACCACCCAGTACCTGTGGACTATCTCCAGTGCGATCTCGGTTACCGAGGGCGTAGGGTTTGGGATCGTTATCTGCCTGGCCTGCGGAGTTTACCCGGCATGGCAGGCAGCAAATATGAACCCGATCGATGCGCTGAGGCACGAGTAACGGGAAAATTTTCTTTTTCCGTGTTCATGAACCTGTCGCGGCTCGTCTGTTGGGTCCATGAAGCTATGGGACGGAACTGCATCAATGACTGGTGAATGATTATGACATTTCTTTGTAAGCAAATGATCGGACTCAAAAAAAATCGAGGCACGAATAACTCGTGAGCACCCGTGACAATTCTTTCATTTATTAAGGGAGAAAACGCCTGCAGTACCCGAGACAGTGAGGGTGTTGCCATCCTGACAGGCGATCCGAAAAAGGCGATCATCTCGTTATCAGTACCGATGATAATCGCTATGCTCCTGATGTCGAGTTATAATGTTGTTAACGCGATCTGGGTTGTAGGCCTTGGTTCTGATGCCCTTGCGGCGGTCGGGTTCATGACGCCGGTCTTCATGGTGCTCCTGGGCCTCGGAACCGGTATCGGTGCAGGGGCGACCTCGGCCATAGCGAGAAGGATTGGGGCAAACGATCGTAATGGAGCCAGCAACAATGCTGTACATGCACTAATCATTGCCCTTATCCTCTCGGTGATCATGACACTGCCGTTAGTCATTTTTGCCGAACCGATAGCCATCCTTTTCGGGGCCGGGAAGACCGCCAGCCTTGCAGTAGCATACGGACAGGTGCTTTTTGCCGGTTCATTCTTCATTCTCTTTGTCAACATTGCCTACGGGATTCTCCGGGCAGAAGGCGACGCAAAGAGAACTATGTACGCCATGGTGGCTGCAAGTCTTTTGAATATTGTTCTTGATCCCATCCTGATCTACGGGCTGGGTCTCGGTATTGCCGGGGCCGCATGGGGAACGATCCTCTCCCTTGCTGCCGCCACGGTTGTCCTCTGCTACTGGTTCTTTATCAAGAAAGATACCTATGTGTGCCTCTCCCGGCAGGTTTTCACCCCGTGCCGGAGTGTGGTCAGCGATATCCTGTACGTGGGAATCCCTGCCAGTGCTGAGTTCCTGCTGATGTCAGTGCTCAGTATCATTCTCAACCTGATCCTCGTTATCGTAACTACGACTGATGCCGTGGCGGTCTTTTCCGTTGGCTTCAGGATAGTATCGTATGGCATTACTCCTATTGTTGCTATAGGTACATCTGTTGTATCGGTTGCCGGTGCAGCATACGGGGCAAAACATTTCGGGAAGATTCGGGTTGTCCACACCTTCTCGATTATCTTCGGCCTCGCCATCGCACTCTGTGTCAGTGCCATTACCTTTGTATTTGCCTACCCGATCGCCTCCCTTTTTTCCTATTCAGCGGAAAGTGCCCATCTCTATCCGGCAATTGCCGCATTCATCGGGGTCATGTGCTTTTTTTATCCCTTTGTACCGCTGGGTCTCCTGTCTTCTTCAATCTTCCAGGGTGTCGGGAAAGGACCAACTTCCCTTTTTCTCACGTTCATGAGGAGCCTTGTATTTGCGGCGGTCTTTGCGTACCTGTTTGCAATTTTCTTAGGGATGGGAGAGCAGGGGGTCTGGTGGGGGGTGGTTGCCGGGGAGATTGCAGGAGGTCTGCTGGCATATGGCTGGGCAAGGGCCTATCTTGCGAGACTGGATCGTCGGTGCTGTGAAGATCCGGCCTTATCCGAAGGGAGTGCATTCCCATGACCCCCACAAAAGTACCGGGTTGGATGGAGACACGTCCATTTGTCCAAGGGGGAAGATTCCCGTGAAGTAAAATGGAAATGAAACCGTCCAGGAACGTCAAACCCGGAATATTCATCTGGTGATGGCGGGCATAATCAGAAGGGAATAACAGTATTGGAATTTTCCACCCGGGGATATGGAGAGAAAAGGATGCAAAGCCTGCAAGTACCGAGAAAACCCCTGTCCTTTTCCTTTCGGAATATGCCCCGGACATCAGGCATTGACCGCATATATTCCCCGACCGCGATGACCCGTATGAATTGCCCTCTCAACTGTCCACCGGCACCCGGGGACGAAATTCCTGTACCTTTAATTTGCTATTATATCGGGGATCTGCCTTGAGATCCCCGCCCAAATGATGGATCTAACTTCGTTAGTCCGGATACTGTGACGCAGGAGGTCGTCATTTATATTGTACTTTTATGAGGGGAGCCTGCTGTACTCATGACTTCTTTCCCCATTCCAGGAATCCGTCCGCGAGGTACCGGGATGGGAGCGGGGTTTTGTCATCAGGAATTCTCTGCCAGATCCGGTTGGGTGCGGATAACGTAGTGCTTTATATGGGGTGGTTCCCCCCTGAATGAGGGGGGTCGGATGGGCGAAAAGTGTTTTTGCCGGAACCGGCACCGTGAGGATACTTTCATCGTAAATTATGCTGTTTTCCACAAATGAGTCAGATGTTAAAAACAAAAAAATGTGGTCCGACCCCCAAATATCCACACTTATTGCTGGTGGAAAAAGGAGAATTTTACGTCGTTTCATTGCCTTTAATGGAGTCAAAAGGCTAATGGGGGTCGGATGGTTTACTTTTGCATGCCAGAGCCGTGGCCTGCGAAAACCGGGGCAACCGGTTGTTGAGCGGATTGTCAGGAAGGGGAAAAATGCATATAAGGGGCTTTTGGGGCTTACAGGTAGATATCAAAAAAGAGTTACATCTTGATCTGCGCCAGCGCATCAAAGGCGATCTTCCGGAACACGGCCGGATCGATCGTTGGGTACTGTTCTTTTGCCTTGATGACATCCGGGGCCGTTCCCGCTGCGCAGGCCTCGACCCGGTCAAGGGTCCGCTCTGCAGCGTCCAGCACCCAGAGATCCCGGGTGTCCTTGTCCACAACCGTGATCGACTCCACCCGGACAGAGACGAGGAATGACCCGTCCGGTTTCTGGTACAGGTTAGGCTTGCCGACAACAGCAACGAACGCCGGCGTCTCGATCTTGGCCAGCTGCTGCATGGCCTCGGGCTGGTAGCTGCCGGCCATCACAAAGAACGTGCCGCTCGGGTCGACAACGCGGCCCCGGTAAAAGACGTTCTGGTCTCCCTGCCGCTGCTTCTCGGTCAGGGTTCCCACAAGGAAGATCCGGTTGCAGCGCTCTCCGGACGGAAGGAGGACGAACGTAGGGCTCTTCTCGTCCTCCCCGTCCTTGAACTGGTACCGGCACTCGCGCAGTTCGCCGGCAAAGACCCGGCGTGCCGGTTCCCGCTCGAACGAACCATCCCTGCGCCCCATATCCCCCTGGTTTGTGCTCATGGTACACCCCCGGCCCGGTTCAGCAGGCGGGCATGTTCCCCGCTCTCAAAGGAAGAGCGCTCGCACTTGTTGACCAGGAGGCGGTTGTCGATCTCGCGCCCGTTGCAGGTGATGTACCGCCCAAGTACCTTCTCGCGCATCTGGAGAAAGACCTCATCCATCCCCAGCGGGTTGTTCTCCGCGATCTCCTGAGCCTTTTCGAGATTTATTTCCGTGAGGGCTTCCACGACATCGCGCTGGAGCAGGATGCTGTGGGTCTTCTCCCCGTCATCGAGCCAGCCCTTGATCCGGAGATCGTACGTGAATTTCGGCTGGATCTCGTGGACCGGGCAGTAGTTCTGGCGCGAGAGGGCACGGTTGCACCCCTCGACCGGGCAGCGCTTGATGAGCCCGGAACCCGGGGCAACGTGCACGATTGCTCCCCGGAAGGTCGCTTCCCCGCCGCTCACCGGGATATCCCCCTCATCCTGCATAACCGTTGCCGGTGTCAGGTTCAGCGAGAGCCTCCCGTTGAACTCATCAACCTGGGCATAGAAGATATTGTACACGGCCCCGACAACCAGCTTCTCCTTGCCGGGCTCTTTCCACAGCACGAACTTGACGGTCCCGGTCTCGTCCCCGAGGAGGCCTGACTGGAGCATCCGCTCGTGGGAGGCGTCCCATTCCTGAACAACCTTTCCCCGGATACTGCCGATCCCGGGACGGAGGTCTTTTATCGGCATCGGGTTCGGAATCAGGGCCCGGTCTTCCCCGATCTCCTTGATGGTGGTACCGGAGTGGATCTTCAGGTTCGGGATATCCTTGTACTCGTCGACTACGGCCGATTCGATCCGGTACCAGACTCCTTCGGCCATGACCGGTGCATTGGCTTTTGCCCAGGCAACGAACCGGATCGCGCCGGACTCGTCGGCTATGATCCCGCTCTGGCCAATTGCAGGTGACGCCGGCGGGGAAAGGGAAACGATCTTACCCTCGATCGTCACCCATTCGCCGGAAACGGCTTCCGCGATCTTCTTCTCTTCCGTCCCGCCACCGCTCTTTACGGCTCCACCCGTCCCGCCCAGGGGTATATTGTACTCCTTTGCGAGTTCGTTCGTAACGCTGCGCTCCGCCTCTGATGGCTGGACGCCGAATTCCTGCACGAGCCGGCGGAGCTTGCCCTCGATCTTCTGGGCATCCGCCTGGTGTCCGTCTTTTGTGAACTTTCGGGAGATTCTGTTTGCTGCTTCGGAAAAATCCATATCTTACATCTCCAGTTTCAATCAGGTTTTATCCGGACTATATAGGGTGACCATGTGTAGTGAAAGTGTCGGATTGGATCCTGCACCGCCGCGATAATCAGGTTTATGTACCCAAAAGGAGACTTAGATGATACTATGTCTGAAATAACCGCTGACAGCACCATCTACGATCTTCTCAAGGCAAAGCCCGAAGCAACCGATGCCCTCTTCAAGTTCGGCATGGGCTGTGTCGGCTGTGCGATCGCCCGTGGCGAGACCATAAGGGAAGCCGCTGAAGCTCACGGTATCCCGCTGCCCGAGCTCCTCTCGGCCCTCGGGATCAAAGAGTAAACCGGAATAAATTTTTTTATCTCTTTTTTGCTGCTGAAACACGTTTCAGCTCATCCAGCCCCGCACCCGGGTACTTTTTCAGGTACGCGGCAGTCTCCGGTTCGTGCAGGAGCGTGCACGCTGCACAGTTCCAGACCTTTCCCCCGTTTGCGCTCTCCACCCACTGCCCGAGACCCTCGTCCCTGCACGGGTAGAACGGGCAGTAACAGAAATCGCAGGCCTGTCCCTTGAAATGGCAGGGGTAGTAGGGGCAGGTTTCCGGCACCCATTCGATCCAGTGTTCGCCTTTGAACCGGCTGAAGATGAAGAAGCCCGGCCGGTCGGACCGGACCCCGGTATCATGCCGTATGAGAGCTTCGGGTAATCCGTGGGCTATTGCCCCGCGGATTCTCGTCCCGGCTGCGGAGAGGCGTCCTGCCGACAGGTGGACCGTGTCGCCTTCGCAGGCAACTATCACGCCGTCCGATGGTGTGCCGGAGATCGGGAGATCGAGCGCCTGGAGCGCCTCGGCCTTTGCTTCGGTTGCAATCATAACTGCTTCCACGAGCGCTGCATCATCCAGGCCCTCGGTGCTTGTGATGATGATCGTGATCCCCCCCGATCCTGCCGGGGGTTCGCGCCGGATGCCGGCCGCGATGAACAGGGTTATGAAATCATATTGCAGGATACAGAACTGGCAGCCCGGAATCGCGGAAATGAACCCCATGTATTCCATGTCCAGGCCGGCATCGGCTGCAACCCTGCCGAGTACCTTGTCGGGTTCCTCAGAAATGTCCGCACCGGGTGACATTGTGTGGTGGAGCAGTGTTGATACCGAGCGGATCCCCCCGCAGACTCCGGTGCCTGCAGCGCGGAGCGGACCGCGGATGAAAAGAGTATTGATATGGGTAAAAAATCTCATGCAACCGAGTAGCGTGTCCGGTCCTTGAGTTCCTGCTGTTTACCGGCGTTCCACCCGGAAACGTCCTGCAGGTACCCGGTCACCCGGCTTACCTGTACGACATCGTGCGAACCGCATTCGGGGCAGATCGCCTGGCCGCAGAGCGGGCAGTACTCGATCCCCGAGATGATCTCGTGGGTGCAGTGGCAGTGATCGAGCGGGCACATCACTTCAAGGTGCGTCTCCCCGCAGTTGGGGCAGGGGTTCTGGTCAACGATAAGGTGGCAGGTGTGGCACTTGAATTTACGGTCCTTTTCTGGAATATCCTCGAGTTTCTTGTATCTGCCTGCAAATGTCCGTTGTTCCGCCGTCCAATCCATACTATAACATCGTGCAGGGCGTTAATAAATATTGAGAACCTCCCGGTTCAACGAACTGCGATTTCATCCATTTAGCAGCGCAGATATGCCGATCAGGCCGCAAAAACCCTTCATTTAAATATATTAATAAAATCAGGATGTCATTTGGGGCCGGTTTTCCTAACATGGCTGGAAACCGGTTATCAGATCCTGCGAAACATATTTACCACGCTTACATCCTTTCGCAGGAACCTTGTCCGGGAAATCCCGGACACGCAGATTATTTTCCGGATCGTACGTGTGCAAACCCTTCCGCGGCCGCGCCCGGATCTTCGGCTTCGTAGATGGCCCGGCCGACAATGATGCCGTCAACCGTCTTTGCAATCGTGGCTGCATCCCCTCCCTGTGCCCCGACGCCCGGGGAGAGTATCTTCCGGGTACCCACGATCTTCCTGAGCTCCCGTGTCCGCTCCGGCCGGGTGGCGGGGGCGATGATCCCGTCAGCCCCGCATTCCATGGCGAGACGGGCTATCTTCTCTGCAGCCCCGCCATGGAAGAATTCGGTTGCTCCCGGGTGGCTCATCTCGGCCACCACGAAACACGAACCTCCGCAGTCCGCGGATACGTCCACGCAGGCCTGGACTGAGTCCCTGCCAACAAAGCCGTGACAGATGATTGAAGCGAACCCGGCATCGAAGACCTGCTCGGCGATGAGCCGGTTGGTGTTGGGGATATCGGCGACCTTGAAGTCCGCGATGAGCGGGAGGTCGAGGTCTTCAAGGTCGTCGGCAATGGAGAGCCCGCAGGAGAGGATGAGGGGATAACCAAGCTTGATTGCATCCAGTTGGGGGGCGCAGGCTTCTGCTATCGCGATGGCTTTTTTCCTGTCCGTGGCATCCAGGGCAAGGATCAGTTCAGCCATGGTGCAGCCGCTCCATGACCGCAGCAACGAGAACCGGGAGCGTGATCGTTGCGTCGCCGTAGACCGTGACGGCCTGGGCTTCTTCGGTGATCTTGCCCCAGGACCGGGCCTCGTCGAGTGTTGCGCCCGAGAGCCCGCCAAGGTCGGGACGGTCGCCGGTCAGCTGGATCGCGTAACTGAACCCGTTCGGGGTCATGAGCATGCTCTGGAGGATGAAGTTCTTCGGAACCCCGCCGCCCACGAGCATTGCTCCGGCCTTCTTTACGGTAAAACAGAGATCCATGAGGGCCGGCATATCGGCAAAAGCATCGACCGTCACCTTGTTGGTCTGGGAGAAGAGCCAGTACTGGAGGCCGATCATTGAGTCCTGCACCGCAGGGCAGTAGACCGGGATGTTGTTCCGGGCTGCGGTGTGGAGGATGCCGGACTTTGCGTTGTTCCCGATATGCTTAAGGAGTCCTGAAATGGAGATGGTGCTCCCCGGTTCGAGTTCCCCGAACACGCCCTGCATGAATTCTTCGAAGTGCTCAAAGGCCTCGTTCGGGAGGTAGACATCGTAGATCCGGTTGATCTCGTCGTGGCGGAGCTCGATGTCGTTGCAGAAGGCTGTGCCGTGGAAATGCCGGCACCCGATAGCCTCGATGATGTCGTGGGTGAGGTTGGCCCCGGTCGAGACGAGCACGTCGATGTGTTTGGACCGGATGAGGTCGGAGACGATCCCGCCCATCCCCGCGGGTACCATGGCCCCGGCCAGCCCGAAGAACTTCGTTGTCTCGGGATTTCGGAGCATCTGCTCGTAAATATCAGCGGCCCGGGAGAGGGAGCCGCCGTTGTATGCCCCGGCCTCTCCCATTGCCCTGACCAGTTCATTGACTGTCATGCCCGGCTTGACGTGCAGCTGGGTGACCGGCTCATCGCATGGATGTGTCATGATTCTCCCCAATTATTGCCGGTATATTGGCGGTCCGGCCTGATAACTGTGTTTCAGGAGCAGGCTCCCCTCACTATCAGGCACCGGGGATCCGGTTTCGGCGGCAGTTGTTGACAGAAATCCCGCAGCACGTATGATTGAGGGAGTACCATAAATACATCGCTACAGGAACTATTGAACTAAAATACCGATCGAATGCCCTCCCTGCAGTTGCTTTAACGAATATGTTACTGGGAGAAGAGATGCCCGCGGGAAAGGAGAGTGCTTTTTCACGGCAACACCGGAAAAAAGATTGAGGTGAATGGTGCCAGCAGAGGGGAAGATCACGGGAAAGATTAGGCAGTTTCCTGCCCTCCGCGGAATTCTTCCCTTAAAAAGATCCCAGGTGCCGCTGGATATCATTGCGGGAATAACCCTTGCGGCTCTCGCAATTCCCCAGGTGATGGGGTACGCAAAAATTGCCGGCATCCCTGTTGTCTATGGTCTCTATACCGTTCTGATTCCCCTGGCGGTATTTGCTCTCTTCGGATCTTCACGTCACTTGGTGGTTGCTGCAGATTCTGCAACCGCGGCACTCCTGGCAACTGCGCTGGTGAACATGGCCCTGCCCGGGTCCCCCCAGTACATTGCGCTTGCGGGAATGGCAGCGCTGCTCGCAGCGGGATTTTTGATACTCGCTCGTATCTTCAGACTTGGTTTTATCGCGGATTTTCTCTCCCGCGCTGTGCTTATCGGGTTTCTGACCGGCGTGGGAGTACAGGTAGCCCTGGGTCAGATTCCCGAGATGCTTGGGTTATCAAAAGGGGCGCATAACCCCATCCTGCAGATCGCCGAGATAGTCAGAGACGTCCCCCAGGTGAACGGCTTAACGGTTGTCCTCTCAATTCTGATCCTTGCCATCCTCCTTGGAGGAAGCCGGTTTCTGAAAAAGATCCCCTGGCCTTTTCTTGTGGTAACCGGGACTATCATTGCGAGTTGGGCACTTGCTTTTGAAACCTACGGGATAAAAACGATTGGCGTGGTCCCTGCGGGTCTTCCCACACTTGTATTTCCCGCTGTGCCACTTGACAGGATCCCCGATCTTCTCGGTGTTGCTGCAGCTTGTTTTATTGTAATTCTTGCCCAGAGCGCTCTCACGTCGCGGGCATATGCTCTGCGACACGGGGAGAAATTTGACGAGGAGGGGGATCTTGTCGGCCTTGGCCTTTCCAACGCTGCCGCAGGGATGACGGGGACGTTTGTTGTCAACGGGAGCCCGACCATGACAGAAGTTGCCGATAGTTCCGGGGGAAGATCCCAGCTTACCCAGCTGGTCACGGTCGGCATAGTCCTTATCGCTCTGCTGTTTTTTACCGTGCCTCTTTCCTACCTTCCTGGTGCGGTGCTGGCGACTATTGTCTTTGCCATCGGGATTCATCTGATCGATATCAAAGGCTTAAAAGAACTGTTGTTCCGCCGTCCCGTGGAATTTATCGTGGCGTTCATAACGGCGATGACCGTGATCTTTGTCGATGTGGGATGGGGTATCATTCTCGCGGTTGTTCTCTCCATCATCGTTCATCTCCGCCATAGTTACCAGCCGCGGAATTTCCTGCTGGTCGAAGCCCCGAACCGGGGGTGGGTGTTCACACCTCTCGAATCGGGGAATCAGGCTGCACCGGGACTTGCGGTGTACCAGTTCGGGGCAAACCTGTATTATGCCAATGAGGCCCGTTTCTCCGGTGAAATTATGGATATTGTGACCAGCGCGAGCCCGCCCCTGAAATGGTTCTGTATATCTGCATCGTCAATACATGATATCGATTACTCCGGTTCCGAAGCACTGAAGCAACTGCACGGGGAACTCAAAAAACGGGGTGTCGTGCTTGTAATGAGTTATGTTGAAGATCATGTCCGGCACCAGCTGGAACGGGACAAGCTCATCGATCTGATTGGCAAGGAACACATCTTCGAGTTCACCAGGGATGTCCTTGTTGCCTATGAAAAATTGCCCCGGGGATCATAGGGGGTCTTCCCAATGTTTCCTTTTTTTATACCCGGGACTGCCTCACTTTTTCCATCACTGACGACAGGATGCCGGTAAATACCTGACGGTTGATACCCGGGTGATACCCGGAAAATAAAAAAAGGTTATACCGATACTGCAATGATAGTTTCATCCTTTCTCATAAGCAGACCGGCAACGATACTGATAATACCGTAAATCACGCCGAAGATCCCGATCAAGATGACAACGACCAGCGTACCCTGTGTCGGGAACGGCACTACCGCGATAAGCAGGCCGAAGATCATCGCGATCACACCGGCAATCCAGAGAAGGAAGCGGTGCTGCGCACCCTTCATGGCTGCAGCAAAGATCACATCGGCGATCCCGGTTACGATCAGCCAGAGCGCCACGAGGAAGGTCATCACAACGATGAGCCAGACCGGTGAGATAAAGATGAGGATCGCAATGATAATCCCGATGATCGAGAGGATAAACGCACTCCAGCGGTGGAGGGGCGGATGTTCAGAAGAGAGACTGATACCCCCCATGATGATGCTGATTATCAGCAGGAAAATCCCGACCAGGTACGCGATTACCCCTTCGATACTGACCGGAACGATGAAACAAAGGATCCCGATGATGAGTGCAAAGACTCCTCTGATGAGGAGCCCGCTTTTGGTAATAATTTCCGTTTCCATATTTTTCGCCTCAGGGGAAAGCAAGGGTACCACCGTTCCGGGACCTATTACTCCCGCGATGACTCCGGCCCCGCTTTAACTATTGCCATGATCGTCCGGGACTCTCACCCGATCCCCTGAATCTTTTCTTACGGTCCCGTTCGTAAAAAGATTTGTAGTGGTTTCATTCCATGAATCATTTTTTAGAAATACCAGAAATGTTTATCCTTTCTTTACCCCTTTCTCTCAAATACCGACCTCTGATCACCAGATCACCGGTCAGATGGGTGATACTGTGGTATTCCTTCCGAACTTGCGATTAATGATGTTGATCTATCGCGGCCACTGGAGACCGATTGCAATTTCGCAGATCTTTGCTCTTCTCTATGTCGCGTTCATGATCTTTATCCCGATGCAGGTAATGATCATCATCAACAATGCCCAGAATATCAATGCAGTGATACAGAACGCGGTGCTGATCGCCCTCTTTGCAGTCCTTACCGGCATATTCTGTATGGCGAACACGGTCTATGCGGTCCGGATCGCGGAAGCAACCGGTAACTATATACGAAACGGCATTTTTACCCGGATCCAGAACTTCTCGTTCGGGAACCTCGACCGCACCGCGACCGGCGAGCTGCTGACCCGGATGATGAGTGACGTCTACCAGATCAACATCGGGGTCCATCTCTCACTCAGAAGCCTGCTGATGGCCCCCTTTGCCATCATCGTCTCCCTCGTCCTGGTGGGGATCACGAGCCCCGAACTGCTCTGGATCCTTGTTATCGTCCTCGTCCTCTCGATTGCGACGTTCGGCTCCGCGATGTACGTGATGCAGAAACAGTTCCAGATCCGGCAGGCGAAATACGACCTGGTCAACAATGATCTCCAGGAGGATATGGCAGGCATCCGGGTGGTCAAGGCTTTTGTCCGGCAGGACTACGAGATCAATAAATACCGATCGATCAATGACGCGTACCGGCGGGCCAACGTCCGCCCGCTCCACACCAACGCCATCACGATGCCGGCAGCCCTCTTCATCATGGGCCTTGCAACAACCCTTCTCGTTATTTACGGGTCGCCGCTCGTGGCCGCCGGGACCATAACGATCGGGGCGATGCTGGCCTTCTTCCAGTACACCTTCATCATCATCGGCCAGATGTGGCAGCTCTCCATGCTCCTGCCCCAGATCGTCTCTGCCGAGGCATCTGCCGGACGCCTGAAAGAGATCTGGTATACGGTTCCGGATGTGCAGGACTCCCCGGTGTCCCGGCACTATGCCCTGGAGAACGTGGTGGGAAAAATTGTCTTCGAGAACGTCGATTTCCGGTATGATTCAAAGGGAGAAACCGAGACCCTCAAAAACATCAACCTCACCATTGAGCCCGGGCAGACCGTTGCCTTTCTGGGAGCAAACGGATCCGGGAAATCGACCCTTGTATCGCTGATCCCCCGGTTCTATGATGTATCAGGCGGGCGGGTCATGATAGATGGTGTGGATGTCAAAGAGATCCCCCAGGAGAACTTACGGAACATCGTTTCTGTCGCCCTCCAAAAAGCGTTCCTCTTCTCGGGAACGATCGTGGAGAACATCCGGTTCGGCCGGCCCGACAGTACGTATGACGATGCACAAGCCGCAGCCCAGGTTGCCGATGCCGACAGCTTTGTTGCTGCCCAGCAGGACAAGTACGATGCCCGTGTTGCCCGCAAAGGGCAGAACTTCTCCGGTGGCCAGCAGCAGCGGCTCTCAATGGCCCGGGCCTTCACGGTCAAACCGAAGATCCTTATCCTTGACGACTCAACCTCTGCCGTGGATGTTGAAACGGAAGGAAGGATCCTCGATGCCCTGCCCAGATTCCTTTCCGGTGTCACCCGCCTGATTGTCGCATCCCGGGTCTCGACCGCCCTTGCAGCGGACAAGATTGTCGTCCTTGAAAAAGGCGAGATTGTTGCGATGGGAACTCATAAGGAGCTGATCAAATCCAGCCCGCTGTACCAGGAAATCTTCGATTCCCAGCTGGGAGGACTCAAGAAGGAGGATCTATCATGACCGACGCAGCACAATCCCCCGTAAAAGTGCACAAACAAAAGGCCGGGACCATCGGGCGACTGGTTACGTATATCTTCCTTCAGAAGGGCAAATTCTTTGCCTCGCTCCTCCTGATGTTCATCGGGACATTAGCTTTCCTGCTGGTACCGGTTCTTCTCGGTGACATGATCAACAGTCTTGCTATACAGGGGAAAGGTCCGGTCATGAACACCGCCTACCTGATGCTGGGGCTAAGTATCGTTACGCTCGTCTGCCTGTATACGGCGTTTCGCTGGATGACCGACGTAACCCAGAACGCCCTGTTCCGGCTCCGGCAGGACCTGTTCGAACACATGCAGACCCTCTCGCTCCGCTTCTTTGACAAGCAGCCGATCGGAGAGATGATGAGCCGGCTGACCAACGACATGGACACCATCAACAACCTCTTCCAGAATCCGTTCAGCCTGACCCTCCAGTCCACGTTCATGCTCATTATCACGATCATAGCACTCATCCTGATCAGCCCGGTGCTTGCCGGTGTCGCACTGGTGGTCATCCCGCTGCTTGCCGTGTTCGTTGCTGTCCTCGCCCATGTATCAGGCCCGTCATTTTCCCTGCTCCAGACCAAGCTCGGGGACCTGAACGGCATTATCGAGGAGACACTGGAAGGCCAGCGGACGGTGATCGCAAACCGGCACCAGAAGACCTCCTCCTCCCTCGAATCCGGGATATCTCTCGATGTCAGTCATGCCGGGGCCAGGGCGCATATCCTGGCTCTCTTCATCAGCCCCCTCTGCCTGATCTCGACGTTCATCTCGATTGCCATCGTTGCAGTCTTTGGCGTGAAGCTGCTCAACGAAGGCCTGATCACGATAGGCGCGCTCTCGACCGCGATCTCGTTCTGCCTGCTCTTTATCCTTCCGCTCACGTTCATCTTCTTCAACTACAACTTCTGGGTCTCTGCCATTATTGGAGCCGGGCGGATGTTCGAGGTTCTCGATACGCAACCTGATGTGAGGGACAAGCCCGGGGCAAAAGCACTGCCCCGGATCAATGGGGATATCGTCTTCAAAGACGTGAACTTCAGTTATGTGCCGGGAAGACGGGTGATGAAGGACGCGAACTTTGTCGCAACCCCCGGCATGAAGATCGGCCTCTGCGGCCCGACAGGTGCCGGCAAGAGCACGATCGTCAACATTCTCACCCGGTACTATGACATCGACAGCGGGGAGATCCTCGTGGACGGGATCAACATCGCCGATGTCACGCAGGACAGCCTGCGCCGGCAGATAGGCGTTGTGCAGCAGGAGCCGCTGCTCTTCACGGATACGGTGATGAACAATCTCAAGTACGCCCGTGACGGGGCGACCGACGCCGAATGCATCGACGCGGCAAAACAGGCCGACTGCGATGCGTTCGTTCAGCGGCTCCCGCAGGGATACAACACCGTGCTTGTGGACGGGGGATCCAATCTCTCGCAGGGCCAGCGGCAGCTCCTGACGATTGCACGGGCTATGCTTGCCCAACCGAGGATGCTGATCCTTGATGAAGCCACATCGAACGTTGACACGAGGACCGAGAAAGTGATCCAGGGAGCGCTCCGGAAACTCCAGGAAGGGGTGACCTCGTTCTCGATTGCCCACCGGCTCTCCACGATCAGGGACAGCGACAAGATCCTTGTCGTGGACGGAGGTGCCATTGTGGAACAGGGGAACCATGACGAACTGATGGCAAAGCGTGGGCTGTATTACAACCTCTACATGGCTCAGTACAAAGGCAAGATCGCAGAAGTGCTGGATGATATTATCGCAGCGAACGAACGGATGAAAAAGTCGAGCGGGATTTAATCCTGCCAGATTTTTTACCATCATCAGAGGCGAAATTCATGGATGTCAAAGGACCAAAAATCAAGGATTATATCAGGAAGTTCAAAGTTGAGCCTGGGAAAAAAGTCCAGCTGAAAAAAGTTGACTCCGGCTGGGTACAGAATGACGAGCTCAAAAAGATGAGCGAGGGTGCAGCCCAGGAACTCCTCGAAAAACTCCTCGACCGGGACCGGGCTGCGCTTACAAAAGCCCAGGAACTCCTGGCAGCCTCGCACCAGCATGGCATACTGATTGTATTGCAGGGAATGGATACCGCCGGGAAAGACGGCACGATCCGGCACGTGATGTCCGGAGTCAATCCGCAGGGATGCGACGTTCATGGTTTCAAGGTACCGAGCTCCGAGGATCATGCCCATGATTTCCTCTGGCGGTATTCCAAGGTACTGCCGGAACGCGGGATGATCGGGATCTTCAACCGCTCCTATTACGAGGATGTGCTGGTGGTCAGGGTGCACCCGGAGAGAATGGAAGTGCTGCCGGAAAAGATCGGGCCGGATGCCAAAGGGTTCTGGCAAGGAAGGTACAAGGATATCAATGCCTTTGAGAAGCACCTCTCCCGGAATGGCACACTGATCCTCAAGTTCTTCCTCCACATCTCAAAGGATGAGCAGAAGAAGCGGCTGCTTGCCCGTCTCGACAACAAGGAAAAATACTGGAAGTTCTCGACTGCCGATCTCGCCGAGCGGCAGTACTGGGATCAGTACACGAAAGCCTACGAGGAGATGTTATCGGCAACATCGACTGACTATGCCCCGTGGTTTATCGTCCCGGCAGACTACAAGTGGATGGCCCGGACGTTTGTTGCGAGTGTTATCACCTCGGCCATCAGCGGGCTCGACCTCTCCTATCCCAAGGTTTCGGATGAGCAGGTCAAGCAGCTCATGGCGGCAAAAAAGACGCTTGAAGCGGAATAAAAACTGCATTATTTTTTCACTCACTCAACCGGAGATCTGTTTTTTGCCCGGGGGGATGCTGATGGCAATGTATCGGAATAATTCCCTTGTCCCCGTGCCAGTTCTCCTTATGTGGCGCTGCTCTGCAGAATTATCGAATGCATGAAACGGTCTGGACTGCAGGATCAACGGACGGGAATTTCATCCGTGTCACAATAAAATAAAAAAAGAATCTGTCGGAAGACCGGTAACGGCTATCCGGTATTATACGGTTGCGATCACTTCGCCCTTGTGCATCAGCAGGCCGGTGATGATGCTGATGATGCCAAGGATCAGGCAGTAGATGCCGATGAGCAGGATAAGGACGAGTGAACCTTCCTTCGGGAGTGGCGCAAACCCGATCAGGATACCGAAGAGGACGGCGAAGAACCCGCTGATCCCCAGCAGAACCCGGAAGGGCAGATCCTTGAGTGAGAATGCGATGACCAGCTCGGCGATACCGGTGATGATTGCCCATGCAGCGATCAGGATGGTTAAGGCAACGAACATCATGAATGGTGACATGAACATGAAGAGGGCGATTATCACACCGATGAGTGAGAGGATAAGTACTCCCCAGTGGATCTTGCCTGACTCGCCGATGGCGATCGCGCCGGTGACAAGCGAGATGATCAGCAGGAAGATACCGATGATGTACGCAAAGACGGCCTGCATGCCGACCGGGAGCGTGAAACAGAGGATCCCGATGATCAGTGCAAAGATACCGCGGGCAAGCAGCCCGCCTTTTGTGAGAATTTCAACGTCCATAATGGATCACGTTTGAATCGGCGCGGAATGCTCTTTAAGATTGTTACCTGGATCGGCCGCGAGATGTGAACCCTGAATACGATGCAGCCACTATCGGGTCAGGCTGGCCGGACGCGGATTTCCATATCTGCTATCTTCCGGTACACCTGTGCGGTCTTCGTCTTCGTCCAGCGATCGAACACGAGCGACTGGAACGGCTGCCAGATGGTCACCCAGCAGAAGATCACGAGCACCTGTTCGACAACCTCGGTGATAGGGCTCCCCTTGAACTGGGAACAGATGGCAATGCCGATGAACGAGGGAATACATACGGCAACCGTGAGCCGTATCTCACGGAGCCCGACCCTCGCGGTAAGTTTTGAATCACGCTGTACCTTCTCTGCCCGGAGCCGGAAATGATCCCGGATCGCAGAGATGATCGCAGCCGGGCGGTCCGGTGTCAGGTCGGATGCCGGGAGGATGATCTCGATCTGATCACAGAGCGCTGCATGCCCTTCTTTCTGTGCAGCAAGCACCTGAAGGAAGATCTCGCTCTCGGCCCGGTCCGATAACTCCCTGCCGCTCTCGGGCGTTGGATCATCCGCGTCATAGAAATGAGCGATTGTCCGGAACGCTACCAAAGCACAGTTTTCTTTCTGGTTGTTGTTCATGTTCCACTCTTCCGTATAGTTAATCACGTTTCAGCCAGCCGAGATTGAAGTAGACCCATGCAGTGAGGACCATCACAAGACCCACGACTGTGACCATCTGCACGAGCGTTACCGGCCAAGGGTTACCGATCAGGTTCATGCCCAGGAGCCCCCCTACAATAGCCGGAACCATGGTAAGCGCGGTGAGGACGGCGAGGACCTTCATCACATGGTTCATAGAGAACGATGTCGTGTTTAAGTAGAAATCCACCATCCACGTGAAAGAGTCCGACGCATGCTGGGCATTGTCGGCAAGCAGGGAACAGCGGTCGATCAGGGAGCGGAGCCGTCCCTCCTCCGGTGTTCCCTTGCCGGAAACCTCCACAATGTTCTCGCAGATCTCTTCAAGGGCGGTCTTCGTGTGGAGAAGGCCGGAGATGATCCGGGAGAGTGCCTTCTGGTCATTGTACATCATGGCAAGGAAATTCGGGGGAAGCCGGCTCATCGGCTGCATTTCGAGGTATTCAAGCTGCTCTTCCGCTGCAAGGATCAGGTCTTCGAGCGTGCCGAGTTCGTCCCGCACGATAAGATACAGGATACCGGGGCCGGAGATGGGGATCTTCTCGGCACCGGCTGCTGCGATCACCTGGTCTGTAACCGCAAGTTTTGTGCGGGAGAAGGTCATCACACCCTCCCGATCATAGGCTGCCAGGATACCATCCCAGGAGATCTGCCACGACCGCCCGGTATCCCGTTTCTGCACGATCCGGGGTATCCTGACAAAGACCGTTGTCAGGTTCCCGGTTATCTCGGCACGGGTGAAGGCATGTTCCCGGAGTTTCACATCAAGGGTGTAGACAGGGACGGCGGTGATCTGGGAGAGGGTGGCAAAGTCCGACCGGTCCAGCCCGGAAAAATCGATCCACCTGCCCTTGCGGTCGATAGTGGTGGTAGTACTGGTTATGATCACAGGTTCCCATGCCGGCGATGGCGTGGCAAGGGGAAGGGACCGGACCTGCATCCCTGCCGCGGGTTCCCCCTTGGTCGGGCCGGCCTTTTTTCTTTCAAGGTGCCGGCTGACGGTTTTGCTGCCTAAGAACAGGATCTGGATGGCCTGCATGGAACGGAGCACCCGGAAATACCGGGCAAAGCCGTATCCCGCACCGAGGATAAGTGCAATGGCCGGCACCACAATGATAACCAGGTACAGGATGTTCCATGGCGAGGATACGTACCCCCACCGGTCTTCGGCAACCAGGAGGCGGCACGTATATTCCAGGATGAAGAAGAGCCAGATTGCCACGTCGAGGATGGCGAGGAATGATATGACTCCCGGCGGGAGTCCGGTAAAATCCATGAGAATCAGGATGGGGATTAGCAGGAGGGCAAGACCACCCATCACCTGCTCGCAGAAGATATCATTGACCATCTGCCGCATCTGGCCGGCCCGCTCCCTTCTGCTCATCACCTCCCAGTCCTTCCATTGGGCAATTCGCATACTGGTGGAATCTGCATCCGGTGTATCGGGCAGCCTTTTTGGATCCGGACGCACACTCTTTTTTTCTGGAGGGGTGGGCATTGCTGTTCCTGGTGGCACACCCGAACCTGCCGGGATGGCCTGTATGAACGATCGTCATCGTCCTTCTGATTTATAAATACCGCTTTATCCTGTCCCGCTAACCGCTCATCCTGTCCATGCGGAAATGCATGAGGAAGCATTCTTATGGGGAAACCATCCAATTCCCTTTTATCTGGTTCTGATAGGCATGAGTGAAAATTCTTCTTCCCAGAAAATGTCCCCAAAGGACCTGATGATCGTCATCGTCATCGCGCTTGGCTCGTTCATGGCCGGTCTCGACGCAACGATCGTCAACATTGCACTCCCTGCGATTGCAAAGTCGTTTGACGTATCAACCGTCGCCGTCTCCTGGGTGCTCAACGCGTACCTGATCATCCTCGTCAGCCTGCTCCTTGCGGCATCCCGGCTCGGGGATATGAAAGGCTACCGGAACATCTTCCTTGGCGGGTTTGCCCTCTTCACGCTCGGCTCGGCACTCTGCGGTCTCTCCCCAACGCTGGATATCCTGATCCTCTCCCGGATGCTCCAGGCGGTCGGCGGGGCCGTTATCTCGGCGCTCGGTGCGGTCATGGTCACCTCCTATCTCTCGGCCTCGCTTCGCGGCCAGGCGCTCGGGATCGTTGCCATGTTCACGATGCTCGGGGCTGCCCTTGGCCCGGTTGTCGGCGGATTCCTCACGAGCGCCTTCTCCTGGCAGTACATTTTCCTCGTGAACCTGCCGGTCGGGGTTGTCGCCATCATCCTCGGTATGCACATCCTGCCCCGGCTGGACCCTGTTACTCCGAAAGCCCGGATGGATAATACAGGGACCGTGCTCGTCTTTGTTGCTCTCGGAACCCTTATCTTCGGCCTGACCACCCTCGAAGGGGCGGCGCCGTTCCTCGGAGCTGTGGCCCTGGTGGTATCGGGAGTGTTCTGGATCCTGTTCTTCCTGTTCGAACGGCGGGCGAACGAGCCGCTCATCAACCTCTCCCTCTTTGCGAACCGGGGGTATTCGCTCCAGAACATCAACGTGATGCTGATCCAGATGGCAATGGCCGGTGTTATGGTCATCATGCCGTTCTACCTGGAGATGGTGAAAAAGATCCCGGCAGATGATGCCGGGACGATCCTGCTGGCGCTGCCCATCGGCATGATCCTGACGGCCCCGCTTGCCGGCAAGATCTCGGATGTGATTGGCACGAAAAAACCGATCATCACCGGTTTTGCGCTCTGTACTGTTGCCCTGTTTTTCCTCTCAACTATCTCTGGACATACCAGCGTGGGTCACATCGCTGTCTACCTCTTCCTCCTTGGCGCCGGAACGGGGATTGCCTTCTCACCGCTGAACAGTGCGGTGATGGGAGAGTGCCCGGTGAAAGACCGGGGATCTACGAGCGGTCTTGTCAAGGTTATGACAAATCTCGGCTCCTCGCTCGGGGTCGCAACGGTCATGCTCGTTGCAACGGTTGCAGCAGGGCCAAAACTTGCCAAAGTCTCATCGGCTCATGCGCTGTCAGCAGCAGATCTTGCCGGTGCGTTTGATGCCACGTTTCTCTTCTGCATGGCGCTGGAGATCATCGGTATCATCCTGATGCTCGCGGTTGCCGGGAAGGAACCCACGGGCGAGAGCAGCGAACCGGGGATTGGGATCTAACCCGGGAGTTATGGTGTTCCGGAACGGGTTCCGGAAAAATCACCTTTTTTTTAACTGTGGAGAATCTCCGGCAAATGAGCGGTATTGAACCGGAACATGCCTCCGGCCCGTATGGAATATACGCCGGCTTATGAATTCGCAAAGCAGTTTTCAAGAGGGACAAAGCGATCCGGCAGTCCGGCATGAAAAAACGGTAAATTTTCTCCGGTTATCCCTGCAGCGCAGAGGGCGGACTCTCTCATTGGCTGCAAAGACTATAGCGAGGAAATCCCGGACGGGATGGGAGAGAAGACCTTCTGGTGCGGTGTGGGGAAAAATACCGCCCTGCCTTTTTTTGTCCGCGAGATCCGGTACGCTGAAATCGGAATAAAGGATGACCGGATCACCCCGTCCGTACACCAATGGAAATCCGTCCATGAGATCCCTGCACCGGTTCCTGCCGTCACTCACGTATCGAAATCGCCAAGGAGCCGTCGGATATCGATCCAGATGATCAGCTCGTTCTTTTCCTTCTCCTGTTTCTTGACTTTCCGCTTGATGATGCCGATGATACTGGTATCCTCGTTGCTCACGGATGCTGATGTATAATCCACCTGCGATCCCTCGAACGTGGATACCGAGGTGACATCGTCCACAAGGATGCCGGTCTTTGCGCGGGTGATGTTGCTGTCGAGAACAATGATCCTTGAGGTGTCCGGCAGCTCCTGGCTTTCCGCTGCAATATTCAGCCGGTATTTGAGGTCAATAATGGAGGTGATCTCCCCGCGAAGGTCGATAATGCCCCGGATGTACGGAGGCACGTTCGGGAGTTTTGTGATGGTGGTGAACTCAACAACCTCTTTGACATCGAACAGGTCGATGGCAAACAGCTCGTCTCCCAGGGTGAAGACCACGACCTGGATGCTTTCGGCCCTCTTGATCCCACCGGCCTTGGCCGGTGCGGCACCAGCCTCTTCAGAACTCTGCCCGTTTTTTGTTGCCATTCTCTCTCCTCCCGTTCAGGCGACCTTGAATTTCCTGTTGGTATCGGTGACTTCCACGGCTATCGAGGAAACGGTCTGGACCATGCGGGTGATCTCGTCCAGTGCGGCCGAGGACTCTTCCGTTGCCGCAGCAGCATCGGAAGCTTCCTGTGCCGTCTTGTCAACGAAACCTGCCAGCTCGGTGATGTTTGCCGTCACTTCCTCCGTTGTTGCGGCCTGCTCTTCCGTTGCTGCAGCAACTTCCGAGGCGCTCTTGGCCACCTTGTCGACAGCCTTTGCAATGTTCTGGAACGATATGACCGTCTCGGAGACCATCTTCTCGCCTTTTGCGACAACTTCCCTGCTCTTGCCCATGGCCGTTGCAGCGTTCTGCGTGCTCTTCTGCAGGGCGGCTATCATATCCTCGATCTTCTCCGCGGAGTTCCGCGACTCCTGTGCAAGCGACTTCACTTCCGTTGCCACAACGGCAAAACCCCGGCCGGCATCCCCGGCCCGGGCGGCTTCTATTGCCGCGTTCAGGGCAAGGAGGTTGGTCTGGTTGGCGAGGTCCCGGATAATCCCGACAATTTTCGTGATCTCCCCCATCTGCTTCTCAACGTCCTGCACAATGACAAAGACCTTCTCCGATGTGCTGGCGATCTCCACCATGCTCCTCTCCGCGTTCTTTGCAAGTTCGGCGCCCTTTATGGAGAGGTCGTCAGTCTCCTTTGAGAGCACGGACACCGACTCCATGCTGGACGTGATCTCTTCCACCGCGGCACTCATGTCCTGCATGGCTTTGGTTATCTGCTCGATGCCATCTGCGATCTTTGTCGTGTTGTCGCTGACTTTGGACGTGTTCACGGCTATCTGCTGGACGCCTTTGGATGCATCTTCAACACTCTGGGTGGCATTCTGGGCCGTGGAGGTTAAGTTCTCCATCTTCCGGTTGACGTCTCCGATGTTCTTCTGGAGGTTGGTGATGATCCCCCTCACGGCTTCCTGGAGTTTTCTGATGATGAGATGGACTGCCTGGGTGTCATCGTCCGAGGGGCTGAGATCGTACCGTGCGGTCAGGTCCCCTCCCGCAGCCTTTCCGTACACAACGGAGAGCTGGTCCACTTCGCGTTCCATATACGCCATGATCTTGGCCGAACGTTCATGTTCTGCCCTGATCTCTTCGAGATGTCTGCGCTCTTCCGTCACGTCCTGGTAGATGGTGAGGACATTCTCCAGTGCCCCGTTCTGATCGTAGAGGGGAACGGTATGGCGGACCACCATCTTCCTGCCCGTGGAGAAATCGAAGGTTGCCTCTCCCGAGGCAATGCGCCTGTGTTTTGTTGCTTCGGCAAAACCTTCGCCGGAGGATGCGACCACTTTGAAGTCCTTTGGAGTCATCCTCATGAGATCGTCCCGGCGGTAGCCGGTCAACCGGAGGAATGCATCGTTCGTGTCCACCATCTTGAGGTTGGTATCCCAGAGCGCTGTCGGGTAGGGGCTCTGGTGAAGGAGGGCGTCTGCCCGTCTCTGAATTTTTGCGAGATTGTCGTCCATGGGTATCACGTTTGATAATCGTTATGGTGTTTTCCTGTTGTCATAAAATCTATTTAACCTTTATATTTGAACCGGTGCTGTGGATACAACGAAAGACCGGCTGCGGATGCTGGCTGTGCATCAGTAATTTCGAAACGTGTATTTTTTCTCCAGTATGGCATATTTACTCAATTCCTGATTGGTTGCAACAACGCGACAAAGATATCGGTACAGGGTGTAATTATTATCTCAATGCCGAGACTGCCGGGATCCGATACTAGCGCCTCAGCGTCTCCGTCCGACCAGCCTGCGGCTCTTCTCTCCGTTATGGAGTCCGGCCGCGATCTTCTTGCCCGCCGGCTCGTGCAGGACCATCACACGGTTACTGATCCGGACCTGAATTATCTCACGGTCTCTTCCCTCTTCCAGATCCTCTTTCTTAAAACCGGCCAGGAATGCGGGTTTGTTGAACCGGGCACGCTCGCTACCCTTGCAGGGTGTGACGGGATTGCAAAGCGTATGGCCCGGGCCTGCTCGGATGCCGGGCTCGTACCGGAAGCGTTCTTTGAACGCGGGCCGGAAGGCACCCGCCGGTTTCCCTCCCTTTCCGATGATACCCTTCGCGGGATCATCGGCAGGATGGATTCGGCGGATATACCCGCTCCCGTTGCCCGCCTGTCTCCAGAAGAATTCGCAGCCGTTCTCGAACCCTTCCTTGGAATAAGAATGCAGCTTGGGGAAGGCTGTCGCGTGAACCGTATCGGCAAATCCGCCCTGCTCTATACCGGCTCGGTGGATGTTCCTCCACAGAAAATTGTAGAGCACGTGGTGAGCAACGCGGCTGCCGGATCATCCGGCAGATCCGCCATGGGCGGGGAGCCTCCCTGCCGGATTCTTGATATGGCCTGTGGCTCGGGGCTCTTCCTGCTTGCGACATACCGGTTCCTTGTCCGCAAAAACACCCGGTCTCTCGATCGCCCGGAAGAAATTCTGGCGATCCTGCAGGACCTTTCAGGCAGTTCCGTTTTTGGTACCGACATTGATCCCGAATCCGTGAGTGCAGCCCGGCTGGTCCTGTTGTTTGCGTTCCTTGACGAGAGCCGGTGTGCCGGCTCTGCAATAACACCGGGGATAATCCGCGATGTCTGTACGTGCCTGACAAAGACCGTGCGGTGCGGCAACGCCCTTATTGCGCCGGATTATTTCTCCGGAAAACCCGTCTTCCCCTTCAATGTGGATGAGCGCCGGAAAGTCAACCCGCTCAGCTGGCAGGAAACGTTTCCCGAAATTCTTGCAGAGGGCGGTTTCGATGCGGTGATCGGTGCACCCCCTCCCTACCGGCCGTTTGCGGTTCCGGCCCGTGAGGAATATTTCCAGACGCATTACGATGCCTATGCCGTTTCCGCCGGACTGTTCGGCTATTTCATTGAACGGGCGCTTTCGCTCCTGAAGCCCGGCGGGAAGATTACGGTTCTTGTACCCGGTACGTTCCTGCGATCCCAGAACGCCCGGCCGCTCCGGCGCCTCCTCCTCTCCCGCCAGATCGAATCGATCGCCTCCACCGGCAGAACCCGGCACCTGCCGGATGGCGAGGTGCCGGTGTATGCCCTCTCGCTCCGGAATCAGCCCCCCGACCGGCCGTTTGTTGTAGCACCGGACCCGGCCGGTATCCGGAATTTCACGCTTGACCAGCGCCTTCTGGGTGACGGGGGATGGATTCTCGAGGATACACGAACTGCCGATATTCTTGAGAAAATTCAGAGGATGGGAACGCCGCTCGATCATTACATCCTGGAAGATATCGAGGCCGGCATACATCGGATCAGAAACAACCCCTTCGTACTGGATCGTGCAACAAAGACCCGGCTTTCGAAGAACGCGGGGTGGTGCCGGCATTTTTTCATCCCGCTTTTGCGCCCGGCCGATATCCGTCGATACGTGCCGGCTCGGCCGGAAAAGTTTGTTCTGCTCATCCGCGATCCCCGCTCTCTCCGGAAGTGCTGGGCACTCGTTACCTACCTTGAACATGTGCTGAGCGATCGCGGCAATACATCCCCGCGTGATGGCATTTGGGAGAATACGGATCCCGCTTCAGGTATTTCCATTCTCAATCCGGAATCAGAAGAGATCCGACCAAAAATTATCTTCCCGCCGTACCAGAACCGCCCTTCATTCTGTTATGATGGGGATGGTACCTATGCGATCACGGATACACTCCTTGCGATTCCCCGGAATGATCCGTTCCTTCTCGGGATCCTGAACTCAGCGCTCGCAAGGTTTGTTCTCACCCGCACCTGTCCGCTTACGGAACGGGGCTATCATATCAGCCCGGCCGCTGTCGGGAGATTCCCTGTTTACGTCACTGACTTCGAGAAGCTCGCGGACAGGACCCGGCACAACAGGATGGTATCGCTGGTTACGCACATCCTTGAACTCAACCATTATCTCCCGCAGGCGAAGACCGATCAGGAGCGCCGGTTCGTGCAGCAGGACCTCGATGCAACGGAGGTCCGGATCGATGCGCTGGTCTATGAGCTGTACGGGCTGACTCCGGAGGAGATCGCGGTGGTGGAATCGGGTTTCCCGTCGTGATCTGGAAACAGGCCCCCGGTTCATCCTGACCGTGCTACCCTCCCCCTCAGAAAAAGGGGCTGCTGCAGGACCGCTATTTTGCAGGTTGAAGTGGGGTTAATTTTGTCTTAATTTTAAAAACAACCCCAAATTGCGATATTTTCCATGGGCGTGGACAACATTTCCACTCCAGCCGGAAGTGAGGATCGTCCTTTTGGCAAACGGACAGTTTTTCAGGGTTTTTTGACTTCAGCCTTTTTTCTGGTCATCCTTACGGAGAGGGATCTCGATCCGGTACGGGGCCTTCTTCCAGTACTTTTCCCGGAAATGAGTGTTCCGGTAGTTCTCGGCAGTATTCTCTTCGATCTCAGCGGTCGTGTCCGTAACTATGCTGAACCTCCTAAAGGCCCGCTCGTTCTGGGTCCGGACCCAGAGCTCGCGGAGAACGTACGGCGGGAGCGGGAGGATACGGAGAGCGACAACCTCTTCCGGGAATTTATCTTCAATAATGCAGTCATCATCAAGCCCGTACCGGCATTTCATGAGCATCACCGCAACCATCCTGTTCGCCCGGTACATCAGGCCGTCGAATTTCACGGAAGGATCGGTATTCTCTGCCCAGTGGTACCCCATATGTTTTGCCAGCTTTTTTCCTTCACTTTTCAGGTCTGCCTGTGTTCGTCCCCGCATGATCTTACTCCCGTTCCATTGTATACGAAAACCAAAAAACCGTGCTCACTGACTGAAGTGGACCCCCGAATTGCCAGACGGGGTCCTGGAAGGTCTTACATTCCCCCCGTCTCCCGGGAATGAGGGGATCCATGCTGGAGAGCTGACGCCCTCCGGCATCTCAAAGAACGGCTTTACCCGATCGGTCATAGCAATTTCCAGGAACTTGTTATTGAAGATCCGGAAACGACAAAAGTTCCGGCTCACGGTGAACCCCACCCAGACCTCGCGGGGCAGGTATGGCGGAAACGGCAGCGCGTTGAAGATCCGGAACTCTTCCTTGAAAAATCCGCCGGAGAAATTATAATCGCCCGGGGCATTGCAGCTCGCCCGGATCCGGACAACGATCATATCATTGCCCCGGTACACCAGTGCATCGAATGGCATGTCTGCATCCGGGTTGGAAACCCAGCGGTACCCCTGCCGCTCTGCAAATTTTTTTGCTCTGCCAATTGTAACGTTCTGCCTCTTTTCTCTCATCCGTCCCTCCCTAGTAGTAACAACCCCGCGCAATATATGTTTTTAATTATATCTTTATGTAAATCTACAAAAGAAGATATATTTTCCGTTTTTAATGCCCGACATCGGGATCCGATGCGATCCCACTCCGGCCAATTCATCTGAACCAGTTCCGTTATTCGGGATACGATTAGTGTTTTGGAAGATGCCGGTACGCCTCTTTTGGCACCGCTATCTCGAACCGGGCTCCTGTGCCCGGCTCTCCGGTCTCGCGGATGGTGATACCGGTGATCGCAAGGATCTCCCTGGAAAGGAAGAGGCCAAGACCGGTATGCCTGCCAAACCCTTTCTGGAAAAGTTTTTTCTTATCCTCTGCACCTACCCCAACACCATCGTCGGTATACGTCAGGTTGAGCCCGCTTGCAGTTTTCGCAAAGGCATAATCCATGCAGGTCACGTGTTCTCCATGACGAAGAGAGTTCTCCATCAGGTTGTAAAAGACCTTCTCCAGGAGGGGATCTGCAAAAACCTCCACACAATCAACGGCTACATTGATCGTTATTCCGGAGGGTTTGAGTTGACTGATTGCCGTATGAATCGTGTCCGGCAGGGACTGCCATCTCGGCGCCTGTCCTCCGATATCCTGGTAGTTCCTGGTAAATTCGATCTGCCACTGGATAGCTTCTGCAGCCTGTTCTTCCTTCTGAATGTATCCAAGTAATACCGGGTCGGTCACCACTCCTTTTGAGAGTTCAATATATGTCCTTAAACCTGTGAGCTGGTTGAGGATATCGTGCCGGGTAATGCTGCTGAGCATTGCGAGTTTCTTATTTGCCTGAAGGAGTGCCTCCTCTGATGCAGTCAGTTCCCGGTTGGATGCTCTGAGATCTGCAGTCCGATCATCTACGCGGCGCTCAAGCCCGAGCTGCCCGGCCATGAGTTTCTCTTCGGTTCTGACACGGAGGATGATCTCCCGGATGACCAGGTAAATTCCGATACAGATCGTGATCCTACATTTCGCAGGACTCCCTAACGAAATAATAATTTCTAAAAGCGGGACCCATGATGTTGAGGATGTCCAGAGTTTCGTCCTCCAGATTCACGATAAACCGTTTGCTTTGAGAATTCACGGAT